>JAFUTI010000001.1 GCA_017471465.1 Prevotella sp. | reverse complement strand
ATCATAAGAACCTGTTTTGAATTGTTGGAAATGCCACCGTTTTGCATCAAAAACGGAATAAGTATTACATTTATTATATATATTGTATTTTTGTATTTGTCGTCACTTTTGGTCTATAATGCTGATACAGAGTAGGTTACGGTGTGACGACAAAATCGCAGAGTGACGACAACTCCGGCCTTGCCTCTCGCGCCGCAAAGAAAATCTCTCACGCCGCAAAAAAAATCTCTCACGTCGCAAAAAAAATCTCTCACGTCGCGAAATTTTTCTCTTGCGCCTATTACTTTTTCCATCGCGCCCGCTGGTTGTGAGCAAAATATATAGCGTGTCGACACGCCAGCGTTTGTCGTCACTCTGTAAAACACTGTGTATAAGGTAGTTATACCAATAGTGACGACAGAAAAATAAAAAAATACAGGTACGCCGTATATCCTTTTTATAATATACGCGCGCACGCGAGATATGCACACCTCGTGCCGCGAGGTATCCATTACGATGCCCATCCGGTCGGCAAGAATACCATTCTGAGGGTCGTCGTCATAGAAGGCACTGCCCCACATGGCGGGCCACATGTAGTTGGCCTTCAGACGCAGCAGCAGTTCGAATACGTGCTTGTACACCTTGGAATTGATGCCGCCGAACTTCTCGTTGCACCAGTTGCCAAACGAGGGCCACTCGTCGTTGATGAATATACCACGGTAAGCCACTTTGGGCTCGCCGTCGGTATATACACCTCTTTTTATATATATGTTATCCTGATGCCGTGCGGGGACGTCGGCCCACCAGTACCACGGCGATACTCCCATCTGGCGCGACAGTTCGTAGATGCCGTAGATGGTGCCGCGCTTGTCGCTGCCGGCAATCACCAGGGCCTCTTTCACTCCCGCTGTGGGGTTGTCAACAATCTGCAGGAGATACTACTCCCGCTTACCTTCTATGTCTTTCTTCTCAATCTTTCCTGACTTGATGAGCCGCCGGATGAGTGGCGACTTCGGGCTGCCTATTATGATGCACTGCTCCTGAAGCGTCTGTCCCAACTGGGGTTCAACGCCTGTCACGGCTTTCAGGTCGGCTTGATGGCTCTGCAGGGCCATCATGACCCCCGCATCCTCCTCGCTGTCGCAGACAATGTTAAGCACTTGCCCGCCCTTTGCTATGGCAAAGGAGGCCTCACCATTCTTAAACGTTACGAACCTGTCGGCAGCATTTGTCACCGCCGCACAGATAAGCATCAATGTCAGAAATACTTTTTTCATGTTTATTCGTTGCTTGAATTTTTCGGCAAAGATATAAACTAACTTTCATCCCCGCAATAGCGTGCAACAAAAGCGTATGCCTTTGCAACGAATCAACATGTGTACAGGAGGGCTGCGCGTCTCTTAGCGATAAAAAAACTTAGATGCGTCACTCCGAATTCTTTTTCATGAATGCCTCGCGGTCGCTGACGATGCCGTGAAGGTTGTCCAGTGCCCAGCCTACAAGATTCTGGATGAGCGGTGTGAGCGAACGGGAACGGTCGGTAAGTGCATATTCCACACGGGGCGGTACCTCTGCGTAGGCCTGTCGCACGACAAGGCCATCGGCTTCGAGGTCGCGCAGTGTGCGGGTAAGCATCTTCTGCGAGATGTCGGGGATGGCGGCTTCTATTTCTTTGAAGCGCAAGGGATGCTCAGCACCGTCGAGCGTGAGCATGACAAGGATAGACCACTTGTCGCCAATGCGCGAAAGAACGTTACGCACGGGACACTCTGGAAACATGGGGTCGGTAACTTGATGTCGGGTCATAGAAAGCCTATTTATGTTTTGATTCTTCGATGATATGATAGCGTCCTTGTCTGCGGGGTTTCTCTGTGGGGTAGTCGCCCTTACAGTAGCCTAAGAGCACGAAACAGCGTGCAACATAGCCACGGGGTACACCCCACTGCTCCATCAGCTGCTGTCCGTATGCACTGTCGAAAGTCTCTTCGCCACGAGCGATGATGCAACTGCTGATGCCAAGTGCTGTGGCGGCCAGCACCATATTCTCAGCACAACAGAAGGCATCGGGAATGCTGTAGAGGAAATTAGCCTGGGCAAAGACGACGCAAACCGTTGGGGCACCGTAGAAACCACTCTTAATGGTGGGATCATCAATGATGCTGGGCTGCTCTTTTGAAACGTAGCTGCCTGCCAGGCGCGAGCGGTCCATCTTGCCAAGGTTCATCTTGCCGATGGTTTCTACCTGCTTGGGGTCACGCACGGCCACTATCATGCTGCGCTGACCGCCCCCAGCGTTGGGGGCATAGAGACCGGCCTCGATGATCCGTTCCAGATCGTTCCTATCCACTTGCCGTTCCTCGTATTTGCGGATGGAGCGGCGATACTTTATGAGTTCAAAGATATTCATATTTTCTTCCAGCATTGACGTTGTCGATACTGACTCTACGTTTGGCATAGCTCATGCAAGCATAGCTCTGCTCTCACTTGTGCCAGCATTGTGGATCGGGGGCATAAAAGTTCTTAGTATATCCAAAGGCGACAGCAGGACAGCCGCGACAGAAACGAAGCAGTTCGCATTTGCTGCACTTCTCAAATTTCTCATGCTCACGATATTGCTCCATTTTTGAACCGATGAACGCATCATAGAGTTCGTCTTGGATAGTACCTACGTAACTGTCAAAGCGGCGACAGGCCATAAGTCGTCCCTCAGCAGAAATCGTAAAATGGCAGTTGCCACAGTTACAACCGTCATAGATAGTATCTTCTGCCAATCCTTCGGGTATCTTGAACAACCCGCGTTCATAGAGGTAGAGTGTCCAGAGATGGTCTTTCAGGTTGAATGTAGTATCCGAGTCCTTATACTGCTCATACTTCTGCCAGCATTTGTCCAGAAAGTCACGGTATCGTTCCGGTTCCACATGCCACTCATAAAAGATCTTCCCTTCGTTGCCTCCGGCGAGCCTTTTCTGAGCCTTATCTTCCGATGTCGGACAATAGCGGCCAAAGGCGAAGATATCGGCCTTGTGCTCTACGACCACATCAATCAACCGAGGAATCTCATCGATGTTAGCTGCAGAGACAGTAGACATGATAGCACAGTGCATCCCACTCTTCCGAATCGTGGCGATGGCTTCCAGTGTGCGGTCGTATGAGCCAGACTTACGAAATCGGTCGTGCGTCTCGCGGAGTCCGTCGAGGCTCAATTGATACTTGCGGCATCCTAAGTTCTTCATTCGCTGGCATACCTCATCCGAAAGATGAAACGGGTTGCCCATAATGGTGAACGGAATGCGCTTCGAGTACAGCAATTCAAGAAAATCCCAAAAACGACTGTGCAGGATTGGGTCGCCACCCGTAATATATAAATAAGGTATACGGTTCATCCTGCAACACATGCGATGAATGTTGGCAAGCACTGACTTCATCCGCTCCCAAGACATCTCCACCAGTTTGGGATGCCCTTCGGAGAAGATGTAGCAGTGCTTGCAACGTTGGTCGCACTCGTCAGTAATATGCCACTGGAATGCAAAGTAGTCCATCTGTGCGAATGTACTATTTCTCACCAGCCCCACATGCCGTGCCACAGGCTGCGGGCTTTTCTTCAGCAGGCTTGTCACCGGCACCGCATGCACTTCCGCAGGCAGCAGGCTTCTCCTCTGCGGGCTTATCGCCAGCACCGCAGGCAGCACCACAAGCTGCTGGTTTCTCACTCTGTTTCAACATTCCTTGTGCGCTGTGCGCAAGGTTCAGGTCCATTCTTTTCATTGTTCCTATTCTGTTTAGTTATACAATATTGGTCACCTTTTGTCCGTAACCGCTGCAAAGGTACTACTTTTCCTTCATACAGCCAAGAACGCACATGGATGTCAGTTGCTTACCAAAAGTGACTAACGCTCATTTTCAGATAATTATCCGATTACCGTTTATGTTTATTTATGAATTTAGAACAATATGGGTCCCCTATCTATCAGACTTTCCTGTCGTAACGGCTTGATAATGTCGGCAGGTTGTAGATACCTAAGGAGTAAAGGTGAAAGCGGGTCATAAAGAAGCTGATATTTTAGGGCACGGGCATGATCATTATGCGGTGTAAGCTCCCTCATTAACAGAACAGAAGTAGTCCTAAATGCTCGCAGAGTCCAAAAAGAAGTTAAATATGTTAAAACTTCAGCCACTGCTTCCAACTCACAGTTTCCCAAAGACGCTTTTCTACCATTTAATAGCCAATTAATTGATAATCAATACTTAATGCATTCCGGGATTGTGCTTCACTCTCTACCATTGAGATTCCCACTAACGTCAAGGAGATAGGTTATCAGGCTTTTTGTAATACCGCCATTGAAAATATAACTATTCCTGCTTCCATCGAGACGTTGGGCAACGAAGTCTTTAAGAATTGTAAAAGTCTTGTAAAAGCAGTTTTTGCCGACGGTTTTGAGCTTCCTGTACCTAAATACACATTCTGGAACTGTACAAAGTTGTCGGATATCACTCTAAGCAGCAACATGAATACAATTCTCCATTACGCTTTTCAGAATTGTGACGCAATCAGGAATCTTGATTTCCTCAACAGCATCGCAAATATCTACGATTATGCTTTCGCCAATTGTGACTCTTTAAAGACTATTACGTTACCTGGCACAATCAGTTATATCGGCAAGAAGGCCTTTACTGAGTGTTCAAAGATTGCCCAGATTTCAGTTAGAGAGAGTGACAATGCTCCTTCTGCAGCTAAAGACGCCTTTGACCAAACAACATATACTTCTGCATACCTATACGTAGATGACTCCGGCAAGTTCACCACAGAACCCTGGAGCAACTTTGTTCACAAGGTGAAAGCCCAAGAATACACCTTGACTTATAAGGTTGATGGCGAGATATACACTGTTAACGATGAGAAACAAACATTCCAGATTATGGTCGGCACACCTGTCACTCCCATTGCCGAACCAGAGAAAGCGGGACATGAATTCTCTCATTGGCAGGACATACCAGTTGTTATGCCTGGCGAGAATATAGTGGTCAGTGGCAAGTTCAAATATCAGCTGTCATTCAGCTACGCTGATGGCAGTCAGCAACCAGCTAACGCCAATGAGTTCAGCCTGCCTGAAGCTCAATCCTATTTCTTTGGCGACGCCATTGACCAAGCAGCCATTGAGGAGGCTCTACAGTGGGCAGGATTCGCCTACGACGAGCTGGTTATTCCCGAAACAATGCCTAATGATGACATTGTCATCAATGTGATGTACAGACAGTCCGAACAGGAGACGACGTTCGCCTACAAGAACAATACGCTGAACTACAGGGTGTACCTACTGCAGGACAAGGCCGAAGTCATAGCCAGTCCTGACGTAACAGGAGTTATCACTATTCCGTCAGAGATTACGTATAACAACGATTCGTATCCCGTAAAATGCATACAGAACGGTGCATTCGAGGGTAACCAGAACATAACGGGCATGACTATCGAGGCCGCCATCGACAGCATCGGCAGAAGAGCCTTCTTCGACAACCGATTCACCAGTTTCACCATTCCTGCCAGCGTAGAGCGCATCGGTGCCGACGCGTTCCTCTACTGTGCCAGCATGAAGAGACTAGAGTTTGCCGAGGGCTCTCATGTTATGCAGCTGCCTTCCGGCGTATTCCGCAACTGCTATGCACTTGAGAATGTAACTCTGCCTTCATCGATAACAAAAATTGGAAAAACAGCTTTCACCGGTTGTTCTAACCTGAAGTCGATTACGACAACTAGTGAGAATATGCCAGAAGCAGACATCTCGTCATTTGACACGAAAAACTACGAATATGCAAAGTTGCGTGTGCCTAGTACAATAAATGTCGATGGCATGTCTTCACCTTGGGACAGATTCGCAGACAAGGCTCATGTAGGTGAAGAGGGTACAGCACAAAAGTGTGCCACGCCGACCGTCGAATACAACAAGGGGAAACTGATCTTTAAGTGTACTACGGATGGTGCAGAAATCAACAGTTGGATAGAGGTTGACGATGCCGCCCAGAAAAACATCGGTGGAGAATGGACATTGGTCAAGAGATACACAATCAAGGCTTATGCCCACAAAACTGGCTTGATAAAATCTGACGAGATCCAGAATGCAACCATCACCTGGTGTAATGGCACCCCAGTCTTTGGTGAAGGATTCCAGAGTGTCGTGCTGGAGAAATCGACTCGCTCTGATGTTAATGGCGACGGCAAATTCAACACAGCTGATGCTGCTGAAATTCTGAAGATACTGGTTAATCAATAACAGACAAGAGTATTCAACAACAAAAATAGTACGAAAAATGAAAAAACGCATTTTTAATCTGCTCATGCTATTCGCTTTAACAGGCATAGCGACGGCACAAACAGTTACCATGACCGACGTGGAGGCACTGCCCGGCGAGACGGTAAAGGCAACCATCAACTTTACAGCTCCCGCCAACAAGTATACGGGCGTGCAGTTCTCGGTTCAGTTTCCTGCAACAGGATTCTCCAACGTCACCAAAGGAGCCTTGACCGGGTTCAGCCTTTGCGAGGTTGGCGGAATGACGGCTGGCAAGGTGAACGTTGCTGCCACCGCCGCTGATTTCTTTGAGACGGCCAGCATCGAGTTGCAGTTCGACGTTGACAACGCCCTGGCACTGGGCGATTACGACGTCACCATCACTAACATCCAGTTCGAGGCTACCGGCGTGGAAGACAAGATTGCCAATGTGCCGTTCAAGGTGACAGTAACCGACAGAATTACCTTAGACGAGAATTCCACCACTGCTCCGATGGCACGCACAGGGGTTAACGTAACAGTAAAGCGTACCATAAAGGCTGGCGAGTGGAGCACCATCTGCCTGCCGTTCGCTATGACCAAGGCTCAGGCTGATGCAGCATTTGGCAGCGATGCCATTATTAAGCAGTACACAAACTACACTGCGGACATCGATGAAAACACACTGATTCCTCAGGCTATTACTCTGAATTTCAGCACATACACACTGAATGCTCTCAAGAAAATCAATGCTGGTGTACCATATCTCATTCAGACAACACGCGATATTACATCATTCAATGTGGACGGCGTGACCATTTCGGCAACCGCAGATGATGTGAGTGGTAAAGAAACAAATTATGACTTGGCTGGTAAGTTCAAAGGCGTACTTGCTAAGACCAAGGTGCCCGACAAGGGTCTGTTCATCAGTGGCAACAAGTTCTATTATTCTACCGGCAACACCAATATCATGGCGTTCCGTGGTTGGTTTGAACTGGCTGCTATTTTGAACGAAGAAGTTGCCACATCTCGCATCTGTTTCAACTTCGATGAGGCCACCGGCATCCAAAAGGTTAATGGTAACAGCGTGAATATGGAAGATACTTACGACCTGCAGGGCCGCCGCGTGACTAAGGCTTTGAAGAAGGGGCTCTATATCAAGAATGGCAAGAAAACTGTTATTAAGTAATCTGAGAGGAGGACATTGACTATGAAGAAAAAGCAATATATCATACCAGAAGTAAAAGAGGTAGAGATTGAGTGTGTGCGCCTGATGAGCAGTTCCGGGGTCAGTTCCGAGGATATCGGTTGGGGCGGCACCGATGATGACGGCACGATAATTCCCAGCACCCGAGGTATTGACAATCCTTTCGATACGGGAACTGAAGGCGTTTTCGGCCTGCCATTCTAAACATAGACAATACGGTAGGCAAGAACCTTTACACAATAGCAATGGCAGCTACAATCGAATACGATTGTAGCTGCTCTTGTTTGCTATTATTAACGCTTACCTAACATCAGCGGGAAGAACAGTTCGGCCAGTCGGATAAGTGGAATGAAACTGAAGAGGATCAGCAGCGAGAACAGCAGATCCTCGCCCCACATACGGTCGGGCAACTCCGTCAGCCTGCGGACGATGATGATATGCAGACCGATAATCAGGATGGAGCCTTTCGACAACGTCAGCACCATCTGACGGTATGGCAGACGACTGAGCCAAAGGGAGAGGATGTAAAGCATCATAGCACCAGCTATTCCACCTATTATATATAACACATAGTTGTCGCCAAACCCGTTTTTGTACATCCAGACGTAGCCGTTGTAGTTGCCACACAGGATAATCACAGCAACGGCCACGGCCAGCAGCACAGTTTCCTTCCAATAGCATTTCAACCCGCTCAGCGCCGGTTTCAGTGACTTCAGGAATACGCCTATCAGGAAGAAAGGCATGCAGACCAGCACGTTGACATTGGCATTACTCACCTCGAAACCAATGTGATGCAAGTAAATAGCGCCGGCAGAGAGAACAACAAAGAGCAGGGCGTATGCCCATTTCCGCTCGGGCAGCGCCTGCATAATCAGCCTCATCACAATCAGCGTATAAAAGTACCAGCAAGGCCCCATGCACCAACGGTGAC
The DNA here is from genome assembly GCA_017471465.1 of Prevotella sp. Classification (GTDB taxonomy): domain Bacteria; phylum Bacteroidota; class Bacteroidia; order Bacteroidales; family Bacteroidaceae; genus Prevotella. Next base: position 129,158 of record JAFUTI010000001.1, on the reverse strand, counting down.
CCAACAACAGCCATTCAAAGAACCACGGCCACGAGACATCATAGCTTGTACCCAAGGCCATACAACGCAACCAAGCCTCCAGCTGCATGATGATGCTCATGATGACCGTAGGCACGAAAAGCTGCCAGAAACACTTGCTGACGCAGGTTTTCCAATCGGCGGACTTCTTATACAGGAATCCAGATATCAGACAAAAGGCCTGAACACTGAACACATACAGATAGACATGGCCGGCCGAAAAGAAATGTCCCCAAATGATTGCGAGAATCGCCCACACCTTCATCCAGTCGAGCCATACGATTCTGCCATCAGCCTGTTTGCTTATATCTCTATTCATGAAAAGAAATTTTTGCAAAAATAGCAATAATTCCAGTAAGCACAAAACTTTTTCCTTAGATTCTCTTCTACAACTTGCACGTTTTAGAAAAAAAATGTATCTTTGCAGAAAAATCATCATATCATGCGAATCATCTGCGATGCCCCTGGTCAGACCTGTAACCGCTTGTGGACCTACGTTACTAGCGTAGCAGACTGTATAGCCGAACACAAGAAGATGGCTATTATCTTCTACGACTGGACTATCGAGGACTTCCCAAACCTGCTCCACTGCCCCTTTATCTATTTCCCACTCTATCACAAGTGGTACCTGGAGCGCGGCAACGGCTGGAACAACTACAAGGGACTGACGTGGAAGGTAACGCACAACAAGACATGGGACAGGTTGTTTCAGTTATTAGGATTCAAGAAGGGCTGGTACACGATGGACGACACACGCTACCTGGCTCAGACGAAGAAGGAGCTCCAGCAGATCTTCCGCCCAAGAGAGGAGATAATGTCAAAAGCCAGCCAAATGGTTGCCGACATCCGGAAAGAGGCCGACTTCATTGTTGGCGTTCATATCCGGCACGGTGACTACAAGACCTTCTTTGACGGCCGATACTACTATACCTTGGAAGAATTCCGCCAGTTCATGCTCCGCATACAGGCACTCTACAAAGATCTGCGTGTGGCCTTCTTCATCAGCAGCAACGAGGCATTTTCCACAGACCAGTTCGAAGGCTGCCGCTGCTATCGCTTTGGCAAGGAACCCTCTGGCGACATTCTCGACCTCTACACCCTGTCGCTCTGCAACCGTATCCTCGGTCCCTGGAGCACCTACAGCCGCTGGGCATCGTTCATCGGTGAAGTTCCCCTGTGCTTCATCGAAAACAAAGACCAGCAGTTCAGTGACGACAGTTTTTCGGTAGTCACCGACTTCTACCACTTCGCCAACGGCAAGAGTACCGAGGATTTCTGGAAGCCCAAATGATAAACTCTTATGAAGATAGCTGTTCTGACATCGGGCATACTGCCGGTTCCTGCCGTACAGGGAGGAGCCGTGGAGAATCTTGTGGACTTCTATCTAGAGTATAACGACCAGCACCAGTTGCACGACATCACCGTGTACAGCGTATGGCATCCTGACGTGGAGCAGCATCCCGCACGGCAGTCGGGGGTGAACCATTATATATATATTAAGGTGAACACCCTGGCTAACAGAACCAGGAAATGTCTCTTCAGCCATTTGCATAAAGACGGCTACTACCACCATTCCATCGAGTATTTCCTCTGGAAAGCCATCCAAAGAATCAAGAAGGAACACTACGACCTGATCATTGTGGAGAATCGGCCTGGCTTTGTTCTCATGCTCAAACAGTCCGTAATGTGCCCCGTTGTGCTCCATTTGCACAACGGTTTTCTCAATCCCGACACCAAGAACGCACAGGAGATCTTCGATGGTTACCAGCACATCATCAGCGTGTCCGATTTCATCACTGCTCAAGTGAACAGCATCAACCCTGCCATCCGAAAATGTTCTACTGTGTATAACGCCATTGACCTTCAGCACTTCTATTCCTCGCCCTCCTACCCCAGAGAGCGCGTCGGAATAGTGGACGAAGACTTCCTTCTGGTCTATAGCGGACGGCTAAGAGAAGAGAAAGGCATCCTGCCGCTGATACAAGCCGTCAAGAAACTCGACACGATTCCCCACCTAAAACTGCTCATCATCGGCGCCAGCGGTTATGGAAAGGGGCAACAGCCTTCGCCATTTGTGCTCCGACTCACGGCAGAGTGCGAATCCATCAGCAGTCAGGTAGTCTTCACCGGCTTCATCGACTACCACGATGTGCCTTCCTACCTGAAGATGGCCGACGTGGCCGTCGTTCCCTCCATGTGGGAGGAACCTTTCGGCCTGACCGTCGTTGAGGCAATGGCGGTAGGACTGCCCCTGATTACGACACGCAGTGGTGGCATTCCTGAAATCTGTCAGAATGTGGCCACCATCGTTGAGAGAGACCACATCGCAGACAATCTGGCAGCGGCCATCCTCGACCTATACGAGCATCCTGAGAAACGGAAACAGATGGCGGCAGCCTCTCTGGAGCGTTCCAAACTCTTCGACAAGGAGACCTACGCCAAGAACGTCTTTGCTGCACTTGAAAAACTGGAAACGACATAAAACGGAATTATGCCAGTAAAATTGTAGATTTTCTACGCAAATAAGCCTTCAACGCCTATAAAAATATTAAACTTTACCAATATTTTTCATTTTATCCGTAAAAAAACTACGGATATTGGTTTTTTGTTTGTATCTTTGCACCGTCATCAACAAGTAAATTATTATGCTTAGAAGTTTCAAGGTTTCAAATTTCAAGTGCTTCAAGGAAGATTTTTCTTTTGATTTGGCATCTGCCAAGGCATACACGTTCAATCCAGAATGTGTGAAGAACGGTATTGTGAACAATGCCATGATTTATGGCTATAATGGCTCAGGCAAGTCAAACCTGGGTTGGGCAATCCTAGACATTATTGAGCATCTGACAGACAAGGCTCGCTGGGAGTTTCCATATAAGCATTATACGAATGCGGAAACGGACGACAACACGGCGAGGTTTGAATATGAATTTCTGATTGATGGGAAGGTGGTGAAGTACACCTATTCAAAAACCGACTATCGGACGCTGGTTTCAGAAAGTTTTTCGATTGGCGGTAAGGAATTGATTGAATTCGACAGAACGGGTGGGAACACGAAATTCACTTGCAGTCTGAAAGGTACGGAGAATCTGAACAAGGAGATAAAGGATAACCAGTTGTCTGTCTTGAAATATATTAAGAATAACTCAACGCTGGCCGATAATGGTGATAATCGCACCTTCGCAGATTTCTTCTCGTTTGTGGAACACATGCTGTTCTTCCGCTCTTTGGAGGATAGGACGTACATCGGGCTGGATGCCAAGACCGGTACCTTGGAGAAAGACATTATTGAGCAGGGGAAGGTAAGCGACTTTGAGAATTTTCTGAACAAAGCCAATGTTAAATGTTGTCTGGCTGTGGTTGACGTGATGGGAGAAAAGGCCTTGGCATTTGATTTTGGGGAAAAGAAGATTCGATTCCCGGAGATTATGTCAACAGGAACCAGTGCTCTAATGCTTTTCTATTGCTGGTACTTGCAGATACTGCGTGGCGGTGTATCGTTTGTTTTCATTGACGAGTTCGACGCTTTCTACCACCACGAGTTGTCGAGGCTGGTTATCAGTAAATTGAAGGAGACGGGAGTACAGTTCATTGTTACGACTCACAACACTTCCATCATGAGTAACGACTTGATGCGTCCAGACTGCTATTTCCTGATGAATAGCCGCAAGATTCTACCGTTGCCCAAGTGCACGGAGAAGGAACTGAGGGAGGCTCACAATATTGAGAAGATCTATAAAGCCGGAGCGTTCTATGTCGGATAATGTCATCGACCAGAACATGTCAGCCCGAAACGAACTGCATCTGTTCATTTTCGAGGGTGGAAGCGCAGAGCCTCTGTATGTGAAGAAGCTCGAACAGAACTTCATTGGTGGACGGATTTCGGTAAAGACTGTATTTGATGCCGAAATCTATCAATTGTACGAGTTGCTGAAGAATGAGGACTTTGCCCTTGACATTGTGAATCTGCTTAAGGAACGTAGCAAGAAAAATGCTGAACTACTGGCAGAATATACCCGCGACAGCTTTGCATACATCTATTTGTTTTTTGACTACGATGCCCATGCGACGAAGGCCGATGATAAAAAGATCAGCGAAATGCTGGCCTTTTTCGATAATGAAACGGACAATGGTATGCTTTATATCAGCTACCCGATGGTGGAAGCTATAAGGCATTACAAGGATATGGAGAGTTTCAAGGAATTGACCGTAAAATGCAAACGGGCCAACTGTCCGTATAAGGATGATTGCGAGGATGTGGATGCCTGTATGAAAGAGCCTCACTATAAAACCATCGTACCGACAGAAAGCAGGAAACAACTGACAAACATAAATGGATACACGCGGGAAGTGTGGCAAGAGTTGATTAGTGTTCATGTTTCTAAGATGAACTATCTGGTGAATGGAAGGTTTGAGTTGCCAGACAAAATAGAATCGCAAGAGCAGATTTTTGAGAAACAACTGGAAAAGCATATTCTACACAAATGCCCTAAAGTCGCAGTGCTGAGTGCCTTCCCAGTATATGTGCTTGACTATTTCGGTGCTGACGCACTAAAGGTAAAACTGGAAACAACATGAGACGTATATGCTTTCTGACAGACTCCATCTTCTCCATTGGAGGAGTGCAGCGGGTGACGGCGGTCATCGCCAAGGAACTGGCGAAGACGCATGACGTGACCATCATGACCTTCGACAAGCCAGACTCGAAAGACACCACACTCTACGGGCTACAGGAGGCTGACATCAACTACCGGTTTATCAGCTATCCGACAGTCGGGCGACTGAGGCGGCTGTTATGCAAAGGCTATAGCGGCTTCTATCGCAAGATGCAGCCACAAGGACGATTCGCCTCCAACCTGTATGCCCGCAGTTCCTTCCCTTCCGAATTGAGAGAGGTCGTTATCCGCGAGTTGCAGCAAGGTCATTACGATACGATTATCGGCGTTCATGCTCCCTTGGCAGCACGACTGGCCACCCTTATGCCGCATCTGCCTGGCGTACGCTGCATCGGGTGGATACACAACTCATTCGAGGCGTTGTTCAGTCCTGCTTCGCGTTATATCGGCCCACAACTGCAGCGTCACTATGTCTATCAGTTCCGCAAGTTGCATGCCACGGTTTTGCTGTGTCAGCACGATGCCGAGAGCTATCAGGCCTACGACCCGCAATTACATCCAACCGTCATCTACAATCCGCTGACACTCACCCCCGGACAGCCTTCTCAAGGCACCTCCAAGCGCTTCTTGGCTGTAGGACGCTTCTCACGCCTGCACAAAGGGTTCGACCTGCTGATAGAAGCTTTCCATCTTTTCGCACAGAAGAACAGTGACTGGCAGCTCGACATCGTGGGCGAGGGACCTGAAGAGAATCTGTATCGCCAGAAGATTGCCGAATACCACTTAGAGAGTCGCATCCATCTGCATCCCTTTACTAACGAAATCCAGCGGTATTATTCCAACGCCCAGGTATATGTGCTAAGCTCCCGTTGGGAGGGGTTCGGACTGGTACTGGTAGAGGCGATGGCTCACGGCCTGCCCGTTGTCAGCAGCGATCTGCCTACCAGCCAGGAAATTATGGGCGACTTCGGCCTCTATTACGAAAATGGTAACATCGAAGATCTGGCCAACAGACTTTATGAGGTCACGAGTCTTGACTGGAAGAAGAAATCTGAGGAAGCTTCCGCTATCGCCCACCGCTTTGAACTCAACCGAATTGCAGAGCAGTGGAGGAAGATATTATAAGTCTACAATCACCGCAACATCAACAGTTGATATCTGATACTCAGCCAGTTAAGTGCCAGGTGTAAGAGGTGTCACCTACATTATCGATTGAGATAATCATGTCTAACAAGTTTGTAGACATAACAGTCTGTTTCGAAACCGTATTGGATTACAATAAACTCAAAATCCATTTTCAAAAAAACTGGATGCAGGAACAAGCTATAGAATCTATTTTAGTTAATAATTGGCAAAACAAAAAATCGAAAGCATCAAATAAATTTGGTATCTTTTTGCAAATTTGAAAAATATTCGTATCTTTGCGCCAAAATAAAAAAGGTTATAGTATGATTATTGCAAACCCCATATACGACATTGTGTTCAAGTACCTCATGGAGGACGAACGCATAGCAAGAACTATCCTATCGGCACTACTGAAAAAAGAAGTCATTGACGTAAAGGTACGTCGCAACGAGTACACTAATACCACTCGCGAGAGCCTGTCCATTTTTCGGATAGACTTCGGCGCCACCATTCTTGAGCCAAACGGGACCAAACACCTAGTGCTGATAGAACTACAGAAGACATGGCTTGAGACGGAGACACTCCGCTTCCGACAATATCTTGGTGTACACTATGCCAACCCAGAAAACATCCTTCCAGAGAGCAAGGAAGGGTATGCCATTCCAATGATTACTATTTACCTTCTAGGACATAAGGTCGGTAATATTGAAGAGCCCGTACTCTACGTACGCCGTCATTCCTACGACTATAATGACAATATCGTAACCAAAGGGCTACCCCATCCGTTTATTGACAGTCTTACCCACGACAGCATCATTGTTCAGATTCCCCGACTTCATGGTCAGATAAACAATCGCCTTGAGAAAGTGTTGAGCATCTTCGACCAATCAAATTTGGATGGAACCAGTAAGCAGACATTGAATATCGACGAGAGTCTTTATGCCAATGATGATGATATGCTCCACATCGTCCATCGCTTGCTGGCAGCAGCCTCTGACACTCAGATGCGTCATGAGATGAATGTTGAGGATGAATACTACTCGGTCATCGAGCATCGGGACACCACAATCTTGATGAAAGACAAAGAGATAGCACGACAGTGTGCAACTATTAAGGAGCAAGGAGACACTATTAAGGAGCAAGGAGACACTATTAAGGAGCAAGGAGACACTATTAAGGAGCAAGGAGACACTATTAAGGAGCAAGGAGACACTATTAAGGAGCAAGGAGACATGTTACGCTCAACGATTCAGTTATTGTTAAATGCCGGAATGACAGAAGAACAAATTGCCGTTAACCTTCACGTAGACGTGACAACTGTTGAACGATACAGCTCCAAGATGCAAGGCAACAAGTAGCATCGCGTATCAACGCCTGGCGCCGAAGAGGTAGTGCGCCAGAAAGGGACTGAGACGGATGATGTGGCTGGCTACGAGGCTCAGCGCCAGGACAACGAGAGCGACAGCCATTGCAAAAAGAAACTCCACGAGCTGACTGTCGTATGACTTCAAGCGGTCGGCGTATGGCAGTAGGAACAGCGGCAGGAAGAAATAATGAAGCAGATAGATGTCGAGCGTCCGTGTGCCAACAAACTCCAGATGGCGGAAAACGGCGGGCAACTTCAGAAACGTATAAAGATAGCGGAAACAGGTGAACACCAGGAACATGCCCGAGATGCCGCCGACATAGAAGCGCAGCGCCTCGAGCGCCGGCTGGGGAAAGTGGGGCGTAGCGGCCACTAAGCCAAACAGCAGAAGGAGGGCTGCGAAGACGACGGGACGGTCCGTCCGCTTGGTAAACGTATCGAAATGACGATGCACCCGCGTGCCGACAAAGAAGAAGAGGAAGTAGCGCCACAGAGGGAAGCTCACGATGCCTAGCACATCGGTGACCGTCAGGCCGCCCGCCAGCTGATTATAGGGTGAAGCGAGGAACTGGTGACGAACGGCATCGTAGTAGAAAGACACAACCGTCAGCAGCAGTGTTAGCACGACACTCCACCGACGCCCTGCCCTTTCGAAGAGCATATCAATCACGAAGAACTCAAATAGCACAAACGTAAACCAATAGCCGCCCTTGAGTGTGCCCAGCTGGTGGAAGAACGCCGGTGGCGGCGCCAGCAAGAGCAGGAAGATAAATGTGGGCACTATCTGCACCATCGCCTTATGGCGCACATTCGTGAGGAAGGGCCGCCGGCAGACAGGCTCGAACAGCCAACCGCTGATGAAGAAAAAACAGGGCTGACGGAAGAGGAAGAAGACGCGGTTGAACCCCATCGTGGCGTCACCCAGACAGAAATGGCAGATATGGGCATAGACGACGAGGATCATCGTCAATCCCCGCATGGCATCGATATATGCTATTCGCTGCTTACCCATTGCAAGTGCAAAAGTAACAAAAATAGTTGGAATTCTTGGCTGTTTTGCAGAAAAATAGTATTTTTGCAACATGAGAGAGCGCATCAACTGGGTCGACTGGGCGAAATGCCTGGCGGTGATGACGGTGGTATTCTGCCACCTGCCGCAATCGCAGGAGTGGATGTACTTCCGCTACCTGCAGACGTGCATCATCACGATATTCTTCTTCGTTTCGGGCTATCTGAAACGTGACCGCGGCTCGATGGCTGCCAACTGGCGAAAATACTGGTGGGGACTTATAGTGCCCTACGCCCTGTATAACATCGTCATGCTACCCTATTGGGTGGTGCGCTACTATCTCAAGATGGGAGGATGGCCTGATGGCGCAGCACTGGCGAAGCCCGTCATCGGCGCTCTGCTGATGGAGCATGAGGGCAGCTGGGCAGAGGCGCTGAACGGCACCTTATGGTATCTGCCGGCCCTGTTGCTGATGCACTTGTTGGCCGACCTGTGCCACCACACACGCCACGAGCATCTGCTGATGACAGGACTCTGTCTGATGTCATGCGTAGGCTATTACCTGTACCGATACTACGACGTGACGCCAAGCCTGACACCCGTAGGCTTCATCAGAGAGTTTCCCTTCTACTATTTCGGCTATCTGGCCGGACAGTCGGGACTGTTGCGACAGTCTGCTGCACGCTGGCGTGACGGTCTGCTCTGCGGCGGTTTTCTTATTCTCAGCGTGTGGCTGTTCTACTGGCACGTCGATGTTCGCTGGCAACTGCCGCTGCATCTGACGCTGTTCTATGCCGTCAACGCCGGCTTCCTGCTGGGCGGCATCTTCGGCTGCAAGCTGTTGGAGAGCATCGCGACACCCCGATGGGTGACAAACCTCTCCATCGGTACACTCGTCATCATCGGTCTGCAGTGGATGGTGATTGGTGCTGTCAACTATGTGATGACACAGCTGACGGGTTTCCGCGTCGACGAGGGCTACACCTGGTGGCAGGCCTTGTTACTGACGCTAGGCATCACCGCCCTACTCTACCCACTCATACCAGCGGCCAGGCAATATGCACAGGTAGCGTTAGGGAAGGCGCCTACGCACGCTACTTCCCATAGAACTTAGCATACCACTGGGCAAAGGCGCGAAGGCCATCACGCAACGACGTCGACGGCTTGAAGCCATAGTCGCGCTCCAGAGCAGCAGTGTCAGCATACGTGGTAGGCACATCGCCCGGCTGCATAGGCACGAGCTCTTTATGAGCCTCGAAGTCATAGTCGGGAGGTAGCACACCGGCACTGACCAATTCCTGCTGCAGGATGTCGACAAACGTCAACAGATTCTCGGGCTGGTTGTTGCCGATATTGTAGACGGCGTATGGCGGCAGAGGCAGTCCATCGTCGCCCTGCCGTTTCTCGGGTGCTCCCTGCATGATGCGCACGACACCCTCAACGATATCGTCGACGTATGTGAAGTCGCGCATGCAGTTACCATAGTTGAATATCTGGATGGTCTCGCCACGGCGCAGCTTGTTGGTAAAGCCGAAGTAGGCCATGTCGGGGCGTCCGGCAGGACCGTAGACGGTGAAGAAGCGCAGGCCAGTCGTAGGGATATTGTAGAGTTTGGAATAGGCATGTGCCATCAGCTCGTTGCTCTTCTTCGTGGCGGCATAGAGCGACACGGGGTTGTCGACCTTGTCGTCAGTGGAGTATGGCACCTTCTTGTTGGTGCCATAGACGGACGATGAACTGGCGTAGACCAAGTGCTCTACAGGCCAGTGGCGACAGGCTTCAAGGATGTTGTAGAATCCGATGAGGTTGGACTGGATATAGGCGTCAGGATTGGTGATGCTGTAGCGCACACCGGCCTGGGCTGCCAGATTGACAACCACCTGAGGGCGGTATTGCTCAAACAGACTGTCGATGAGCGACTTGTCGGCAATATCGCCCTTTACGAAGTGCCACGCCGTCTCTCCGGCCTGCTGCTCCAGCTGCTTCAGCCGGTACTCCTTAAGCGACACGTCATAATAGTCGTTCATATTGTCGATACCGACAATGGTGGCATCCTTCACGTCGAGGAAAAGGCGCTTCACCAGATTAGAGCCGATAAATCCGGCGGCTCCTGTCACAAAGATGGTTTTACCGTTCAAGTTAATTTTTTCCATATTTCTCTACAGCTTCGTAATAAGTATCTAAACTGCCGATGTCGAAACGGCCTGCCGTCATAGGCCAGGCGTGCATTGTGGTGTGCTCCACCATGTAGTGTGCCAGGTTGCCGGGGGCATCCTTGCCACAGCCGTTCTCTACGGAGTGGCGCACCAGCTCCAGGTCTTTCTTCTGATAGATATAGAACGGCGGCACGGCCCAGTGGCTCTTCGGCACCTGCGGTTTCTCCTCCATGTTCAGCACCCTCATATTCTCGTCGACCACGATGACACCCGTTCGCTGCAGCTTCTCTATGCTTGGCTGTTCGTGGCACATGATACAGCTTGTCTGCTTCTCACGGGCAAAGTCAACGAACTCCTGGAAGGAGAAGAAAAGCAGGTTGTCTGCCGCAACGACCAACAAGTCGTCATCGATACTGAGTTTTTCCATCGCAAAGAGCAAGTCGCACACAGCACCCAGCCGCGTCTCGTTGGTCTCCGTCCAGTCGTCGACAATGGTGACGGGCTTGGTGTAGTGCACCTCACGGCTCCACTGTTCGAAGATTTCGGCAAAGCGGTGATTAGTGATGATGATATGCTCGTCGATGGCATCGATGGTGTCGATGTCGTCGAGCATACGCCCCAGGATGGTATTATTGCCTATCTTCAGAAGGGGCTTGGGGAAGTTTCGCGTCAGCTCCCCTAACCGGGTGGCATAGCCAGCAGCAATGACAATATTCTTCATACGAAACGTGCGCCGTCGGCGGGTTTTACGAAATAGCACTTAAAGGTTTTCTCATACTCAGGAAACTGATCCAGATAGCGCGCCGTCATCTGACGCTCTATCTCGTCCTTACAGGAAGGGTCGACAAGAGCCACACAAGCGCCCTTGAAACCGGCTCCGCTGAAACGGCCACCCCAGACACCTGGCAGTGTGCGCATGATTTCGTAGATGGCTATCAACTCTGGAGAGCCACACTCGTAGTTGTGGATACTCGACTCACAGGAGTCGAACGAGAGCTTGCCGAAGAGCTTCATGTTGCCCGTCTCCCAAGCCGTGACGCCCTGACGCACACGGCGATACTCTGTGTAGAAGTGCTCCGCGCGACGGGCAAAACGCGCCGGCATAGCAATCTTCGTCTTGTCGAACGTAGCCTTGGGGATGTCACGAAGGAAGGTCTTGTCGAACGTCTTCAGGGGTTGGTCGGTATACGCCAGCATATTCCATGCTGCCGTCTTACACTCATAGACACGCAGGTTGTAGTCGCTGTTGACCAGCGAGCGCGTCAGCCCCGAGAAGAAGATGGCAATCTCGAAGTCGGGCATGTCAGGGTGACGCTGTATGATGCGGTAGTCGTTGGTGTCGCAGTCGAGGAACAGCAGACCATCGCGCTGTCCCAGGGCGATACAGGCCTGGTCAAGCAGACCGTTGTTCAGACCGATATACTCACGCTCGGCCTCTGACGCTATCTGCGCCACCTCGAAAGGCTTAAGGCTGATGCCGTTGGCATGGGCGAAGGCCATGACGTAAGCTATAAGCACCGCGGCACTCGACGACAGGCCACCCACGGGCAGTGATCCTTGAAGGGCACCCTCTATGCCGTGCGTCAGCTCGAAACGCTTGCGTAGGGCATACTTCGCGCCACGGGCATAGTCGCCCCAATGGTGCTGACGCACCTGCGACGGAGTATTAATGTCGAAATCGACGATACCGTCGAAAGAACGGGACTCCAGATGGACGTGTCCGTCGCTGGAGGGGTTAAACCACAAATCGACTCCTTTGTCGATGGCAAAACCGGTCACCAAACCATGCTGGTGGTCAACATGTGCACCGATAGGACAGACACGGTAAGGCGAAAAAATATGATTCTCGTATTCCTTTTTCATCATTCTCCTCAACAACCCTTAATGATATTTCGTATCCGATAATAGCTATCACGGATGTAATGCTTCAGATATATCAAATAAAATAACAATCTTGGAACTTGGAGCATAACGGCTAAAACACCATCTACACAGCCTCTTTTCCTGATTCGCCCCAATATGCCGTTCTTCACTTGTCCAAAATCCAAGACATTCAGATAATGAAGAATCTTAGACTTATAAAGACAGCGCGTATTATCTCCCCCTAACTGACAATTCCACACAGCGGATAACTCCTGAATCGGGAAACCGAGCCCTGTATTTGTTTCGCGCAAAGCAGGCTGGTCCTTGGGGACTCCTCTCTCCAAAGACTTTTGCCAATTCTGAAACCACAACTCATAGAAATGATGAGCCGCCGGGGTATCTTTAACGAACGAGATGCCACTATTGAAATAAGGTTCGTCTTCTCTTGGAGAAAAACCGGCCTGCAAATTTATCTCCCTGGAACGAGAACCATTTTTTAATGGAAAAACTCTATTCATATCTGACACCATTGCAATGTCAGCTGATACACTGTCTATTTCACTCAAAGTTGAACATACCAGTGTGTCACAATCAACATATAGAAAATCGCCTACTACGAATTGGCGTAGATTAGTCTTCAAGTAACGAGAGCGCTGAACAACATTATAATTTGAAGGAATATCAATGACGACAGGTGTCACATCATTGATAAAAGAAGTTTGCTTCCCTTCAATATACTTATAGGAATCTCTGTCCATGACGACTTCCACAGCATCCGTAGGATGATATAACCTAAATGAATAAAGGGACATTGCAACCATTTCATAATAATAGTTGCTTTCATTACAAACCAATACATAAACTAGTTTCGTCTTCATCTCTCTCACGGATCACCTAATTTATAGTTTGCAAAATTAATACTTTATTTTTAGAATAGAAAAAAAACTTTCATTTTTTTTGCATAGTAGTATTGTTTTGCTTATCTTTGCAAAATGAAAGATTTAACTATCATCGTCCCTGTGTATAATGTTGAGAAATACATTCGTGCCTGTCTTGAAAGTATTTTTCAACAAGGGCTTGCAGAAAACCGTTTTGAGATCATCATTGTCAATGATGGCACTCAAGACCGCAGCATGGAGATGATTGATGACATTATTCAACAACATCAAAATATTAGAATAATCAATCAAGATAATCAGGGGCTGTCTGTTGCACGAAACAACGGTATTTCAGCTGCAGAAGGTAAATACATCCTCATGCCAGACTCTGATGATTTACTGATAGAAAACAGTCTACCCGTTCTGCTTGATAAAGCTATCGCTACCCATACGGACTTGCTTGTCGCCGATTTCCTGAGAATGAGCGATGAAGAAATTGATAATAAACAAGTCTTTCCCCAAAAGGAATTAGAGATGAGGGAGAAGACAGGTGAACAATTATTTTTGGAAGACCTAAATCCTTATGAATGTTATGTTTGGCGAACTCTTTACAGAAAGGACTTTCTAATTAACAACTCATTGGAATTTGTTCCAGGCATATATATACAAGATGTTCCATTTACTCATGAATGTTATATCAAGGCTGAAAAATGTATCAGGGCGAACTGGCTGATGAACATTTACAGAAGAGGGCATGAATCCGCTACTTTCAAGTTCAACATGAAAAAAGCAAAAGATTTTTGTATTGCTATAACCAAGACATGGGAGTTGACACACGACAATGGACTTTCTCCAAGAGTACGTCATAAGCTGGAAGAAGATGTCTACATTTCTTTCTCGAAAATGATTAGTATTGTAGTTCGTGATTTTGAAAAAAAAGCTGAAAGAAATGAGATTGTTGATTTCCTTAAACAGCTAGCGCCAGACATACACTTCAGGAATGGAGCAAAACAAAAATCAATCTCTTTCATGTTTAAACATATACCTCATTTGTATATACAGATGCGGCATATATATGCATCTTGCTTTGAAGATGTACTACGTCCAATAATTCGGTTAAGGAGGCCGTTTCAAAAATAATGAAAATTGCTTATGTATATGCTACCTTCGCAAAAACTGGGGGGACGGAAAAAATTATGACAGAGAAAATAAACCAGATGGCAGATAATCCGGATTATGACGTCACTTGTATCACTTGTTTTCAACACCCGGACGAAAAGAACTTTTTCCCAATGTCAGAAAAAGTCAAACAAATACATCTTAACATCCCATACTTTTCACAATATAAATACAAATATCCCAAGAGGCTTTGGGTCAGATGGAAACTATATCGACAATTACGGAGAAGCATCACAATGTCTGTAAGGGAGACTGCCCCGGACATTTTGATAGGAGCTTCCAGGTTCAAAGCTAACCTGATTAGTTCGATAAAATGCAAAGCTAAGAAAATCATAGAATGTCATGTGGTAAGAGAAAACACAATCTTCAATACTGGAGAACAACTTTCCTTCCCTTCCCGGGTATATAAGGCTCTGTTCGAATTCTTCTATTTTAAAACTATCGAACACAATGCGGACGTCATTGTCACCCTTACTTACAAAGACAAAATGCAATGGAAAAGAGCCAAGCGCGTAGAGGTGATTCCCAACTTCTCTACGATGAAAATCAGCCAATACTCCGATTGTACGCAGAAACGTATTATAGCTGCAGGTCGTCTGGAATGGGAGAAAGGTTTCGGGAGACTTATGGAGGTTTGGAGAATCGTTTCCGTCAGACATCCTGATTGGCAATTAGACCTATTTGGAGAAGGCCAGATGTACGACACTTTATTGTACTTAATCAGAATAAACAAAATAAGTAGAGTCAACATTCACGAATTCACCCTTGACATCAGTGCAGAATATGCCAAGAGTTCCATTTGTGTTGTCACCTCTTATTTTGAAGGATTCTCTCTCGTGCTATTAGAAGCATTGAGACACGGCGTTCCCTGTATAGCCTTCGACTGCCCATACGGTCCTGAAAGCATTATAGAAGATGCACGTTGTGGATTCTTAGTGCATGATGGGGAAATTAAGCTGTTTGCAGAAAGGCTTTGTCGGCTTATAGAAGACCAAGAATTGAGAAATCAGTTCTCTGCCGCCGCCATAGAGCGTAGTAAAGTGTTTAATGCTGATATCATTATGAACCAATGGGACAAGCTTTTTAAAAGTCTTACCACTTAATCGTTTCATAATATTATTACTAAAATAATTATACCTATATGAAAGAGCAATATATTGATTTCGTTGTCACGTGGTTAGACCCTAACGACCCGGAGTGGCAAAAATCATACGCCAAATACAGTCCGAGTTCTAAAGGCGATATGTCGAAAGCCCGATTCCGGGATATGAAAATCTTCCGTTATTGGTTTCGCGCTGTAGAGCAATATGCACCTTGGGTTCGTAAGGTCTTTTTAATAACCAATGGAAAATTCCCAGACTGGATCAACAAGGAGTGTCAGAAACTGGAACTTGTCAAGCACGAGGACTATATGCCACAGAGTTGTCTGCCGACATTCAACTCATGTGCTATTGAGCTCCACATGCATAAGATAAAAGGACTTTCTGAGCATTTTGTCTATTTCAACGATGACATGATACTCAATGCTCCTGTCGAGCCTGACTACTATTTTAAAAACGGGTTGCCATGCGATATGAATAAGGAGACTTGTTACAATGTGCCTATATACACAGAGAAAGACCGATTCGGCATCTACATGTCGATGATGGCTAATATCGGTATCATCAACCGGCACTTCCGCAGGTGGGACACCGTGCGCCAGTCGCCCCGTCGATGGTTCGGCCCACACCTGGGTCTTCGCGGACTGCTGATGAGCGGGATGTTGTCACGACAGCGATTGTTTGTGGGATTCTCTAACTACCATACTGAGCAGGCATTTCTGAAAACCATCTTTGATGAGGTCTGGGAAAAGGAGCCTGATTTCATGAGTGCCAGCTGCTCAAGGTTCAGAGAGGAAGTCATTGCCAATCCCTATATCTTCCGGTATTGGCAATTGGCATCCAATCGTTTCTATCCGCAGAAAAAAGACAGCCATTTCTTCTTCCTGACAGAGCGCGGAGCGATGGATCAAATAGAGCGAACCATCCTACAGAGCGAGGGAACATCCATCTGTCTTAACGACACCTCCCTTTGTTCCGACAGCGACTACGAATACATAAAAGACCGACTACAACATATTCTGGACAAGAAATATCCCAAGCAGTCGTCATTTGAACTTCCAAGGCATTAGCAGATTCTCGGCTTTCCGAACGAAGGACAATCCGAAAACTTTCACCAGAAATGCCCTCGACCGATAATAAGCTTTGGCCTTGGGAGAGAACCAGGAGTTCTGATAGTGGTGGATGGCATAGGTATAGGGGGTTATTTCCACCTCCCGAGAATCGAAAACCTTTGGAGAGAAAAACTCATCACTAAGAACAAGTACTTCTTGTTGCATGTCCAGTTTCCGGATATTCAGACTATCCTCTAATGACAGGACACGCAAGGGCTTCAGTTTTCGGATCTGTTCCACCATAATCTCTGGCAGTTTCCTGATGTCCAAGCTACCGTCTTCTTTCACAAATGCACGATCTTGATAATAGTCCATGCACTGTTTAATCCAGTCGCAGCCTTTTTCTGCACCGATAATAGCAGCCTCAGGCGTCTGAGCTTTTTCTGCACCGACGAAGTACGGAAGGTCAAGGAATTCATGAAAATCCTTTAGTACCTCAACATCGGAATCCAAATATATGCCACCATAATGATAGAGTGCATAAAAACGGATATAGTCGGCAGCAAAAGCGTACTTCTTATGTTCAAAAGCCTGCCTTACCCAAACGGACGTATTCAAATCGAAGCGATGGGTGTCCCACAGCATGACCTCGTAATCAGGCAAACACTTTTTCCACGACTCCAAGCACTTCGCTATCTTTGATGGATAGGGATCACCGCTCAGCCAGCAGAGATGAATTATTTTTGGTATCATACGTATTCCTTAGTTTTTATTTTGTTATTCTATGTTGCAAAAAATCTTTCCATAAAGGCATAATATCAGATAGATCGTAGCGTCTGGACGAAATTATCCCTGCCTGTCCCATTGTCCGGCGCAATTCATCATCGTCCATCAGCAGACACAACTTTTCAGCATAGGCCTGTATATCGCGATTAGGGATCAAGAATCCATCCACCCCATCTGTAATAATAGATGCCGGTCCGTATGGACAGTCGAAAGCAACCACCGGCAAGCCACAACTCATGGCTTCAGGAAGGACAAGTCCAAAAGGTTCATAGTATGAAGTCATCAACAACACAGAACTCTTCAGATACTCATCAAAAATGGCCGACGTGGGTTCGTGCAACACAATACTGTCACCCATACTTTTAATCTGAGGAATCAGAATGTCAGATTGATCTCCATAGCCGCCAAAGATATGGAGCTGCCAGTCAGGATGGCGTTGAAAAACAATCTGCCACACACTCAACAGAGTATCAATGCCCTTTTGACTTGAATAGCGCCCTACAAAGATGACGGACTTTGAACTAACATCACTCACACGTCCCGTATCGTTCAAATGAACGACATCGGGGATAACCGACACATGAGGAGTATGCTTCCTCCATTCCACGGCATCACCCTGGGTCAGGGCGACTACCGTCTGCACTTTCCTGACAGCACGACGCCAATACCAGTACTTGAGTGAATTAAACCAACCATAGCCTTCGTAACGCGGGGCCAAACAAATATTATGAGACTCTAAAACGACAGGGACCGAACCTTTTACGGAAACGACATCGTTTAATAATTGCAGACGGGTACAGACAACAACCTGGGGGGAGAAGTCACGTATCTCCTTTGCCAATCGCTGCCGGAAAAGTTTGTGAAGACGGATCTCTTCACGAAGACGCTTCCAACCGGAATAACGGTAGACATGATGAAACTGTATGTCTAAATCGTGATGAACCACATTCTCGTGTAAAGGATAAACAATCGGACGAGTACCCTGATTAGCCGTCAAAAGACAAATATCGCAGTTGCCTTGGTTTACGAGCCAGTTGAGTTTATCAACCAGGACACGTTCTAAGCCACCATAGATGGATACAGCACTGTCGACATACAAGATTCTCATCTTTTTCATTTGTTCTTCACCAGATTATCATCGCGGTCTTCATAATGGTCTTTCTTGAAGAAAATGCGCGAGAGTCCTTTACCCTGTATCTTGACATGCTCGACAAAACTCTGCCACATAGACTGGTTGCCGATAGTGCCATAACCCGTGATGGCACGGCAACGGCGGTCGCGCACGAACTTTATCTTGCCGTACTTCTTCAGCGAAAGGGCCATAGATCCGTCTTCGCCACGGATGATATCGACACGGTACTCCTCGTTCCGCCCGAAATCAGCATTATAGGCAAAGACCAAACCGCGGACACTCAGCTCAGGACGCTTGAAATGCTGCACCCAGAGGAAGAGGTCGCGACACATCTCAAACAGCTTTAGCCCAAGCTTGCCGTGATTGGCATCAGGGAAATAACTCCAGGTAGCAGAAACGGCAACGACTCCAGGCTTCATCAGTTGATTGAGCATCAGTTCGTAATACATGGGCGGATAGAGGGTGTCGCTATCTACATCGAAGTAATACTTACCTCGCGAATGTTGCAAGCCACACCGACGGGCATAGCCGCAGGAATGTTGGTATTCGGTATAATAAGGGATGCCTGACTTCTCGTAGACCTCAGCCGTACGGTCCTTAGAATCGTTATTGACACCGATAATCTCAACAGGATATTTGCAAGTGATTTCACTGATAGCCCAGAGACAGGCCTGCAGATGGGTCTCCTCATTATAGGCAATAACGACGATAGAAGCTATCGGATGGTCGCTCTGAAGGGCGGCAAGCCGGTCACGGGTTCCGTCGATGATATCCTGAGGGACCTCACTGAAAGGCTTTCCATAGATGGAAAGATATTTATCGTACCAGTTTGCCATAATGATTAGCGATTATTTTCTGACGGCGAAGATAATCATTTTTTGCTAATCCTCCAAATTTTACAGCAACTTTTTGCATTTTCCCAGACACCAGACAGCTGCCAAGCAGACTGGTGCCGGCAGTCTGCCCAGCAAATAGAAGGCAAGATTCTTCAGACGGCCCTGACGAAAAGAGCATATCTGACGGAAGGTTGCCGGATGCGTCAGCGCTGACTTTATCTCAGCAAAAGAGACTGAAGGAACGATATGCTTACGCTTTTTCAAGATATGACAGACGATATAGAAATCTGTCAGTACAATGTTCAGGCAACGATTGGGGTAATAGGCCATATTGCACAGTACCGTGGAGGTGTGTTTCAGATGTTCAACGGAACGGATATTTCCCAGGACCTCCTCCTTTGATATCTGAGCGCGCTGATGGTAGTGCGACAGCGAACCTTCGCGGCATAAATAAGTATAGGTGATATCGGGCAGAAGGACAGCCCGCCTGACCATCGTCACCAAATCAAAAGTAAGCACCAAGTCTTCCCAATAGTCGGCAGCGATAAAACGATGATGATGGTCACGCAAGAGAGAAGTCTTCACCAGAAAATTGCAAGCAGAGGCCTGTATGCCGCCATACTTACGATAGGCGAATGTGGCCAGCCGGCCATCACCCAGTAGTTGTAACGGAGGATACTGATATGTGGTCTTTTCCCCAGAAACATCAATCTTTTCGTATGAGCCGAAAGCGATTTCCGCATCATAGCGACGGATGGCTTGCATCAAGAGGGAAATGGTGTTAGCGGCTATCACATCGTCGGAATCCATGAAATACAGAAACTCCCCTGCAGCCTCATCAATCATCTGATTACGCGAAGCGGAGACACCCTGGTTCTTGTCGTGGGTGATGATACGTATGTCGCCACCCCGAGGCTGTGTCTGCTGCATCTCCTGCATCACGGCAAGCGAGCCATCGCCGCCGGCATCATCGACTAATAGGAACTCTATGGAGGGATAAGTCTGGGCTAAAGCAGAGGTCAGCGCCCTTCGGATAAAAGGCTCGGACCGGTATACGGGGATGCCTATGGTAACATCATACTTCATGGGGCCGCATCAGACTGTCAAACAAATCCTTCCACTGCATAGCAATTTTGTCGATACTATAATCGTGAGACTTCAACCGGCCCGACTCGCCCATCTGACGTCTGAGAGCCTCATCATTGATGAGCTTTATCAGACGATCGGCAAAGAACCGGATATTAAACGATGGAACCAGAAAGCCGTCGACACCATCGGTAATGATAGACCGGGGACCGTTCTCGCAATCAAAAGACACCACTGGCAGACAACAAGCCATCGCCTCGACAATCACGAGTCCAAAACCTTCAGAACGCGATGGATGAACGAAAACAGAACTTTTCTGGTATTCACTTTCAACGTCTACAAGGCTACTCCTGAAATGGCAACGCCGCTGGTCAATCGACAATTCGTCCATCATCTTAACGTAAGGTGTCGGGTCGCCCATACCATAGATATCCAATTGCCAGTCTGGGCACTCTTTCTCAACAATCGACCAGATTTTCAGCAACAGATCGTACCCCTTTTCGTAAGAATAACGCCCGACAGAGATGACACGCTTGGCATTGGAGAGGTTTTGGCTAAAGCCGTCAATAGGAAGGGGGTCGGGAATCATACGGACATTCGTCAGTTCAGGCCAGTCTCTAACAGCATTGTCGGTAAGGACGACGAAAGCGTCAAGTCGCCTCAACTGCGAAACGACATCCCGTCTCCACCACTTGGAAAACAGACGTTTGATGACAGAAGAGTCACCTGCTTCAATACCCCGATAGTTGGAGCGGCTCAGATGCAATTCACCGATTTTCAGACTCCCGTCTGGAATATCGTTGATGAAGTTGATTTCACGACGTAAGGTGCTGATAGTGATGTCAGGCTTGATCCTAAGGAGTTCGCGCTTGAGCAACTTCTTATACCGCCTTTGCTTTTTAAAATACAAGAAGACTTTCTTTAAGAACGGCTTATTCCACAAATCCTCAAAAGCCAAACCGAAATTAATCACTTCAACCTTCTTCGACAAGGGGAAGAACGAATGGTCGCCGTTGCCATCGGTGACGATAATGGTCACCTCATAGCCATAATTCTCGGCCAAGTAATTGGACTTTGCTGTCACCACCCGCTCCATCCCGCCTGCGGAATAGAGAGCCGGCGTGCAATAGACAATCCTATACTTTCGGTGCTGATTCATTATCGCATTTTTTATGAGCGCAAAAATACTTCTATTTTTCCAAATACCCAAAAAAAATGTCGCTTTTTAGGAAAAAGAGCAAATAAAAATCAAGATTCTTTTGCTGTTTGGAAAAAAAACACTAATTTAGCAAACCAAAACAAAAACTGTAGAAATGAAGGCATTATTTCTCATTTTTCACGGATTCAATCCAAGCAATGGCATCAGCAAAAAGATATCCTACCAGGTGGATGCTCTCAAGGCCTGCGGGTTGGAGGTTCGTCTGTGCTATATGGACGAGACGACGACCAAGAAACGCATGGTCGACAGTACAGCCATCGCTGACTACGGAAATGGAACAATGAGCAAGATCCTGAAAAGAACTGATTTTTCAGCTATCGTCAAATATGCCAGACAAGAGCATGTAGGATTTGTATATATCCGTTCAAACAACAATGCCAGCCCATTCACCATCCACATGGTGAGCCAGATGAAACATGCCGGGATGAAAGTCGTCATGGAAATCCCAACATATCCCTACGATTCGGAATATGAGGCGCAAGGCATGAGCAAGCAGATATTCTTCGACAAAATCTTCCGCCACCGCCTGGCAAAACACCTGGATGGTATAGTTACCTTCTCGGACTACAAGGAAATTTTCGGCCAAAGAGCCATCAACATCTCCAACGGTATTGACTTTGACAGCGTACCGATGAAGGACACGCAGAATGATACATCGAAAGAACTGAACCTCATCGGCGTTGCCGAAATCCACAGGTGGCACGGTTTCGACAGACTCGTCAAGGGACTGGCCGAATATTATTCACAGCCACAGGAATATAAGGTTAAGTTCCATGTCGTCGGCTATTTCTTTTCGAAGGAAATAGAGATGAATTTCAGACAATTCATTGCCGACAACCACGTGGAGCAATACATTATATTATATGGTAAGAGACATGGTGAGGAGTTAGACCGGATTTTCAACCTGTGCGATTTCGGCATTGGCAGTCTGGGACGCCACCGCGTAGGGATCCAGAAGATAAAAACACTGAAAAACCGCGAATATGCCGCACGCGGTATTCCCTTCGTTTATTCCGAGACCGACAGCGACTTCGATGAAAAGCCATACGTCCTGAAAATGCCGGCCGACGAGACGCCTGTAGACATTCAGAAGATTATAAACTTCTATCGCCAGCTGACGATAAGTCCACAGGACATCAGAGAATCCATCAGAGACCTGTCGTGGAAACACCAGATGAAGGTTGTCGTTAACAGTGTTATGCCCTGAAGAAAAAGATATGGACAACGAGAACATCAGAAGCAAATTCAAGGAGTTGCCACTACTGAAACGGTGGCTCGACTATCTTATCATGAACCAGCGCGACGCAAGGCCACGATGGTATATACGGTTGCTGGCCCCTCTTTACCAGCACCGCGGACGAGGCTCAAAGATTTATCGGAGCGTAAGGATGGACACCCCACCCTACCGCCGGTTCTCGCTGGGCCGGCAGAGTGTCATCGAGTCGTTCTGCTGCATCAACAACGCTGTCGGCGACATTGTCATCGGCGACCATACACGCATCGGCATCCATAACACCATCATCGGACCTGTCGCCATAGGCAGTCACGTCAACCTGGCACAGGGCATCACCGTGACAGCCCTGAACCATAACTTCGAAGATGCTGAAAAGCGCATCGACGAACAGGGTGTCTCTACCAAGCAGGTTGTCATTGGCGACGATGTGTGGATAGGCGCCAACGTCGTCGTGTTACCCGGCGTCACTATCGGCATGCACTGTGTCGTAGCAGCGGGAGCCGTGGTCACTAAGGACGTGCCGCCTCATTCGCTTGTGGCAGGAGTACCGGCAAAAATCATCAAGACAATATGAAAATAGGCATTGAAGCGCAACGCATCTTCCGCAAGAACAAGCACGGCATGGACTATGTCGTACTTCAGGAGATTATCGAACTGCAAAAGATGGACCACCACAACGAGTATTTTGTGTTCGTTGCACCTGGACCCGACGTTTGCATCAGTGATTCCGCCAACGTGCATGTCATTGAAATAGGTGGCGGCTTCTACCCGCTATGGGAACAATGGTCGCTACCACGAGCTGCCCGTGAGACAGGGGTCGAGCTACTACACTGCACCAGTAACACAGCACCCATTTTCTGCGACATACCCCTCATCCTGACGCTACACGACATCATCTTCCTCGAACCGCGCGACAAGAACAACCGCTCACTATACCAGAACATGGGGTGGTTCTACCGGCGGATGGTCGTACCACGCATACTCAGGAAATGCCGGCGCATCATCACCGTCTCCGAATTTGAGAAGAATAACATCATCGAGAAACTCGGACTCTCTGAAAAGGTGGTAAAGAGAATCTACAACGGCTACAACGAGTGGTTTCGCCACACCGAAGATCACGACAGCGTCTTTGCCAAATACATCGACGAGAGAGGCTATCTGTTCTTCCTTGGCAATACCGACCCTAAAAAGAATACCGAACGAACGCTCATTGCCTACTCACACTACCTGGAACGCTCCAGCGTCAAGCGACGCCTACTGATGGCCGACCTTGACCGTCAGTATCTTGACGACATCATCAGCCGCAATCATATCGAGAACATCCGCGAGTATATCAACATGCCCGGCTACATCGTCAATACCGACCTGCCCTACGTCTACAGCGGAGCCTTTGCCTTCCTATACACCTCGCTCCGCGAGAGTTTCGGCATACCGCTCCTCGAAGCGATGGCCTGCGGCACACCTGTCGTCACAAGCAACACATCGTCGATGCCTGAGATTGCCGGTCCCGACGCTATCCTTGTCAATCCGCAAGAGACAGATGACATCTGTGAGCAGATAATCAGATTGGAGAACGACAAGGACTTCTACGAGGAACAAGTAGAAATCGGATTAAAACGAGCCAAACTGTTTTCGTGGGAATCAACAGCTGAACAGCTATTAGCCCTATACGAAACAGTTTATAGAGAGAAAAAATACTAAAATGACGGGAATCAGTCGAACAGACTGAGCGAGAAATCCTGCTGCTGCGGACCGTCCTCTTTCACACCTTTCTGGTCTTCTCGGAACTTGAGAACAAGCTGGCGCGCATCGGCATTGTTCTGTGTGTTCAATCGATAATGGCCGCGACGACCAGTGCTCTCTATCAATGACTGCAACGACCTGGAATTACGAAGCAGATACTGCTGAACATATTGATGCACCTCCTTAAGGTCGGCTTGTGAGAAAAGAGTATTGTTCAGGTTGTAGACATGCTTAGCCAACTGCTGCACCCCTATCCCCTGCTGTCCTACGGCTGTCAGGATCTCTAATATCTGCTTGTCGTACGTCATAGACTAAAAAAGGCCGGTAATCTTGCTTACCGACCTTTTTCTATTGTTGCTTCTTGATTAGGCCAATGTCACCTTTTCGTCTGCGTTAGCAAGCTTACCCTCCTTGAAGAGCCAGCCAAGACCGAGCAGAGTCTCCTCCTCAGAAATCTTTGCAGCCTTTGCAATCTCCTTCACTGAAAGAGCCTTCTCTGCTGCAGCAAGAGCCTGATAAACGTCACCTGCCTTGAAACCAGCATTCTCTGCGTTTACAGCAACTGTTGCCTTTGCAGCCTTCGTTGCAGTCTTCTTAACGGTTTCGGTCTTCTTAGCTGCTGTAGCCTTAGTCTCAGTAGCTTTCTTTGTTGCTTTCTTTTCTGCCATAATGCTTAAATAATTATTACACGTGTTAAAGTGAAAACTTTCTTCTTTTTTTTGACGGTGCAAAGTTACTTCAACTTTTTGTGCAAATTACTGATATTTAGGCTTTTTTAAATAAATCGTTACTATTCTTGACGTAAGTCAATTTTTAAGTTCAATTCATCGAGCTGTTTCTGGTCGAGATAGCCAGGTGCATCAAGCATAACGTCGCGACCCGAGTTGTTCTTCGGGAAAGCAATGCAGTCACGGATGCTGTCGAGACCTGCCATGAGACTGACGAAACGGTCGAGACCGAAAGCGAGACCGGCATGAGGTGGCGCACCATACTTAAAGGCGTTAATCAAGAAACCGAACTGTGCCATTGCCTTCTCAGGGGTGAAGCCGAGAATCTGGAACATCTTCTCCTGGAGCTTGCCGTCGTGGATACGCAGAGAACCACCGCCCACCTCGACACCATTGCAGACGAAGTCGTAGGCAACAGCACGCACCTTCTCGGGAGCCGTCTCCAGCAGGGGTATGTCTTCAGGATTGGGCAGCGTGAACGGATGGTGGGTAGCCATCAGGCGCTGTTCCTCGTCGCTCCACTCAAAGAGCGGGAAGTCGACAATCCACAGGCAGACGAACTTATCCTTGTCGCGCAGACCAAGACGATCGCCCATCTCAAGACGCAGGGTGCAGAGTTGCACACGGGTCTTGTTGGCATTGTCGCCACTGAGGATGAGCAATAGGTCGCCGTCCTTGGCACCGCAGGCTTCCTTGACTTTCTGCCATACTTCGGGCTCGTAGAACTTGTCGATGCTCGACTTGACGGTGCCGTCGGCGTTGAACTTTACATAGACCAAGCCCTTGGCACCTACCTGCGGGCGTTTCACGAAGTCTGTCAGCTGGTCAAGCTGCTTGCGAGTGTAGTCAGCTGCACCGGGAACGCAGATGCCACCAATATAATTGGCCTCGTTGAAGACGGGGAATGTGCCCGTACCCTTCAGCTGGTCCATTAGCTCGACGAACTCCATGCCGAAACGCAGGTCGGGCTTGTCGCTGCCAAAACGACGCATAGCCTCGTGCCACGTCATACGCTGCAGCGGAGGCAGTTCGATGCCACGGACCTCCTTGAACAAATGACGGGCAAGACCCTCGAAGATCTCCAGCACGTCCTCCTGGTCGGCAAACGACATCTCACAGTCAATCTGCGTGAACTCAGGCTGGCGGTCGGCACGCAGGTCCTCGTCACGGAAACACTTGGCAATCTGGAAATAACGGTCGAAGCCACTGACCATCAGCAACTGCTTCAGCGTCTGCGGACTCTGCGGCAAGGCATAGAACTGTCCAGGATTCATGCGCGAAGGCACGACGAAATCGCGGGCTCCCTCAGGCGTCGAACCAATAAGAATAGGTGTCTCTACCTCGATGAAGTTCAGGTTGTCAAGGAAATTACGGATGAGGATGGTCATGCGGTGGCGCAACTCCAGGTTCTTGCGTACGACAGAGCGGCGCAAATCAAGATAACGGTACTTCATGCGGATATCGTCGCCACCATCGGTCTGGTCTTCAATGGTGAACGGTGGCGTGACGCTCTCACTGAGAACGTTCAGTTCCGTCACCGTCACTTCAATATCGCCAGTAGGCATCTTAGCATTTTTCGACTCACGCTCACGAACCGTACCTCTTACCTGAATACAGAACTCGCGCCCAAGCTTATTGGCACGCTCACAAAGGGCTGCGTCGTCACTCTCGTCGAACACCAGCTGTGTCAGACCGTAGCGGTCGCGCAAGTCGACAAACGTCATACCTCCCATCTTTCGGGTGCGCTGCACCCAGCCGGCCAGCGTCACCTGCCGCCCGGCATCGGTGAGACGTAGCTCACCACAAGTATTTGTTCTATACATTATTTATGAATAATTTGCTTTCGGCCTGCAAAGTTACAAAAAAGTCGAGAGCAGAACAAAAGATTTTAATCTTTTTTATGCCGAGTATTGAAACTTCACCGTCATTGACGGCAAAGACTGCGTACATTTGATATAAAATCCTGAAAAAAGCAAGGCTGTTTGACAGATTTTTCGTAACTTTGCAGCGCATTTACAGAAAACCTATGTACAGAAAATACTTTATCGCCTGTCTGTTTTCCCTAATCACGACGGTTGTCTACGGACAGAAACGCGACATACATATTCTGGCTGTCAACGACGTTCACGCCAACCTTGAGAGCATGCCCTGCCTGATAGGCATCATCGACAGCTTGAGAACGCTCTACCCCAGCCTGCTGGTGTTTTCGGCTGGCGACAATCGCACGGGAGACCCCATTAACGACAAATACACACCGTCGGGCTATCCGATGGTAGCCCTAATGAATCTGGCAGGCTTCCATGCATCTGCATTGGGCAATCACGAGTTTGACGACTTCTCGCTGCCACGTCTCTGCGGACTGTCGGCCTTCCGCTATATCTGTGCCAACATCGAAGCCGATGACTCCCTCGGGGTAAGTACGGTGCCCTATCAGCTATTTGATGTCGACGGGCTGAAAGTCGGCGTGGTGGGAGTCATTCAGGTGAACAGGCGAGGAACGCCTGATGCCCATCCCGACGTGCTAAAAGGTTTTCACTTCACGTCACCTTTCGAAGCCGCCAGCCGCCATCGGTGGCTATCCCAGAAATGCGATGCCACAATCCTGCTCTCGCACACAGGCTATAAAGAAGACATCAAGATTGCTGAAGAGAGCCCCTGGCTCGACGTGATTATCGGCGGGCACAGCCACCGACAGCTGGCAGAGACGGAACCTTTGCACAACGGCGTGCTCATTACCCAGAACCGTAACCTGTTAGGCCGTACGGTACATATCACCCTGACTGTCGACAGGGGACACGTCGTATCCAAGAAAGCCGAATATATCCTCATCGGACGGTACACCCGCCGCAACAAAGTAGCTGAGACAATGGTAAAGACATTTACCGAAGACCCCTACTTCAAACGCGTATTGGCACGTGCCGAGAAGCCGTTCAGGACGCGTGAGGAATTAGGTGCCATGGTCTGTGACGCCCTGATGAACGAGACAGGGGCCGACGTTGCCATTATGAACTACAAGGGCATCCGTATACGTCGGCTGGATGCTGGCGACATTTCCATCCGCGACGCGCTGGAAATTGACCCATACGGCAGCCAAGCCGTCACGATGACGATGAAAGGCGACGAGCTGGAGCAATTTATCATCACCTACGGACAGATGAACACCTACAAATTTCCACATCTGGGCGGACTACAGGCCGACCTGACGCTGGAGAAGAAAGGCAGTAACGACATCACGAAGGTGAAGCTGATGGCTGCCGACGGAAGCCGGTTCGACAGGAAACGAAACTACCGTGTAGTGACCAACTCCTACGTCGTGGCAACCTACAAGGGAAATCTTACTCTGAGACCAACGATACTGAACACAACCACGTCTGAAATCATCATGCGCTATCTGCAGCAGCAAGGCACCGTCAGCTATCAAGGCAAGAGCCGCCTCAACTATCTGCTACCATAACAACAAGAACATGCTAAACGACATACTTAACAGCGAAGAGCTTGAACTATTGAAGGAGCTCATCAACGAGAGTCAGAACATCATCATCACCTGCCACCAGAATGCCGACGGCGATGCTGTCGGCTCGTCGCTGGGCATGGCCGAGTATCTCAAGTCGCAAGGCAAGGAACCCACCATCATCGTGCCCGACCAATTCCCCGACTACCTGCACTGGCTGCCCAACAGCGAGAAAATCTTGCGCTACGACAAACACCGTGAACAGGCCGAACTCTTGTTTAAGATTGCCGACCTCGTCTTCTGCCTGGACTTTAACACGCCCAGCCGTGTCGACGAAATGCAGGCCGCCCTTTGCGACTCTCCGGCGAAGAGAGTGCTCATCGACCATCATCTGGGGCCTGACATACCTTCCGAACTTACCGTCTCCCACCCCGAAGCATCGTCCACCTCTGAACTCGTCTTCCGCATCGTATGGCAAATGGGCGGCTTCGAGCAGATGACCAAGCACTTCGCCACACCCATCTATTGCGGTATGATGACCGACACGGGAGGCTTCACCTACAACTCCTGCGACCCGGCTATCTACTATATCATCTCACAACTGCTGACCAAAGGCATCAACAAGGACCGCATCTACCGTAACGTCTATCATAACTTCTCAGAGAACCGCCTCCGGCTGACAGGCTTCGTCATGCTTGAACGACTGGTGGTCGACAATGAGCGACACGCCTCCTATTACGCCCTGTGCCGTGAAGACCTTAAGCGGTTTCACTTTGTCAAAGGCGACGCTGAGGGACTCGTCAATATGCCGCTGCAAATAAAAGGGCACAAACTGAGCATCTCGCTGCGTGAAGACACCGAGAAGGAGAAACTCATCTGGGTGTCACTACGAAGCGTTGACGATTTCCCCTGCAACAAGATGGCAGAAGAGTTTTTCAATGGTGGCGGACACCTCAACGCTTCCGGCGGACGGTTAAACTGCACCATCGACGAGGCTGTCGGGGTGGTCGAAAAAGCCATCAAAGCCTACGAAAAGCTGTTAAAGTAGCCTAATATTGCCGATGTTTGCAGAATTATTCGTAATTTTGCACGCGAAACATTTTATTATCAAATGAGAAAGACCATCTATACACTTGTCACCCTCGCAGCCATGCTGACAACCATCGCCTGCAACGACTACGAGACCTATAGCGAACTGAAGGAACGTGAGCGGGACGCCATCGACCGATTCATCAGCGACTCCAGTTTCGTCATCATCGGCGAAAGCCAGTTCCACAATCAGGGAGACATAACCTTGGGAAATAAGCAGTTCGTCATTCTCGACAAGAGTGGCGTTTACCTGCAGATTCTGAACCAAGGATGCGGAGAGGTCATCCAGGACGGCGAAACGATGAACGTCCTCTGCAGGTTTACCGAGAAAGCCATCCTCGACACTACCTCCATCAACAACTACTACGGTACATACATCTTTTCTCCCGACATCATGAGCGTCACGCGTACGGGGAGTACCTATACCGCTTATTTCTCTGAAAGCCGGGGGCTGATGTACTCCACATACGGCAGCAGCGTTCCCGAGGCCTGGCTGGCCCCGCTACAGTACATCAAGTTAGGACGGCTGTCGAGTCCTGACGACGAGAAAGCCCACGTGCGGCTCATCGTGCCTCACTCACAGGGAACGACTAACAATGCCAAGGCTAACGTCAAGCCCTATTTCTACGACATCACCTATCAAAGAGGAAGATAACACAGCAATTATGACACTTATCAAATCTATCTCAGGCATCCGCGGTACCATCGGCGGACACACGGGCGACACACTGAACCCGTTAGACATTGTCAAGTTCACAACGGCATACGCCACATTTATAAAAGGTAAGAAGATTGTCGTCGGACGCGACGGACGCATCTCTGGTCCTATGGTTAGAGACGTTGTCTGCGGCACCCTCGTCGGCATGGGCTACGAGGTGGTAGATATCGGCCTGGCCACCACGCCAACTACCGAACTCGCCGTTCGCTGGCACAAATCCGACGGCGGTATCATCATCACCGCCTCTCATAACCCCACACAATGGAACGCTCTGAAGCTGCTCAACAGCGAGGGCGAGTTCCTCACGGCAGCCGACGGTGCCGAGGTGCTCCGCATTGCCGAAGCCGAGGACTTCGACTATGCTCCTGTCGAGCAGTTGGGTCGCGTCATCTTCGACGACACGATGAACCAGCGTCACGTGGAGTCGGTGCTCAATCTGCGTCTGGCTGACGTTGAAGCCATCCGCAAACGCAAGTTCCGCGTCTGTGCCGATACTATCAACAGCGTCGGCGGCATCATCCTGCCCCAGCTCTTCGAGGCATTAGGCGTCAGTTACGAAATTCTCAATGGCGAATGTACCGGTCAGTTCGCCCATAACCCCGAACCGTTGGAGAAGAACCTGCAAGGTATCATGGAGCGTATGCGCCAAGGAGGCTTCGACCTGGGTATCGTCGTCGACCCCGATGTCGACCGTCTGGCCTTTATCTGTGAGGATGGCCGGATGTTCGGCGAGGAATACACGCTGGTCAGCGTTGCCGACTACGTACTCGCTCACGATAAGGGAAATACCGTCTCGAACCTTAGCTCTACCCGCGCACTGCGCGACGTTACGGAGAAGCATGGCGGCCATTACACTGCAGCTGCCGTCGGCGAGGTTAACGTCACCACGAAGATGAAGGAGGTGGGCGCTGTCATTGGCGGCGAAGGCAACGGCGGCGTCATCTACCCCGAGAGCCACTACGGTCGCGACGCCCTTGTGGGCATCACCCTCTTCCTGTCAAGTCTGGCACAGAAGGGCTGCACCACCTCGGAGCTTCGCAAGACATTCCCCGACTACCAAATAGCCAAGAACCGCATCGACCTCACCCCAGATACCGATGTCGACGCCATCCTCGTGAAAGTTAAAGAGATGTTCGCAAAGGATTCCGAAGCCACCGTCAACGACATCGATGGTGTCAAGATTGACTTCCCCACTCGCTGGGTACATCTGCGCAAGTCGAATACCGAGCCCATCATCCGCGTCTACAGTGAGGCACAGACTATGGAAGAGGCCGATGAACTAGGCAAGCGCCTCATGCAAGTCGTCTACGATATGCAGTAACCTACCTTTTACTTCCCTACGACCTTGCGGCCATCCTGAATATAGACGCCTTTCCTAAGCGTGCTGACACGGCGGCCTTGCAAGTCGAAAGTTGCGGCGGGAGAAGTGCTGGTGATACCTGATGAGACGTTCTTGATAGCATCGACTGTGTTGTCAATCTCAACCGTCAGCGCCTCTACTGCCGACGACATCGTCAGGAAAGCGCGCTCCGAAGGCAGGGCAAGTGCAGTATGAGGCAAAAATGTACACTTACCGCTGGAAGCATCCAATGAATAGACGTTCTTGTAAGTGGACGTCCTGATGTCGTTGTCGGTGCCTCGCAGCACGTTGGCAATAATCAGAGACGACACATCGCTAGCAGGCGTATAGGTGGTGCTGTTTAGTTGCAGGTCGCCGGCATGGTCGCTGACAACAATGACGGGACAGCTTCTCGGAACGACATTGCCAATAGAATAGAGTTTCAGGGTTGTCCCTTCGCGCTTGGCAATATAGGCAGTAGCGCCGGAAGGCAGTTCGTATGGACAAACGGAGCAATAGAAAGTAGTCCAGTAACGACCGTCGATGGCCTGTGTAGAGAGGGTGGCTATACTGAAATCGCCAAAGTATTCCAGTCGGAAGTTGTCGAAAATAGACCAGTCACTTCCGGCTTCCACAGTCTTCTTAACACCGATAGTCATAGCAGCGCTACTCTTTACGATGAAATTCAAGTTGTTGTCATATAGGCCGGCAGAGAAGAAGTCTGAAGCGTCGGACATTGAGTCTGGGAACTTGCCACTGATGCCTGAAGTGGTCTTTCCAACGTTCAGTTTGCCCGCCTCAGTGAATATCGACTGAAGAGGCAGAGCGGTGGTACCAGCATAGAAAAGGGCGTTCAGACTCTCAGTACCGTTCTTATATTTAGGGGCTGCTGCAGCATATCCGCCCTCACGGTAGAATCCCTGGACCGACAAGCGGTAGCGGCCTACAGGAAGCGACGATGCCGTGGTCTGCTTAACGTCGAAAGTGGTATTGAACTTTTCAGCGCAGCGGTTTTCCTGTTTGCCCCCCAGACTAGGTTCACCCTGCCATTTGTCATTACGGCTATCATAAATGCTGAACGCGGCGCCAGGAATAAGGAAGGTGGCATCAACGTGGTTGGTTGCCGTAGCCTCGGCAAGCATGGCCTGACGCTCGCTCTCGCTCACCTTCAGCCACTGTGCATTGGCATCCGTGCTCGTGCCAAGTACCAAGGCGCTACCAGAACCGTCGTATTGCAGGTTCTGACCACCGGTTGACAGGGTGTATGCCGGCCTTCCGCCAACCTCGGCCACCATGGTGACAGTCCACAATCCCGAGGCCTGATCTACCCATGCTGACGCGCCGTCAACATTCAGATAGTGATGATCGTCATCGCGCTTGATGCCTGTGTCGATGATGCTATTGCCGCTATCGTCGGTACGCATAGTGACTTTGAGGCCGCCAGACGGTGTCAGCGATGCTTTCGTACCATAGTTATTGGCACCTGTGAGCCACTGGCCGGAGCCTACATTATAGAGATACACCTCTTCACTGCTCAGGATTGAGCGCACGTCAGTATATAAATCCCGTCCTTTAAAATCGACGAGGTGTACACGGTATTCGCAGCCATAGCCGCTTTCGGTATCGCTATAGCTGAAGCTTGTCGGGTTCTCACCCACTACGAAAGTAGCCAGCGTGGTCCATTCGGGATTTGTTGTCGTACGCTTCTCAAGCGTCATCTGCGCCGTCAGTTCTCCACCTAATTCGCGCCATGAGAGTTTTGTCGTCCCAGTAGCCTCCGTAAACTGTGCCGAGAGGGCTGGCACACGCACCACGGCAACAGGCACATAGGCATACTGGCTCTTATAGCCGACACCGGAGTTGATGGTGGCGTAGTACTTGCCTGCCTCTGTGAGCGTCCCATTCCTATAAACCCTCGAAGGGTCGACTTCGCCATTCCAATAGTAATAGCGCTCGACATAGCCCATATTGTTCATCGTCTGGCAGATGCGCTTAACGGCTTCTGCATTCTGTGCCTCTGTCACTCCGCCGGCAAACGCTCCGTTGTGGTTCCATGAGGCACCCCACACCCACTCCGACACCCACACTGGGCGTTTCACGGCATTGAACCAATTGGGAATATTGTTGCTGAACGAGCCTTCGGCCCAGTAGCCATGAAGGTCGATGATGTCGCAGCGCCAGCCGCGGGCATCAATCTCATCGAAGAAAGTTTTCAGGAATCCCGTACCGTTCCAGTAGTCGCTACCGTCCCACGACGAGGGTGAGCAGAGACGCATACCAGTAGCCATCAACGACTCCCAGTTGGCGAGGATGGCATCAAGGTCACAAGGAGAATCATCGGCAGGATTTTTGGGCTCGTTGTTGGTCTTCATGTGGGGCGACCAGGTGGCCTTTCCCAGTTCGGCCGGTGCCGGCCAGTTCTCCTTGATATGCTGCGGCACGCTTTCGAAGTCGGGCCCCATGTCTTGACCGACGCCCCATGTGTAGGTACTCGTGACGTTCAAGGCAGAGCAGGCTGTATAGTCACCGTCGGCTGCTGCCAACTGCTGTTTTCCGGTGTCATACCATTTGAAGATACGGTACGACGTAATCTTGCTGTCCATCTCAACAGGCAGTTCCGGCACCTCCAAATCGGCATTGTCGGCAATAAAGCACCGACTATAACCATAGCCCCCGGCCCGTAGCGAGAAAGTAACCATATAGCCACGCTTGAGCTTGAATGAACGGATCCTGTTGTTCAGCTTCTCATCCGTCAGCGTGTTCATAAAGCCGCCAGTGTTCTCCAGTCCGAAGTCATTAACAGCCGTTCCGCCGAAGTTCTGTTCTGAATAGACGGTCAGCGGTTTGGTGTTGTCGCCGTATGGCAGTATAATGCAGCCGCGGTTGTAAAGCTTCACCTGACAGTTATTGCCGTTGCTGGCTGAGGCACCGGCTATCTTCACATGAGCCGACAGCAGTTTGACAGCTGCCGATGGCTTCACGGCAGCGAGAATCAGGACGGCATTGTCGGTATTCTCAATGTTTACCACACCGTCACTACCAAAGGGAGTCGACGATGTGACGGTATAGTCCGTCGCAGTCGTGATGGTTACTGTCTCGTTGACCTGAGCTACGCTCTGCTTGTTGTTGGCTGCAAAAGAACAGATGCTGACAGTAAACATTACTGCCATCATCGCTGTTCTTAGTGATTGTAATCGGTTATGTGTCATTGTTCTGTGGGTTAGTAATCAGAAATATGGCGCAAATATACAAATTCTTTCCCACAAAGACAAATAATCTGACACTTTTTTACGATTATTCGTATTCACTATCAGAGAATCTGACGGGCACGGTCGAGGGCGATATTGATATGCGAACAGATGTTTTCTGCACCGACAAGCTCGTCGAACTTCGCCTTGTGGAGCACAGCCTGTACTTGTTCGTTAACACCCGACAGTACGACTTGAATGCCCTCTTTCTGCGACATCAGGCAGAGGTTCGTAAGGTTGTGGATACCCGTGGAATCGACGAAGGGCACCTTACGCATACGGATGATACGCACTTTGGGGCGTCCGTGTCCCAAAGCGCCCATAATCTCCTCGAACTTATTACCGGCACCGAAGAAGTAGGGACCGTTGATCTCGTAGACCTCTACGCCCTCAGGAATGGTGAGGTGTTCAAGGTTGCCCAGCTGGAAGTCGCTTTCCTCCTCGGCAGGGTCGATCTCGTCGCTGATGACCTTGACATCGGTCGTCTCAGCCATACGACGCATGAAGAGCAGACAGGCGCAGATAAGTCCCACCTCGATGGCAATGGTAAGGTCGAAGATGACTGTCAGCAGGAACGTCACCCAGAGGACAATGACATCGCTCTTGGGGTTCTTCATAATGCTGGAGAACGAACGCCATCCGCTCATGCCATAGCTCACGATGACGAGTACACCAGCCAGACAGGCCATAGGGATATACTGCGCCAGAGGCATGAGAAAGAGGAAGATGAGCAGCAGTACAGCAGCATGGACGATACCGGCTACCGGCGTACGTCCGCCATTATTGATGTTGGTCATGGTGCGGGCAATGGCACCTGTGGCAGGAATACCGCCAAAGAGTGGCGAGGCCAAGTTGGCCACACCCTGGGCTATCAGCTCGGTATTAGACGAATGGCGGGCGCCTATGACACCGTCGGCTACCGTAGCCGAGAGCAGCGACTCGATGGCACCGAGGATGGCAATGGTGATGGCTGGCGACACCAGCCCTTTAATGACCTCCCATGACAGTTGCGGCATCTGTGCCTCCGGCAACACGTTTGAGATAGAGAAGCGGTCGCCGATGGTCTCGATAGTCGTCACACCGGCGTACTGTTTCAGCAGCAAGGCGGCAACAGTCATGACAACAATGGCAATGAGTGAGCCTGGCAACTTCGACAATGCTGATTGGCGCGTAACCCTCGGCCACAGGGCAATAAGCACAACAGAGCCAAGTCCGATGCCAGTGCTCCACCAGTCGATAGTAGAGAAAGAGCCGATATATGCTATCCACTTCTCAATAAAGTCGCTAGGGTCACTCTCCATTGTCAGACCCAGCAGGTCCTTGATCTGCGTAGTAAAGATGGTCAGGGCGATACCGCTCGTAAAACCGACGACAATGGGGTAAGGAATATACTTGATGATCGTACCCAGATGCAAGATGCCAAACATGACAAGGAAGACACCTGCCATAAGCGTGGCAATGGTGAGTCCTTCAAATCCGTACTGCTGGATGATACCATATATAATAATAATGAACGCACCCGTAGGACCACCTATCTGCACTTTGGAACCCCCTAAGACGGAAACAAGGAATCCGGCAACGATAGCGGTAATGATGCCTTTCTCTGGTGTCACGCCCGATGCAATACCGAAGGCAATGGCCAGCGGCAGGGCAACGATACCCACGATAATGCCTGCCATAAGGTCGGTGGTGAACTGCTTCTTACTATAGTGGCGTAACGTCTCAAACAACTGCGGCTTAAACTCTAATGATTTTGTCATCTTACTAATACCTAAACTAATACCTGAAATAATGAAAACAGGCTGCAAAAGTAAGAAAAAAGTTAAAAAGCACAAAAGAAAAGCACCACGTAATTAAAAAAGTGCTAAATTTGCCGACGTAAATCAAGTCTCTGACTAAAAAACAATCATATAAACGATAAAAAAACGATGAAAAAAGTAATGTTTTTGATGATGACCGCCGCAGTCATCTGTTTCGCTTCTTGTGGCAACAAGACCCAGGGCGCAGCCCCTGCTGACAATGATTCCACTATCGTTGCTGACTCAACCATCGCAGCTTCTGATGTAGAGGCCGCCATCAACCAGGCTACCACCAAGCTGGCAGAGCAGATTGAAGCCAAGGATGCCAGCAAGCTGCAGCAGGCCATTGCGACCGTACAGGCCAAGGTAGCAGAGATTCTGGCAGAAAACCCTGACGCTGCCAAGGAGTATGTAACCCAGGTTCAGAGCTTCCTGAAGGAGAATGCTGACAAGATCAAGGCCGTAGCTGGCAACAACACTGCCATACAGGCCGCTGTCAACGCCCTGACTGCTGCTCCTGCCGACGCTATCATCTCAGGTCTGAAGAGTACCCTCAGCGGAGCGCAGGAAGTTGGCGACGCTGCCAATAAAGCCGCCGATGATGCTGTCAACGCTGCCAATAAAGCCGCCGATGATGCTGTCAACGAGGCCAAGAAAGCCGCCGATGATGCTGCCAACGAGGCCAAGAAAGCTCTGGGCATTTAAATTGTTGGCAAAAGCCCAACGGTTTACTGAAAAAAACGGGGCGTTCGTTGAACGGATTTGCCCCGTTTATTGTATTACATTATCTTTGCATCAATAAAACGAACAAAAAAAATGACAACGATGAAAAAGATAATGATTCTCTTAGTGGTGACAGTATCAGCTGTCATCCTGCAATGCTGTTCAGCCGACGATCCCTTCAGCACCGACAATAGCGGCTACGGTTACGGCAACAGTAACGGCTTCAACAACGGAAGTGCCAGCAACACCTCCAGCGCGCCAACCTTCAGCATCGATATAGACAAGACGACAGCAGAACCTTCAACGACTGTTGCCGAGTATTTCCCCGACTCAGAAGACAACCTCGCCAACAACTCATTTACAACGGAGGTTGCCATCGACCTGTCTAACCCTGTAGCCAAGACCGAGAACGGTGTTAACGTTACCGTCAACGGCGGACACGTGACAGCCAACCACGGTTCAACGAAGTCCGTCTGCTACGTGGTGAGCGGTTCTACAACAAACGGCTCGTTCACCGTCGTCGGCGACAAGAAATACGAAGTCAAGCTGAACAGCGTCAGCATCACCAACCCCGACTCAGCAGCCCTCAACCTGCTCAGCAGTAAGCGGGCATATCTCGTTCTGAGCGGCAGCAGCACGCTTACCGATGGCACGTCGTCGCAGAACGACCACAAGGGCGCCCTCTACTGCAAGGGCAAACTGCTGATGAACGGCAACGGCTCGCTGGAAGTCTATGGCAACTACAACAATGCCATTCATTGTGCTGACTATATTGTCCTGCGCAACGGTACGAACATCTACGCCAAGTCGACGGCGAACCACGGTGTGAAGGCCAATGACGGCATTTACATCAACGGCGGCATCCTGAACGTCGAAGTGTCGGCTAACGGCGCCAAAGGCATCAATTGCGAAAGTAACATCCTCGTCAACGGTGGCCGCACCATCGTCATTGCCACCGGCGGCAACGGCATTGAAGACGGCGACGTGAAGCGTGCGAAAGCCATTAAGTGCGACTCCGCCTACGTACAGAACGGTGGCGAGGTAAGGGCCTATTCAAAGACGAGTGAGGCTATTGAGGCGAAGACCACTATCGAAATCAACGGCGGAACGGTCTGTGCCGTTGGCAGCGACGATGCCATCAACTCAGCGTCGACCTTCACTATCAACGGCGGCTGCGTCATGGGTTACTCCACCGGAAACGACGGACTCGACGCCAACGGCAACTTCTATATCAACGGCGGGCTGGTCTATGCCATCGGCACCACATCACCCGAACTAGCTATCGATGCCAATACCGAAGGCGGCTACAAGCTGTACGTCACAGGCGGCACTATCGTAGCTGTAGGCGGTCTGGAGTCAGGCGCCAGTCTCACCCAGTCGTGCTACCAGTCATCATCGTGGAGTCCTAACACGTGGTATGCGCTCTACAACGGCGATAATCTGGCCTTTGCCTTCACGACCCCGTCGGGTGGTGGTTCCCCCTTGGTGGTATCTACATCTTCCACCCCCGCCCTCACGTCAGGCGTCAGCATCAGCGGCGGTTCCTCCTGTTTCTTCGGCATGGGCTATGTCGGCGGTACCGTCAGCGGCGGTTCCAGCGTTTCGCTCTCGTCCTACACAGGCGGCAACGGCATGGGTGGCGGTCCTGGCGGTGGCGGTCATGGCGGACGTTGGTAATATAGAATAAGGTAATAAATAAACAAGTAAACAATAGTGACTATGAAACTTCCAACATTAATGGCCCTGTTATTGTCGGGAACGCTGGCAGCACAGGCTGCTGACTACCAATACCTGACAATTGAGAAAAACGACGGTACGGCACACTCGCTGACCGCCATGGGACTAAGCATCACCTACACAGACACACAGCTCACCGCCACCAACGGCAGCGAGACGGCAACGTTCACGCTGAGCGAGGTCAGCCGTATGTATTTCTCAAACACCAAGGAGGCTACTGGTATTGAGACCACCGTTGCAGAGACTGGCAACGCCGCAGAGGTGTACGACCTTAACGGCCGCAGAGTCACAACAGGCAATTTGCAGAAGGGCGTCTACATCGTCAAGGAAAATGGTAAAACCCGTAAAATTACAGTCAAATGAAAAAGCTTCTCTCCATTATGGCCCTGGCTTTAGCCATCAACGCCAGCGCCATCGACAACAATACCGTTGAAATCGTCTATAACGGCAGCAGCGCCTCCGTCACTGTAGCCAGCAACATCAGCAGCTATGTCACCGTCAGCAGCGGCACGTCATCACACGTCAAGATAGTGCAGAGTGCAACCTTTGCCGGCGTCGATGCCACGAGCGACAACGAGGACGGTGAGATCATCTACGTTCTGAGCGGCTCGTCCACTGACGGCGAGTTCTATATGGAAGGCTCGTTCAAGGCCACCGTCGAGCTGAAAGGGCTGACGCTGACCAACCCCTCTGGCCCTGCCATCAACATCCAGGACGGCAAGCGCATAGCCGTCAGCGCCAAGAATGGCACCGTCAACACGCTGAGCGACGGTGCCAACGAAACCTATAACGGCTGTTTCCACAGCAAGGGCCACACCAAGTTGAAAGGCAAGGGCACGCTCAACGTCGCAGGCAACTCGAAGCACGCCATCTACAGCAAGGAATACATCGAGGTAAAGAACCTGACACTGAACATCACCGCTGCCCAGAAGGACGCCATCCATTGTAAAGAATACTTCCTTATGGAGAGCGGCAATGTGACGATTACTGGTGCTACCGACGACGGCATACAGGTAGAGCTCGACGGTACTTCGTCGACCGGCGCCACCACCGACCATGAGGACGAGGACACGGGCAACTTCTACATGACAGGCGGCACACTCAGCATCAGCGGCTACGGCGGCAAGGCTATCAAGACCGACGGTAGCATCAACTACAGCGGCGGCACTCAGAACTTCGACACCAGCGACACGTCGGCGGCCACGAGCATCGAGGGTATCAGCAGCGAAGAAAGCACGGCTGGCACGGAGGTCTACGACCTGCAAGGGCGCCGGACCACCATCACGAAGCCTGGGCTCTATATCTTCAAGAACGGAAACACCACCACCAAAAGAATCATCAGATGAGACACGTACTATTAACCATAGCGCTGGCAGCAGCCAGCATAGCTGCCCAGGCGCAGACACTGAACGTCGTGCAGGGCAACGTCACCTACGCCTTCGCTGCCAACGGCGACGACATGACCTATACAGACAGCGGCCAGACGCTGACCATACAGGGTAAGTCGTTCAACGTGAGTGACATAACGAAGATTGCCGTCGACGAGACTGTCGTCAGCAACAATACCGTCGGCATCAGCTACAACGGCACGTCGGCAGCCGTCGTCATCGCCGGCAACGTGGCACCCTACGTGAAGGCCTCCGTCAGCGGTGCCCACGTCAGCATAGAGCAGACAAACACTTCCGACATTGACGGCGACGAGATTACCTACTCGCTGAGCGGCACGTCGACAGACGGTTCACTGACACTCGGCGGCAGCTACAAGTGTACCATCCAGCTGGCTGGCATCACGCTAACCAACCCCAGCGGCGCCGCCATCAGCATCAGCAACAAGAAGCGCATACAGATCAGTGCCAAGAAAGAGACGGTGAACACGCTGACCGACGGCGCCAGCGGTTCGCAGACGGGCTGCCTCTACTCCAAGGGCCAGATACAACTGCAGGGCGGCGGCTCGCTGACCGTCTACGGCAACACGAAACACGGTATCAAGAGCGGCGACTACATTACCATCAAGAACCTGACGCTGAACATACTATCAGCCGTTGGCGACGGCATCAACTGCAACGGCTACTTCCAGATGAAGAGCGGCAACGTCACCATCAGCGGTACAGGCGACGACGGCATACAATGCGACATCGACGGCACGACCTATACCGCCACCGACGACCATGAGGACGAGGACACTGGTAACATCTACATCGACGGCGGCACCCTCAGTATCACCACGACGGCTGCCGGCGCCAAGGGGCTTAAGGCCGACAGCATCGCCTACGTCAACGACGGCACGCTAACCATCAATGCCAGCGGCAGCGTCGACACCAGCGACTCCAGCGACCCGTCCTACGTGGCAGGCATCGGCGCCGGCAAGTTCGTCCAGAACGGCGGTACCATCAGCATGACTATCAAGGGTTCGGCCGGACGCGGTGTCAAGGCCTACGACATTGAGACCAACGGCGGCACGCTGACCATCAACAACAGCGCTACTCCCGCCACCATCTCGAGCGATGTCAAAGGTGCCAAGGGTCTGAAGGCCCTCAACATGGCGCTGACCGCCGGCACCATCAGCATCACCATGAGTGGCAATGCCTCAAAGGCCATCCGCTGTGGCGACGGTACACAGTCGACCAGCAGCGGCGGTGGCGGCGGATGGCGTGCTCCCGGCGGCGGTTCTGGCGGTGGTGGCGGCTTCAACCCCGGCGGCGGTGGCGGCGGCATGGGTGGCGGCTCGTCGTGGACGAACATCACCGGCTCCTACACCCAAGGCAAGAGCGACGGCAGCGGCCCCACGCTGACTGTCACACAGACGGGCTCTGCCAGCTCATCGTCATCGGCCAAGGCTATCAAGGCTATCTGCGCCATCATCA
Source organism: Prevotella sp. (assembly GCA_017471465.1). GTDB lineage: Bacteria > Bacteroidota > Bacteroidia > Bacteroidales > Bacteroidaceae > Prevotella. Next base: position 87,067 of record JAFUTI010000001.1, on the reverse strand, counting down.
TCTACGGCGGCGAGACCACCGTCAGCACGTCGACCAGCGGTGCTGAGGGCTTGGAGTCGAAGACCAGTGTCGACATCCGCGGCGGCAAGCACTACCTGAAGTGCTACGACGACTGCATCAACTCAGCCGGAAAGATCACCTTCAACGGCGGCGCTACCGTCTGCTACTCCACCGGCAACGATGCCATCGACAGCAACGCCGGCACCACGGGTGCTATCACCATTGGCGACGGAGCCGTCCTCGCCTACCAGACCAAGGGCGACCCCGACGAAGCCTTCGACTGCGACAACAACAACTACATACAGATTACCGGCACGGGCATCGCCATCGGCGCCGGCGGCAAGCAGAGCAGCGCCACGGGCACCATCACCGGTGCCGCCCAGGGCTACTCGTTCCCTGGCAGCGTCAGTTTCAAGGCCAACGTCTACAACACCCTTGCCGACGCCTCGGGCAAGAACCTCGTGACCTTCCAGTTACCGGCAGCCATCAGCAGCACGTGCACCTTCATTACCGCCACCGGCATGAAGAGCGGCTCGTCGTACACCATCAAGTCGTCGACCTCGGCACCCACCGATGCCACCACTGCCTGGCACGGGCTATACCTTGGTTCATCGGCCACAGGCACCACCAGCGTCACCAGCTTCACGGCTAAATAGACGGATATGTTCAAGAAGCATCTGGCAGAGACACTCACTTATCTAGTGCTATGGGGAATACTCTTCATTGCACCAGTACTGAGTCTCTACGTCCGCACAGCCGGCGACAGCACGCTGACCTTCGACTGGAGTGAGGTACTGATGGTATGGCGCCAGTACAGCGTCTTCTTCGCCATCTTCCTCATCCACAACCACCTGCTGGCGCCCCTGCTGGTGTACCGTCAGCGGCGTGTGCTCTACTTCAGCTTCGTCGCCATCGTCATAGCGCTGTTCGTCACCATCCAGTGCTCTAATCGCCCACACAATCTGAAGTACCGTCGGCCACAGCATGAGATGGTCGGCTACCGCCAGCCTCCACTGCCCAGCTTCGACGACGACTTCGACGACGGTCACCGGCCGCCAGAATTTGACGGTCAGCGTCCGCCACTAAGACCCGAAGGCATGATGGAACGCGGCGGCCACGTACCGCCCGCCCGATTCGACCAGCATGACATCGTCTCCACCGTCATGCTTGTGTTGATGCTCTTTGCCAACCTCGGCATCAAGCTCTACTTCCGCCAGCGCCAGGACCAGCAGCAGATGGCCGACCTCGAGAGGAAGAACCTGGAGCAACGGCTGGAGTACCTGAAGTATCAGCTGAACCCCCACTTCCTGATGAACACGCTGAACAACATCCACGCCTTGGTCGACATCGACCCGGAGCGCTCAAAGGAAGCCATCATCCAGCTGTCGAAGATTCTGCGCTACGTGCTTTACGAGAGCAACAGCCCCCGCGTGCCGATGACCAAGGAGCGCGAGTTCATGGACAACTACACGACGCTGATGCGGATGCGCTACGGCGACAAGCTCAGCTACAGCGCCAACCTTCTCGACGACGTCGCCGGCGTCAGCGTGCCGCCGCTGCTCTTCGTCTCGTTCGTCGAGAACGCCTTCAAACACGGCGTCAGCTACCAGCACCACTCGTTCATCGCCATCGACAGCAAACGCTACAAGGACAAGAACGGCGACGACCGTCTGCTTTGGACCTGCCGCAACAGCAAGCACGCCAAACCCGCCAACACCACCTCGACACCCAGTCAAGGCGGTGTCGGTCTGTCCAACGTGCGCCAGCGTCTCGACCTTATTTACGGCGAGCACTACTCTTTGGGCGTCAACGAGGCCGACGACACCTACGAGGTCATCCTCGACATTCCGCTGAAGACCTAAATTATGCTAAAAGAATCACACCAACATCCTGCGTGTGATTTTTTTTTCATACCTTTGCTTCCCGTTATGAGTATCAGAGTATTAGCCGTCGACGACGAGCCACTGGCACTACAGCAGCTCGCCGCATACATCAAGAAAGTGCCGTTCCTGGAGCTAGTGGCTCAATGCGAGAGTGCCGTCGAGGCCGTCGGCGTCCTCAACAGCGAACCCGTCGATGCCCTGTTCTGCGACATCAACATGCCCGACCTAAACGGTATGGACTTTGTGAAGTCGCTCAGCGCCCCACCCCTCATCGTGTTCACCACCGCCTACTCAGAGTATGCCGTCGAGGGGTTCCGGGTCAACGCCGTCGACTACCTGCTCAAGCCTTTCGGACTGCAGGACTTCATGCGGGCAGCCAACCGGCTGAAAGAGCGGGTTGAGACGCGACATGAGCCGAGCCAGGGAGGCGAGTCGAGAAACGACCGACGTGAGCCGGCCGACGAGGATGCCATCTTCGTGAAGACCGACTACCGCGTGGTGAAGGTGTCTTTAGGCGACATCCTCTACGTCGAAGGCATGTCGGAATACCTGAAGTTGCACCTCGCCAGTCAGCCGAAGCCCGTCATCACCCTCCTGGCGATGAAGAATCTTGAGGAGCGTCTGCCCCGAAATTTCATGCGCATCCACCGTTCTTACATCGTCAACCTCGACAAGATCACGGAGGTCAACAAGAACCGCGTCTTCATCACCGCCAACGTCGCCCTGCCCATCGGTGACAGCTATAAGGAGCAATTCGGCAGCTACATCGAGGCAAAGTTCTTAGGAAAAGGTTAAAAAATACTAATTCCCGGCTAAATCTCATATCTCCGCTTTCTTATCTCAATTAAAATATGTACCTTTGCACCCTGTTTGGAATAAGTTACAAAAAGGAACATTATTAAAGAGTAGATAGCAATGTCTAAGATTTGTCAAATTACAGGAAAGAAGGCACAGATAGGTTGCAATGTGTCTCACTCAAAGCACCATACCAAGCGGAGCTTTGACGTAAACCTCTTCAGCAAGAAGTTCTACTATGTAGAGGAGGCTTGCTGGATTCAGTTGAAGATCAGCGCTGCCGGCCTTCGCATGATCAACAAGGTAGGCCTTGATGCTGCATTGAAGCAGGCCGTTGCCAAGGGATATGTAGATTGGAAGGACATTAAAGTGATAGGAGATTAATAATCATGGCAAGCAAGAAAGCAAAAGGCAATCGCGTCCAAGTTATCTTGGAGTGCACAGAGCATAAGGCCAGTGGCATGCCCGGCACGAGCCGTTACATCACCACTAAGAATCGTAAGAACACGTCTGAGCGTCTGGAGTTGATGAAGTACAACCCCATTCTCAAGAAGATGACGCTTCATAAAGAAATCAAATAATAAAGAGACAGAAGTATGGCAAAGAAAACCGTTGCTACCCTCCATGAAGGTTCAAAGGATGGTCGCGCTTATACAAAAGTTATCAAGATGGTGAAGAGCCCCAAGACTGGTGCTTATATCTTCGACGAGCAGATGGTTCCCAACGAGGCCGTTAAGGACTTCTTCAAGAATTAATCGTTTTATCTCAATCATAAAAATCGAGCCGCATCTCATCATGGGATGCGGCTCATTTTTTCTTTACTCAGCGCCAGCCGGCTTGTCGACTTACTCAGCCTCAGCCGGCTTATTCTCTTCCTCGAGATAGGCAAGAAACATCTGCATAGCCTTGTCGGTGGCAATGGCGAGGTTGATGTCGCGTCCGTGGTCCTCTTCCACCTTCAGCGTTGCCACCCTGTCGGCATTGCCGCAAGCCAGCCAGATGGTGCCCACGGGTATGTCCTTCGTCCCGCCCGACGGTCCGGCGACACCCGTTGCCGAGATGGCATAATCCACATTCAGCGTGCGGCATGCGCCTTTCACCATGTCGATGGCCACCTCTTCGCAGACGGCAGTCTTCTCTTCCAGCAGGTCGCGGCCGACGCCGAGGAGCTGTTCTTTCACCTCGTTGGTGTACGAGATGATGCCGCCCTTGAAGTAACGCGATGCACCTGGCACAGCGATGATGGCTTCGGCTATGCGTCCGCCGGTACAACTCTCGGCCGTTCCGACCGTCTTCTCCATGTCCCACAGCAGTTCGCTGATCTCCCTGCTGGTAATCTTTGCTTCAAAATCCATATTGCTTGAGTTATTTGAATGTCACTTTCGAGAAGGCCGGGGCATCGATGGAGCAGAAGTCCCCGTCCTGGTATTTGTAATGGCCCACAATGCCAATCATGGCGGCGTTGTCAGTGGTATAGCTGAATTTCGGTATGTAGATAGTCCACCCGTAACGCTTCTGGGCATCGTAGAAGGCATTACGCAGGCCGTTGTTGGCGCTGACGCCTCCTGCTACTGCCACGTGCTTGATGCCAGTCAGTTTGACGGCCTTCTTCAGCTTCTTCATCAAGATGTCGACGATGGTCCACTCCAGCGAGGCGGCGATGTCCTCCTTGTGGTTTTCCACGAAGTCGGGTTCCTCAGCCACCCACTTCTGCAGCGAGTAGAGGAACGACGTCTTCAGGCCCGAGAAGCTGTAGTCGAGTCCGGGGATACTGGGCTCGGCAAACTGATAGGCCTTGGGGTTGCCCTGGCGTGCCAGCCGGTCGATGATGGGTCCTCCGGGATAGCCCAGCCCCATCACCTTCGAGCACTTGTCGATAGCCTCGCCGGCAGCATCGTCGATGGTCTGCCCCAGCACCTCCATGTCATTATAGGCGTTCACCTTGACAATCTGAGAGTTGCCGCCCGACACGAGCAGACAGAGGAAGGGTAGCGGCGGCTGGGTGTTGTCGTCGTCGGACTCCTTGATGAAGTGCGCCATGACGTGGCCCTGCAGGTGATTCACGTCGATGAGCGGTATGCCCAGGGCGCGTGCCAGCCCCTTGGCAAAGCTGACACCTACCAGCAGCGACCCCATGAGTCCTGGCCCGCGTGTGAACGCCACTGCCGACAGCTGATCCTTCGTCACACCGGCGCGTTTCAGCGCCTGGTCAACCACGGGTACGACATTCTGCTGGTGGGCTCTCGACGCCAGTTCGGGCACCACGCCGCCGTAGGCTTCATGCACGGCCTGCGAAGCCGTGACATTCGACAGCAGCACGCCATTCTTCAAGACTGCCGCCGACGTGTCGTCACAACTCGACTCTATTCCTAGTATGTAAATGTCCTTGTCCATCGCTTACTAATTATGACAAAAGGAAGCCATCGCTGACTTCCCTTCCCTTGGCGGAAGGTGAGGGATTCAAACCCCCGATACCCGAAAGGGGTATACCGGATTTCGAGTCCAGCGCGATCGATCACTCTGCCAACCTTCCTTATTTGCGACTGCAAAGATAGCACTTTTTTCTGAAACAGCCAAAAATATTGCAAGAAAAAGATGCTGTTTCAACATTTTTGATTATCTTTGCCCCATAAAACCGTACTGCTATGAAAGAGATAGAACTAAAAACCACTATCACAGCATACCAACTTGAGGAGCTGACAGAGGCTGAGCGCCATTTGGTGGAGCTGGCCATCGAGGCCACAAGCCGCTCGTACGCTCCCTACTCGCGATTTCACGTCGGCGCCGCCCTGCTGCTCGACAACGGCGTCGAGATTATCGGCTGCAATCAGGAGAACGCTGCCTTCCCTGCCGGCCTTTGTGCTGAGCGCAGCGCCATCTTTGCCGCTGGCGCGCAATATCCCAACGTGCCCGTCAAGATGATAGCCATCGCCGCCCGTACGCCTGGGGGCCAGCTACAGGCCACTCCCGTCAGTCCCTGCGGCACGTGCCGCCAGGTGCTCATCGAGACCGAGACGCGCTTCCGTCAGCCGGTGCGCATCCTTCTCTACGGAAGCGAGTGCGTCTATGCCGTCGACAGCATCAAGAGCCTCATGCCCCTGTCGTTCACCGAGTTTCAGTAACAGCCCTTCCCTTGCGCCGTCGACAGCGAGTCGAGGTGGAAGTCGTAGATGAGGTTACGCTCGTCGATTGTGACGAAGTGCTTCTTCCCCTGTATGCTGTCCTGCGCCGTCTCCCATTGTATCCGTTTGAAGCTGACCGTGTCGTCGGCAACAGCCGGTGTACGTAGCAGGCAGTCTTCAAACCTGTAGACAAACACCCGCGCCGTGTCGTTGTGGCTGCCCATCACCACGTCGTCGGTATAGCCCGTCACAATCGAGTTGCTGCACATCAGCCACAGGTCGTGGCTGTCGTTGAAGCTGAGTGCAGCGCCGCGGCTGGCCGTGAAGGGGTAGAACTGTGCCAGCGTGCAATGGTCGATGTCGGCAATCCCCCCTTTCAGTGACAGACAGTTGCCCAGCGTGTTGGTCAGCTGGCAGTAGTAGAGGCCGATATGGCTGTTGCTGACGCTGACGCCGTCGCCCTTGGCATTGTGCACCACGCAGCGTATCATCGTCAGCCGCTGTGCCGTCGTGTCGATGGCTGCCGAGTCGAGCGCCACCGCTGTCATCGCGTTTCTGATCTCCGTATCAGTCAACTGGTTGTCCTTCGATGGACCTTCGAAGCTGACGCCGCGCCACTGTCCGCTGACGCGGTCGTAAGGCAGGTAGTCGAACATGTGGTCAAGCCTGTCGCCACGCATGACGACGTGGTCCGTGTTGAGTGTGCCGCGTACCGTCAGCCCTGCTCCGTCGTGGAAATAGAGCGTCGTGTTGCGCAACGTCAGCACGGCGCCGCTGTCCACTTTGATACCGTCGCCATACACCACGATGGGTTTCTCCGTCTCTATCAGCGTGTCCTTGTCTATCTCGAAGTCTTTCAGGCTGATAGCGTCCCAGGCATAGCTCCGCAGGTTGACGCGCTGCTCCACCCCACTCTCCAAACTGAACACGAGGTCGTCCTCCACCAACTGCGGCTGAAGGGCATTGTTTTCCCTGGCCGTCAGCTCCACAAACACGCAGATGCTGTCGCCTCCGCGCACCTCAAAGTCGTTGGCTACCGACCCCAGCGTATTGTCCAGATACGTACCGTCGACATTAACGCGGAATCCCGTCTGGTTGCCGTTACGCAGCCTCACGGTCCCAATGCGTATGCCGTCGCCAGTGTGGTTATGAACCCAGAAAGAGTAAGTCCTGGAGCCGACGTTCGAGAAGACGGTATCCATCTTCACCGTGTCCACCGAGAACGTCAGCAGGTCATTCCCGCTCGTCGTGAACGAGTCGTCATCGGAGCAGGCCGTGAAAATCCCTATATTTATAATAAGGTATAGAAATATGCGCTTCATTACAGTATAAACGCAGAATCCTCTAATTTATTGTCTGCTTATATCCATAGGTGATAGAGGTTGTCCTAAACCTGAGGTGAACTCAGTCCGAAAAACCCTTCACGAGTAATGTTTTCTGCTGACAATCAGCAACTTACGGTGAAGGGTTGCGCGTGGCCTCCGAGTAAGATTAATGCTTGCAAGGGTTATCAGCGACGCAGCGCCTTCTGTTGCTGACCTTGGTCAGCAACAAAAATAGCGTCGCGAAAAATTCGTAAAGCGCCGCGAAAAAATTGTAAAGCGCCGCGAAAAATTCGTCTCGCAGCCGCTTTCTGGCAGGCTGAAAACCAAATGATTAAGAACAAGAAAACGCTTCACCAGAACAAGTTGTCTTTCAGAAACTTACCTCCTTTGTGAAGCGTTTCTGTTAAGTCTCAAAATGCCAATGGTTTTGAGGTGTATCATATGTCGGAGAACTTTCGATTATTCTTTCGAGAAATCATTCTCATTTTTACGGCTGAAACGGAGGGAGTTTGAGGCATTTGTTATATCTTTGCACCCACAGAACAATAAAAACAGGTGAGCCGCTTGCTTACGGCGGGAAATTTGCACGTCACGGCAATTTTCCCGCCGTTTTCTTTGTCCGTTCGGAATAAAGTTCGTAACTTTGCGGCTAATGATATCATATGGTTTATAAGATGGCAGACGAAAAGAACGATAACACGTACGGCACGGAGCTGCTGGAACCGCAGGAGCGGTACATCAACCCCTATACCGACTTCGGCTTCAAGAAGCTGTTTGGCACTGAGATGAACAAAGACCTGCTCATCAGTTTCCTCAACGCCCTGTTTAGCGGCAGCGGCAAGGTGATCGAGGACGTGCAGTATCTGAACAGCGAACATCTGGGCGACGGTTATGGCGACCGCCGTGCCGTGTTCGATGTCTACTGCAAGACCAAGGAGGGCGGCCGCTTCATTGTGGAGATGCAGCGTGCCAATCAGGATTTCTTCAAGGACCGCAGCCTCTACTATTCCACCTTCGCCATCCGCGAGCAGACTCCCAAGGCTAAGCATTGGGACTATCAGCTGGAAGACGTGTACACCATCGGTGTGCTCAACTTCACGTTTCCCGACAACGAATATCCTGCCGACAGTTATAAGCATGAGGTGAAGCTGAAGGATGTCGACGACAACCACGTGTTCTACGACAAGCTGACGCTAATATACCTGGAGATGCCGAAGTTCAACAAGACGGAGGACGAGTTGGTGACGATGTTCGACAAGTGGATGTTCGTGCTTCGCAACCTCGGTCGCCTGCTGGAGCGTCCGAAGGCCCTGCAGGACCGCATCTTCAAGAAGCTGTTTGAGCAGGCTGAGATAGCGCAATATACGCCTGCTGAACGGCGGGAGTATGAGGCCAGCGTGAAGAACTACTGGGACTATTACAGCACGATGAAGTCGGCACTGAACAGAGGTCGGGCTGAGGGTCGGGCTGAAGCTGCACTTAAGATGAAGGGCGACGGTATGGCATCGGAACTCATAGCCAAATATACCGGCCTGACGATAGACGAGATAGCACAGCTATAGCGACCACACTTATTATATTCATACCCCCTTACGGCGGGAAATTTGCAGACCCAAGCAAATTTCCCGCCGTTTTCTTTGGCCGTTCGGAATAAAGTTCGTAACCTTGCCGACGGAGTTTGTGTGGAGACACATAGATGACAAGACATATTAATTGCTCAATCGCACCTCGAACTAGCACCTCGTAAAAGCGGAAAAGGGCAAAACGTAGGACGGTTGTTTGGCGGCTTGCCCTATAACTATCACCAGGTAGCTGCGCTTATAGCGCAGGTATACCCATAGGTGATAGAGGTTGTGCTAGACCTGAGGTGCGTATGGTGAATGCCTGCGCATTTTTATTATATAATGTACGCAAGGCTTCCCAGTTGACGAAGCGGACGTGATTTTTACATTATAAACAACTAAAACAACTAACAAATGAAAAGAAAACAATTACTAATGAAAATGATGCTCGCCGTGGCCTTAATGGGTGTGGGGAACATGAGTGCATGGGCAACGAATTCGAGCACTTTTGCCGGCACAAGTGACAATGCTACCACTTGGGGTGCTGACACAGATGCCTGGGTGTCAAAGACTTACACCCTTTCTGGTAATGGCACGTACACTTTCACATTCTACACGACCAATGCTACTGACGAAGGTTATAGGGGATGGAATCTGTTTGTAGGAAACTCACCCTATTCGACTAACCTATGGAACACTTGGATGATTTGCCGTGGATTCGGTGCAGCACCTGCTGCCTACGGAACAGCGGCAGGTTCGCAGACACCCACTTATGTAGGCACATATTCCGGAAGTAGCATTGTAAACGCCATTAACGGTGCTACGGTTACTTTGGCTATTACACGTAATTCTACGGCTATCACCGCTATTGCCAATGTCACACCGACCAATGGTGATGCTGCTTTTACTCAGACGTTTACCTATACTTACGACGGTTCCGATGATGCTACAACCGACCTTTACCTTACATTTGCAGTTGACTGCGGATACGTCAGCATCAGTGATGCCACGTTCAAGGAAGAGGGAGCAACCGAATCAACTGCAACTATTTCTTGTGCAAGTTCAATAACTATGGTAGGAACAGCGCAATATACAAGTGGTGATGGCAACGGTTCTAGCAATTCGTCAACAATATGGTTGAATTCAAATAAAACTTGGGGCGGTGCAGGTGCATTGTCTTTTGTTCTTGACAACAATTGGGATGTTAATAAGGTAAAGAGTGCAGTTCTCCGTATCTATCCAACAAGTAAACCAAATGCCAATGTATCAGGTGACATATACATCCGTGAACTTGATGCATTTCCTTCTGTAACAAATAACGCAAATACAGTCTATAACTCAAACCACACGGTCTACAGTTATGGAGGTGCAAATAATAAACGCTATAGTTTCAGCTCTAATATATTGGCGACAATAGCAGGAAGCGGTTATACCAATTATGCTCCGAAACAGGGAGCATACTATGATGTGGATATAACAACCTATATCCAGTCTTTGTCAAAGAATGCTGGCGAGTCAGTATACTTCGGAATTGATATAGCCGACTGGACTGCGAGAATTGCCATCGGAGCCTATCACAATGACAATGCAGCGCAATTGGTTATCACCTACAGCGATTATGATCAGTATAACTATACTGTGAAAGCGGTATGCGGGGAGACAGAACTTGCCACTCTCGCTTCAGGCTATGACGATAACGGGGCAACAGTTAATTATTATTTCCCCCATTATTTGCTTTACAATGACGAACTTTATTATAAGAACAGTAAGGCGACAGGCTCCTATTTCGGCGATTCTTTTACACTGAGTTCAGATAATCAAGAGGTAGAAGTGGAGTACACTAAGCATGCAACAATAACAGATATCGTGTATTTGGAGGAGGCCGAGAATATCAGTGGGCTTTCATTAGTTAGCAACAATTATATCGTTACTCGCGCATCCAATGGTTCTGGCGGTCGACCTACATCAGCTACCACCATCACCTCATTGGAGCCTGGAAAATACGTCCTGATGACTGCTTCGTATGCTACCGCTAGCCAGACTTACACCTTCACGGCTGGTGATGAAACTATACTCACTCAGAACGCAGGTGGATGGAGTGAAGGAACGAGTTCAGAGTTTACGCTTTATACAACTACGGACATAAAGGTGGAATGTACAGCAGGCAACCATAGTTCATACGGTATAGATTATGTGTTGATATATAAAACTGGCGAGGCTACCGTCTCCAAGACAATCTCCTCTGCCGGCTGGGCAACGTATTGCAGCCCGTATGCGCTGGACTTCTCTTCAGCGATTACTAACCTTGACGCTGCCTATATCGTGACAGGCGGTTCTGACGGCGTGTTGACTACGGAAGCCGTGACGACGACCGTGCCTGCCAATACCGGCCTGCTGCTGAAGGGCAGCGAGGGGACTGTTACCATCCCCGTGGTGGCAAGCAGCTCTACCAGCGTGTCAAGCAATATCCTGACGGGCGTGACCTCTGCCACAGCAATTGAAGCAGGAACAGGCTGGGTGCTGATGAACGATGCAACTGACGGCCTCGGCTTCTACAAGAACACCAATGCCTTCACCGTAGGCGCTAATACGGCTTATATACTCCTGGCCAATCTGCCAGAGCCTCCAGCAGCCCGCGGCTTCTACTCACTCTTCGGTGAGACCACAGGCGTTAGCGCTGCGCTAGTGAATAATGAAACAATGAATAATGAGGTTTACAATCTGCAAGGCCAGCGCGTAGCTGCTCCACAGAAGGGCCTGTATGTTGTGAACGGTAAGAAAGTAATCATTAAGTAAAGCAAAGGAGGACAGAATAATGAAAAAGACATATCAGAATCCGGAAGTAAATGTCATCGTGATACAAGTATCGCAGCTGTTGGCTGGCTCCATGAAATATGGCGGCTCGACGACAGAGATCAGTGGCAACCTCAGCCGCGACGCCAGCGACCTGTGGGACGATGACGAGTATTAGAATAAAAGAAATATTTTCTTTTATCCCCGAGCGCGGGGAGGTTAGAATGTAAAATAGTTAGTTAATAGAAAGCGATGGCAGCCGTCCGTGAGGGATGGCTGCCATCTTTATAGCAATACTATTAATTTTGAACCTCACAGGGGATCCCCCTATGAGGTTTTTTAGGGGGTTACTTGCCGAAATAGCGCTTCAGCAGACCGGCGAAGCCGGCACCGTGACGAGCCTCGTCCTTGGCAGCCTCGTGTACCATGTCGTGAATGGCATCGAAGCCCATAGCCTTGGCCTGCTTGGCCAGTTCGAACTTATCGGCACATGCACCGTGTTCGGCAGCGGCACGCTTCTCCAGATTGGTCTTGGTGTCGAACACCACCTCGCCAAGCAACTCGGCAAACTGTGCTGCGTGTACAGCCTCTTCCATACCATAGCGCTTGAAGGCCTCGGCAATCTCGGGATAGCCTTCGCGGTCGGCCTGACGGGCCATAGCCAGATACATGCCCACCTCGCCGCACTCGCCACGATAGTTGTTGCGCAACTCCTCAATCATCTCCTCGGGAACGCCCTCAAGCTTGCCATCACCTAAACGGTGGACGGTGGCATAAGTCACGTCACCCTCCTCCTTCATCTCGGAGAACTTTGAGGCGGGAGCCTTACAGATAGGGCACTTCTCGGGAGCTTCGTCGCCTTCATAGATATATCCACAAACGGCGCAAATGAACTTTTTCTTCATAATACTGATTGTTTGGTGTTAGTAAATAAAATAGTTTTCGCAAAGGTACGCAGAAAAAAACGAACTCGCAAGTTTTCGAGGGAAATAATCTAGAATTTATACGCCGTCTAAATCGAAAGGCGGGCTCTCGATTCACATCGGGAGCCCGTAACAACACAAACACAAAAAACAGTCAGAACGGATGCTGACCGTATAGTTCAGAATTACTGTATGCCGTCTTCGCGCAGCTTCTGCTGCCACTTCCAGGCCGACTTCAGCACCTCGTCAGTAGGCGTCTCAGCCTTCCAACCCAGCACCTCGTTGGCCTTGGTGACGTCGCCCCACACCTGTTCGATGTCGCCCTCACGACGGGGGGCGTAGGTCCAGTTGACTTTCACGCCAGTAGCCTTCTCGAAGCCTTCGACAACCTCAAGGGTAGAGAGGCCGCGGCCTGTACCGATATTAAAGATCTCAACGGCGTCGGTATCGGGTTTGTCGAGCACGCGCTCCATAGCCTTCACATGAGCCTTGGCCAGGTCGACGACATAGATATAGTCGCGGATGCAGGTGTGGTCGGGCGTGTTGTAGTCGTTGCCGAAAATCTTCAGCTGGCCGCGGATACCCATAGCCGTCTGCGTGACGAAGGGGATGAGGTTCATGGGCACGCCGTTGGGCAGCTCGCCGATGAGGGCGGATGGATGGGCGCCGATGGGGTTGAAATAGCGCAGGATGACCGACTTGATAGGAGCGCCTGAGTGGATGTAGTCCTGAATGATCTCCTCGTTGATCTGCTTGGTATTTCCATAAGGAGAGAGAGCCTTCTGTATGGGAGCGTTCTCGGTGACGGGCAGGTTCTCGTCGGAGGGCTGGCCGTAGACGGTGCACGACGATGAGAAAATGATGCCCTTGACATCATACTTCGGCATGAGTTCCAGAAGGTTGATGAGCGACGTGAGGTTGTTGCGATAGTAGAGCAGCGGCTTCTCTACCGACTCGCCGACGGCCTTGGAGGCGGCGAAATGAATGATCCCCTCAATCTTGGGATACTTCTTGAAAACACCCTCCAGAGCCTCAAAGTCGCAGCAGTCGACTTTCTCGAAGGCGGGACGCACGCCCGTAATCTTCTCAATACCGTCGACGACGGCTGCGTTGGAGTTGGACAGATTGTCGATAATGACCACTTCGTAGCCTGCCTGCTGAAGCTCTACCGTAGTATGGCTGCCTATAAAGCCGGTGCCACCCGTAACAAGGATTGTCTGTTTCATATTATTCGTTTAGGTTATTAATACACAATGATGTTGCAAAAGTATAAAAAAAAGCCGAAAGTGCAAAACTTTCGGCTGATTTTTATTGTTTTCTGGTGCTACAAGCGCCGTTTAGGTGTTGGGCAGCTCCAGCCACTTCACGTAGCAGAAGTCCTGACGGTGGGGCAGCAGGGCGTTCTTCGGGTACAGGCGGACGGCACTCTTGTACTGACCGGCCTGCTGGGGAGACAGCGTGGCCTCGAAGGTGTAGTTGTTGCCGTCTTTCTTGACCATCTTCAGCGGCTCGACAGAGAAGATATGGTCCTCGCCGTTCTTGTCGGTAGCGATGTTGACCTTCTCAAGGGCAACGGCATCGTCGAGTCCCTGCTCGTTGACAACGTAACGGAGGGTGTACTTCGTACCTGTCTCCAGACCGGCAGCGAGCACATCCCACTCGGTCGACACCACACAAATGGCATCCCAGCGCTCAGCGACGGTTTCCTTCCACTGAGCAATCTCCTTGGCAATCTGGTTGTTGTTCTTGGAGATTTCCTTGAATCGCTTGGCCAGTTTCTCGTAGAACTTCGTGTAGTAGTCGTCCAGCTGACGCTTCATCGTATAGTGGGGAGCAATCTGGGCGATAGAGTTCTTGACAACCTTGATCCAGCCCTCGGAGAGTCCCTTCTTGTTCTTATTGTAGTAGAGGGGCACAATCTCGTTCTCCAGCAAGCCATAGATGGTGGCAGCATCGAGCTGGTCCTGATAGCCCTGGTTCTGATAGGTGCGCTTCTCGGTGAGTGCCCAGCCGGCACCCTCGCGGTAGCCTTCGAGCCACCAGCCGTCCTTGACGCTGAGGTTGACGACACCATTCATCTCGGCCTTCTCGCCTGACGTGCCAGAAGCCTCCAGCGGACGGGTCGGCGTGTTCATCCAGATGTCGACGCCAGATACGAGGCGACGAGCCAGCAGGAAGTCGTAGTCCTCAAGGAAGATGACCTTGCCAAGGAACTCAGGACGCTGAGAGATCTCATAGATCTTCTTGATAAGTCCCTGACCGGCACCATCGGCAGGGTGAGCCTTGCCGGCGAAGAGGAAGATGACAGGACGCTCAGGATTGTTGACAATCTTCGACAGACGTTCCAAGTCGGTGAACAGCAGGTGGGCACGCTTGTAGGTGGCAAAGCGGCGGCAGAAGCCGATGACCAGTGCGTTGGGATTCATCTTTTCAAGCAGAGAGACAACGCGCGAGGGGTCGCCCTGGTTCTTCAGCCACGTCTCGCGGAACTGCTCCTTGATATAGTCGAAGAGTTTGTTCTTCAAAGCCATGCGGGTAGCCCAGATCTCTTCGTCAGGACAGTTATAGATAGCGTGCCAGATGTCTTCGTTCGACTGGTCGCTCATGAACTTCGGGTCGAAATACTTGCCGTAGAGTTTGCGCCACTCGGTAGCAGCCCAAGTGGGGAAGTGCACACCGTTGGTGACATAGCCCACGTGGTTCTCCTCAGGATAGTAGCCGTTCCAAATGCCGGCGAACATCTTCTGCGACACCCAGCCGTGGAGCTTCGACACGCCGTTGACCTCCTGACAGGTGTTGCAGGCGAAGGTCGACATACAGAACTTCTCGCCCTTGTCATCAGGGTTGGTGCGGCCCATGCCGATGAACTCGTCCCACGAAATGCCGAGCTTCTGCGGATAGCCGCCCATGTACTTGCCGAAGAGTCCCTCGTCGAAGTAGTCGTGACCGGCAGGAACGGGGGTGTGAACCGTGTAGAGACCGCTGGCGCGAACAAGCTCCAGAGCCTGGTTAAACGTCAGTCCCTCTTCGATGTAGTCGCACAGACGCTGCAGGTTGCAGAGTGCGGCATGACCCTCGTTACAATGGTAGACATCCTTCTTGATGCCCAGTTTCTTGAGCAGCAGCATACCGCCGATACCGAGCAGGATCTCCTGCTTCAGACGGTTCTCCCAGTCGCCACCATAGAGGCTGTGGGTGATGGGCTTGTCGAACTCTGAGTTCATCTCGTTGTCGGTATCGAGCAGGTAAAGCTTCACACGACCGACGTTGACACGCCACACGTAGGCATGAACCATATAATTGGTGTAGGGCACGTCGATAACAACGGGGTTGCCGTCCTTGTCGAGCTCGCGCTCAATGGGCAGCGAGCTGAAGTTCTGGCTCTCATAGTTGGCTATCTGCTGACCGTCCATCGAGAGGCTCTGGGTAAAGTAGCCGAAGCGATAAAGGAAACCGACGGCACACATGTCGACGTTGGAGTCGCTGGCCTCCTTGACATAGTCGCCAGCCAGCATACCCAGACCGCCGGAGTAGATCTTCAGGGCCGAGTGCATGCCATACTCCATGCAGAAGTAGGCTACTGACGGACGCTTCGTGTCGGGCTTCACATCCATATACTTCTTGAAAGCAGCATAGACATCCTTGATGCGCTTCATCAGAGCCTTGTCTTTCATAATCTCCTCCTTGCGGGCGAAACTGAGACGCTCCAACAGCATCACGGGGTTATGCTTCACATCGTGATAGATTTCAGGATCAAGGTCGCGGAACAGGTCGCGAGCCTCGTAGTTCCACACCCACCAGAGGTTGTGGGCAATCTCGTCCAAACACTTCAGTTGCTCAGGGAGGTTCGACTTCACGGTCAGCACCTTCCATTGCGGAACATTTGCATAATCTGCTTTAATCTTCATACCTTAAAAGTTATTGTTATTATTGTAATGTTTTCCTTTTGCTCTAATGTTTTCGTGCTTCTGCTTTACGAAGGGCTATGTCGTAAGCCTCGTCATAATACTTGATGAACTCACTCCACAGGGCCTTCTTCGACAAGGCGTCGGCCTTCTTACGGCAGCCCTCCACCTCCTTGGACGTCATAGCCGAGAATCGGGCGACGGCATCCTTGATAGCATCAGCCACCTCGGAATAGTTATAATCGGTACGATGTATCACCTTGACGCCATCCTCCAGTTCACCGTTGTGGCCAAAGACGCCATTGGCCCACAGGCCAAAGCCGGCGAGGTCGGTGGTGATGCAGGGAACTTTGAAAGCGACAGCCTCAAGCGGCGTGTAGCCCCACGGCTCGTAGTACGACGGATAGACGCACAGGTCGTTTCCCAGCACAACGTCGTAATACGTCATATTGACAATGCCGTCGGAACCGTCAAGATAACAGGGCAGGAAGATAACCTTCACACGCTCGTCGTGGCGGTTGTGCATATCGTAGTATTTCATCATGTTCAACACGTTGTCGTGACTCATATTGTGGAGCCAATGGGTCACTTGAGGCACCTCAAGCGGCGTGTCGTAGGCCTGTCCTGACTGGAGTCGCTCCTGCAAGTCCTTGCGGGGCTCCCCTACCCAACCAGGCACCTCGATGAATGCCAGTACCGGCTTCTTCAAATCCTTGTCGCGCAGCAGGCGATTCATCGCTTCAACAAACACGTCGATACCCTTGTTACGGAACTCATAGCGTCCTGAGGTCGAGATAATCAGCGTGTCGTCGTCAAGCTTTTCTCCAAGCAAAGCATTGGCCACGTCAAGCAGACGGCGACGGGCTGCCTTGCGCTTACGGGTGAACGCTGCAGCCTTGGGGACAAAGCTGTTGTCGAAGCCGTTGGGTAGCACGACGTCGACGGGCTTGTCGAGCAGCTCGACACACTCACGGGCCGTAATGTCGCTCACCGTCGTAAAGCAATCGACATTGAAGGCCGTCTGTTTCTCGATAGAGTGCTTCGACTGCATATTCAACTCATCGGCCATCTGGTCGCCATTGTAGGCAAAGAGGTAGTCGTAGAGCGGCTTCTGGTTGCCGGCAATAGAACGGCCGATGCTCGTGGCGTGAGTCGTAAAGACAGTACCAATCTGAGGCAGCTTGTTATTGATATAAAGGGCGCCCAGGCCGCACATCCACTCGTTGGCGTGGTAGACGACGCGCTTCTGGGCATCCAGGCAGTGGTTATAAAAACTCTCGACCACCAAAGCAGCAGCATACGAGAACATCGAGGCCTCGTCGTAGTCGCCGTAGGCGTGGAGAGAGTCTACCTGATAATGCTCCCACAACCAGGCATAGATATCGTTCTTCTGCTCAAAAAAAGGCCGAAAGTCGACAAGGATAGCGACAGGCTCACCAGGCACCGTCCAACGTCCCACTCTGACGAGGAGGCCGTCTTCCTTGGCTTTCCATTGCCACTCAGCAAACAGCGCTTTGTCCTCCTTGAAATAGGGGCTTTCCTTCTCTTCCCAAAAATCAGGACCGATGAAAATAATGCGGTCCTGCATCCTGTCTTGCAACGTCTTTGCACGGGAAGAAAGTACGGTATAGATACCACCTACTTTATTACAGACTTCCCAGCTCGACTCAAAGATATAGTCAGGCGTTAAATGTTTGTTTCCCATTCGTTATAATTATAAACGGCTGCAAAGATACTTAAAAATTTCAAAAACGCGGAACGTTTTGGCATATATTTTTGCCTCTTTTGCTCATTTATTGATTTATATTTACTATCTTTGTCACCGAAAAAAAAACCAAAAGACAATGAAAAAAACAATACTCACAGCTATCCTTGGCATTGTTTGCACCCTCTGTCATGCACAAAACGACATGCAGACATTCAGGGCATATCTGTATAACGCAGAGTACGAGGTATTCCTGCGTATAGACTTCTATGACGAATCCGTCATAGTGCCGGGCAACGACCTTTACGGACAGCTGCCAGGATACCTCGGCAAGAAGAACAACAGTTTCTGCTGGCCAATAACAGCCGCAAAGATAAAAGACGACACGAAGGCAGAACTATGCCTTATCAACGACTACGGTAGCGAAGACCTGACGGCTACGCTTACATGGAAGAACGATTCCACTTACATCTTGCAGCAGGATAAGGGCAGTACGCTGAAGGTGCCTAAAAACGGGAAATGGCAGAAGTTACCTAAAACTCTGCCATTCGTTCGTCAAAGATAAGACATCTTACTGCTTCTTAGGTCTGGCGTGACTCCACCCACGCAGCATCTGCCGGTGGAAACGGTCCTCGGCTTTCAGCACGTCATACAGCTTTGAGGCAGAGAGGACACTAAGAAATTTGTTGTGATACGTCTGCTGGATACGCTTCAGTTCCAAGTCGTATTCATCACGCTGACGAATAGCTTTCTCGCAACCCTTCTCGTCGGTAGGTTTCACCTTGCCCAACTGCCGCTGACGCTCGAAGATGGCACGCTGCTTGGCCTGCATCTCCTTATAGATAGGAAAGAACTTTGCAGCCTCCTGAGGCGTCAAGCAAGCTTCACGTGTGATAAACTGTTCCAACTCGGCCTGGAACCGCTCCGGCGAAAATTGTCCTGGTTTCTGCTGGCCATCTTGAGCCATAACAGCCAAAGCCAGAAATAACGAGAGAAAAAGAATTGTGATTTTCTTCATAGGCTCTACTTAGTATTCGCTAGCTAGACAAGCATAGATGTCATTATTATCGGCCATCACAAAATCGGCGGCCTCATCAATATAGGATTCCGACACTGTCACATTACTGTTGGTAGCAACCTGACGACTACTTGTATCGGGAGAATAGAAATAGACGGCGGCTGTAAACAGCACCGCCAAGAAGCAGGCGGCAGCGTAGAACCACGGCCGCAGACGTACAACCAAGCTCTGACGATGACGTTCAGGCAACTGCTGCATAACCTGGGCAGTCAAGTTGTCGAAATAGCCATCAGGCACGCGGAAAGGATTTGTTCCGCCGACTTTGCTTTTGATATACTGTTCTTCGTTAATCATATTTTATTGACGCTATCGAGTGAAAAAGGTTTAATCCCGTTGCTTAAAAAATTCGGTTATTTTTTTGACGGCAATGTGGTAAGACGCTTTCAAAGCACCCTCGCTGGTGCCCAAGGCACGGCTGATGTCGCTATACTTCATGTCGTCGTAATAGCGGAGCAGGAAGACCGTCCGCTGCACTTCCGGCAACGTGGCTATGGCCTCCTGCAGCTGTGCCTCTGTCTCGTCACCGTCGAAATATTCGTCGGCCATCAGCGTATTGGCTATCCCCAGCTCTGCATCGTCGGTGCTCATGGTGAGGATGTTCTTTTGCCGACGCAAGAAATCAAGGCTCTCGTTGATGGCTATACGCGACAACCACGTCAGCAACTTCGAATCGCCATGAAACGAGGCCAACCCCTGCCAGGCTTTGATGAAGGTATTCTGCAACACATCGTTGGCATCATCATGCGACAGTACAAAGCGGCGAATTTGCCAATACAGCTGTTCGCTGTATTCCTTCACCATCGTCTCAAAGGCATGACGCTGCGTCTTGGGGTTGGCAAGTTGCGCTACGAGAAGTTTGTCTTCAATCATCCGGTAAAAGGTTTTAACATCTCGCTGATGACATTATCGTAGCCATACACATCAGGGTAATGGCGCAACGAGTCGTCAGGTGTCAAGAAAATGGTGTAATAGGTTATAATAATAGGTACGCGAGGCGACACCCTGATAGATCTGACAAGTTGCGGCGTCTTTACCGATGGAGGCAGCTGATCCAGATAGTCGCGTCCGCGGTCAGTCTCTGGCCTCATCCCCATAGAGATGCGCAGTTTGTCAAGCAGCCATTCATCGGAATCGGCCTCCATCATGAAGACTGCCAGGTCAAATGGACGCTGCACGCGTACACAGCCGTGAGAGACAGCACGGTCGTCGCGCTGGAAAACGCCAGGGCTGGAAGTGTCGTGGAGGTAAACAGAGAAATTATTGGGAAAACGGAAGACGATGCGGCCCAACGAGTTGCCTGCCCCACCCTCCTGAACGACACGATAGTTACCGCTGCGAAGCATAGCAGCAGAGACCGATGTCGGCGAGATGTGCTTTCCTGTCTTGCGATCGGCAATATAGTAACGATGGCGGGAGAAATAGCCCGAATCACCTCCGTGACGGGCTACATCGTTATTAATGATACTCATAGGGATCATCCATTCCGGATTCACCTGCATATAGGAAATAAGACTCGACAGCAACGGCGTCTTCGTCTTCACGGCGCCACAGGCCACCCGCATATCCATCACTGAATCGGGACCGACAGCCCACAGGTGGAAAGCCGGCACGTTGACGACAACATATTTCTGATACGCCTGAAGGTTCAGGTTGTCGCGCCAGCGGCAACGCTCCATGTTTACCAAAATTTTCTGACGCTGGCCTTCATTGGTATTGTGAAGCATCTGACGCAGGCGGCTGTACAGTTCTGTCGTTGGTTCTGCCTGACGAAGGAAACTGCCTAAGCCGTCGGTAGCGACATGCGCCATCGCATCATGAAAGAAAGAGTCAGTAGGGCTCTCAATATCGACATCGAAAAGACGACGATAGACGACGTGACGTCCCGTGGAATCAGCCTCTCGCACATCGTAGCGATTCAGAACGACAATAGGATTCACAAAACCATATCGCTGTCCTGCGGCATAAGTCAGAAAAGCACTGTTCAGATTGTATTCCAGACGGGCCAGCACGCTCGTCACATCATTATCGGAGCCGAAATTGAGCGTACGCACCCTGTCTAAATCAGTCTTTATGTCGGCAATATGAAACACGCTGGGACGAAAACCCATTTCGGCTGATTCGCTTTCGAGGATTGCCACCAAGGTGTCGGCACGCGAATCAACCCCCCACTTATCGACCCACACGGGAACACCACCATTTTCGTAATGGCGATGTATAAACTTGTTAACGGTATAATTACCTGTGTTTTTCTTGCACAATCGCTCTAATTCCTCCTGGAACAACAGAGGACTCAGAGCATAGTTGTCTACTTTGATGTCATTGAAATCGTCTAAAGAAAGATGCTGATGATTAAGAGATGATGAATTTGTACATCCCAGAACCAGCGAGGAGAAAAATACGAGTAACGCAAAGCCTAGCGCACCTGGATTTTTCTTACCACCTTGCCTACTTTCAGAATATAACACCCTCTTGGAATGTTTAATTCCACACGTTGCGCAGGACTGTCAATCTTAATCGTCAGCAACTGCCGTCCTGTAAGCGAAACCACCTCTAGCGTCTCGCCCTGTGCACCGGCTACGAGAACCGTCTGACCGGTCACGCTAACACTAACGGGCGCCTCTTCCTGTTCCACAGCAGCCAATTCCATCTCAGAAGCGGAAATAGCCGAAGGAGCGACAGCCATCAAAAGCGCAGCAAAAGATAATATGAGTAGTCTTTTTGTCATATATTACGTAATATTTGGTGCAAATATACGGATTTCTCTTGAAAGTTCCAAATTTTCAGACGGAAAAATTCAACAATAAGCGATTTTTAGACGTTAATGACGTCCATCTCGTTAGCCAATCTGGCATTGGGGAACACTTCACGGGCCTGTTGCAGCAGGACCTGCTCATCATCGTAACGTGAGCTGTAATGGCCCAGAACGAGCTGTCCGGCTCCGGCATCACGAGCCACCATCGCCGCCTGCCGAGCCGTAGAGTGATAGTATTTCTCGGCCATCGTCAAGTTGTCGTCGCCGTAGGTGCTCTCATGATAAAGCGTACTGACACCCTTCAACATCTCATGCAGCTGGGGAATATATCGCGTATCGCTGCAATAAGCATAGCTACGGACCGGATCGGCAGGCAACACCAGCCGCGAGTTTGGCACCACCTCACCCTCAGCTGTCGTCCAGTCGGCACCGTTCTTGATATTCTGAATCTGGGATACAGGAATCTGATAGAAGTCTAGCATATCACGACGGATATGTGGCAGAGAAGGTTTCTCACGAAACAGAAACCCACAAGTGGGCATACGATGACACAGAGGTATTGTCTCAACCGTCAGCGACCGATCCTCGTAGATGACATCTTGGCGCGAAGCGTCAATGGAGTGAAAGACAACCTCATAGCCCAGGTCACGGCAGAACAATGCCATCTGACTGTTCAGCATCTCTTCAAGCTGCTCGTTGGCGTGGATATGCAGCTTTGCCGTACGTCCCAAGAGACCGAAGGTAGAAATCATGCCTATCAGACCGAAGCAATGGTCACCATGCAGGTGAGAGATAAACACATGACCTATTTTAGAGAAATGCACACGCAGCCGGCGCAACTGCAACTGAGCACCCTCGCCACAATCCACCATAAACAATTTATCACGCAGTTCAACTATCTGAGCTGACGGATAATGGCGAAGCGTAGGTAACGCGCTTCCGCATCCCAAGACATGTACTCTGAACGGTTCCAAGCTGCTATCAAATCATCATATCATCATCAGAAGCGCTTTCAAGTCTGATGACTTCCTTGTTTTCTCTCTGCCTGTATCGGGTGTACTCGAAAGTGTCTTCAGAATCCTTGTACACTAGCGTGTCCGGACCAAGTGCGACAATATCATAGAGATTGACTTCCTCTTCGTCGCCGCCGCCCTCACGAATGGCAACAATCTCCAGCTTGCCATTACAGAGTCTCCACGACCGATAGATCAATGTCGGCTGGTCAATACTCTCGGCAATACCACCTTCCTTGATACGGATACCCATTTCCGAACTGCCGTCCAACGGATTTGGCATCACCCAATCACCTAACAAAGCAGACTGGTTGATAACCGACTTGGCTGTTGCCTCATCCTTGAGCATCACAGCCATACGGTCGCCGCTCTGAAAGCCGCCAAAGCACAATCCATTGTTGTTGGCTTCGTCAATACTCAGCGTCAGAGTGTCACCGACATCAGTTATTAACTGCAACGTATTCATAGCCGTGCCGTCACCACAGATTCCATATACCAAGGAATCGGAATTAAGCACAAAGGCTACCGTTGAGTCCGGTTCTTCGTTAGCTGCCGACTGTGAGCGTTTACCACCACATCCAACCATTGAAAAAATGGCCAGGGCAAAAACAAAAGACACAATTCTCTTCATCATATTCTTTCCTTTCTTCTTTATTGTTCTTCTATCTTCTTCGCTTCGTTCCACAAAGCATCCATTTCCCCAAGCGTCATCTCTGTCAGCGGACGACCGGAACGGATGCTGTGTTCTTCAATGTAATTGAAGCGACGGATGAACTTCTGGTTTGTACGCTCAAGAGCATTCTCAGGATTCAACTTATAAAGGCGGGCAGCATTAATAACCGCAAAAAGAAAATCACCAAGCTCGCTGGTTGACAGCTCCTTATCGCCCTTTTTCAGTTCCATTTCCAGCTCTTCCAGCTCTTCATGCACCTTTGGCCATACATCCTCTTTTTTCTCCCAGTCGAACCCCACATTGCGAGCTTTGTCCTGTATCCGGTATGCCTTGATGAGTGAGGGTAGCGATGCGGGGACACCTGCCAAGACGGTTTTGTTCCCGTCCTTCTCTTTCAGCTTTATTTGCTCCCAGTTCTGGAGAACCTGCTCCGACGTCTTGGCATCTGCAAACTCTCTGCTCTGGGAATCCTCACCAAATGGCAGAGGCTTTGGGGCTTCGGCACCCACTTGCGACGGATGGTAGATATGCGGATGTCGGAAGATGAGCTTGTCGGCCTGCTGATTACAGACATCGGCCATATCGAAGTCGCCCGTTTCGGAACCAATCTTGGCGTAAAACATCACATGCATCAGCACATCGCCCAATTCCTTGCAGATATTCTTGCGGTCGTCACGCATCAAGGCATCACAGAGTTCATAGGTCTCCTCAATCGTGTTTGGACGCAGCGACTCGTTAGTCTGCTTTTTGTCCCACGGACACTTCTCACGTAGCTGGTCGAGCACGTCAAGCAACCGTCCGAAAGCCTTCAACTGTTCTTCCCTTGTATGCATTTTCTGAGTATTCGTATTTCGTTTTTTCCACGGCAAAGGTAAACAATAATTTTCATTTCACCAACTTTTTAGTAAAATCTTGTCGCAAATTCAAGGAAAATGCGTAACTTTGCAGCCGTTTTTAAAATAGGTATATGGAAATAGCAAGCAAATACGACCCTAAAGAGGTTGAATCAAAATGGTATCAGTATTGGCTGGACAACAAGCTCTTCAGTAGTAAACCCGACGGACGCGAGCCCTACACCATCGTTATTCCGCCGCCCAATGTGACGGGAGTGCTTCACATGGGCCACATGCTGAACAACACCATTCAGGACATTCTCGTGCGACGTGCCCGCATGGAGGGCAAGAATGCACTGTGGGTGCCTGGCACCGACCACGCCTCTATTGCTACGGAGGCCAAGGTGGTGAAAAAGTTGGCAGGTGAAGGCATCAGGAAGCGCGACCTGACCCGCGAGCAGTTCCTGGAGCACGCCTGGGACTGGACTCATGAGCACGGAGGTATCATCCTCAAGCAGTTGCGCCGTCTGGGAGCCAGCTGCGACTGGGACCGCACGGCTTTCACGATGGACGAGAAGCGTAGCGAGAGCGTGATCAAGGTTTTTGTCGACTTGTATAACAAAGGACTCATCTACCGCGGCCTGCGCATGGTGAACTGGGATCCCAAGGCGCTGACGGCCCTGTCAACCGAAGAGGTTATCTACAAGGAAGAGCAGAGCCATCTGTTCCATCTCAAATATTATGTAGATGGTCTAGATAGTCTAGATAATCTAGCAGGACTAGAGGCTGAGGGCAATATCATCCACAAGGATGATAAAGGCTTCTACGCCGTCGTTGCCACCACGCGTCCTGAGACCATCATGGGTGATACCGCCATGTGTATCAATCCCAAGGACCCAAAGAACCAGTGGTTGAAAGGCCGTAAGGTCATCGTTCCGTTGGTGAACCGTGTCATTCCCGTTATCGAGGACCGTTACGTTGACATCGAGTTCGGTACGGGTTGTCTAAAGGTGACACCCGCCCACGATACCAACGACTACATGCTGGGCAAGACGCACAATCTGGAGACCATCGACATCTTTAATCCCGATGGTACCATCTCTGAGCAGTCTCCGCTCTATGTGGGCATGGACCGTATGGTTTGCCGTAAGCAGATTTCGAAAGACCTGCAGGAAGCCGGCCTGATGGAGAAGATAGAAGACTACGTCAACAAGGTTGGTTACTCTGAGCGTAACCCCGACACCGCCATCGAGCCGCGTCTGTCGCTGCAGTGGTTCCTGCGAATGCAGCACTTTGCCGACATCGCCCTGCCACCCGTCATGAACGACGAGCTGAAGTTCTATCCTGCAAAGTACAAGAACACTTATAAGAACTGGCTCGAGAACATCCAGGACTGGTGTATTTCCCGACAACTATGGTGGGGCCATCGCATCCCTGCATATTACTACAACGAGCAGGACGACTACGTGGTAGCCGCTACCCGTGAGGAGGCCCTGAAGCTGGCTCAACAGAAAGACCCAGAGGTGACCGATGCAGACTTGCGTCAGGACGAAGACGCGCTGGACACATGGTTCTCCAGCTGGCTGTGGCCTATCTCGCTGTTCGATGGCATCAACAATCCCGGTAACGAGGAGATAAAATACTACTACCCCACCAGCGACCTCGTGACTGGTCCTGACATTATCTTTTTCTGGGTAGCACGTATGATTATGGCCGGCTATGAATATATCGGCGACATGCCATTCAAGAACGTCTACTTCACGGGTATCGTCCGCGACAAGCTAGGTCGAAAGATGTCGAAGTCGCTCGGTAACTCGCCCGACCCCATCGAACTGATTGAGAAGTTCGGTGCCGACGGCGTGCGTATGGGCATGATGCTCTCAGCTCCTGCCGGCAACGACATCCTTTTTGACGAGGCACTCTGCGAACAAGGCCGTAACTTTAACAACAAGATATGGAACGCCTTCCGTCTGGTCAAAGGGTGGAAGGTGACTAACGATTTTAGTATGACTAGCGAGGCTAGTGTTACCAGCAATAGAATTGCGACGGCATGGTTCGAGGCCAAACTGAAGCAGACAAACGCCGAGGTGAATGATCTGTTCAAGAAGTACCGCATCTCTGAGGCCCTGATGGCAGTCTATAAGCTCTTCTGGGACGAGTTCTCCAGCTGGTATCTGGAGATGGTGAAGCCCGCCTACATTAATGGCGAGCCCCAACCCATTGATCAGCAGACCTACGATAAGACCCTGGAGTTCTTTGAGACGCTGTTGAAGATGCTGCATCCCTTCATGCCGTTCATCACTGAGGAGTTGTGGCAGCATCTCTACGACCGCAAGGCAGGTGAAAGCATCATGCGTTCGCCGCTTGTGATTGACGACTCCACTGCTGACGACGAGAAGTTGCTTGCAGCCTTCGAACAGGTGAAGCAGATTGTCAGCGGCGTGCGTATGGTACGTTCATCCAAGAACATCGCGCCGAAGGAGGCTCTTGAACTGCAAGCCGTTGGCAAGAACGACTACGACCAGTATGACACCGCCATCATGAAGATGGCCAACGTCAGCGCTATCAATGTCGTGACTACCAAAGATGCTACAGCAAGTGCATTTATGGTCGGCACCGATGAATTTGCCGTCCCACTGGGCAACCTCATCGACGTTGAAGCCGAGATTGAGAAGATGGAGGCCCAGCTGAAGCATCTCGAAGGCTTCCTTGCCGGCGTTATGAAGAAGCTCTCTAACGAGCGTTTCGTAGCCAACGCCCCTCAGGCCGTTGTTGCTATGGAACGCAAGAAACAGAGCGATGCCGAGGAGAAGATTACTTCTCTCAAAGAGAGCATTGCTGCCTTGCGCAAATAAGCATCGCTGCCTTGCGCAAGCAAAAGGGCGGCACCGTCAGATGCTGTCGTCCATTGGGAACAAACCAAATAGTTTGGCGTCAATCATGTCAGTCACCTGCTTCAGGTGCTCCGGATTGTCGCCAAACTTGCAATTATCGCCATCGACAATGATGAGTTGCCCCTTGTAAGTGGCAATCCAGTCTTCGTAGCGCCGCTCCAACCCCTGCAAATAGTCGAGGCGCATCGTCTGCTCATACTCTCGTCCACGCTTTTGAATCTGCGCTACCAATGTGGGTATCGACGAGCGGATATAAATCATGAGGTCGGGCAGTTTGACAAGCGACATCATCAAATGGAACAGGTCGGTATAGTTCTGGAAGTCACGATCCGACATCATGCCTTGTCCATGCAGGTTTGGTGCGAAGATGCAGGCATCCTCGAAGATGGTACGATCCTGGATGATCGTGTCTTTCGATTTCGAGATTTCTACAACTTCCTTAAAGCGCTTGTTAAGGAAATACACCTGCAGGTTGAACGACCAACGCTGCATGTCGGCATAGAAATCGGCCAAATAGGGATTGTTGTCAACAGGCTCGAAACGAGGCGTCCATCCATAGCGATGGGCGAGTAGCTTGGTGAGTGTAGTCTTTCCACTACCGATGTTTCCTGCTATTGCGATATGCATAGTATGATTTTATGATTGGTGAGACGAAGGAGGATTTAATGGCCAGTTGTCTGATGGCGGGAATAGCCCGAAGAGGGTACTGTCAATACGGTCGACAATCTTGGCGAAGTCTTTGGGATTATGTTCAAAGTCGAGCGGGTCTTTCTCGACGACAAGGAGTCGGCCACGATAGCGTTGTAGCAGGAACTCGTCATATCGGCGGTTGAGATTCTCCAGATACTCCAGTTGCATCGTCTGCTCGTAGTCACGTCCACGCTGCTGGATATTCCCGACGAGATGGGGGACCGATGCACGGAGATAGATCATCAGGTCGGGCAGGTGCACCATCTGCAACATCTGCTGGAATAGCTCCTGACAAGTCTCATAGTCACGGTCGGAGAGCTGTCCCATATCGTGGTTGTTCTTCATGAATACGTGTACACCTTCATAGATTGTCCGGTCTTGGATGACCGTTTTGTCGGCCTGCTGGATAGTCAGCAAGTCACGGAAACGCTCTTTCAGGAAATACACCTCAAGATTAAATGACCAACGCTGAATGTCACGATAATAATCATCCAGATAGGGGTTTCCCTCTACAGACTCGAAACGAGGCTCCCACCGATAGTGCCGTGCCAACATCTTCGTGAGAGTCGTCTTCCCGCTGCCAATGTTTCCTGCTACTGCGATATACATGTCTGCCGTACGCTTTTACAGATGTGAAAATTTAGCGACAGTGTCAACCAATGCTGCGGGATTGCCCATATCGAAACGCTGGCTGTAAAGCCGCACACCCATCATGCCGACACGACTGCGTACAGCCTCAAGGGCCGACGTCAGTTCTATCTCGTGCTGACGGTCACCCGTCTCGTCGGCCTGCTTGATATCGGCAGCCAGCTGGTTGAACACCTCGGGTGTCAAGATATACTGTCCGAATACGGAGCAGTATTCGCGCTGTCCCATACCGTTACGCACGCCAAGGAATTCCTCTGCAAATGCTGGCGTCGGCTTCTCACGGACTGTCGACACATTAAGGATACGCTCATCCTTGTCCTCCCAGATACCGGTCATAATGCCGAAATGGCTAACGTCGCCCAACGCTACAGGGTAGAGACCGACAATGAGGCGGTTATAGCGCTCATACTCCTCTATCAGCTGCAAAGCACAAGGTTTATTGGTCAACGATCGGTAGAGCGTGTCACCCAACATCAGCAGTACGGGCTCGTTACGTGCGAACTCAGCGGCCTGATAGACAGCATGTCCGAAACCGCGTTTCTCGCGCTGGTATACATAGCGCAAGCGCTTGCCTATATCGAGGATGCGGTTCTCGTATTCCTGATACTCCTTAGGCAGACGGTTCAGGTGGTCCTCGGCGATAGGACGCTCGAAGAAATCGGCATAGAGCTGACGCTCCTCTTCGCTGCCCAAAACGAGACACACCTCCTCAATGCCGCTTTGCATCAGTTCCTCAAGCAGGATGAGGATGACAGGACGCACCATACCGTCGGGACAGGGTATCGGAAAGAAATCTTTCTTCAGCGACCGGGTGGCCGGATAAAGGCGGGTTCCAAAGCCGGCAACTGGTATGATGGCACGGCGGACGGTGTGAACAGGCTTAATCGTCAGTGCATAGGCTTTCATGCCCTGGGCGTTCAGGTAGTCGATAATCTGTTGCTGAGAGTCAGCGTCGCGTGCCAGGAACTGTACGGAACCATCGCCATGTGAACCGACGCCTTTGCCGCCGTAGGAAAGGGCTTTGAGTTTTGGGTCGTTAAGGACTGATTTCAGCTTAGGTGCATTCAGTTCCTCAGGACACATCGGCGCGATATGGCTGTCAAACAGAGCCTCCGCCTCCGTCATAAGTTGTCCCAGCTTTTCGACCTCGCCTTCAGCCATGTATTTCACAGCGCGTTGCACGATGTCCTGATTCAGCTGTCCCAATGCCTGCTGCTCACGCTCCTCACGTTCGCCAGAAGCAAAGGGGTAGCCGCGATTCAGGCTTCGCAGAATCATCACCGTGTCCTTCTCGGCACAGAGGTCGGCAAACACCCAGAACAGAGACCTTTTCACGTTGAGCGACTGCACCTCTATCTCGTCGCCGTCGAAGGTCATCAAGTTGGGCTTCACGCCAAAGGCGCAAGCCTGATCAAGACGTCCGCAACGTGACGACGTACGAAGCTCGCCAACGTAAGCGATATTCATCTCGCCCAGAGTGTTTAGATTCAAGTTATATAATAAATTGAACGCGCGCGCTACGAGGACACAGATGGCGGCACTCGAGGAGAGTCCCGACTTCATGGGAAGGGTCATCGACGTGATCTTGATACGGACGCCACCCACCTTGTACCACTCCAGCATGTACGAAGCCACACCAGCACAGTAGCAGAAGAACGAGC
This sequence comes from Prevotella sp., assembly GCA_017471465.1. GTDB lineage: Bacteria > Bacteroidota > Bacteroidia > Bacteroidales > Bacteroidaceae > Prevotella. Next base: position 56,812 of record JAFUTI010000001.1, on the reverse strand, counting down.
CCGACTTGGCTATACGCTTCAGTTCCTGCTCGTCCATGCGGCAGGCAAAGTCCTGCCACTGGTTCTCTATCTCGGGAGCCACACTCTGCACTTCAAACAGCGTCGATTTCTCAACCTCGGCCATGATACCCTGCTCAATACCCGTCACGATGGCGGCACCGGGAGCTATCTCGGCATTCATCGTTCTGTAGTGACCAGCCCAGTCAGAGTGCTCACCAAAGAGACAAAGACGCCCCGGAACAAAGAGTTTTATCATATTTTCAGACGTTTTTAGGTTTTTCTGAGTACAAAGATACAGGAAAAAATTATATTTTTGCCATTTTATTTGGTAAATTTAATTATTTTACCTATTTTTGCACCGTCAATAATTCATAATAACTCAAAACTTAAAACTTTATTGCCTATCGAAACACCAATACTTCATAACAAAAATTAAAATAATATGAAGGAATTTGAAGGAATGACCAACGAATCGTTGGCATTACTTTATGTAGAAGGAAACAATAAAGCTTTTGACGAGTTACTTTCCAGAACCCAGTCAAACCTGTTCCAGTATATCATGTTCGTCGTGCGCAACGAGGACGTGGCTAACGACATCTTTCAGGAGACGTTCGTCAAAGTCATCACTAGGCTGCAGGAGGGCAAGTATACTGACTCGGGAAAATTCTCCTTCTGGCTGACACGCATTGCCCACAATGTGGTGATGGATTGGTATCGCAACCAGAAGAGCGAACATATCCTTGACTTGGCCGACGATAACGACCTAAGTAACCTACAAGGTGACGAGATACTCGACAACTTCCGCGAGAGCGAGATTGTCAACGAGCAGGTGATGACCGATGTCCGCCGCATGATGGAGACGCTACCTGCCCCTCAACGTGAAGTGGTCTTCATGCGGTTCTACCAGCAATTATCGTTTAAGGAGATAGCCGAGCTGACAGGTGTCAGCATTAACACCGCGCTCGGACGTATGCGCTATGCCCTCATCAACCTACGCAAGATGGCTCGCGAATATCATATTGAGCTCGTGCTGGAATAACAGCTCCAACAAATCGGGATGTAAGTACCTCTACAGGGCACGCAGCTCGTGAATGGTCCGTTCGGGAGTCTTACTCTTGAATACATAGCTGCCTGATACGAGCACATCGACGCCAGCCTTCACAAGCCGCGGAGCTGTCTCTCCCTGCACGCCGCCGTCGACCTCGATAAGCGCCTTGCTTCCGCTTTCGTCAATCAGTCGGCGCAGCTGGCCAGCTTTTTTCAAGGTGTTTTCTATGAACTGCTGTCCGCCAAAGCCCGGATTGACACTCATCAACAGTACCATGTCCACATCGTGGATGATGTCTTCCAGCAGCAATACGGGAGTCGAAGGATTCAGCGTCACACCAGCCTTCATGCCGGCCTCGTGAATCTCCTGTATCGTACGGTGCAGGTGGGCGCAGGCCTCCAAGTGGACATTCATCATCATAGCTCCGAGTTTTGCCGTCTGCCTAATATAGCGCTCAGGCTTCACAATCATATAGTGTACGTCAAGCGGTTTCTTACACAACGAAGCGACCGCTTCGAGCACCGGAAATCCAAACGAGATGTTTGGTACGAACGAGCCGTCCATCACGTCGAGATGAAGCCAGTCGGCCTCACTACGATTAATCATTTCAATGTCGCGGTCGAGATGCAGGAAGTCGGCTGCCAGCAATGATGGTGATACCAGTGTCATTGTCTTCTTGTTAATTTAAGCTGTACGCCTGGTCATTGTCTACTCTGTAGGAATACGCAAAATCTCTTATGAGTTTGAGCGTGTGCTCCCGGGGGGTTACTCCTTCTGTCATCTGCGCGATGGCGTCCTTTATCTGCTGTGTAGAAATTGGCATAGGCTGAATCATTTTATTTATGCGGTTTATATTCTATAAACGCGCAGCCCTGCCATTTATTATATTATCTTACGAAATATTTTTCAATGTCCTTCATGCCGTTGAGAAATGAGGTGGCGTCCATACGTTTCTTACCGGCCAATTGAAGTTCGTCAATCTGAAGGCGCCCGTCGGCCGTCGTCACATACAGATGCTTACGGTCGGCAACAATCTGTCCTACCCTCTCGCCACCCGCCACGTCGGTCTTCGTCGTGTGAAAAAGCTTCAGCGTTGTCTCCTTGCCATCGGGCCCAACAAGCGTCGTCCACGCGCCCGGATAAGGACTTAGACCTCGCACGAAGTCGTAGACACGTTTCGACGGCTGCTGCCAGTTCACCTCGCATGTTTCCTTGAAGATCTTCGGTGCTGCCTTCAAATCGGCCATCGCGCGCTGAGGGATACTGTCAGGATAGCCGTCAGCCGCCACAATCTGATCGAGCGTCTCCAAACAGATGCGGGCGCCGAGATGCATCAAACCGTCGTAGACATACTCCACATCGGCCGTATCGGGGATATCGAACGGCAACTGACGGATGATGCGGCCCGTGTCGATATCGTGATCCAAGAAGAACGTCGTCACGCCCGTTTGTGTCTCACCATTGATGACAGCCCAGTTAATCGGAGCGGCACCACGATACTGAGGCAGCAGGGCGGCATGCACGTTAAACGTGCCATAGCGCGGCATTGCCCACACCACCTCCGGCAGCATGCGGAAAGCCACCACCACCTGCAAGTCAGCCCTGTACGACCGAAGCTGCTCCACAAACGCCGAGTCCTTCATCTTCTCCGGCTGCAGAACGGGCAAACCTTTTGTTAAGGCATACTGCTTTACAGGCGATGCCTGCAACTCGTTCTGATGACGCCCCACAGGTTTGTCCGGCTGCGTCACCACTGCCACTACGTTATACGCATTCTCCACCAGCGCCTGCAGCGTCTCAACCGCAAACTCAGGCGTTCCCATAAACACTATTCTCAAATCAGACTTGTTCATTTCCTCTTCGTTTTCAAATCAATCCTCACTCATGTCGTGCACCATCTTCCGATACAAGGTGTAGAGACGCTGACGCGAAATGTAGCCCTTCAGGCGGTTGGAGGTATCAACTACCGGCAGCCACTCGGCTCCTGTCCTGTCGAACGTCCGCATCACGCTGACCATCGGCGCTGCGTCGAGCAGTGTTGCCACCGGCTCTTCCATCAGCTGGTTGGCCTTGAAGTGGTGGTACAGCTCTATGCGGAACATCACCTTGCGGATGTGCATAATGTCGACCTCGCCCAGCAAAGTGCCGGCTCCGTCCAGTACGGGCAAGACGCGGCTGTGGCTGCGGCTCACCTTGTTGACAATCTGCCCCAGCTCCATATCGGGCGAGACAGCCATATAGTCGCGGTCAATCACCGACTCCAAGTTCATCAGCGTCAGCACGGCATGATCGGTGTGGTGAGTCAGCAGCTTACCCTCCTTAGCCAGCCGCGAACCGTAGATGCTGTGGGGCTCGAAGATGATGATGGTCAGGTAAGACGACACCGCCACAATCATCAGCGGCAGCAGCAAGCTGTAGCCGCCAGTAAGCTCAGCTATCAGGAAGATGCCCGTCAGCGGAGCGTGCATAACGCCCGACATGACGCCTGCCATTCCCATGAGCGCAAAGTTCTTCTCAGGCACGTAGACGCCAATCTCCTCCATATTCCACAGCCGCGAAAAGAGGAAACCAGTGAAGCAGCCGATGAACAGCGACGGTGCAAACGTGCCGCCGCAACCGCCGCCGCCGTTGGTTGCCGATGTGGCAAACACCTTAAATAACAAGACGAGTGCTATATAGGGAATGAGCATCGACACTTGTCCGGCAAAAAGAGAGTTGTCGAGCAGATGGTTCCAGTCGGCCTCGGTCTTGCCGTTCAACAGCAGGTTGATGCTATTATAGCCTTCGCCGAAGAGTGCCGGGAAGAGGAAGATGAGCAGGCTCAGCATAGTTCCGCCGATGGCCAGCCTCACGTAGGGTTTGTCCTTGAAGCGTGCAAAGATGCCCTCGGCGAAACTCATCGTTCGTACGAAATATAGCGACACCAAGCCGCAGGTGATGCCCAGGAGCAGACAGGCGGGGATGCGCTGTACAGTCCACTCATTGTCGAGACGGAAGGTGAACAGAGCCGCATCGCCACTGAAGATGTAGGTGAAGCATGTGGCAGTGACACAACTTACCAGGATGGGGAGCAGTGAAGACATCGTCATGTCGATGAGTAGCACCTCAAGCGTGAAGACGAGCCCGGCAATAGGTGCTTTGAAGATGCCAGCGATGGCGCCAGCCGCTCCGCACCCCACAAGCGTCATAAGTGTCTTACGATCCATACGGAACAGCTGACCGAGGTTAGAGCCGATAGCCGAGCCCGTCAGCACTATCGGTGCCTCGGCTCCCACGGAGCCGCCGAAGCCGATGGTAATGGCCGACGCAATGACTGACGACCACGTGTTGTGTGACTTCAGCCGCGAACGGTTCGACGAGATAGCATAAAGGATGCGGGTGATGCCGTGGGAGATGTCGTCGCGGACGATGTAGCGCACAAAGAGCGAGGTGAGGTAGATGCCGATGACTGGATAGACAAGATAGAGCCAGTTGGCAGACGTGCTAGAGAACTGCGATGTCAGCAGCGCTACTATCAGGTTGATAATGCTGTGTAGAAGATAAGCGGCTACTGCCGACAGGAGACCAACAAGGAAGGCCAAGATGAGCAGGAACATCCGGTCGCTGACGTGCTCTACTCGCCAGTTATGCAGTCTTGACTGCCAAGATAGTTGTCCTGTCTCTTCAAATACCTTGTCCATTTTGCGGCAAAATTACACAAAAACGTTGAAACGACCAAATGATTACACCTGAAATTGTTTATTGGTGCGCAATTGCTGAGGCAACAACAAAGGCCGTGGTCCATGCTGCCTGAAAATTGAAACCGCCGGTGACGCCGTCGATATCTAGCACCTCGCCAGAAAAGAAAAGGTGCGGCACAAAGCGGCTCTCAAGGGTTGAGGGATTGACGCTGGAAAGTGAGACTCCACCACAGGTAACAAACTCGTCACGGAAGGTTGCGCGTCCAGAAGTATGACAGATGTCGTTGACAAGCGCATTGGTCAAACGGTTCAGTTCCTTGTAGTTGACGCCATGCCAGCGGCTCTGCGAACGCTCGCCAAGAGTCTTCTTCAAGAGATACTCCCACAAGCGGGCTGGCAGGTCGCAGGGACGGACTGATGACAGTTGCTTCATAGGATGCTGGTCGGCAATATTTTGAAGGAGCCGGAACACCTCAGACTCACGTAATCCCGTCCAGTTGACGGTAAGCGGCACCTGATAGGCGTTCTCACTTAGATAACGAGCGGCATAGCTGGAGAGCCGTAAGACGGCAGGGCCACTGACACCCCAATGAGTGATGAGCAGCGATCCTTCAGCTCGCATCTTCGTGCCGGCTATTCCTATGTTGACGTTCTCAACCACCGTACCCATCAGACCACACAAGGCCTTATCGGCAATACTCAGTGTGAAGAGCGAGGGCACCGGCTGTACTATCTCATGGCCGACATCAGACAGCCATTGGAGACCAGCCATTCGCGGCTGTCCACCTGTACACACACAGACGTAGTCGTAGTCGTGCAGTAAGTCGGCAATGGTACCTACCCTTACACCCGCACATATATTAATATGGTGGCGGTGAGCCTCGTTCAGGAAACAGTTGATGATGGCATGAGAATCTTGCGAAGCAGGAAATACACACTGGTCGGCCTGCGTGGTCAGACGAACACCATGACGCTCAAACCACTGGTAGGCGTCGCGGGGTCCGAACTGCTTGAAAAGACGCTTCATCAGACGGTGACCACGGGGATAGACCTTAGACAAGTCGGTAACTCCAGCAAACGAGTTGGTGCAATTACAACGTCCCCCACCTGACACCTCAACCTTTGCCAGCACCCGATGACTGCGCTCAATGATAGAGACCTCCATCTGGGGCATCATCTCCTTGAGGTTGACAGCAAGAAAAAAGCCTGAAGCACCACCGCCGACAATAGCCGTCTTCATTTGCGGATGATAGTGACCTCACCACCCTGTCCCAGCTTGATGATGGTCGACGGTTTGTGGGGCTGATGCTCCTGACGTCGCGACCAGCACACGTAGTCGACAGCATCAAGAATCTTAGGGTCGATGTCGCGATAGTTCTGAGCTGACGGCTCGCCGCTGATGTTGGCCGAGGTAGAGACAATAGCTTTTTGGAAGCGATAGCACAGTTCCTTGGAGAACGACTCCTTCGTGATGCGGATGCCGATACTGCCGTTGTCAGCAATGAGGTTGGGCGCCAGATTAACAGCTCCATCGAGGATGAGGGTCATAGGATGGTCGCAGCAGTCGATGAGCTGCCAGGCGACATCGGGTACGTCGCGGACATACCGCTGTAGGCGTGCGTCGCTGTCGACGAGACAGATGAGTGCCTTAGAGTCGTCGCGCTGCTTAATCTGATAAACGCGGCTGACAGCTTCAGCATTGGTGGCATCGCAGCCGATACCCCAAACCGTATCCGTTGGATAGAGGATGACACCCCCGTTGCGCATCACCTCAACGGCTTTTCGTATATCTTCTTCGCGTGTCATTAGAATTCACTGGTGAAATGAAACTGAATGTGCTCAAAATCCTGCTGTGCCATTGACAGAACGTAGCCTGAGTCGGCCAAGAACACGTCGCGCCCCTCCTTGTCCTTGGCCATATACTGATACTTGCGCTTCTTGAACTGCTCGAGTTGCTGCTCGTCGTCGCTGGAGACCCAGCAGGCTTTATACAGATGGACGGGCTCCCAGCGGCAACGGGCGTTATACTCGTTCTCGAGACGGTACTGGATGACCTCAAACTGCAGCTGTCCGACAGTGCCGATAATCTTACGCCCGTTGAACTGGTTGACAAAGAGCTGAGCCACGCCCTCGTCCATGAGCTGGTCGATGCCCTTCTGCAGCTGCTTCGACTTCATGGGGTCGTCGTTCTCAATGTACTTGAACAGCTCGGGCGAGAACGAAGGCAGGCCGCGGAAATGCAGCTGCTCACCCTCAGTAATAGTGTCGCCAATTTTGAAGATACCACCGGTATCGGGCAATCCGACAATATCGCCCGGCCAAGCCTCGTCGATGGTCGACTTGCGCTGTGCCATAAACTGGGTTGGGCTGGTGAAACGCATCGTCTTCTGCTGACGGACGTGCAGATAAGGCACGTTGCGCTGGAAACGGCCGGAGCATACCTTGCAGAAGGCGATACACGAACGATGGTTGGGGTCGATGTTGGCGGTAATCTTGAAGATAAAGCCAGTGAACTTCGGTTCCTCCGGCTGTACCTCACGCTCCTCGGCCTTTGTGGGACGGGGTGACGGAGCGATTTCGACGAAGCAGTCGAGCAGCTCCTGCACGCCAAAGTTGTTAAGCGCCGAGCCGAAGAAGACCGGAGCAACTTCGGCTGATCGGTAGGTGTCGACATCGAACTCGGGGTAGACGCCATCGACAAGTTCCAAGTCTTCGCGCAGCTTGGCAGCATCGGCCTCGCCAACACGCACATCGAGGTCGGGAGAACCAACCTCCACACTGACTTTCTCGGTGACGCGCTGCTTGTCGGGGGTAAAGAGATTAAGCTGCCGCTCGTAGATATTATATACTCCCTTGAACTTAGCTCCCTGATTGATAGGCCAAGAAAGGGGTCGTACCTTGATTTCCAACTCCTGTTCCAACTCGTCCAGCAGGTCGAAGGGGTCGCGGCCCTCGCGATCCATCTTGTTTATGAAGATGATGACGGGCGTATTGCGCATGCGGCAGACAGTCATCAGCTTGCGCGTCTGCGTCTCCACACCCTTGGCGCCGTCCACAACGATGATGGCCGAGTCCACGGCGGTCAGCGTGCGGAAGGTGTCCTCAGCGAAATCTTGGTGACCGGGGGTGTCAAGAATGTTAACCTTATACTCGATATCCTTGCCATCCGGCGTATAATCAAACTCCATAACTGACGTCGAGACCGAGATGCCGCGCTGCTTCTCAATGTCCATCCAGTCGGAGGTGGCTGTCTTCTTGATTTTGTTATTCTTCACCGCACCAGCCACCTGTATCTGTCCGCCAAAAAGCAGGAACTTCTCTGTCAGCGTGGTCTTACCGGCATCGGGGTGCGAAATAATGGCGAATGTCCTTCTTCTTTCTATTTCTTGATTCATAATTATTATCTTTTAAGTGTCCCAAAAACTACATTAGCTGGCTAACGCACTCTGCGAGCGACTCTTCCCAGTGGGGAATATCGATACCGTAGGTCTGCTTGATCTTGGTCTTGTCGAGCACGCTGTAGGGTGGACGGGCTGCGGGCGTGGGGTATTCGGCGGTGTGCAGGGGGCGCACACGGCAGGCGGTGATACCGGCCTGACGATGGATGGCCTTGGTGAAGTCGTACCAGGAGGCGACGCCCTCATTGCTAAAATGATAGATGCCGGGGTTCACCCCTTGCACGATGGCGGCAAAGATAGCACGGGCCAGGTCGCGGGCGTAGGTCGGCGTACCTATCTGGTCGAAGATGACACCCAGTTCCGATTTCTCCTTGCCCAAACGAATCATCGTCTTGACAAAATTATTTCCAAACGTAGAATAGAGCCACGCTGTACGGATAATCATCGTCCTCGGACAGGCCCGCTGCGCAGCCTCTTCACCTGCCAGCTTAGTGCTGCCATAGACACTGTTGGGACAGACGGGGGCGGTCTCGACATAGGGGAGATGGGCGGTGCCATCGAACACGTAGTCGGTCGAAATCTGTATCATCCAGCCGCCACGACGTCCGACAGCCTCGGCCAGATATCCGGGAGCCACGTGGTTGAGCAGGTCGCAAAGCTGCCGGTTGTCCTCGGCCTTGTCTACGGCAGTGTAGGCGGCACAGTTGACGATACCGTCAATCTGGTGGTCGTCAACGAAACGACAGACGGCATCGCTGTCGGTAATGTCGAGCTCTTGTACGTCGGTATTGAAATAGGTGTGCTCTGGGTGTTCGCGCTCTAGATGCTGCATCTCGTTTCCCAGCTGACCGTTACAGCCGGTAATCAGTATATTCATGGCTACTCAAACTTTAGTCCTTCTTCCTTGTCCTTTTTATAATAGTCGCTAAGCATACCGATGAAGGTGGAAATTTCCTTGACGGCATGCTCCGTGTCGGGCGACACAGCTTTCTTCTGCAAGCGTAGCATCATCACGCCGTAGAGCAGGTTCATGCACGTCTCTATCTCATTCTCCTGCTTGTCGGCACCACGCCCACGCAACTCAACGATGAAAGGTAGCACTTTGTAATAAGCCGAGTTGTAGAACGGGAACTTCGGCGACTCCAGCAACTGCACATGAAGCTCTACGAGCAGCTGGAGCGTAATGCGGTTAATCTGCAGATGTCCACGCTCACGACAACCCTCTTCATTCATCATACGGATGAGATTGCCGAACCAGTCGGCCTCCTCCTCTTTCTGTTCCTCACTATAGTCAAAGCGGTCGATGTACTCGCGCCGTATACGCGGCAGCGAGCAGCCGAAAGCACGTATCGTGTCTTCTATCTGCCACATATAGAGCAGATACTCAGCAATATTCTTCTGTCGTAACTCTTGTGCAATAAACATATTCTTACCAACGTATTAAATTCGTCGTTGTGCCAAGCAGCATAATGACCGAACCAATGATCACAGCCACACCAATCACCTGATTGATGATGCGGATGCCGTTCTCGTCGAACTTCACACGAATCTTGTCAACCAGCCACGTCAGCCCCCACCACCACAGTAGCGCACCACCAACAATGCTCATAAAGCCCACCAACATCTCAAACGGATGGTTAGGCAGCACGAAGGCAAACTGGGCGTACATAGCCAGGAAGAGGAAGATAATCAGCGGGTTAGAGAACGTCACGAGAAAAGCCGTCCAAGTATTGTACCACAAAGAGCCTTTCTGTGTGCCCGACTGGTGCATCTTCCGTGTCGGATCACTTCGGTAGGTATAAAAGCCGAAAGCCAGCAACATCAGGCTTCCCACAATCTGTAAATAGAAGCGGTTCTGGTCGTTGTTTATCAAGTCCATCACAAACGACATACCAAAACCCGCAAAACCAGCATAGAGAATATCGCTAACGGCAGCACCGATGCCCGTCGCCAGCCCATATCGTCGTCCTTTGTTCAGCGTGCGCTGCACACAGAGTATGCCCACAGGCCCCATCGGAGCCGAGGCAATCATTCCAATGAGCATACCCTTGAAGATAAAATCAAGGATATTAATAGGTACATGAAACGGCATATCGAGTGCAAAGGTACAAAAAAATAATGAAAAGACAAGGCATTTCATTTTTTTTTCGTACCTTTGCCGTCAGATTATATAACCAATAAAAGAAACTTAAGCATATTATGAACGAACAACAGGCAATGAAGCCATACGTGATTGGCTTGGACTTGGGAGGAACAAACGCTGTCTTCGGTATCGTTGACGCACGTGGTGAAATCAAGGCTACGACGGCTATCAAGACACAGCAGTACGACACGGCAGAAAGCTTCGTACAGGCATCTGTCGATGCTCTGCAGGCCATCATCGACCAAGTGGGCGGTATTGAGACCATCAAGGCAATGGGCATCGGCGCGCCTAACGGCAACTACTACAACGGCACCATCGAGATAGCGCCGAACATCAAGTGGGCTCACGACTGTATCGTACCACTGGCAAAGATGTTCAGCGATAAACTCGAAGGCATACCCGTGGCAGTGACCAACGACGCCAATGCAGCTGCTATTGGAGAGATGGTCTATGGCGTAGCTCGCGGTATGAAGAACTTCATTGTCATCACCTTAGGCACCGGTGTAGGATCGGGTGTCGTCGTCAACGGGCAATTGGTGTACGGCAGCGACGGATTTGCCGGCGAACTGGGACACGTGACTATGGTGCGCGGCGAAGAGGGACGTTCCTGCGGCTGCGGCCGTAAGGGGTGTCTGGAAGCCTATTGCTCAGCAACGGGTGTGGCTCGCACAGCACGCGAGATGCTGTCTACCACCACCAAGCCCTCACTACTGCGCGACATGAAGCCTGAGGATATCACCTCACTCGACGTCTCCATTGCTGCCGGCAAGGGCGACGAACTGGCTAAGGAGATCTATGAGTTCACGGGTAAGATGCTGGGCGAGGCCTGTGCTGACTTTGCCACGTTCTGCTCGCCAGAGGCGTTCATATTCTTTGGTGGCATGGTAAAGGCTGGCGACCTGATTATGGAGCCTATCAAACGTGCCTACGACAACCACGTGATGCCTATCTTTAAGGGCAAGGCCAAATTCTTGGTCAGCGGTCTTGACGGAGCATCGGCAGCTGTACTCGGCGCCTCGGCTATTGGTTGGGAAATATAAAACATCATAATGAAATGAAACAAAAGAAACTTTTATTGGGCGACGAAGCCATCGCTTTAGGTGCTCTACACGCTGGGCTTTCCGGTGTCTACGCCTATCCCGGTACGCCGTCCACAGAAATCACAGAGTTTATTCAGGGTAACCAACTGGCACGAGAGCGTGGTGTTCACAGCCGTTGGTCTACTAACGAGAAGACGGCCATGGAAGCAGCCCTTGGTATGTCGTTCATGGGCAAACGCGCGCTGGTGTGTATGAAACACGTTGGACTGAATGTCTGCGCCGACCCGTTTGTCAACAGTGGCATGACAGGTGTCAACGGTGGTGTTGTGGTACTGGTGGCCGACGACCCGTCGATGCACTCCTCACAGGACGAGCAGGACTCGCGCTTCTACGGCAAGTTCGCTATGATTCCTACGTTCGAGCCGTCAAACCAACAGGAGGCCTACGATATGATGGCTGTTGCTTTCGACTACTCCGAACAACAGAAGCTGCCGGTACTAATGCGCGTCACCACGCGTATGGCCCATAGCCGCGCCGTCGTGGAGTGTACCGATGCCCCACGCCAGCAGAACGAGCTGAACTACAACGCTGTAGCTGCTAACTGGGTGCTGCTACCTGCCAACGCTCGCAAGCGCAATGACGCCGTCACCGCTCAGCAGAAACAGCTGGAGGAGGATGCCTCCAACTCTGTCTATAACATTTATTGCGAGGGACAGGACAAGTCGCTGGGTATCATCGCCAGCGGCATCGGCTACAACTACGTCAACGAGTGTTTCCCCGTCGGTTGCCCCTACCCCATCCTGAAGATTTCGCAGTACCCCTTGCCTAAGAAACTAGTATGCCGCCTGATGGACGAGTGCGAAAAGATACTGATCGTCGAAGAAGGGCAGCCGTTCATTGAAGATATCGTCCGCGGTGTCAGTGAGAGTCAGAATATAAAGGGCAAGCTCGACGGTACGCTGCCCCGCACAGGTGAGTTGAATCCCGACATCGTGAAGAAGGCACTGGGCATGGAGGAAGGTCAGTGCTTCGACCCCTGTGCCGACGTGGCTCCGCGTCCCCCCGCACTGTGTCAGGGCTGTGGACACCGCGACGTCTACGCTGCACTCAATGAAGTATTAAAAGAGTACGACAACCCGCGTGTCTTTGGCGATATCGGCTGCTACACGCTGGGCTTCCTGCCGCCGTTCCGCGCCATCCACTCGTGCGTCGACATGGGTGCTTCCATCACCATGGCCAAGGGTGCTGCCGACGCTGGCCAGTGGCCTGCCGTTGCCATCATCGGCGACTCCACCTTCACCCACAGCGGTATGACGGGTCTGCTTGATGCCATCAACGAGAACGCCAACATCACCGTCATCATCAGCGACAACCTGACGACGGGTATGACTGGCGGTCAGGACTCTGCAGGCACCAACAAGTTCGAGGCTATCTGCCGCGGCTTAGGTCTCTCCGACGACCACCTGAAGGTGGTTGTCCCCCTGCCGAAGAACATGCCTGAGATAACACAGGCCATCCGCGACGAGATCAACTATCACGGCACATCGGTCATCATTCCGCGCCGCGAGTGTATGCAGACATTACAGAGACACCTTAAGCAGAAGAAAGCAAAATGAAAACCGACATTATCCTTTGCGGCGTGGGAGGACAAGGCATCCTCTCCATCGCCACCATCATAGGCGAAGCCGCCATGAACGAGAACCTCTACATCAAGCAGGCCGAGGTACACGGCATGAGCCAGCGTGGCGGTGACGTGCAGTCAAACCTGCGCATCTCATCGCAGCCCATCGCCAGCGACCTTATCGCCAAGGGCGGTGCCGACGTCATTATCTCGATGGAGCCGATGGAAGCCCTACGCTACCTGCCGTTCCTGTCGAAGGAAGGCTGGATTATCACCTCGGCCACTCCTTTCAAGAACATTCCCAACTACCCCGACATGGAGGTCATCAACGCCGACTTACAGAAACTGCCCCACGTCATCAGCATCGACATCGAACAGATGGCTAAGGATAACGGTGTGCCCCGCTCAGCCAACGTCATCCTGCTCGGTGCTGCCCAGAAGGCACTAGGCATCGAGTACGAGAAGTTGGAGGACGCCATTCGTCGCGTCTTCGGACGCAAAGGTGAAGTCATCGTCGAGGCCAACATCAAGGCTTTGACTTTGGGACGTGAGGCACAGAAATAAGGTCGTTATAACGTCATAACGATATCACGTAATAACGAAGAGTAATGAAACCGACACCAATTAAGAAAGAGATCGTCGACGGACTGATAGCCCAACTGGGCATCCGCGACTTTGCCAAGGCCACCATTCGCGAAGTGAAGCAGGTGGCCGCGATGGCTGAGAAGGAGAGCGGCGTGGAGTATATCAAGATGGAGATGGGCATACCCGGTCTGCCTGCCGCCCAGGTGGGCGTCGATGCACAGATCCGTGCCCTGCAGGACGGCATCGCCCACTCCTACCCAGACATTCAGGGCCTGCCCGAACTAAAGCGTCAGGCCTCGCGTTTCGTCAAGGCCTTCATCGGCGTGGATGTGGCTCCAGAGGGCTGCGTGCCCGTCAGCGGCAGCATGCAGGGCACCTTCGCCTCATTCCTCACCTGCTCACAGGCAGACAAGCGGAAGGACACCGTGCTGTTTATCGACCCCGGCTTCCCTGTACAGAAGATGCAACTGCAGGTGCAGGGCGTGAAATATGAGACCTTCGACGTGTACGACTTCCGCGGCGATGCCCTCGGCCCCAAACTGGAGACGTACTTGAAGAACGGAAACATCTGCGCCATCGTCTACTCCAATCCAAACAACCCTGCGTGGATCTGCCTCACCGAGAGCGAACTGCAGACCATCGGCACGCTGGCCACGCGATACGATGTGGTGGTGATGGAAGACCTGGCCTACTTCGCCATGGACTTCCGCCAGGATCTCAGCACACCGTTTGAGCCGCCCTATCAGCCCACCGTAGCCCACTATACCGACAATTACCTGCTGCTCATCAGTGGCTCGAAGGCCTTCAGTTATGCCGGCGAGCGCATCGGCGTGGTATGCATCAGCGACGCTCTGTTCCACCGTCACTATCCTGATCTGGCCCAGCGCTACGAGGGCCTGCCGTTCGGTCTGGTGTTCAGCACCCGTATGCTCTACGCCCTCTCCAGCGGTACCAGCCATTCGGCACAGTACGCCCTGGCCGCGATGTTCCGTGCCGCCTGCGACGGCGAGTACAACTTCCGCAACGAGGTGAAGGTCTACGGCGAGCGTGCCCGCAAACTGAAGGAGATCTTTCTCCGTCACGGCTTTCATATTGTCTACGACAAGGACCTTGACCGCCCTGTGGCCGACGGTTTCTACTTCACCATCGGCTATCGCGGCATGACCAGCGGACAGTTGGCCAAGGAACTGATGTACTACGGTGTGTCGGCCATCTGCCTCATCACCACCGGCAGCCATCAGGAGGGTCTTCGCGTGTGTACCTCCTTTATAGAAGACCACCAGTACGCCCAACTGGACGAACGTATGGCCATCTTCGCCGAGAACAACGGCTAAGCATCACCCTTTTCAATCCTGATACGGGCATCAACAGCGATGACGTCGTCACCATCGGCGAGCAGCGGGTTGATGTCCATTTCTTTGATCTCTGTGGCAAAGCGCAGCAGCGTGCTCAGCCGGACGATTATCTCGGCATAGCGGCGCTCGTTGATGCCCTGCTGTCCGCGTGTGCCCTTCAGAATCTTGTAGGCCCGCAGGGAGTGTATCATCGAGTAGGCCTCCTCGTAACTCAGCGGTGCCAGACCTGACGACACGTCGCGCAACACCTCAACGAAGATGCCGCCCAGACCGCAGAGCACCACGTGGCCGAAGCGCTCCTCATATTTGGCACCGATAAAGAGTTCGGTGCCCTTCAGCATCTTCTGCACCATCACCGCAGTAGCATCCTGAATCTGCATCATGCGGTCAAACTCTGCCGACAGCACCTCGCGCGAGCGGATGTTGAGGGCCACGCCGCCCACGTCGCTCTTATGCACAGGACCTACCACCTTTGCCACCACAGGATAGCCCACGCGGTCAGCAAAGACCAGCACCTCCTCTTTCTGCTCGCTAACGAACTCAGGCACCGTGGGGATGCCGGCGGCGGAGAGCAAGTCATGAACCTGCTGGGGCAGGATATAGCCATTATCGGCCATCCCGTCTATAATACGACGGATGCGCGGCACATCGACGCCGTTCACTACCACGCTCTGCTCTGCCGGCGCGGGCGTCTTCATCACCTGCGTCAGGGCGGTGGCCAACGTCACCTCATCGCTGAAGTTCACGTGGCCGCGCTTGAGGAACTCCTGCACCTCCGGCCCTGCCGTGCTCACGCTGGGCAGAATGGGGAAGATGGGCTTGAGGCACTCCTGAATCTTCTTGTGCAGCACGTCGTAGACCTCGAAAATCTTCACCAGGCCCGGCGTACCGAAAATGACCATGATGGCATCGATGTCGTCCATCCGCTCACAGTAATCGATGGCCAGCGCCAGATGTTCGGCGCCGCCCGTGGCCAGGATGTCGATGGGGTTCGACACCGAAGAGCCAGGAAGCAGTTTCGACTTCAACTCATCGGCCACAGCACCCGTCAGCGGCGGCACCTGCATGCCTCCCTTCGACAGCGCGTCGGTCAGCATCACGCCAGGGCCGCCAGCATGGGTGATGATGGCGAAGTTCTTACCCCTGAAACGGGGCAGCGTGAAGATGCAGCCCACCGTCGTCAATTCCTCACGACTGAAGCAGCGTACGATGCCGGCCTTGCGGAACAGGGCCTCCACGGCCGAGTCGCTTGAGGCGATGGCACCCGTATGACTGCTGGCGGCACGGCTACCGCTCTCGCTCGCGCCTGCCTTGATGGCTGCAATGCGACAGCCCTTGCGTATCAGGCTGGTGGCGTGGTAGAGCAGTTTGTCGGGGTCGCTGATATTCTCTATGTAGAGCAACTTCACCTTGGAGTCACGCTCTGCGTCGAAGTGCTCGTCCATATATTCCAGCACCGTCTCGATGCCTATCTGCTTGCCGTTGCCTATTGACCAGACGGAGTTGAAGGGCAGTCCCTTGGTGACGGCACTCTCCAGGATGAAGACCGCCGTGGCTCCAGAGCCCGAAATGAAGTCGACGCCCTGAGGGTTCAGCGTGGGTATGGGCTTGGTGAAGACGGAGTGATGCCAGCGGGTCAGCAGACCGATACAGTTGGGCCCTATCAGGGCACAACCGTATTGCTCGCAGATATCAAGGATACGCTGTTCAAGAAGCGCTCCCTCGTGGGTTTCCTCACTGAAACCTGCAGAAATAATAATGAAGGCCCGCACCTGTTTCTCGGCTGCCAGAAGCTGTATATAGTCTGGACAGTATTTGGCAGCTACGACAAGGATGGCCAAGTCGGTAGGCGGCAGTTCACGGGCGTCGTGGAAAGCTTTGATGCCCTGCACCTCATCCTCCTTGGGATTCACCACACGCAGTGTTCCCTGATACCCACCACTGAGAAGGTTGCGCACAACGGCACCTCCCGGTTTATGCACATTGTTACTTCCGCCAATGACAACGATACTCGTTGGCTGGAGAAGTTCCTTATTAATCATAGTCTGCTCGTTTTAAGTTTTCTGTATGCAGATGCAAAAATAATACATTTTTGTTGTTCAGCGAACTTTTTGCACCTGTTTTTTTGGCAGAACTTAAAAAAAGTAGTACTTTTGCATCGCACAAACCCTAAAACATAAGTCATGATTTGGAATCCAAACAAAGAGTGCATGAGCCGCGATGAGATGAGCGCGCTCCAAGGCAAACGTCTGCACAAGATTGTAGAGTATGTGTATCACAACGTCCCCTTCTACCGCAACAAGTTGCAGGAGATGGACATCCGTCCCGATGACATTCAGACCATAGAGGACATTCACAAGTTGCCCTTTACGACGAAGAAAGATCTTCGTGACAACTATCCTTTCGGACTACAGGCAGCACCGCAGAGTGAGATTATCCGTGTACACGCCTCCAGCGGCACTACTGGCAATCCCACCATCGTAGGCTATACCCGAAAGGACATCGGTGTATGGAGCGAATGTATGGCACGCTGTCTGACAGCTTATGGTGTTACACGTAATGATATTTTCTCTGTGGCCTATGGCTACGGCCTTTTCACGGGTGGTCTGGGCGCCCACTATGGTGTGGAACATTTGGGAGCCTCCGTCATCCCTGCAGGAACAGGTAATACGGAGAAGCACCTGAAACTGATTCGCGACCTGGGAATAACAGGTCTGGCCTGCACGCCGTCCTACGCACTATACCTTGCTGAGACAATGGAGAAACTGGGCATCCGCAAGGAGGATATCAAACTGAAGATTGGTGCCTTCGGCGCCGAGCCCTGGACGGAGAGCATGCGTAAGGAGATTGAGGAACGCCTGGGTTTGAAGGGCTACAACATCTACGGACTGTCGGAGGTGATGGGCCCCAGCGTCAGCTATGAGTGCCAGATGCAGCACGGCTCACATATCAACGAAGACCACTTCTACCCCGAAATCATCAACCCCACCACACTGGAGCCGCTGCCCGTAGGACAGACCGGCGAGCTGGTCTTTACTACTCTGACCAAGGAGGGCATGCCCGTTATCCGCTACCGCACACGCGACCTCTGCTCGCTGCTGCCAGGCACATGCGACTGTGGTCGCACCAACATCCGCATGGGACGCATTGAGGGCCGAAGCGACGATATGCTCATCATCCGTGGTATCAACGTCTTCCCGTCACAGGTCGAGAGCGTTGTCCTCAGCATGCCGGAGTTCGCACCCCACTACATGCTTATCGTGGATCGTGTCAACAACCTCGACACACTACAGGTACAGGTGGAAATCCGTCAGGAATACTTCACCGGCACCTTCGACACGCCTGCCGCCATCGACACACTCGAGAAGAAACTGGCCTCGAAGCTCAAGAGCGTGCTCAGCATCTCGGCAAAGGTACAGCTCAAGGCACCCGGCACCATCCAGCGCAGTCAGGGTAAGAGCGCACATGTCATTGACAACCGCAAACTGTAAATATAACAATGAACAATTCAAACTATTTTAATCCGGAATTCGAGACCATGAGTCGTGAACAGATTGAGGCACTCCAGCTGGAGCGTCTCAAGGAGACGGTTCGTCACTGCATGAACAACGAATTCTACCAGAAGAAATTCAAGGAGGCGGGCATCACTCCCGACGACATACAGTCGCTGGACGACATCCGCAAGATTCCCTTCACAACAAAAGGCGACCTGCGCGACACCTATCCTTTCGGCATGAGTTGCGTACCCCTGAGCAAATGTGTGCGCCTGCACTCATCGTCGGGCACTACAGGTAACCCCACCGTCATTCTGCACACACAGCGCGACCTCGACGAGTGGGCCAACCAGGTGGCACGTAACCTGTGGATGGTCGGACTGCGTCCTGACGACGTGTTCCAGAACTCCTCGGGCTACGGCATGTTCACCGGTGGACTGGGCTTCCAGTATGGAGCCGAGAAGTTGGGCATGCTGACCGTTCCCGCAGCTGCCGGTAACTCGCTGCGTCAGATTAAGTTCATCAAGGACTTTGGCACGACCGCCATTCACGCCATTCCCTCTTATGTCACCCGTCTTTATGAAGTGATGCAGGAGCAGGGCGTTGACCCGCGTCGCGACACGAAATTGAAAGTGCTGGCCATCGGTGCTGAGCCTCACTCTGAGGAGCAGCGCAAGCGCATCGAGGATATGATGGGGGTCAAGGCCTATAACTCATTTGGTATGAGCGAGATGTGCGGCCCTGGCGTGGGCTTCGAGTGTAAGGAGCAGAACGGTCTGCATTTCTGGGAGGACTACTATATCGTGGAGATTGTAGACCCCGAGACACTGGAGCCCGTGCCCGACGGCGAGATTGGCGAGCTGGTACTCACCACCCTGCGTCGTGAGGCGATGCCGCTGTTGCGCTACCGCACCCGCGACCTCACCCGTGTGCTGGGCCGTACTTGTCCCTGTGGTCGCCAGCATGTTCGTCTGGACCGCATGCGCGGACGTAGCGACGACATGATTGTGCTGCGCGGCGTAAACATCTTCCCCATCCAGATTGAGAAGATTCTCATGCAGTTCCCAGAGGTGGGAACCAACTACCTCATCACGCTGACCACCGACGACAACAATGACAACATGACCGTCGAGGTGGAACTGAACGAAGGTACCGACGACTTCGTCAAGCTGCAGAAACTGGAGAAGGAGATCAAACGCCAGCTGAAGGACGAGATTTTGCTCACGCCCATTGTCAAGCTCGTCTCACGTGGTTCTCTCCCCGTCAGCGAGGGTAAAGCCGTCCGTGTTGTCGACAAGAGAAAAGTTTACCAATAAATCGTAAATATTATGACTATCAATCAATTATCTATTTTCATCGAGAATCGTTCGGGCACACTTATCAAAGTGCTCGAAGTACTGAAGCAGTCTGGCATCCAGATTGTTGCTTCCACCATTGCTGACACAGCTGAGTATGGTATCTACCGTCTCATCTGCAGCGAGCCCCTGCGCGCTTACGAGGAGTTAAAGAAGGCCGGCATCGCCGTCGCTCAAAGTGACGTCTTCGCCATCGAACTGGACAACCAGCCTGGACGTGCTGCCGACGCAGTTGAGGCTTTCTCTAAAGCTGGTATCAGCATCACCTATCTGTATTCGTTCCTGCTCAACGGCAAGGGAATACTCATCTTCCGTACCGACAATGCTGAACAGGCCCGCCAAGCTATCATTCAGAATGGTCTGAAATTCATAGCTGAAAAAGATTTGAGTTTGCTTGCATAAACACTATCCCTGACGGGAACCACCCCCGTCGGGGATATAAAAAAAATGTGGATGGCGCAGGACGCTGCCATCCACTTACTATATTGATAAGGTGGTCTGCAATTGCAGATAAAATGTCTTATCGTCGGCAAAAATAGTACATTCCTGCTAAAATTGCAAGTTTTTTTGTTATTAATTTGCTATTTTAACATTGTGCGCGTTTACATCTACCACTTAACAGCGTTAGAACGTTCCTCAATAGTCAAAAAGTGCAAATAGTGGTCAATAATTCGTAAAAGGAATGTTTATAAGTATTAAAACTCGAAAATAGATATGAGTTTTCGGTAAAAATAATTACCTTTGCAGCCTAAAACGGATAATTCTATGAACAAAATAACAGTCGTAAGGGCCGACACGCCGAAGCGTATGAATGATTTCCTCGACATTCCAGAGCACATCTACTGTGGATGTGCCCAGTATGTCCCCGACATGCGCTCCGACATACGACGACTATTCGACTCACGCTACAATGCCGGTCTGGAATTCAGTAGCGTAATGCCATTTGTAGCCTATCAAGGTACAGTGCCTGTAGGACGTATTGTCGGTGTTGTCAACCGCAAAGCCAACACGACGTGGAACCAAGCTATTGTACGCTTCTCAATGATAGAGTTTATTGACCTTCCAGAGGTCTCTGCAGCCCTGCTCAACACCGTTGCACAATGGGGGCGCAAGCAGGGTATGGACACCCTCCAGGGGCCTATGGGCATCACCGACTTCGACAAAGAAGGTATGCTAGTGGAAGACTTCGACCTGACAGGTTCGATGACGGCTTACTACAACCATACCTACTACCCCCAACACATGGAACTGTTAGGATTTCAGAAGGAGGTTGACTGGCTACAAGTGCGAATCAACATTCCGCAGGAGGTGCCCGCCAAGTTTGCAAGGGTGGCACAATATGCCCGCGAGTCAGTTGGCTTAAAGGTGAAGAAGGTGTCTGCCCACGACATTCTAAAAGGCGGTTACGGCCAAAGAATATTCAACCTGCTCAACGAGGCATACGCACCCATTTTCGGTTTCTCAGCTCTGTCAGCGCGTCAGGCTGAGGAGTTTCTTAAGAAATACGTGCCACTGCTGGATATGCGATTAGTGCCACTCATAGAGAACGCAGACGGCGAACTGGTGGGCATTGCCGTCACACTGCCCAGTCTAGCCCATGCCCTTCAACAGTCGCGCGGTCGGCTGTGGCCGTTTGGCTGGTGGCCGTTGCTAAGGTCGATGAAGTGGCAGCACGAAGGCAGCACCGAGCTCCTACTCATTGCCGTTCGTCCCGACTATCAGGGACTGGGCGTCAACGCCTTGTTCTTCGACGACCTAATACCTACTTACAATAGGTGCGGATATACATGGGCGGAGACAGGTCCACAGTTAGAGGACAATATCAAGGAACTGTCGCAGTGGAAACCGCTTAACCCCACATACGTCAAACGCAGAAGATGTTATAAAAAGAAATTATAAAACAATGGAAAAGAGAGTTGTAATAACAGGAATGGGCATCTGGTCGTGTCTTGGCACCACGCTCGACGAGGTACGCCAGTCACTCTACGACAGCCGCAGCGGCATCGTCTTCAGTCAGGAGCGAAAGGACGCTGGATTCTGCTCGCCGCTCTGCGGCAACGTGCCCAAAGCCGATCTCAAGAAACTGCTGAACCGCAACCAGCGTCAACTCATGCCTGAGGAGGCGCAGTATGCCTATCTGGCAACAATACAGGCCATGGAGCATGCCCAGCTTAGTCAGGACTATATCGACAGCCACGAGGTGGGTGTCATCTACGGCAACGACTCTGTGGCCGAAGACACAATGGTGGCTTTAGACAAGTTCCGGCAGTCAGGCTCCACCGTAGCCTGCGGCAGCGGTGCTATTTTTAAGTCGATGAACTCGACGGTGACAATGAATCTGGCCACACTGTTCCATCTGAAAGGCATCAACCTGACGGCATCGGCAGCCTGTGCCTCAGGTTCGCAGTCGCTGGGACTGGCTTTCCTGCTCATCCGCAACGGCTTACAGGAGTGTATCGTTTGCGGTGGTGCAGAGGAGAACAACATGTACGGCATTGCGGCCTTCGACGGCTTACAGACCTTCTCAAAGCGCGAGAATGACCCGACACGTGCCAGCCGTCCCTTCGACCGCGACCGCGACGGTTTAGTGCCCAGTGGCGGTGCCGCCACACTCATCGTTGAAAGTTACGAGCACGCCGTACGTCGCGGGGCACCCATCCTGGCCGAGATTGTTGGCTGGGGATTCTCAGGCAACGGCGACCATATCTCCACACCCAACATCGACGGGCCAGCACGATCCTTGGAGTTATGTTTCCAGAGTGCTGGTCTACAGCCACGTGACATAGGCTACGTCAACGCCCATGCTACGTCGACACACATCGGCGACAGCCGCGAGGCACAAGCCATAGCCCGCATATTCGGCGATTACCGCGTGCCCGTGACGTCAACGAAAGGACAGACGGGCCACGAGATGTGGATGGCCGGGGCATCGGAGATTATCTACTCCATGCTGATGATGAAGAACGATTTCATCGCCGGGTCACTGAACTTTGAGAACCCCGACGAGGACACGGCTTGCATCAACGTTGTGCCCGAACGGCGTGAAGCACACTTCGACCGCTTCCTGAGCAACTCCTTTGGCTTTGGCGGCACTAACTCAACACTAATTATCAAAAACTTATAACCCATTATGACTAGAGAAGACATCAAAAACCATGTAAACAGCCTGCTGGCTGAAGAGTTTGAAATTGAAGAGAGCGAGTTTGCTTCTGACGCTGTCCTGAAAGAGACGTTAGGACTCGACAGCATCAACCTGGTAGACCTCATCGCACTGGTACAGACAGAGTATAAAATTACCATTCCCGTCAGCGACCTGCCCCAGATTCAGACCTTCGACAACCTCTACGACTACATTGAGCAGCATCTGCCCGCATGATGCAAGGCGACGACATCAAGAAACTCATTCCGCAGCGACACCCGATGATGATGGTCGACGAGTTTGAGGCCACCGGCGAACAGTCGGCTACCACAATGCTGACCATCAGGAGCGACAACTACTTTCTGCTGCCCAGTCAAGAATTGTCTGAGACGGGGCTAATTGAGCATATCGCTCAGTCAGCCTCGGCCCTGGCTGGCTATCAAGCACTTAGCCGAGAAGCCAAGAATCCTCCTGTGGGACTCATCGGCGAGATAAAGCACTACACCTGCCACCGGCGCGTCCGTGTAGGTGAGGTTGTTCACACTACCGTCAACTTCGGCTTCACCTTCGGGGCTGCCACTCTCACTAAAGGGGAATGTCGCATTGACGATGAACTGATAGCTGAAGCAGACATGAAGATATTCATCCAATGACAGAACTGTTTGTCAAAATATACCATTACTTCCACAGCCACCGTGCAGTGTGCTGGCTGTCGATGGCTGCCCTGCTGGCTGTCTTCGGCTACTTCGCCACACGCATCCATCTGGAAGAGGATATTGACAAGCTAATGCCGTCATCGAAAAACGAGGATGGCTCGACAAAGCTGGCTTTCGCAAACCTACGCATAAAGGACAAGACCTTCCTACTCTTCGAATACGTAGGTGATAAGGCCGTTGCTCCTCAGCCGACAGAGGTGATAACAGAGAAGTTACAGACCGTATGCGACACCTTTATCGATACATTGTTGGTGCGCGACACCGTCTCACAGACTATCGGCAACGTGTTCTACCGGCTTCCCGACGACTTGCTGGTCGACGGTATTGACTACCTGAAAGAGCACCTGCCTGCATATATCGATACGACTGTCTACACCAGCTTCGACTCGCTGCTCACCCGCGAGAAAGTGGCTCGACAAATGGCTCAGAACCGTGACGACCTGACGGGCGAGTTCGGGAGTATGTTTCCCGAACTGATACAGACAGACCCCATAGGTATGCGCAATGTGCTGGCACGGCAGCTGTCACCACTTATGGCTACGGGCAGCTACAACACCGTCGACGGACACTTCTTTGTGCCCGACTCCACGGTGTGCATTGCCTTCATCACCCCACGGTTCTCAGCAACGAACACGGGACAGGGGGCGGCTATGTTCCAGATGATAAACGAGGAGATAGCACTGTTCGCAGAGGTCTTTCCCGACGTGCGCATCAGCTACCACGGCACGCCCGCCAGCGGATTTTACAACTCCACACAAATCAAGCACGATCTGACCACTACCATTGGCGGTGCACTCCTGCTCGTGATTCTGCTGCTCCTACTCGTCTTCCGCCGGTGGGACACCATCCCACTGTTGCTGTTGCCCGTTGTCTTCGGCACACTCTTCGCACTAAGCCTTATGTACGGAATCAAGGGGCAGTTCTCGCTGCTGGCACTGGGCATCGGCGGCGTTGTACTCGGCGTGGCTATGAGCTACGTGCTTCATGTGTTGACACACCACCTGTACGTGACAGACACCGAACAGATGCTGCGCCACCTAGTGAAGCCAGTCGTATTGGGATGTCTGACGACGATAGGATCCTTTGCCGGACTCATATTCATCAAGACCGACCTGCTACAGGACTTCGGCCTGTTTGCAGCTTTCGCCATCCTCGGCACGACGTTTTTCAGCCTCGTCTACCTGCCGCAAATGCTCCACACCAACTGTAGCAAAAACGGCCTCAACATCATTGACCGCATCAACGCATACCCCTTCGACCGTAACAGACCGCTGCTTGCGGCTATTGCCATTATGCTGGCCATAGCCATAACAGCCTTCCTATATGGCGGCACGCAGTTCGATGCCGACATGCACAATCTGGGTTACGAAGCCGAGCTGACATCACACTCCGAGGAGCTACTGCGCCAGAAAACCTATACTGGCGACAAGCAGAAGTACTTTGCCAGCAAAGGAAACACTATGGAAGAGGCCATTGAGAACTTCGCCATACTCGACCGCAAGCTTGACTCACTCAGACAGATGGGACTGGTCAAAGACTACACCCCGACCAACAAGATATTTGTATCGCTCAAGCAACAACAGGAGCGCATCGACGCATGGCATCGCCATTGGACGCAAGAACGTCTGACACAGGTAAGACACCTGATAGCCGAGACAGCGCCACAGGCAGGACTACGGCCAGAAGCCTTCGAGCCATTCTATGAAGCAGCCACAGCCAACTACGTCCCCGACGCACTCTACAATGCCGCTGTACTCCCCGAGGGCTACCAGTCGACGCTGACCGAGCAGAGCTACGGCGGCGACTTTCTCTGTTTCACCTCCGTACGCTGTGCTAACGACTCCATACGCAGTAGCGAGAGCGACTACATACGCATCTGCAATGCGGTGGCCAGTGAACCGTCACTTTTAGTGCTCGACACCTATTATTATACGACCGACACCCTGCTACAGATGAACAGCGACTTCGACGTATTACAGTGGCTGTCGATGGCGTTTGTTTTTGCGGTGCTACTTGTCAGTTTCCGCTTCAGTTGGCGACTGGCTCTGCTGGGCTTCATGCCTATACTATTGAGCTGGCTTGTCGTTTTGGGTGTGATGGACATCTTCGGTGTACGCTTTAACCTCATCAGTATCATCATCTCGACGTTCATCTTCGGCATAGGCGTCGATTACAGTATCTTCGTTATGAACGGACTGACTGGCAACGACTGCCGCCTACTCAGCTATCATAAGACGGCAATCTTCCTCAGCGCACTCATCCTGCTCATAACCGTTAGTAGTATGCTTATTGCCAGCCACCCGGCTATAAAATCCGTAGGTTTCTCTACGTTAGTGGGCCTGCTTTCCGCCGTTGTTCTCTCGTATGTTCTTCAGCCTGCCGTCTACCGATGGCTAAACCATAAAAAGCCATGAGTCGCCAGAAAGTCATCATCATAGGGAGTGGGTTCGGCGGACTGGTTTGTGGCCTACTGTTGTCACGCGCAGGAAAAGACATCACCATAATCGAACGCCAGAAGCAACCAGGCGGCTGTCTGCAGAGTTACCGTCGCGAAGGTTATGCCTTTGACACTGGTATGCACTACGTCGGTGGACTGGCTGAGGGGCAGCCGTTGCACCATCTGTTTGCCGACCTCGGACTACTAGCGCTTCACTGGCACAAACTTGACCCCGAGGGCTTCGACCGAGTGACCATCGGCGGCGACACCTTCGCCTTTGCCGAAGGCTACGACCGCTTTGCCGAGACGCTGGCAGAACAGTTTCCACAGCAACGGACAGCACTCCACGAATATGCAGACCTGCTGAGAACACTGCCGCCGATGCAGGAGATTGGCGAGACAGCGGCCTATGACTACCTGGCCCGCTCATTCAAAGACGAACTTCTGATAAATGTTCTGGCGGGTACATCGCTGAAAACGGAACTACGTCGTGAGTCGCTGCCACTGTTCCATTTCGCCCACGGACAGAGCAGTTACATACAGGGCAGCTGGCGTCTACAGGGTGACGGAGGACTTATCGTCAGTACGCTTATCAGCGCCATAGAAGCTAACGGCGGACAGGTGTGCTGCAACGCTGAGGTGGCAGAGCTGAAGGAGCACAACGGTGTAATCACAGCCGCCATCTGTAGCAACGGCGAGAGCTACGAAGGTGATGTTTTTATCAGCGATGTACACCCCGTCCTGACATTTGGATGGGTGAAGCAGAGTACTGTCCTGAAGAATCTGTTCCGTCGACGCATCAATATGCTAAACAACACGTATGGGATGTTCACGGCATCACTGCTGTTGAAGCCACATACCCTACCCTATTTCAACCACAACATATATATATTCCGCCAGGCTAACGTATGGGACGAGCCTAACGCCGGCGGACGGGTAGACCGCGTGATGGTCAGTGCCCGTGTGCCCGAAGACGGCAGCAGCCATGTCAGACAAATTGACCTGCTGACCCCTATGTTATGGACATTGTGCCAGCCATGGGAGAACACAAAAGTAGGCCAAAGGGGCGAGGACTACAATGCCATAAAGCAGCGAATGGCCGAAGAATGCATAGCACTGGCGGAGAGACAACTGCCAGGGCTGACAGGCGCCATCGACAAGGTCTTCACCAGCACACCGCTGACCTACCGTGACTATACACTATCGCCCTGTGGCTCTGCCTACGGCCTGCGCAAGGACTGCCGTTCACTGCTGATGACCACACTGTCGCCCCGCACCCCTATTGCCAACCTGCTGTTGACTGGTCAAAACCTGATACTACACGGTCTGGAAGGAGTTGCTATGACAGCCCGGATGACAGTCGATGAAATACTGAACCAAAAAGATTGAACACCAAGGATATGAAAAAAGCATTATTATTTATGGCAACAATTTGCCATCTGACAGCATCAATAGCGCAAACCACCGACTTCCAGAAGGTGTTGGCACGGTATAAGAACTACAGCAACGTCACCGCCAGCGTGACGAAGACCACACACAAGGCTGCATGGACCCAGGACGAAACCGCCAAGGGCACACTCATGATGATAGCTCCCTCAGAGGTGGCCATAACCATCGTCGAAGGACAAGACCAGCTACTGATGCAGGGCAACGACTTCACTATGGTGGTGAAAGGGCGTAAGCATAAGACCAGCAGCAAGAACAACCCACAGTTCGCCTCGTTCCAGACAGTATTCGAAAGCATTCTTTCCGGCGGGGAGAAAGACATCACAAAACTGAGCGACTTGACCGTCAGCCGCCAAGGTTCCATGCTGTTGCTCACCATCACACCGATAACTGACTCCAAAAAAGCCGCGCGCAGGCAACTATTCACCTCGTTCCAGCTGACCATCGATACGAAGACATCGGAATTGCGCTCTTTACGCATGAACGAGAAAGGCAACAATTATACAGAATACAGATTCTACAACTACACATTCAAATGAACTGCCGACATTACTTCATACTGCTTGCACTGCTAATGACGGCTGCGCTACCAACCAATGCACAGCAGATAACCGGTGTGGTGAAAGATGCCGAGACGGGCGATAGCATAGGCTTCGCAAGCGTCGTCTACGAAGGTCACAACATTTCGGCAATAGCCGATAGCCACGGACGATACACCATAGCCCGACACGCAGGATGGAACCTGACATTCAGCGCCGTGGGCTACAAGTCGCGCATCATCCGCATCACAGAACACTCACGCTCACGGCAAAACATCACCCTGAAACCCGACAGCCGTCAACTCAGCGGTGTTACCGTCAAGGCCCGCCGCAACCGCTACAGTCGCAAAGACAACCCCGCCGTAGAGCTTATGCGCCGCGTCGTGGCCGCCAAGAAGAAGAACGATCTGGCCGTCAACGACTACTACCAATACCAAAAGTATGAGAAGATAACGCTGGCCATCAACGACCTGAAGCCTGAACAGTTAGAGCAGAAACCCTTCTCGAACCACTCGTGGCTCCTCGACCAGGTGGAGACGAGTCCCTACACGGGAAAGCTCATACTGCCCGTCTCTGTCGACGAGACTGTCTCGCAAAAGTTTTATCGCCGCGAGCCTCGATCCGAGAAGACCATCATTCAGGGCCAGACGTCGCAGAGCGTCAACGACCTGTTCCAGACAGGCGACATCATCAACACCGTCGTCAAGGATGTTTTCACCGATGTCGACCTCTATCAGGATCACATCCGTATGCTGCAGTACCCCTTTGTCTCGCCTATCAGCAACGAGGGAATCTCCTTCTACCGCTATTACATCGAGGACACGCTGACCATTGACCGCGATTCTTGCATACATCTGCATTTTCTGCCTAACAACCAGCACGACATGGGATTCAGAGGCGACCTATATATCCTGAAAGACTCGACGCTACACGTGCGCCGCTGTCAGCTCACCGTGCCGAAGCAGAGCACCGTCAACTTTGTCGACCAGCTACAGGTTCTACAGGAGTACCAGAAACTGCCGGACGGACAATGGGTACTCACGCAGGACGATATGATAACGGAGCTGAAACTCTTCGACTTCATACAAGGCAGTGCCATTGTCACCCGCACCACCCGCCTGTCGGACTATGCCTTCGACCCCATACCGCCCAAACTCTTCCGGGGCATAAAGAAAGAGGTGACGGAGGCCGATGCCCAGATGCGCGACAAGGACTACTGGAATCAGTACCGACAAGTGGAACTCACCAAGAGCGAAAGTCGTATGGACAAGTTCATCAACGGCATAACGAACATCAAGGGCTTCAAGTACATTATTCTCGGACTGAAAGCACTCTTCGAGAACTCCATAGAGACGAGCAACCCCAACTATATCGATATCTGCCCTGTGAACACTGTCCTGACGCGCAACTACGTCGACGGCTGGCGCAGCCGTCTGAGTGCCAAGACGACGGCCAACCTCAACAAGCATCTGTTCCTCAGCGGATACTACGCCCACGGCTGGGGTAGCCACCGCAACTACTACAACGCTGAGGCCACTTTTTCGCTCAATGCAAAAAAATATCTGCCCCACGAGTTCCCGCGCCGCACACTCACCGTACAGTCCACACGCGACGTATGCTCACCTGGCGACCGTTTCATGGATACCGACAAGGACAACTTCATGGTGGCGCTGAAGTGGGCCGAGACCAACAAGATGATGTTCTACGACCGCCAGCAGGCCACCTTCGAATACGAAACCGACTGGGGCATGAAGCTCACCGTCAGCGGCAAGCGCGAGGAGAATGAAGCCTGCGGAGCCATGTCGTTCCAGACAATGGACCGTCCGCGCCAGAACCTGAACATCAGGACTGGCAATGGCGAATACCTGCGCACCACCGAAGTTACTGCCCGCCTGCGCTATGCCCCCGGCGAAACCTATATCAACAATAAGTTGAGGCGGCGCGTCATCAACCTCGACGCACCAGTCTTTAGTGTCGCCCATACCCGAGGCTTCAAGGATGTCCTCGGCGGCGACTACGACTACAACTATACTGAAGCACACATCTACAAGCGTTTCTGGCTTGGTAGCAGTTGGGGAAAAATTGACACCGACCTCAAGGCGGGCATACAGTGGAACCAAGTGCCCTACCCGCTGCTCATCTTCCCCGCAGCTAACCAGTCGTACATCATATTGCCCGAAACCTTCAACCTCATCAACACGATGGAATTCCTCAACGACCGCTTTGCCTCGTTTATGATTTCATGGGACCTCAACGGCAAGCTCTTCAACCGCCTGCCTGTCGTCAAGAAGTGGAACTGGCGCGAGTATATCGGGTTCCGTATGCTCTGGGGCGACCTCAGCGACAAGAACAACCCCCTCTTGGCAGAGAACCAGGGCAACTCCAGCCTGATGTACTTCCCCGAAGGCGTGAGCGTCATGAACCCCCGGAAGCCCTATATGGAAATGGTGCTTGGTGTGCACAACATCTTCAAGTTTTTCCATGTAGAATACGTGCGACGCCTGAACTACACAGAGCTGCCAACCAGTCCACGCTGGGGTATGCGCTACGTCATCGCTTTCAGCTTCTGAGGAATTACGCTTTCAAGAAAAAACATCATTTCCTGATAAAAAGTCGGAAAAAAGTTTGGGGATTCAAATAAAATGTGTAATTTTGCACCCGACAAATAACAAAAAGACACAAAATGAAGAAAACAGCAAACTTTTGGTGGTGGCGCGACTCAAGATTCGGACAATCGTGAGAAGATAGCCATGCGCCTATAAAGGAGCAGAGAAATATAAAAGGCTCGTCGTTCTTGCGACGGGCCTTTTTCAATAAAACAAAGGTTAACAATCACAAAAACAAAATAAGATATGAACTGCAATTATCAAGTTGACGAGAAAGGATTTTACGGAGAGTTCGGGGGCGCGTATGTGCCGGAGATTCTCTACAAGTGCGTGAAGGACCTGCAGGAGGCGTACAGGCCGATTGTGGAGAGCGAGGAGTTCAAGCGGGAGTATCACGCGCTGCTGAAGGACTATGTGGGGAGGCCGAGTCCGCTGTACTTTGCGAAGAGGATGAGCGAGCGGTACGGGTGCCAGCTGTATCTGAAGCGCGAGGACCTGAACCACACGGGTGCGCACAAGATTAACAACACCGTGGGACAGATTCTACTGGCGAAGAAGATGGGCAAGACGCGCATCATCGCAGAGACAGGAGCCGGACAGCACGGCGTGGCGACGGCGACGGTGTGCGCGCTGATGGACATGAAGTGCGAGGTCTTTATGGGCGCGACGGATGTTGAAAGACAGCATACGAACGTAGAGCGCATGAAGATGCTGGGCGCGGAGGTACACCCCGTGCGCACGGGAAACATGACGCTCTCAGACGCCTGCTCGGAGGCCATCCGCGACTGGTGCTGTCACCCGGCTGACACTTTTTATATCGTCGGCTCGACGATGGGACCGCACCCGTACCCCGACCTCGTGGCGCGGATGCAGAGCGTCATCTCGGAGGAGATCAAGTGGCAGCTGGAGGAGAAGATCGGGCGCGACTACCCCGACTATCTCGTGGCCTGCATCGGGGGCGGGAGCAACGCCGCCGGCACGATTTACCACTACATGGACGATGACCGCGTGAAGATCGTGCTGGCGGAGGCCGGTGGTCACGGCTGGGACACGGACTACACGGCGGCGACGATTCATCGCGGCACGGTGGGCATCCTGCACGGGGCGAAGATGCTGGTGATGCAGGACGACGACGGGCAGATTCAGGAGGCGTTTACCATCAGCGCGGGTCTGGACTACCCAGGCGTGGGGCCGATGCACTGCAACATGGCCAAGAAGGGACGTACGCAAGTCCTCTCCATCAATGACGACGAAGCCATTCGTGCCGGGTATGAACTGACACGTATGGAAGGGATTATACCAGCCATTGAGTCAGCTCACGCCGTTGCTGCCCTTTCTAAGATGCAGTTCAAACCCGACGATGTCGTTGTGCTGACGGTCAGCGGCCGAGGCGACAAGGACATAGAGACTTATCTTAACAATAAAAACCTAGCTCAGGAATATGGAAACTTTTAGTTACACGACAACTAGCCGCACCATCTGGGGAGACCTTTACACCCCTGTAGGCGTCTATATGCGACTACGGGATTTATACCCGCAGAGTGCGCTGATGGAGAGTTCCGACTATCACGACCAGGGAAATTCACACTCTTTCATAGGCATCCATCCCATAGCCTCAGTTGCTATCGGGCATGGCTTGGCCAACGTCAGTTTCCCCAACGGGAGGACAATCAGCAAGCCCTTGGATACTGACTTCGGATGCGCTGAAGCCATCCACACGCTAATCGACAATATCCACATCGAAGGCGACGACGCTGCTGTCTGCGGCCTTTTCGGCTACACATCGTTCAACGCCGTGCGCTATTTCGAGAACATTGCCGTAAAAGACGAGACACAGGAGCGAAACGACGCCCCCGACATGCTCTATGTCCTCTACGAGACGGTCATCGTCTTCGACCATCATAACAACCAGCTGAAACTTGTGACTCTAGGCGACTTAACGGATATCGACACCATCCAGAAGGCCATGAACCGCAACAACGTCCGCGAGTATGACTTCCATCCTGTTGGCGACGTCTGTTCGACACTGAGCGACGAGGAGCACAAGGCGAACATCCGCCGCGGCATCCAGCACTGTCTGCGCGGCGACGTCTTTCAGATAGTCCTCTCCAGACGTTTCGTACAGCGTTTTGAGGGTGACGATTTCAAGCTATACAGAGCCTTACGCAGCATCAATCCCTCACCCTACCTTTTTTACTTCGACTTCGGTGGGTTCCGCATTTTTGGGTCATCGCCCGAGACCCACTGTCGCATTGACAACAGAAGAGCCTACATCGACCCTATCGCCGGCACTACGAAGCGGACGGGCGATGCCGACGCCGACCGCCGGGGAGCAGACTTCCTTCGTAACGACCCCAAAGAGAATGCCGAGCACGTCATGCTCGTCGATTTGGCTCGTAATGATCTCTCACGCAACTGTCATAACGTCAAGGTGGACTACTACAAGGATATCCAATATTATTCACACGTCATCCATCTGGTAAGCCGTGTCAGCGGTGAGTTGGATGCAGACAAAGATCCCATTAAAGCGTTTATCGACACGTTCCCTGCCGGGACGCTCAGCGGTGCGCCAAAAGTTCGCGCCATGCAACTCATCTCGGAGTACGAGCCACACAACCGTGGCGCTTACGGCGGATGTATCGGTATCATTGGGCTTGACGGTTCACTGAACCAGGCCATCACCATCCGCACGTTCGTCTCGCGCGGTGGAGTGCTGTGGTTCCAGGCTGGAGGCGGTATCGTTGCCAAGAGTAATGAGGAGTATGAATTACAAGAAGTTAACAACAAACTAGGTGCGCTACGTCGCGCCATAGAAATAGCAGCGCAATTATGAAAATAGCCATCATCGACAACTATGATTCGTTCACTTTTAATCTGGCGCACCTGCTACGTGAACTGAAAGCAGAGGTTACCGTGCTGCGCAACGATCAGTTCCAGCTTCCCGACCTTGAAGTCTTTAGCAAGATTGTACTTAGCCCAGGCCCTGGTATCCCCTCGGAAGCCGGCTTGCTCTGCGACGTTATCCGTACCTACGCCGGACGCAAGCCTATCCTCGGTGTCTGTCTCGGCCACCAAGCTATCGGCGAAGTCTTCGGCGCCCATCTTGAGAACCTGAGTGATGTCTTCCACGGTGTGGCCACCGAAGGGACACAACTCGGTAACGATCCGCTGTTCTTCGGTCTGCCGCAACGTATCACTATGGGGCGCTACCATTCCTGGATTGTCTCTCGCGACGGTTTCCCCGATTGCTTAGATGTAACTGCTGAGAGTGACGAAGGTTACATCATGGCTCTAAAGCACAAAGAGTTGAACATTCACGGCATACAGTTCCATCCCGAGAGTGTCTTGACACCCGACGGCAGAAAGATGCTGCAGAACTGGCTGTACTTATAATAAACAATATGACACTAAAAACAGAAACAATATGAAAGAGATTTTAGAAAAGCTCCTGAACCACGAGGAGCTCTCCCGCGAGGAGATGAAGCAGATATTAATAGGTATTACCCAGAGTGAGTACCCGACAGAGCAGATAACGGCCCTCCTGACAGCTCTGCAGATGCGCGGCGTCACCGTCGACGAGTTGCTCGGTTTCCGCGATGGTATCTTAGAGACGGGTGTCCCTGTTCCCCTGAAGTGCGAACGCTACATCGATGTCGTTGGTACTGGCGGCGACCGTAAGAACACGTTTAATATTTCCACCACCTCATGTTTCGTCATTGCAGGTGCCGGCTACAAGGTAGCCAAACACGGTAACTATGCGGCTACTTCGACTTCTGGAGCCTCTAACGTCATCGCCCAGCACGGTGTGAAGTTCACAGACGACCTTGACCAGCTGAACCGTTGCATGGATGAAGCAGGTATCGTCTACCTGCACGCCCAGCTCTTTGCACGTGCCATGAAGTTCGTCGGTCCGATACGCAAGGCCCTCCCCTTCCCCACCATCTTCAACCTGCTTGGTCCATTGGTGAATCCCAGCCAGCCTAGCTGCCAGCTCCTCGGTGTAGCCAACCTCGACCAGATGCGTCTCTATCACCAGGTCTACCAACGCCTCGGCATCGACTTCGGCATCGTCAACTCCATCGACGGCTACGACGAGATTTCGCTGACGGGCGACTTCAAGGTGACCACAAACAACTACGAACGAATCTTCTCGCCCGCCGATCTTGGCTTTACCACTGCCAAGCCCGAGGAATTGGTTGCCGGAGCCACGGAGACAGAGGCGAAGGAGATCTTCGACACAGTATTGGAGAATCGTTGTCTACCTGCCCAGAAGAACATTGTCCTGGCCAACGCCGGATTCGCTATTCAAGTGTTAGAGAAAGGCAAGAAGAGCATCGAAGAATGTATCGCCATTGCCCGCGAAAGTATCGACAGTGGTGCCGCCCTCCGTACATTTAAGAAATTCGCGGAACTCAATTCATAGCCTAGACCATCTAGAATATCTAGATGATCTAACCCATATAGAACCATCATGGCAGACATCCTACAACAGATTATCGCTACCAAGCGCGAGGAACTGGCCCACATGCGCCGCCAGAAGCCTTCGCTGCGTCAGGCCCTGCTCCAGAGTCCGACCGGCATCATCGCTGAGTTTAAGCGCCGCTCGCCCAGCAAGGGGTGGATCAAGGAGGACGGCCGCCCCGACCAGATTTCCCTGTCGTATCAGCAGAACGGCGCCACCGCCCTGAGCATCCTCACTGACCGCCACTACTTCGGTGGCCACGACGACTTCATCCGCACGGCCCGCCAGAGCGGCGTCACCTTACCTATATTATATAAGAACTTCGTCGTCGACGAGCTGCAGCTCTACGAGGCCTTGCTCTGCGGTGCCTCCGCCGTGTTGCTCATCGCCGCCTGCCTCAGTAAACAGGAGTGCCAAACTCTCCTGCACACCGCCCATGAATTGGGACTTGAGGTTCTCCTTGAGATGCACGACGAACGCGAACTGGAATACACCGAAATGAAGCCGGACCTCTGTGGCATCAACAACCGTAATCTCGGTTCTTTTGTCACCGATGTCGAGAACTCCTACCGTCTGGCAGAACGACTACCGAAGGGTGCCATAAAGGTGAGTGAGAGTGGTATCGGCAATCCACAGACCGTACGGGAGCTGCGTCAAGCCGGTTTCCAAGGATTCCTTATCGGCGAGACATTTATGAAGACAGAAG
This sequence comes from Prevotella sp., assembly GCA_017471465.1. Lineage (GTDB taxonomy): Bacteria > Bacteroidota > Bacteroidia > Bacteroidales > Bacteroidaceae > Prevotella. The sequence goes on along the minus strand of JAFUTI010000001.1, from coordinate 21,042 downwards.
ACCCTGGAACAGCATTAAAAAAGTTTATTGAAAAAATATGATAGTAAAAGTTTGTGGTATGCGCGACGGCAACAACATACGCCAAGTCGCAGAGTTAGGAGTAGACTGGATAGGATTGATTTTCTGGCAGAAGTCGCCACGCCTGGTGACGATGATACCGACACACGCTGGCATCATCCCCGACCGTGCCCCTGCTGTCAGCCATTTCCCTTCCGACAAGCCAAAACGCGTCGGTGTCTTTGTCGATGAGATGCCACAGAACATCATCACACGTGTTGTCAACTTCCGACTCGACCTCATCCAGCTGCACGGTCATGAGTCTCCAACCGTCATCCGTAACCTGCGTCGCACACTCGACCCCGATATCCGTCCCGGCATCCAGTTCATCAAGGCCATCAGCATCGGCAATAGGAATGACGTCACGGCCTATAAAGAGTATGAAGATTGTGTCGATTACTTCCTTTTCGACAACAAATGTCAGTCAGTAGGAGGCAGTGGTAACCAGTTCGACTGGTCGGTACTCGAGGCCTACGACGGCAAAAAGCCGTTCCTGCTGAGTGGTGGCATCGGCCCCGATGACGCTGAGCATATCAAGACATTCCATCACCCCCAGTGCATCGGCATCGATCTCAACTCACGCTTTGAGACCGAGCCTGGTCTCAAAGATGTAAACAAACTTAGAGAATTCATAAAAACCATACGACAATGAACAAGATAAACCAAGTGTTTTCAGAACGTGGCGACAAGAAACTGCTTAGTCTCTACTTCTGTGCGGGCACACCGCTACTCGAAGGGACAGGCAATGTCATCATGGCCATGCAGCGTCGCGGTATCGACTTCATCGAAGTCGGCATCCCATTTAGCGACCCCTTGGCAGATGGACCTGTCATACAGACAGCTGCCACGAAAGCATTGAAGAACGGCATGTCCCTTTGCAAGCTCTTCGGTCAGTTACAAGACATTAAGGCCCAGGTACATACACCGCTTATCCTCATGGGATACTTGAACCCCATCCTGCACTATGGCATTGAGGCCTTCTGTCAGTCATGTGTCGAGGCAGGCGTTTCGGGAATGATCATCCCCGACCTGCCTTTCAAAGACTATCAAGAGACGGTGAAGCCCATAGCCGACCGCTACGACCTGCGCGTCATCATGCTCATCACGCCGGAGACGTCTGAAGAGCGAATCCGTTTCATCGACGAGAACACCGACGGATTCATTTATATGGTTTCTTCAGCTGCCATTACCGGCGCCCAGAAGTCATTCGACGAACAGAAGCAGGCCTACTTCCGACGCATCGACGCTATGCATCTCCGCAATCCCCGCATGATCGGTTTCGGCATCAGCAACCGCCAGACTTTGAAAGCTGCTCAGGACAACGCTGCCGGCGCCATCATCGGTTCGAAGTTCGTAACGCTGCTCGACGAAGCCGAAGGCAATGCCGACCTTGCCCTCGACCGCCTCTTTGCTGCACTGGAAAAATAAACGATTACGTTAATTTTTCTTTGTTTTAGTTCGTAGTTTCGTGCTTTTTACGTATCTTTGCACCAAACTACGAACTAACCCTATTTAACGATGAGGAATTTAATACAATTGACGATTCTGTGTCTGCTGTTCCCCTTGCTCTCTCACGCAAACCATTGGGATGAGGCGCAGTACAAGCAGATTGAGCAGAGCATCCAGCAACCGCAGATTAGCGGAAAAGACTACGACATCACCAAGTTTGGTGCCAAGCCTGAGACTTCGGCAGCGCAAAACCAGAAAGCCATACAAAAGGCTATTGACAAATGTTCGAAGAAGGGCGGCGGTCGTGTCATCGTTCCCAAAGGGCAGACATTCAAAACCGGAGCCATCATCCTGAAGAGCCATGTCAACCTACATGTCGAGGAAGGGGCCGTGCTCCTGTTTGCCTTTGAGCCAGAGCTGTATCCCATCGTCGAGACATCGTGGGAAGGGCTGGAATGTTTTAACCTCTCGCCCTGCATCTATGCCTTCAAGGCAACCGACATCGCCGTCACCGGCAAGGGCACTATTGACGGCAACGGTTCGACAGAGACATGGTGGCCGTGGTGCGGAGCGCCGAAGTTCGGCTGGAAGGAGGGTGTCATCAGTCAGAAGTTAGAAGCCCGCCCACGTCTGCTGAAAAACGGTGAGGACGGCATCCCCATGTATAACTCACAGGGTCAGCGTTCGCCTGAGCGCGTCTTTGGACCGAAGGATGGTCTTCGTCCCCAGCTTGTATCGTTCAACAAGTGCGAGCGTATTCTCATTGAAGACGTCACCCTTTTACGTTCTCCTTTCTGGGTTATCCATCCGCTCCACTCCACCGACATCACCGTCCGCAGGGTGAAGATGATTAATGACGGTCCCAACGGCGACGGCTGCGACCCCGAGTGCTGCGACCGCGTGCTCATTGAGGACTGCTTCTTCAACACCGGCGACGACTGTATCGCCATCAAGAGCGGACGCAACCGTGACGGACGCGAACGCAACATGCCATCAAAGAACATCATCATCCGTAACTGCGAGATGAAGAACGGGCACGGTGGTGTCGTCGTAGGCTCCGAAATCAGCGGCGGTTGCCAGAATGTCTATGCCCACGACTGCGTAATGGACTCGCCCAACCTCGACCGTGTGCTCCGCATAAAGACGAACTCCTGTCGCGGCGGCATCATCGAGAATATCAACATGCGCAACATCAAGGTGGGTCAGTGCGCCGAAGCCGTTGTGAAGATCAACCTCGACTACGAGCATAACGAGATATGCTGCCGTGGTTACAACCCGACAGTGCGCAATGTCAACGTGGAAAATGTCACCTGTAACAAGTCGAAGTTCGGCGTACTCATCGTGGCTCTTGACACAGTCTGCAACGTCTACGACGTGAACATCAAGAACTGCCAGTTCAATGGTGTGGTTCAGGGTAACAAGATTACCGGTCAGACGCGCGACATCCGTTACGACAACTATTTCTGCAATGGTTCCCTCTGCCTGACAGAGAAGCCCTACAAGCACTATTCCGAGTGGATGACCTATTCAGAGATGAAGCGCGTGCCGAAGTCCTATCTGCTGGACTTCTCGACAAAACCCAAGTGGAGCTATGTCATGGGCATTGAGTTAGAGGGTATGCTCGACACCTACCTGCGCTACGGCGGCGAGGATATCCGTCGCTACTGCCAGGAGTACACCGACACGATGATCAACGAGAAGGGCGACATCCGGGGCTACAACATCCTCGACTACAACCTCGACAACATCCGCACCGGCCACTTCGTCACCCGCATGTATCAGCAATGGCCTGAGAAGAAAAACCTGCTGGCTATGCAGACGATGATGCGCCAACTGCAGAAACAGCCGCGCACAAAGGCCGACAAGGTCTTCTGGCACAAGGCCATCTATGCTTATCAGGTATGGCTTGACGGCATATTCATGGGACTGCCCTATCGCTGTCTGACAGCACCTATCACTTCGAAGAAGGCCAAAGACATCACCGCCATCTACGACGACGCCGTCAACCAGCTGAAAGTGACCTATCAGCGTACCCTCGACCCCAAGACCGGCCTCAACCGCCATGCCTACGACGAGACGCGCAAGACCTTCTGGGCCGACCCAGAGACGGGACTCTCGCAGCACTGCTGGGGCCGCGCCCAGGGTTGGTACACCATGGCACTCATCGAGGTGCTCGACGCCCTGCCCGAGACCTACAGCCGCCGCTCGGAGGTCATCGACTTGCTGCAAAAAGACTTCGACGCCATACTGAAGTGGCAAGACAAGCACACTGGCGTATGGTATCAGGTCATGGACAGCCCGAACCGAGACGGGAACTACCTGGAATCCACCTGTTCCGCCATGTTCACCTATGCCTTACTGAAAGCCTACCGCAAGGGTTATGTCGGAGCCAAATATCGCGATGCCGGTATCAAGGCCTACCGTGGTATGATTAACAATTTCATCAAAGTGAACGCCGACAAGACCATCTCGCTCACCAACTGCTGCAGCGTGGCAGGACTTGGTCCCGCCGCAACGCCTGAGGTGGAGGCTGCGTTGAAGACGGTAAACCCCAAGGGCACTGTCAAGGAGAACCGCCGTCGCGACGGAGGCTACGACTACTACCTCTCCGAGAAGATACGTGACAACGACGCCAAGGGCCTCGGCCCGTTCATCTGGGCCTCGCTTGAGATGGAGGCAATGGGCTACGACACGCAGAACACCACTGCCGAGATTAACCGCCAGGCCGTGGTCACCCGCAATAATCCCGTCATCAGCGAGGCCGACCCGTTGGCCTCGCTGACGGTGGGCAATGGTCACTTTGCTACGACGGTCGACGTCACCGGCCTGCAGTCGTTCCCTTTTGATTATGAGGCAGGTGTGCCTCTGACAGCCATGTCTGACTGGGGCTGGCATAAGTTCGAAAACACCGGTGCCCTGACACCGTCCGAAACGGAGAAGTCTTTTGACCTCGGCCACGGACATCAGGAAGTGTATGCCGTAGAATACAAGGCATCCAAAGGCGACACCCCTCGTCAAGTGGCTGCTACAGAGTATTTCCGTGTAAACCCACATCGGCTGAACCTCGGAACGATCGGTTTGGAAATGAAAGATGCGCAAGGTAAGTCTGTCACCCTCAACGACCTAAGGGCTATCCGTCAGGAGCTCCAGCTATATGACGGCAAGATAGAGTCGACATTCCAAGCCGACGGTACTACTGTCGACGTCACCACGGCCGCCCTACAGGACAAGGATGCAGTCATCTACCGCATCAAGACACCACTGCTATGCGACGGTCGGGCCCGCATTGCCATCCGTCTGCCCTATCCTACAGGAAAACATGCGGATGCTGCTGCCGATTGGTCAAAACCTGAGCGACACACGTCGCGAATCATTGTTTCCAATACTAACAACGCCGTCATCGAGCACCTGCTCGACTCCACCCGTTATTACCTCACCCTCACATGGCAGGGCGATGCCACCATCACCGAATGTGATCGTCATTATTTCACCCTGACCACCACCTCCGACATTCTCGCCTTCAAGGCTGAGTACAGTCCGCTGTGCAGTAGCACCGCCACTGCCCCCGCCCTCGTCTTCGACCAGGAGCTTAAGGCTACCATCAGGGCCTGGAACCGCTGGTGGCAGGATGGCGCCATCGCCGACTTCAGTCTGTGTACCGACCCACGAGCCCATGAGCTGGAACGTCGTGTCGTCTTGTCGCAATACCTCACTCAGGTGAACTGCGCCAACAACATGCCGCCACAAGAGACCGGCCTGACCTACAACTCATGGTTCGGCCGACCTCATCTTGAGATGACCTGGTGGCATTTTGTCGACTTCGCATTATGGCACCGTCCAGAAGTGGTTGCCAACGTGCTCCGTTGGTACAACACCGCAGCTTACCCCGTCGCCAGGGAGATTGCCCGCCGCCAAGGTTTTAAGGGTGTCCGTTGGATGAAGATGACCGACCCGTGGGCTGGCGAGGCACCGTCGAACACAGGCTCGTTCCTCATCTGGCAGCAGCCACATTATATATATATGGCCGAAGAGCTCTACAGGGCAGCCCCTTCCGCAGAGACACTCAAGACATACGGCCAGCAGGTAGAGGAGACGGCTGAGTTCATGGCCGACTTCGTCAGCTACGACAGCAAGACGAAACGCTACTACCTGCAAGGTGCCACCGCCATGCAGGAGTCGATGTCGAAAGACTTCTCTTTCAACCATCCCTTCGAACTGGCCTATTGGCAGTACGGACTACGTGTAGCCAACCTATGGCGTGAACGCCAGGGGCTGAACCGAAACGCGAAGTGGGACGATATCTGCAGCAAGATGTCACCCCTGCCACAGACCAAAGAGGGCATCTACACAGCCGGGCTGTCTAAGGGCAAGACCACGGGCCTCAAGTCCTTCGACCCCTTCGATGCCGTTGCCAGCGGAGCACAGCCCGTTCTGGCTACCGAGACGTTTGAAGAGAAATGCCGCAACGACCATCCCGCCGTCCTCGGACCCTTTGGCCTGCTCCCCTCGGGTTCCCTGTGCAGCAATGCCGTCGCTGCCGAAAAGACGATCCAGTGGGTGATGCAGAACTGGAACTGGCAGACGACGTGGGGCTGGGACTACGGCATGACGGCCATGGCTGCCGCCCGTCTCGGACAGCCGGAGACCGCCTTGAAGGCTCTGCTCATCGACACGCAGAAGAACACCTATCTCAAGAACGGCCACAACTTCCAGACGGCCGACCGTCTGCGTATCTACCTGCCCGGCAACGGTGCCCTGCTCACCGCCATCGCCATGATGTGCGCCGGCTGGGACGGCTGCCAGAATCCGAACAACCCCGGCTTCCCTCAGGACGGCACGTGGAACGTGCGCTGGGAAGGCCTGCAACGCATGCAGTAGCGCGCCACGAATATCACATCTCGAAATATCGTCATAACGAAATAACGTCATAACGAAATAACGTCATAACGAAAGAATGAAAGAATAAAACAACGATAATAATGAAACAACTATTAACAACACTTGCGGCCTGGGTTCTCTCGCTGGCCGCACAAGCACAGACACCGGCATTCCCCGGCGCTGAGGGTCACGGCCGCTATACCACCGGCGGACGCGGCGGTACGGTCATCCACGTCACCACCCTCAACGACTCTGGCACCGGTTCCTTCCGCGCTGCCGTCAGCGGAAGCAGTAAGAAGATTATCGTCTTCGACGTGGGCGGTGTCATCGCCCTGAAGAGCGACGTGACCATTGGTGCCAACACCACCATCCTCGGACAGACGGCACCCGCCCCAGGCATTACCCTGCGCTACTACACGTTGCAATATGGTGGCAACAACATCATCGTGCGCTTCATCCGTAGCCGCAGAGGTCAGGAGAAGAATGTCAACGATGGGGCCGATGCCACATGGGCTCGCAACAAGACAGGCATTATCCTCGACCACTGCTCATTCTCGTGGAGCATCGACGAGGTGGCCTCGTTCTACGACAACAATAACTTCACTATGCAATGGTGTACCATCGGCGAGAGCCTCAACAATGCCGGACACGGCAAGGGTGCCCACGGCTACGGCGGTATCTGGGGCGGTAAGCTGGCGTCTTTCCATCACAACCTGCTTATTCACCACGGTAACCGTACGCCTCGCTTCAACGGTGCCCGTTACAACTGGACGGGCTATACAGGCAACAAGCTCTATAGCCAGTATCAGTGGCAGAACGCAGTCCAGGCCGAGAATGTCGACTTCCGCAACTGCGTCATCTACAACTGCGGCAATGGCTGTTACGGCGGTCCCGGCGGTGGCAAGATTAATATGGTGAACAACTACTACAAGACCGGTCCCGCCGCCACCACCAGCCGCCTGACCACCGTCACCGTTGGAGCAGAAGGCAACGCCGAGGGCTACCCCATCTACTGGACCATGACCAGCCGCTACTATCTGAGCGGCAACCGCATCAACAGCACTGCCAATGCCGGCTGGAGCTACATGAACTACGACAGCGGCACCTACACCATCAATGGCAAGCGCTACAGTCCTGACCCCAACCACTACAACGGCGAGAACGAGACCTACGTAAAGAACTCGGCCGGCACCGACTGTATCTGCATACAGCTTGACGAGCCGACAACTACCGACAAGGTGACGACTCACTCTGCCCTGCAAGCCTACGACAAGGTGCTCACCTACTCCGGTGCCTCGCTGAATCCCGACAACGTCGACCAGCGCTATTTCACAGAGGCCAAGAATGGTACGGCCACCTACAGCGGTTCTGTCACGGGAAAGAAAGGCCGCATCGATGTGGTCAGCGACGTCAACGGCTACACCGAGGCTAATTTCGGTACCGGCAGCCGTGAGGCTGGTTTCGATGCCGACGGCGACGGCATGGCTGATGCCTGGGAGCAGGCCAACGGCGGCAACCTAAGTGCCAACGGCTACGACCTCGACCCCAAACAGTATTATACCAATATTGAGGTTTATGCCAACTCCCTGGTACAGGACATCATGCTTGCCGGTAATGCCGATGCCGACGATGCCGTCGACGAGTATTACCCCGCTTACAAGAAAGAGGATGGCACGGCAGTCGCTGCCATCGGTGAGGGGTCAACCGTTATCGACCCCGTGACGCCTACCAACGTGAGCTATGTCCTCGCCTCGACGACGAACACCGGTGAGAACACCTCAAGCCTCTACACCTTCGAGAACAATGTCACCATCAGCAACACCAAGTCGAAAGGCTATGCCGCTGGCAACAATGGCGGCATCAAATATTCCGCTGGCGTACAATACACCATCAACCTGCCGGAAAACGTCTATATCAACAATCTCGTCTTCACGGGATACGACAACTACACCGATGTGGATGCCTATTTGGGCGAGGTCAACGGCGTCAGCTACGATGCCACTACCTATGTCTTCCCCAAGAGCAAGGAGGTCGTCAGCCGCACGGTGACGCTGTCCGAGCCTGCAACAGGCGCCATCACCTTCACGCCCCAGGGGAAGCAGTGTGTCTTCTCCATCACCCTGAACGGCACAAAAGGTTCAGCAACTGCCATCAGCAGCCTGCCGACAGAGAAACCACGTTCCGGTGCTCGCTATAACCTCAGCGGACAGCGCGTCGGCTCCGGCTATCGTGGCTTGGTTGTCAAGGACGAAAAGAAATTTATCCTAAATCGCTGACTATCAACTAAAACTTACAAAAACATATTCCAAATTATCAACTAAAAACAAACAGTATGAAGTACAAATTACTAAGATTCTCTCTGCTGAGCATGCTCGCGATGCTTGGAGGCATCTGGGGCAACAGTGCTTGGGCTGCTGACAAGTGGGTCAAGACCGATGCGGCCAGTTTGCAGTCGGGTGATGTAGTAGTCATTGTCGACCAGACCTCGTCAATGGCCTTGTCAAACGACAAAGGGACAAGTGCTGCTCCTGTCGCTACAGGTGTGACGCTGAATGGCGACAAAAACGAGATTACCTCTTCTGTAACTACAGCCCTGCAATGGGTGGTGACAGTCAACACTGGCGAGACCACCACTTATCAGTTCGGTGTTGCTGACACAGAGAACTATCTCTACTGCACAGCCACCAACAACGGTGTGCGCGTGGGCACCAATGAGAACAACAAGTTCAAATGGGTGGCCGATGCCGAGAACAGCAACTCTACCGAACCGTTCCTTGTGAATGAGGGCACAAGCCGCTACATTGGCGTGTACAACAGCCAGGACTGGCGCTGCTACACTAGCATCAACAACAATATCAAGGCTACAGTCACCGCTTTCTATAAGCTGGTAAAGGATCAGAGCGACAACCGCGCTATTACTTCAATAACACTTGGAGAGCACGTTGTAACTGGCGAGGCCGGTAAGTCAATTGACCTGCCTACAGCAACGGTGAAGGCTGGCGAGACCACTATCAGCAATACTACAGTGACCTGGGCTAGCTCGAAAGAAGAAATCGCCACTATTGCAGGTAACAAAATTAACCTGCTTACCGCAGGTAAGACTACCATTACCGCTACCTATGCAGGAGATGAGACCAACTACAAAGGCAGCACTGCCAACTATGAACTGACCGTGACACCTGCTGCTGAGACGGTTACCTCGTTCAGCGACCTGCAGGCCAAGGCGACCAGTACGAGTACCCCAGCTACGATTACCTTCAACGGTGAGCAGGTAGTATTTGTCAATGGTTCCAACGCTTTCTTGGCTGATGCCAATGGCAATGGTGCATTGGTTTACACTCAGAATCATGGTTTGGAGGCAGGTCAGACGCTGACTGGCACGATTAATGCAAATATTACACTCTATCAGGGCAATGCCGAGATTACAAACTTCTCGAAGGAAGGACTGACCATCGGTACAGCCAATGTTGCTCCCGTAGAGAAAACAATCCTTCAGGTAGTAAAGGCTAACCAAAGCACTCTTGTAACACTGAAGAATGTAACCTATAGCGTAAGTGGGAACGACAAGCTCCTCTCCGATGGATCAAATAGCATTATCTATTACGATAAGTTCAAAACAAACATCGCGCTTGAGGAAGGTAAGGCATATAACATCACAGGCATTGTGGTGATGTATAATGACAAAATTGAGATTGCCCCCCGCACGGCTGATGACGTCGTGGCTGTTGCTGGCGAAGAGCCTACAAGTTTCCGCGACATCAAGGCCGACCTGACGCAGTTGCAGGCTCTTGCTACCGAAAGCGACGTTTATATTAAAGTAGGCGAGGACGGCACCATCAGCCAGACCGACAACGCTGAGAACGCTGCCGCTACCTTGAAGGGCAAGTGGCACGGCACCAGCTACGGTTGGTCAAACTTTACTGCCAGCGTGCCCGTCAAAGGCTGTGTGAAGATTACCTACGCCACACACGACTACGGCAATGACATCATCGTCACCAACGCCAACAACGAGCAGGTGGCGAAGTTCAATACCAACGGTACCAAGTGGATGAATAACAAAGACAACGTTGTCGTGGCCTACTACCGCACCAACGCCCCCACCACACTACACTTCAGCAATGCCAATTATAACCCCTACTTTGCCGTAGAGGCTATCGCTGAGGAAGACCTGCCGGCAGAGGTTACCAAATATAATATAACATTCGCTGCTGGCGAGGGTACCGGCACTGCTCCTGCCGCACTTGAGATTGAGGCTGGCAGCAAGTTCAATGCTCCCAAGAACAGCACACTCTATAAGGAAGGCTACACACTGACTGGTTGGAGCGACGGCACTACGACTTACGCTGTAGGCCAGGAGATTACTCCTACAGCCAACATGGCTCTGACCGCCGTTTACACCCAGAACGAGGTCAACCTTGCCAACCGCACCGAAGCCGTCACCGTCAACTACGAGTTGGGCGGCTACAATGACGATCCCAAGTACAACATCCAGGGCAAGACCGGCATCATCGTGACCCAGGCCACCGTCAACGGTAAGACCATCGATGTGAAGGTCGATGTCGACGCCACCAGCGGTAAGTTTGCCCATAACGGCAGTGGCTGGCATCAGGTGAACGCCGGCACTAAGGTCACTGTCCCCTCCTGCAAGGGTGCCACCATCGCCGTCAGCACCTATAACGACGAGAATGGCCAGTCCATGACCTTCGCTGGCAACAACGGTACAGCCAACCAAAAAGTCGTTTCCTATACCGCCACGGCCGCTGATGCCACCTGTGAGATTGCCCAGGTTGCCAACAACTACTGGAACAAGCTGACCCTCACCCTGCCCGTTGTTGAAGGCGAAGATCCCGGCGAAGAGCCTGTTGCTCAGGACATTACCGGCACATGGAGCTTCGGCAATGCCGATGTGATGGCTGCAACGCTGGCCCTCAGCGGCAGCAACACTGCCGGCGAGGTGGACGACGTGGAGAAGAATGGTCTGAAGATGACCGTTCTTGCCAATGGTGCAACATTCCGCAATAATGATGACAACATCCAGGTGCGTAAAGGTGCCGAGTTCCGTGTGCCCGTCCAGAGCACCAAGGACGTCATCACCGTCAAGGGCTATCCCGGCTATTCGTACTACAGCATCAACGGTGGCGACGAGATCAAGAACGACCAGGCTAACCCGCAGACCGTTTATCAGGTTGTGAACGCAGACATCAAGCGCGGCTACGTCTCCATCGTCTCTACCAACGACAACAACTACTACTACTCTATCAAGGCTGAGTTGAAGGCCCCCTCTGCTGACGACAATCTGGTCGAGAAATCCATCTATAAGACCGACTTCAGCGACTGGAAGGCAGCAAGTGCCGCCAAGTCGGAGTCTACCGTCGCCCAGCAGACGAAGTTCACCAACGAGACGCTGAACTTCACCCTCTATAACACAGCCGTCTACAGTACGACCGACACCAAGTTTGGCAGTTACACCGACCTGCCCCACATGTCGCTGCAGGCCGCCAAGGCTGCCGACCCGTATGTCACTACCAGCCCACTGGCCAATATTACCAAGGTGCGTTACATCCACGGTGCTACCGGCAGTAACCGCGGCTGGAAGCTGGAGGCCAAGGGTGACGGTGATGCCGACTGGGTGGTTATCAGCGACGCTGTTGCCAATCCCGCAGCCTGGTCAGAGGTGAGCCAAACCATTAACAAGAAGAATGTACAGCTGCGCTGGACCAACCTGAACAGCAGCCAGAACGCCTATATGTTCGAACTGGAGATCTTCGGCAAGGTCGACCTTTCGGGCGCTCCTCTTCTTGGCAGCTTCAAGTATGCCGGCAAGACATACGTTGCCGACGACATCTTCGAGATGAACAACAGCGGCCAGTATGAGGCTACCATCGAACTGTTCCAGAGCGACGCCATGCCCGACGGCAGTGCTAACGTCCTGGCCGACGTCGTCGTCGACAACGGTGAGATTGCCGCTACCGGCATCACCTACACTCCTGGCGACAACACCTGCAAGGTGGTCATCCCCGTCACTGCCGAGGGTAAGACCGTCGAGTATGTTGCCAACTTCGTGCGCAAGCCTTTCTTCACGCTGACCTACTTCGACACAAAGGGCGAGAGCCTTGGCACGCAGCAGGTAGAGAAAGACACCCCCATCGGTGCTTTCCAGTACGACATTGCCAATGTCGCTGCTACGAAGGACGGCTACAAGGCCCGCGGCTGGTTCAAGAACAATTATGTCGGCGACAAGTACACCACTGAGAGCGTCATCACCGAAAACATCAGCCTCTACGCCGTAGAGACCGAGATTGAGGTGTCGAGCGACAGCCGTAAGTATGTCTTCGACCTGACCAAGGCCAACTTCTATGCCGAAGACCACGAGGCATTCACCCCTGTTGGCAGCGGCCACTACCACAACAACCACGGCTGGGTATTCGGCAATGGCGACCAGCTGCAGCTGCTTGTCGGCAAGAAAGCGTCTATAACACTCGGACTGTGCGCTTACTCGGCTGATGTCCAGATTGAGGCTTCCAATGGTCAGTCCATCGCTGCAAAGGTGGGCACCGACGGCGCCCTGGGCTCCTTCAGCTACGAGGGTGAGGCCGGTACGCTGACGCTGACCTTCAAGGGCACTACCTACGTCCACGGCGTCACCATCCTGAACACCACCACCACCAACTACACCAAGGATGGCAACACGTTCACCGTGAAGACGGGCGACGATTCCAGCTTCCTCGATGCCCTGGAGGCTGCCAATGGCGAGGGCGGCACCGAGCGTGTCACCATCTTCCTGCCTAACGGCACTTACGATCTGGGCAACGCCTGCCTGACCACCGTTGGCCGCAACAACATCACCATCCAGGGTGAGAGCCAGACGGGTGTCATCATCCAGAACCTGCCTACCGCCGAGGGTATCGGCGTGACGGCTACCCTGCTCAACACGTCGGAGGGTCTGACGCTGGAGAACCTGACGCTGAAGAACCTCTATCCCTACTACGACCCGAGCACTGGTAAGGCTTCAGCCTTCGCCGGCCGTGCCGTCTGTCTGCAGGATAAGGGTAACCTGACCGTCTGCAAGAATGTGACGATGCTCTCCTATCAGGACACCTACTACAGCAACAACAGCAACGGTTACTTCTACTTTGGCAACTGCGACATCCACGGACTCGTCGACTTCGTCTGTGGCGGTGGCGACGTGTTCTACGAGAACACCACCTTCACCCTGGAGAGCCGTGAGATGACCGAGGGCAAGGGCGATGTCACCATTGCTGCTCCCAACGGAGCCAAGCAGTACGGCTACGTCATGGACCACTGTATCATCGACTGCCACTCTGCCACCTTCAACTGGGGCCGCTCATGGGGTTCTCCCTCTAAGCTGGCCTGGCTGAACACGACGCTGAAGCAGCCTTCGAAGATTGCCAGCGGACGCTTCACGGCTGCCGGCATGAACTCTGCTGCCGACGGCTTCTTCGAGTACAACACCGTCGACGAGTCTGGCAACGTCATCTCGCCTGCTTCAAAAGTCATCGAGTTCACCCACTCCAACGGCAACAAGAAGTACGAGACCATCCTGACCGACGCCGAGGCTGCCGACTACTCCAAGGCCAAGGTGTTTGCCGATGCTCCACAGAGCTTCAAGGACCGCGTAGGTCTTGGCGGTGCCGTTGGCATCACCAACGTCGGTCAGAACATCAAGGCTGACAACGACGCCATCTATAATATAAAAGGTATGCGCGTGACTAACCCCACCCGCGGACTCTATATCATTGGTGGCAAAAAGGTCATGGTTAAGTAAACCGACCATTCGGTAACATTCTAAAAGGAGCGAGGCCTGCATTTGGCAGGCCTCGCTCTTTTGGTTGTAAACGTTTACGTGGAGAAAAATATTTTTTTTAGGGCTATTTCGCCAAAATTCACTAATTTTGTCGCAAATTTTAATGATATTACGAAAATAATGTGTATTTTTGCAAAGGAAATGATACAAAAACAAAAATAAAACAATATTATCTAACTAAAACCAACAATGTATGCAAACCAAATTTAAGACCTTACGGATTGCACTGCTGCTTGCTCTCACGATGATCGTGGGAACCATTCAGGCGCAGACAATCAGTGGACACGTGAAAGACGCCACAGGTGAAGATGTCATTGGAGCCTCTGTCTTAGAGCAAGGCACTAAGAACGGCACTGTGACTGATTTCAACGGTAACTTCACCCTGAAGCTGACGGGCAAGAAGGCCATCGTCGTCTCTTACATCGGCATGAAGACCCAGACGGTGAACGTGGCCGGAAAGACCAGTGTAGAAGTGACCCTTGAGGATGACAACACAACCTTGCAGGACGTCGTCGTCGTAGGTTACGGTACAATGAAAAAGAGCGACCTGACGGGTGCTATTTCGTCTGTTGACACAGAAAAACTGAATGCGAAAGGTGCAACTTCTGTTATGGAAAACCTCCAAGGTTCTGTTCCTGGTGTAAACATTACACAGAGCAGTAGCCGTGCAGGCGGCGGATTTGACATTGAGATCCGCGGTAAGTCTACCCTCGGTAGCAACAATACTCCATTGTATGTTGTAGATGGTGTCATCTGTGATGATATCAATTTCTTGAACCCTCAGGACATTGAACGCATCGACATTCTTAAAGATGCATCTTCTACAGCCATCTACGGTTCTCGTGCAACAAACGGCGTTGTTATTGTTACGACCAAGAGTGCTAAAGAGCAAGGTAAAAAATATGCAAAGCCAACGATAGCTTATGAAGGTTACTACGGTATCACCAAGGCTGTTCGGCTGCCCGACTTCATGGATGGTTCCGAATTCGCCCAATTCCGTCATTTCCGTTATCTGAATGCTGTGGACGGCAAAGGTTCTACAACTTTGGCTACAGAACAGGCTCAGAATTATTGGGGAATGACACCAGGAAACTATGATACATCGTGGCTTACAAGAGACGGTCATAATGACTCATACATAAAGGATGTTATTAATTCTGGTAAAGAGACTGACTGGATTGATTTATTCACACGTACAGCTTCCCAACAGAACCATTTCATCAGCGTTAGCGGAAACGGTGGTAACGTAAACTATCATTTCGGATTCGGATATCAGAACGAGGAAGGCATCTATGTCGGCGATAAGATGGATCGTTTCAACCTTAAAGGTACTCTGGACGCTAAACTTAACGACTACCTAACTGCAGGTGTCAGTTTCAATGGTGCCTACACCAACAATGAGACCATCGCAGACAACGCCATCAGTTCTGCATTTAAATTGAACCCTGTGACTAAAGCCTATGATGACAATGGCGAAGTGATTATCAATCCTGGTATGAACACGACATTAGGCACTATTGACAATGGCGGTGCCCAGTTTACGTCTACTGCCAACCCCCTCATTGACCTGAACAACACCTTCTACAATACGAAGACCTATCAGATGCTTGCAAACCTATATGTTGAACTGCGTCCATTAAAAGATCTTTCTCTGAAGACAACTTTCTCGCCTTCGTATATCAGCAGTCGTGTTGGTCAATTCGAAGATGTGCCCTCTACCTTACGCGGTACGACGGAGACTTCGGAAAACCGAGCTTCTACACAAAACCGTCACAAGTTTAGTTGGACATGGGACAACCAGATTAACTATAACCTGAAGGTTAATGACCATTCTATTGGACTGATGGGACTGTTTAGCGCTAGCTCCTTCAATCAGGAGACTTTCTATCAGGAAGTCTATGGCGTTCCATCAACGGCACAGTGGTGGAATGCAGAACAAGCAACAGGTACAACAACAGTACTTCCTACATCTGGTTACACAGAATGGAGCATGTTGTCCTACGCTGGACGTCTGAACTACTCATATAAGGATCGCTATCTTTTGACAGCAACCGTACGTTGGGACGGTTCCTCACGCTTTGCCGAGGGAAATCGCTGGGGCTCATTCCCCTCTGCTGCTTTAGCATGGCGCATTACTGAAGAAGATTTCATGGCAAGCACCAAGAGTTGGCTTTCCAATTTGAAACTCCGTGCCAGTTTTGGTGTTACGGGTAACAACTATACAGAAGGCTCAAACTATGCTACACAGGTCGTTGCCACTGGTGGTTCGTATTTCTACGGATTCTCCGACGGCACAGGCAAATCTGTATACTATCCAAGCGGCATCGTGAATCAAGACCTCACATGGGAGAAAACTACCGAATATAATATCGGTCTTGATTTCGGTTTCTTGAATGGACGCATCAACGGTTCTATTGACTGGTACAACAAGACCAGTAAAGACCTACTTATGAGTCGTCAGTTGGCTTACGAGGCTGGTGGTGCCACTGTTATTGACAACATTGGCAAAGTCAGGAATACAGGTATTGAAGTCAGCTTGACAACTGTCAATATTCAGAACAAGGACTGGAACTGGACCACTTCATTGAACTTCTCGCACAATCACAACGAGATTCTCGAAGTGAATGGTGGTACGGAAGACGATATTGCTAACAGTTTCTTTGTAGGAGAGTCTATCAACGCTCTGTATAACTATACATGGTCAGGTATCGTAAGCGACCAAAGTATGATTGTTCCTGATACGAAGATTGCTCGTGACAAGGGATTCACCCCTGGCGAGTCCGTCTTAAGCCGCGATTACTATTTCAACTGCTATGGTTGGACTGAAGGTATGCCCATTATTGATGACCTCAACGGTGACGGAGCCATTGACCAGAAGGACAAGTCGATTATTGGCAAGAGCAATCCTACTTGGACAGGAAGCTTTAATTCCAGCCTATCTTGGAAAAACATCGACTTCTCGTTCTCTATCTATACAAAGCAAGACTATAAGGTTTATTCTCCGTTCTATAAGCAGTACACAAACTACGGTGACCGTGGTATGCAGCATATCAATATGGACTTCTACATACCCGATGGCACACTGCTCAGTTGCGACTATGACGAGAACGGCAATCGCATCAACGAGGTCTATCAGGAAGGCACTCATTATGGCAGCTACCCCTTCCCCAACAACGGTGTTTCCACAGGTACTGGTGCCGGTACCTATGCTTTCAGCAGCAATGCGAAGGACGGTGCAGACAATATGAGTAGTATGAAGACCGCAAACTCAAAAGGTGCTCCATATCAGGTAGTTGATGCCAGCTATTGGAAAGTCAAGAACATTTCCTTGGGCTATACATTCCCTAAATCCCTCTTGGAGAAGACAAAAGTGATTCGTAGTCTTCGTCTTTACGTCAACATCACCAACCCGTTCGTATTTGGAACCGATTATAAGGGTTACGATCCAGAATGGGCAGGCGCTAGCTTGTCAGCAGGTGGTATAAGTACGACTACTTATCAATTTGGTGCAAGTATTAAGTTCTAATTAAACTAAGGAATGAGAGTTATGAAAAATAAAATAATAATGTCTACACTTGCGCTGGCAGGTATGTTTACATTGACCGGATGCAGCGATTTCTTAGACGCAGAAAACAAATCAAACCTCAATTCTGATGTCTATTTCAAGACAAGTGAAGGATTTGAGAATTTGACAACCAATGCTTATTATAAGCTACGTGCCATTTATGGAGACAGCCCTGTTATGTTCTGCAGTGGTACCGACCTCTATGAAAGAGGCCGCTCCAACTATGCATCACAACCGCTTTCTCTTTACAAGGATTTGACTGCGACCGATGGTAATGTCCTAGGCCTATACAAGCAGTGTTATGATGGTATTCAGCAGTGTAACGCTGTCATTTACTATCAGGGTGCAGCAAGTGCGAATGCCGCTATCCGTGTTGACGAGGCAAAAACACTTAAGGCTTTTTACTACTATCTGCTCTCTCAGCAGTTTGGAGGTGTACCCATCTCCGATGAGTATATCACCGGTGTCGCAACTAATTTCCCCCGTGCCCAACAGAACGAGGTATATGAATACATCATTAAGATTCTGAAAGAAGTTGAGGCAAATAACAAGTTGCCCCAAGATGACCACACAGGACGTATATCTATGCGCACCGTATACAATTTCTTAGCAAAAGTATATCTTGCTTATGGCTGGGATTATGGTACAACATCAGAAGCTGACGGCAGCAATGTTACCATCACTGACAAGACAAATTTCACTCTGGCAGCCCAATATGCTGATAAAGCTATCGGCGGCAAAAGTCCGTCATTATCATTCAGCGATATGTGGAATGTTGCCAATGAGGACAATGATGACATTATCTTTGCAATCAAATACACGCGCAACATTGTAGGACAGGATGAAACCACCGACGGAAATCGTCAGGACGCACAATTTGCAAACTACTACAACGATGATAGCGGTGCTGGCGGCAAGGGTATGACAAAATACACAACCAGCCAGTTCCCCGCAAGCGAGAAGCTCATCTACTTGTTTGAACCGGGCGACGATCGTTTTGCAGGCACTTTCATGGTTGAGCAGCTGACCGAATACAAGAATTTCTATTTTGGTGCAGCTATTAAAGACACATCGACCGTCTATGCCTACTTCCCTGCATGGTATGAGGATTTGAGTCAGATTTCGAATTATAACGAAGCAATGAGCACACACAAGACGACAAGTGTCTATTCTTCATCGAATCCTTGCGTATACATTAAGACAAGTGTCAACAAGCGTACTGGTAAGATTACTTACACCCAAGACAAACAGTCATACGAAACAAGTCGTACAAGCAATGGTACTTCTTTGTGTGTCCGCAAGTTCGACGACTACAATGCAGTACGTAAAGGAACTAACAAAGTGTCCTTCCATGATATTGTCTTAGCCCACCTGACCGAGACATACCTCATTGCTGCAGAAGCATACCATATGGCAGGCGACGATGCTACTTCACTTCAGCGTCTGAATGTTGTACGCCAACGTGCTCATGCAAGCACTCTCACAAGCTATGCTTCATACATCCGACACTATTCTGACGGTACAGACAAGTCATACAATAGCGGAAACGGCATTGACAACGTGCCATTTGAGACGAACCTTGACCCTGTCGATGTCATTCTTGATGAGCGTGCCCGTGAACTCTGTGGCGAATACTATCGCTGGATGGATCTCCGCCGTACAAAGAGGCTCATCAACTACAACGTAAAATACAACAGCGGATTGAATGGCGACAAGTCCAACTTTGTCGGCCCGGATGGTCAATATCGTTGGTTCCGTCCTTTCCCACAGGATGAAATTAACCTTAACGACGGTATTTCTGATGCAGACCAGACACCTGGTTACAAAACCGCTGCAGAATAATTAAGATATAAGCCCGCTACTGGGCTTCGGCTCAGTAGCGGATTATATATTATTAATAACCTTTTTAAAACGTTTTAAAATTATGAAGAAAATTTTACTTTTTGGAATTGCGATTCTCGCAAGTGCTTCAATGAGTGCCCAAACGGTTGTTTGGCCCTGTCAGATTGACCGTGCTGCAAAGACTGCAAACATCTCTGCAACAGTAACTGGCAGCACAACAATTACAGCCAAGGACATTGTTATGGGTTCTGACATTGAAATTAACTTGAAAGACGACGCTCCTGCTCCCGCAGCTGTTAAGGATGAGACAGGTGCCAACCTCAACTACCCCAGCGATGATTTTGGAATGATTGCATGGAAGCCCATAAACGGCAATGCAAAGGATTCTGATGGCAACTATACTAATGACGAAAGCACTGCAGACGCTGCTGTCACTCAGAACGCTTATCTTGATTTCACTTTAGAGGAAGGTGACACCGAGAAAGACCTTACTGGTCTTACCTCCATCACTTTTGACGCCACCAAAGTTGGTACAGACGCTATCCGTCTGAATTGCAAACTTCTTTATGAAGGTGACGGCGAAGGCGAGTCTGAATGGCTTATCAATCAGGAGGTTGCAAACTCTTTCGGTGACGAATACACTGGTGACGCGAACGACAAGACCGATCCTTTCGACGACAACGCCAATGGTTACAACCCGTCACGTAACGATGGTTCAAAGGGTGCTGCCGGTGGCGCTAATGCCAAAGGTATTTCAAAGGTTAAGCTGACGATGCCTGCAGAGGTAAAAGCTCTCAACCCTTATAAGCTCACCCTTCGTATTGCCATTATTGGATGCGCAAATAACAAGCAGATTGCTTTTAACAATGTTACTTTCAATTTTGGCGGAGAGGCTTCTGTCAAGAACATCAATGCTGACGCTCAGGACGGCGCTATCTACAACATCGCTGGCCAGAAGGTTGGTGCGAACTACAAGGGTTTGGTTATCAAGAACGGCAAGAAGACCATCCAGTAATCACTTCCCAACTCTATTCTTAACAATGGTGCGGCCAACGTGGCTGCACCATTTTTTTACACTGTTCAACATAGGTGACACCTCTTACACCTAACACTTAACTGGCTGAGTATCAGATGCGTTCTTCCAACAGTTGGCCGCACCAGAGGTCGCACCAGAGGTCGCACCTGTAGGAAGATATACTAATAAGTACGAGCGTGCGGTCCGACAGAATCTCACAGCCTCTCAGAAAAATTTCACGGCCTCTCAGAAAAATCTCGCGGCGGGAAATTTTTCGACCTGTACGGTTGAAAACTAATCGTTGAAGCAATATTGCCCCGCATCCTACGTTATTACTGTAAATCATAACAAGTTAATATCGTGGGAAAGTCAAAATTAGAATTCTATGCCAAGATAACGACCTCTGATGGT
>JAFUTI010000026.1 GCA_017471465.1 Prevotella sp. | reverse complement strand
TGTGGCAGTGGTAGATATCTACCACTGCCACCACCGCAAAAAATCCGAGCTGCCTTGGGACTTTTGGTCCGCGGCGCGGGACTTTTGTCTCGTGGCCTCAGACAAAATTTTCGCGGCGCGAGAGACAACGGTAACGGTTGACGACGATGAAAGCGGACCCGTTTGCCGAGTGGTAGATATCTACCACTGCCACCACCATATCCACCACTTGCTAACAATCACGTTGTCAGATAGTTACAAAGAAAAGTGGTAGAAGTGGTAATAAGTCGGGCAAAAAAAATTTTTTTGTAGCACATCGTTTCATTTTACAACTTTTGTTTTTTGACCAAAAGGCGGGAAATTTGCGACGCTTCGCAATTTTCTCGCCTTTTTCTTTGCCCGTTCAAGAAAAGTTTGTATCTTTGTCGCGGTCTTTGTGTGGAGACATGCAGACGACCGGACATTTTTATTAGCTCAATCTCTCACTCGAATTTGCACCTCAGTACGAGAATTAATGGGCGAATCTACATACGATAGGGTATGCGCTTAAGCGCAGACTCATCCATAGTATGTAGAGGCAGTGCAAAGCCTGAGTGAGACATGGCGGGGTTTGCGCTTATTTTTGTGTTGCCACATTTCTGAGCCTTCTTACCGCCAAGACGAGGGAGAGAAGAACGATATCTTTATCAATAACAACAACTTAATTATTAATCAAAAAAACAAAAAACAATGAAAAAGAAACTACTCAATTCAATGAGAGTGCTCCTCGTCGCAGCTTTGCTGGGCGGAGCAAGTAGTGCGTGGGCAGACGATGTCTATGAACCTGTTTACACGCGTGCAGCAGTAAGTGCATGGACAGAAGATGACCTGACAGAATGGGGTGGGGATACTAACCTCACAATTGACGAAAATTATGGATTGTATTTTAACACCACAAAGCCTAGCGCTGCATATTCTGCAACGAAATCTTTTTCGATTGCTAAGAATGCGAAAGTTAAGTACGAAGTAACCTGGTACACAGGCAATTCAACCGGTCGTACCAGCAATTACGAGTACATTAAGTTTGGTGACAAAGTTATAATTGGCTACAACTCAAATTATCATTTTTATTTGAGCCTAACCGGAGCCTGCGATATGACAGTGGACTTGACCGATCAATTAAAGACTCCTGGCAGCTCTAACATCACTATTATCTTCAACACTGCAACAAAAACAGTGGAGAACTTTACTTTCCGTGGAAAAGATATCACATCAAATGTTTCTGGTGCGTTGGAGGGTGCTTTCAACAGCGTGACTTTTGGATTACAACGCGGCGGTGGCACCTCCAATTGGGCTTATCCAAACGGCTTGCAGACCATTACTGTTTCCCAAGCCGAACAGACGGTTACCATAGCTAACTATACCATTAACTACAAACTGGGTGATGATGTTGTTAAAACAGTTAGCTCTTCTAGCTCTGTAGATGCACTGATTACCGCAGAGACTGCCATTGACGGTGAGGGCGATTTCGCAGACAAGCATTATTTGATTACTGCTGAAGAAGCTCCTTCGATGACTCTTGTTGATGGAACAAATGTATTGAATGTTCCCGTTCGTGCACCTTATACAGCAACACTTACAATAAAAACTACCATTGGCGATGAAGAACAGACCCCTGTCGTAAAGACATTAACTGAGACCGATACCAAGGTATGCAGCTGGAGCTATGCATATCCGCTGTATGTAAAGGGCGGAGATGTGTATTACAAGGCAGATAACAGTGAAACTTTTGGTGAAGGAGGCACATTTACTGACGGTCAGACTATCACTAAGTCTGTATCTTACAGCACAGTAGACAATGATGTGGTCTATTTCTACGACCAAGCTACAGAAGGAACAACCTATACGTATACCAATGGAGCTAACAGTAATGTCAGCGCACAGAATGCCCGTGGCGGCTCAACCCTTCGTGGCATTGGCTTGATTGAGTTGAACGCTGGAAACTACGAATTTATCACCTATTTTACTGCTCGTAATGGTCGAGGACTTGGTATTCGCAATAATGATGATGCAACAGATCCCATTGTAATTCTGACAACAGACAAGAATGACGCAGCCACTCAGGGATTACGTTCTGCCAACTTCACGTTGAATGCAACAACTTCCTTGGTAATCAATGGAGCTAACTCTAGCGATAGCAAGACCAACCAGTCTGAGGACTTTGACTACATCATCATTAAGAAGTTGCCTACCTCCATTGAAGTAAACATGTCTGACGCCGGCTGGGCAACGCTCTACACACCGTATGCGCTTGACTTCACAACACAGCCTGGTATTACGGCTTACACGGCTGCTGTTGCTGACGGCAAGGTGACGCTGACGAAGGTTGACAATGTGCCTGCCAATACCGGCGTGGTGCTGAAGGGTGACGGACCTTCATTTTATCAAATCAATGTTGCTGCCAGTTCAGAGACTGCTAAGGGCGACCTGCTCGGTTCGGCTACCGACGCTACGGCCTTCGACGCCTACGCTGACAATACGCTCTACATGCTGAAGAAGGTGGGCGAGAAAGCTCAGTTCGTACCTGTGACGGGCGGTGAGATTGCTGCCGGCAAGGCTTACCTGAAGGTAGCCAACGCTACGACGGCTCGCAACCTCGACGTGACGTTCGCCGACGAGGCAACGGGCATCGAGTCAGTGAAGAGTGAAGAGATAAAAGTGAAGAGTGAGGTCTACAACCTGAAGGGTCAGCGCGTCAGCGAGCCCACGAAGGGTCTCTACATCGTGAATGGTAAGAAAATTGCCATCAAATAAAATGATTATTTTACTTTCATATTAAAAAAAGGAGAACAGAACAATGAAAAAGAAGATATATCAGAATCCTGAGACAACGATTGTGAAGGTGCAGATGGCACAGATGATTGCCGCATCCGTAGAAGGTTTCAACGAAGACCTCGGCACTGACGGCGACGGCGGCGACGGCGGCGATGCACTCATCCGCATGTTGGGTGGCGGCACCGTCTGGGATCTCTAAGACCATCGACTCAATGAGATAAAAAAACGGCTGCACGGCCAGCCCGTGAGGGTGTCGCCGTGACGGCTTTTTAAATTGTTAGTTAAAAAAGTATGTAAAAAAAAGGTGGCGGCCCATCCGTGAGGAAGAGCCGCCACCGTTGTTGCTGTCGTGGGGATTTTGCAACCCCGACGTTGCAAAGCGGCAGAGTGAAATATTAATCTCTGTTAATCTGCAAAAACTATGGAGAATTTTATGTAACTTTGCGGCACTGAAATTAAAAAAGCAACAATAACTATGGCAACATTAACAAACGACAAGCTGGTTATCGTCGGCGCAGCCGGCATGATTGGCTCGAACATGGCTCAGTCGGCCCTGATGATGGGTCTGACAAGTGAAATCTGTCTGTACGACGTCTTCTCGCCCGAAGGTGTGGCCGAGGAGATGCGCCAGAGCGGCTTCGACGATGTGAACATCGTGGCAACGACCAATGCCGAGGAAGCCTTCAAGAACGCCAAGTACATCATCTCCAGCGGCGGCGCTCCCCGCAAGGCCGGCATGACCCGTGAGGACCTGCTGGCCGGCAACTGCAAGATTGCCGAGGAGCTGGGCCAGAATATCAAGAAGTACTGCCCCGACGTGAAGCACGTCGTCATCATCTTCAACCCCGCCGACCTCACTGGTCTGGTGACGCTGCTCTACTCTGGTCTGAAGCCCGGACAGGTGACCACGCTCGCCGGTCTGGACACCACCCGTCTGCAGTCGGCCCTGGCCAAGAAGTTCGGTGTGATGCAGAACCAGATTACCGGCTGTGCCACCTACGGCGGTCACGGCGAGCAGATGGCCGTCTTCGGCAGCCATGTGGAGATTGCCGGCCGCAAGCTGACCGACATCATCGGCACCAAGGAGTTCCCCGCCGAGGAGTGGGAGCAGATGAAGGTGGACGTCACCAAGGGTGGCGCCAAGATCATCGAGCTGCGCGGCCGTTCGTCGTTCCAGAGTCCCGCTTACCTCTCGGTTGAGATGATCCGTGCCGCCATGGGCGGCGAGCCCTTCCGCTTCCCCGTCGGCACGTATGTGAAGACCGACAAGTACGACCACATCATGATGGCCATGAAGACCACGATGGACAAGGACGGCGCCCACTTCGAAGTGCCCCAGGGTACGGCCGAGGAGAACGCCAAGCTGGACCAGAGCTACGAGCACCTGTGCAAGATGCGCGACGAGCTGGTGACGCTGAACATCGTGCCGCCCATTGCCGAGTGGAGCAAGATCAATCCAAACCTGTAATTTAGTTGTTGATTGAAAACCATCAAATGGCTCTGATAAAAACCTACCGCGGTCTCGCTCCCAAATGGGGGCGAGACTGCTATTTCAGCGAGAACGCCACAATCGTTGGCGACGTGACGATGGGTGACGAGTGCTCCGTGTGGTTTGGCGCCGTCGTCCGCGGCGACGTGGCTCCCATCACCATCGGCAACTGCACGAACATCCAGGACGGCTCGTGCGTACACGTCACCCACGAGACGGGACCGACCCACATCGGCTCGTACGTCACCATCGGCCACAACGTCACCGTCCACGCCTGCACCATCCGCGACCACGCCCTCATCGGCATGGGCTCGACACTGCTCGACGGCTGCGAAGTGGGCGAAGGTGCCATCGTCGCCGCCGGCGCCCTGGTGCTGCAGAACACGAAGATCCCCGCCGGAGAGATCTGGGGCGGCGTACCGGCCAAATACATCAAACCCGTCCGCCCGGGACAGACGGATAACGCCGAGCATTACGTAGCCTACTCCAAGTTCTACCTGGAAGAAAATGAGTAGAAGACTACCAATAGTACTACTGACACTACTGATTACCGCCCAGGCATCGGCCCAAGTTCACATTCCCGACACTATTCCTGGGAAGGGCTTCGTCATTGGCCAGTTGAATCTGGCCAAGCACATCATGGACTTTTTCCTTGACAAGCGCGACGAGGCCAACGCCACAAAACTGGATACAGCCTACGTGGGCAACTACCCTGAAAAGCTGATGTTCTCTGCCGGACTGACAACTTCAGGCGGCCAGCTGAGAACATTCAGCGAGAACGGGGGTTACGAACTGAACAGCGACATGTCGCGCTCCATCAGCCTCAGGGCCTGCTACCGCGGTTTGGCCATCAGCTTCAGCGCTAATCCCTTCAACATGTTCGGCAATAGCGACAGCGAGTTCGACATCAGCCTATACGGCGACAAGACGGTGTTCGACTTTATGTATCAGAACTCAGAGACGCTTAACGGACAATTTACATCAACTAACACAGAACAGACAGACAGCGAGGAGGGACTTAACAACATCGTCGAAAAGGGGATGATCAACAGGCGGACCCTGACCTTCGGCGGCATGTATGTGTTCAACTCACGCCGATTCTCCTATGCCGCTGCCTTCGACCAGACCTGCATGCAGAAGCGCAGTTGCGGCAGCGTGCTGCTGGGAGCCAACTACATCTACAACCGTCTGCGAATTAACTTTCAGGAGTTCGGCAATGTCTACATCAAGACCAAGATGATAGGCATTGGCGGTGGTTATGCCTACAACTTTGTGCTGCCTCACAACTGGCTCATCAGTGCTTCGGGTTTAATGGAAATAGGCGCGTGGGTGAAAAACAGAAGTGAACTGTCGCAAACAATTGTAGACATCTATAACAAATATAGAGATGAAGGCACAGAAGAATTACACACAGAAGAGACTTTCTCCTTCGACATGCCACCGGTTATCCTCACGCCACGTACAGCCTTTATTCACCAGTTTGGCCGCTACTACATCGGGCTGACCGGAATTGCCACCATGCACTTTGAGAAGAACGAAGGCGATATTGACAGCAACATCGTGTTCGTGTCGGACCTGCTGTTCGGCATACGTCTTTAATGCCTGATGGTAGCCACGACGTACTCCGACTGGGTCCCAATGCGGAACTTGCCACCCCAGATGCCAATGCCGCTGGAGACGTAATAGCGTGTAAGTCCACGCCGATGGCTGCCCCACGAACATTCATACAAAGCATCGGTTATCCACGAGATGGGCCAAACCTGACCGCGGTGAGTGTGTCCACTCAGTTGGAAGTCAATGCCGGCCTGCTCCGCTAATTCCAAGTTATAAGGCTGATGGTCGAGAAGGATTTTGAAAGTTGAAGACTGAGGGGTGGATTTTGAATTGGCTGCGCCTACGAGGTCAGACACGGAGTGGCGACGCAGGTTGGTGCGGTCATCGCGCCCAATAACAACAATGCAACTATCAATAACGGCACTATCGTCGCTGAGCAGCCGGATGCCGGCATCGCGATAAAACCGTTGCGCTTCAGGTGAGCCTGCAAAATATTCGTGATTGCCCAGACAGGCATAGACAGGTGCTTTAAACCGGCGGAACTCTGCCGCCATATTCTCTTCAATCAAGGGTCGCATAGAGCCGTCGATGATGTCGCCGGCAACAAGAATAAAGTCTGGCTCTTCGGCATTCACCATATCGACCCAGCGAGCCAGCTCCCGTCGCGGATTGTGGTAGCCAATGTGCAGGTCACTCATCATTACCACCTTGTACGACGGCTTGGCCAACGGCTTGTCAGTTGTCAAATCCAGGCTTACGCGTACCTTATTATTATAATGGAGATTACCATAGAGGAAGATGCCAAAGAGCAGCACAACGATGGCTCCAGCCATGTGCCAGTTGGCATAGAGCCACGAGCGGGGTACCAAGTGGACAAGCCGTCCCAGGTCGAGCACTAGGAAGAGCAGCACCATGTAGAGCATGACGAAGATGCTGCTGGTTGATATCTCATAGCACGCAGTAGCCACCGGCAGGGGCAGTCCGTCGAACCGCCGCCCGAAGTTGAGAAACATCAGCAGGAACGAGCCGATGCCCAGGGCCAGGACCACGCACTTCCATACGCTGGACACGGGCAGCAGGACCCAAACGTGCCACGAAATATAAAGGATGCCCAGCAAGGGCAATACCATAAAGGCCAACATCCACATAGTTTTCATTTTTGTGTTAAGGTTGCAGAAAGAATTTTCTGAGTAGCACCAGCCAGACCTTGCACATAGCGTCCGGCGGCCTCGCCGGCTGCTGACAGCCGCTGTGGGTCGGCAAAGCTATCCATGACGCGACAGAAGTCCTCGTAAGAATTAATTTCCAAGCCGCCACCACAGGCTTTCAATCCCTGAGCCTCCTGGAACTTCTGATTGTTGGGGCCAAAGATGACAGGAACACCCCAGACAGCAGCCTCCAGCGTATTGTGTATGCTGACGCCAAAACCGCCCCCTATGTAGGTCACACTGCCGTAGTGATAAATGCTGGAGAGTAGACCAAAGCAGTTGATGATGAGAACTTGGCAGGAGGAGAGAGAAGACGGGAGAGACTTCTCTGCCTCAGTATACCGGATAACCTTTCGGCCTTCCAACTTCTGTTCTATCTGCTGCAAGTGGGCTTCATCAATAACATGCGGGGCAATGATAAGTTTCCAGTCAGGATGCTCACGGAAGTAGCGGATAAAGATATCCTCGTCGGGTGGCCACGAAGAGCCGGCAACGAAGACCTTGGGGGACTCTGGTCCCTCTCTATCCTCTAAGAAAGCCTCGACAATGGGCAGCTGCTTGGCCTGCTCCTTGATTTGAAGCACACGATCGAAGCGGGTGTCGCCAACAACGGTGACATCGGTGATGTGGAGTTTTGCCAGCAACTGCTTGCTAACCTCGTTTTGCACAAAGAAATGGGTGAAGCACTTCAGTACACGTCCATACTGACGACCATACCACTTGAAGAACACCTGGTCGGGACGGAAGATGGACGACACACTGTAGGTAGGCACGCCGCGGTGTTTCAGAATGTGCAGGTAGTTGTACCAAAATTCATACTTGATGAAGTAGGCCTTGACGGGACGGATGGTGCGAAGGAAGCGACGGGCATTGGTGATAGTGTCGAGCGGCAGGTAGCAAATAATGTCGGCCCCAGCGTAGTTCTTGCGCACCTCGTAACCTGACGGCGAGAAGAACGTCAACAGTATCTTGTACTCAGGGTGGTCACGGCGCAGCTGCTCCATCAGCGGACGGCCCTGCTCAAACTCGCCGAGCGAGGCGGCATGGAACCAGACATACTGAGCCATCGGATCCACCTTCTCACGCAGCAGGCGGAAGGCGTCACGCTCGCCGCGCCACATCTTGCGCACCTTCTCGTTGAAAAGGCTATAGACGGCGACGCCTAACTGATATAGATATATGATAAGATTATACATTATCCAAGCACTTCGATGGCACGTTTCATTCGTGCGATAGTCTCCTCCTTGCCGAGGAACGCAGAGATGTCGAACATTCCCGGGCCCTTGCCTTCGCCGACGAGCGTCAGACGCCAGGCGTTCATAATGTTACCAAGCTTGTACTCCTTCTGTTCGATCCAAGCATGAACAATCTGCTCCTGATTCTCCAGTGAGAAGTCGTCAATACCTTCGAGCACACCGATCAGTTCCGTCAGCTGACGGGCAGAATCCTCCTTCCAGCGCTTCTTCACCGTCTTCTCGTCGTACGCCGTGGGCGCCACGAAGAAGAACGAGCACAGAGGCCACAGCTCCTTGACGAACGACACGCGGTCCTTCATCATCGCGCAGACCGCCGTCACACGCTCCAGCGACTCCTGAGGACAGTGCTGCTGCACCTCGGGCAGCCACAGCTGGGCAATCTCCGCCGGCGACTTCTTCAGAATATACTCATGGTTGAACCAAATGCCTTTGTCGTAGGCGAACTTCGCACCGGCCTTCGAGCACTTCGTGATATCGAACAGCGGCACCAGCTCGTCAAGCGTAAACAGCTCCTGCTCCGTGCCGGGATTCCAGCCCAGCAGCGCCAGGAAGTTGATGACGGCCTCGGGGAAGTAGCCGTCCTCGCGGTAGCCGCGGCTGACGTCGCCCGTCTTCGGGTCGTGCCACTCTAAGGGGAAGACAGGGAAGCCCAGCCGGTCGCCGTCGCGCTTCGACAGCTTGCCCTTGCCGTCGGGCTTCAACAGCAACGGCAGATGGGCGAACTGCGGCATGGTGTCGGCCCAGCCGAAAGCCTCGTAGAGCAGCACATGGAGGGGTGCCGACGGCAGCCACTCCTCGCCACGGATGACATGGGTGATCTCCATCAGGTGGTCGTCGACAATGTTTGCCAAGTGGTAGGTCGGCAGCTGGTCGGCACTCTTGAAGAGCACCTTGTCGTCGATGATGTCGGTCTTCACACGCACCTCGCCACGGATGAGGTCGTTGACCAGCACCTCACGCCCCTGCTCAATCTTGAAGCGGACGACATACTGCTTACCGTCGGCAATCAGCGCATCGACCTCTTCCTTCGGCATGGTCAGCGAGTTGCGCATCTGACCACGGGTGTGGGAGTCGTACTGGAAGTTCTGTATCTCTGCACGTTTCTGTTCCAGCTCCTCGGGCGTATCAAAAGCGATGTAGGCCTTGCCGGCGTCGAGCAGCTGTTGCACATACTTCTTATAGATGTCGCGGCGCTCGCTCTGGCGATACGGTCCTTTGTCGCCACCAAACGAGACACCCTCATCGAACTGGATACCCAGCCAGCGGAACGACTCGATGATATACTCCTCGGCACCGGGCACGAAGCGGTTCGAGTCGGTGTCCTCAATACGGAACACCAGGTCGCCACCGTGCTGACGGGCAAACAGATAATTATACAGGGCGGTACGGACGCCACCGATATGCAAAGCCCCCGTAGGACTCGGGGCAAAACGCACTCTAACTCTTCTTTCTGACATATCTTTTATGAAATTTGTGTGCAAAGATACGAATATTATTTGTTTTTTTCGTAACTTTGCCGCCAAAACTTATAAAAAAATGAAGGATCAGCCCATTATCAAGAACACATACTTACGCAACCTGCTCACCAAGATTACCCTGGTAGCATGCACCGTGACACTCATCGTCTGGGCCATGCCCCGCGACAACAGCACCAACTTCAAGGTGGAGATAGGCAAGCCGTGGCGATATGCTGATTTTACGGCGCCGTTTGACTTCCCCATCTACAAGAGCGAAAAACTTGTCAACAAAGAGCGCGACAGCCTGCTCAGGGAGTTTGAGCCTTACTACAACTACCATTCAACGGTAGAGAACACACAGATACGCCAGCTGAAACAGGACTATCCTGACGGTATCCCCGGACTGCCTGACGGCAGTACGAACCTGATAGCCGGTCTGCTACACGAACTCTATGCGCAGGGCATCCTGAGCACATCGGACTACAACGAGCTGCACACCGACACGTCGAAGACCATCCGTATTGTCAGCGGGAAGAAAGCCGTCAGCACACCGGTCAGTAAACTATACTCTACTATTGGCGCATACGAGAAACTGATTGTCAGCAAGCCGCTGGCCGAGTACAGGGCCATCCTCGTGAAATGCAATCTCAACGACTACATCCTGGCCAACCTCAGCTACGACAAGGAACGAAGCGAGACCAGTCGGGACGACCTGCTGAGCAACATACCGCTGGCCAGTGGCGTTGCACAGCGTGGACAGAAGATTATAGACCGCGGCGAGATTATCGACGAGCGTGCCTACAACATTCTGGAGTCTTTCTTCCGCGAGAGTGAACGCCGGCAGAATGACGACGCCAAGCTCAGCTACATCATCTTAGGCGAAATACTCTACGTGGGACTGCTCGTCATCTGCTTCACCATCTACCTCAGCCTGTTTCGGAAAGACTACTTCGAGAAACCCCGCTCCGTGATGATGCTCTACTCGCTCATCCTGCTGTTCGCGGTCACCGCCTCACTGATGGTGAGCCATAACGTGCTTCACGTCTATATCATCCCCTTCGCCATGGTGCCCATCTTCACCCGCGTCTTCATGGACTCGAGGACAGCGTTCATGGCGCA
This sequence comes from Prevotella sp., assembly GCA_017471465.1. Taxonomy (GTDB): domain Bacteria; phylum Bacteroidota; class Bacteroidia; order Bacteroidales; family Bacteroidaceae; genus Prevotella. The sequence continues at coordinate 26,260 of JAFUTI010000026.1, read as the reverse complement.
TACCACGACGGTGCTCATCTGCGCTGCCATATTGCAGCATCCTCTGGAGTTTATCGCCGTTGAGGAGGTTGCCGGTCTGGTGGCCATCTTCTCACTACGCGAACTGTCGAGCCGTTCGCAACTGTTCTGGACGGCCGTGCTCGTCACAGGAGCAACCATGCTGACGAACCTGTCGATCGACTGGATACGACACAACGATATCACCAGTATCGACTACAGCGAGTTCAACTACCTGCTTATCGACGGTCTGCTGCTGTTCTGCTCATACCCCCTGCTCTATATCATGGAGAAAGCGTTCAACTTCACGTCGAACATCACGCTGATAGAATTGTCGGACATGAACAAGGAACTGCTGCGGCGTATGAGCGAGGTGGCCCCCGGCACCTTCCAGCACTCCATACAAGTGGGTAACCTGGCCGCCGAGATAGCCAACAAGATTGGCGCCAAGAGTCAGTTGGTAAGGACAGGCGCCCTGTATCATGACATCGGCAAGATACAGAATCCCATCTTCTTCACAGAGAATCAGGCAGGCATCAACCCGCACGAGGGGAAAACATATATTGAGAGTGCCCAGATGCTCATCAGCCACGTCACCGAAGGGCTGAAGCTGGCCGAGAAATACAACCTGCCACAGGTCATCCGAGAATTTATTGCCACCCACCACGGTCTGGGAAAAACAAAATACTTCTATATCAAGCAGAAGAACGAGTTCCCGGAAGAACCCGTCGACGACCTGCTCTTCACCTATCCCGGCCCCAACCCCTCAACGAAGGAGCAGGCCATCCTGATGATGGCCGACGCCGTAGAGGCCGCCTCACGGTCACTGCCTGACTATACCGAACAGAGTATCCGCGAACTCGTCAGCCGCATCATCGATTCACAGGTAGAAGAAGGCTATTTTCGCGATTGTCCTGTCACCTTCCGTGACATCCAGTATGCCAAGACAGTACTGATTGAGAAACTGAAGACCATCTACCACACACGTATCGCCTATCCTGAACTGAATAAAAACAACACGGCAAAAACTGCACAATGACAACGTGAGATGTGCAAAAAATGCACAGAATTGCACATTTGTGCAGTATTCTGTGCATTTTCAGTTAATATTCGTTAACTTTGTGTCCGCAAACGGGGAAATATTGAACAATCTACTTACCTTTGCAGCCGAATTTTTTAGAAGTTTTTAGGATATGAACAAAATTCAAAACATTTTAGCCGGCGTGATGCTGGCAGTGACAACCACCACGGCACAGGCCGGTGGATTTCTAACCAACACGAATCAGAGCATTGACTTCCTCCGCAATCCCGCCCGTGACGCCGCCATCGGACTTGACGGTGTCTACAGCAACCCTGCCGGCGTAGCCTTTATGCCAGAAGGGTTTCATTTAGGAGTGAACTGGCAGTATGCCCATCAGACACGTACCATCACGTCGACCGACGACTTCTTTGCATTAGGCAAGAAGAACAACGGACAGAAGACTAAAGTCTTTGAAGGCGTCGCCGACGCCCCTGTCATACCAAGTCTGCAGGCAGCCTGGAACAAGGGCGACTGGAGCATACAGTTCAATTTCTCAGTCCCCGCAGGTGGCGGCAGCTGTGAGTTTGAGAATGGCTTAGGCTCTTTCGAGCGCAAGGTGGGCGAGATTGCAGCTACCTTCATGACTCTGGACAACTTTGCCAACACGCTCAACGGCCTAACCGGCTCCAGCATTACCGACAACAAGGTTCTTGGCTATAACATGGACAGCTACATGCAGGGACGCCAGTATTATTTCGGCTTCCAGCTGGGTACCGCCTATAAGATTAATCCCAACCTCTCGGTCTACGGCGGTCTGCGACTGCTCTACGGAACGGCTACCTATAAGGCCCGTATCAGTAATATACAGGTGCGCACAGAGAATGGCGACATGGATTTCGGCACTTTCCTGCCGCGTGTCAGCCAGCAGATGTCGGAAATCATGCCAGTAGCAACAGGCGTGCTAGGACAGCTCAACCAGAAAGAGGCTGCCGGCATGGCGTTGAGCGAGCAGGAGACGGTGCTTAAGAAGAGTATCGAAGGACTGGCCGCCAAGCAACAGAGCGGCGAGATGAACAGTCTGGCAAAATACTCGTCGGGTGTCAACCTGCTGTGTAACCAGTCGAGCGTAGGCATAGCGCCCATCATCGGCGTCGACTACAAACTGAACGACCACTTCAACTTTGCCGTCAAATATGAGTTCAAGACCCAGATCCGCATGAAGAACGAATCGACCGTCTTCGAGGCCAGCGAGATTGAGGCTGTCAACAAGTTCCGTGACGAAGAGGAGATTAACGAAGACATACCTGCCATGCTCTCAGCCGGTGTTCAGTGGACGCCCGTCAACAATGTACGCCTCAACGTTGGCGGACACTACTACTTCGACAAGCAGGTAGAATGGTACGCTAATGCCCAGGACAAGCTTGACCATAACTCATACGAGGTGCTGGCAGGTGTCGAATGGGACGTCACAGACCGCTTCACCATCTCTGCCGGCGGACAGCTGACACGCTATGGTCTGACCGACGAATACATGAACGACATGTCATTCGTTGTCAACAGCTACAGCGTCGGTTTCGGCGGCAGCTACAAGGCCACCGACCGTCTGACGCTGAAGGCCGGCTTCTTCCAGACGGAATATGGCACGTATGAGCGTACAGTGCCCACGACGGACGGTTTCACCCGCACCAACCGCGTGTTAGGCATCGGCTGTCAGGTAGATTTGTAAGAAATTGTTCTTTTAGAGCATATTTCTCTTCAAAAATTCGGCTGCAAAGATATTTTTTCGTACCTTTGCAGCCGAATTAACGAATAAAGAAGAGAAAATGACCAAGAAGACAATGACATTGATGGCTGTCGTCGCCTGTCAGCTGACAGCCAATGCCGGTGGCCTTATGACCAACACGAATTACCACATCGCCTTCGACCGTATGATGGCCCGGGGCGCCTCTACGGAGATTGACGCCGCCTACTCCAACCCCGCCGGCCTGGCCTGGGGATACGACGGTTTCCAGATGTCGCTCGACTTCCAGAAACCGTGGCAGTACCGTAATGTAGAGACGACAATTCCCGGTTTTCTGGGGCAAGACTTCAACAAGAAATACGAAGGCAAGGCATCGGCACCCATCGTGCCCGCCCTGTTTGCTGCATACAAGCATGACAACTGGGCTTTATCGGCCATGATCGGTATCGTAGGCAGCGGTGGCTTCGTCGAGTATGAAGAGGGTGTGCCCATGTTCAACGTGCCCATTACAGCCCTGCTGTTCCAGAAAGGCATCATGCCCAATATGTATATCCTCGACTCCAACATGAAAGGCAAGCAGTATATCTACGGCGGACAGCTGAACTTCACCTACCGCGTGACGGAGAACGCCTCGGTGGCCGTCGGTATGCGTGCCAACTACTATGACGGCTATTACCGGGGGCATGTCGTCGCCTCGCCAACGGCACAGGTCGCCCAAATACTGCCTACGGGCAACGCCAACCTGGTGAACCTGCAGCTCGACTGCACACAGCGCGGCTGGGGCTTTGCCCCTATCGTCAGTGCCAACTACCACAAAGACGGGCTGACACTGGCCGCCCGCTATGAGTTCCGCACAAAGATAGCCACTAATAACGATACGAAGGAGCTCGTCATAGGCACGATGGGGCAGGACAACGACGTCAAGGCACAGGCAGAGAGAATTGGTACCGATGCTACCGTCGCTGCCCTCGGACAGACGGCTTTAGCCAGTATGGCCACGAAGGTGAAGGGCTATCTGCCTGACGAAGAGACGCGCTACGACATGCCGTCGCTGCTCGTACTGGCTGCCGGCTATGAGTTCACACCTCGTCTGCGCGCTACTGCTGAATACCACTTCTTCGACGACAAGCACGCCAAAATGGCCGACGAGCGCCAGAAGCAGCTCTCCGGCGGTACGCACGAGGTGCTGTTAGGTGCTGAGTACGATGTCAGCAAGCTACTGACGGTGAGTCTTGGCGGACAGCGTACAGACTACGGTCTGAGCGATGACTACCAGCAGAACACATCGTTTGCCTGCGACAGCTACAGCATCGGTCTGGGCTGCGCCCTGAACCTGACGGAGAAACTGCGCTTGAACGCCGGTTACTTCATCACTCTCTACAGCGACTACACAAAGAGTACCAAAGCAGGAGACCCCACACAGGGCCAAGGTTACTACGGCACAGGATACGCCGCCACCGAGACCTACTCGCGCACGAACAACGTCATCGGCGTTGGTATCGACTACAAATTCTAAAGCGGGTCAACGTCGTAATAAATCTGTAATGAACTGTAGCGCTTGTCTTGCAACATCTGTTGTTGGGCAAGCGCTAAATATTTGCGGACGTCAGCCATATTGAGACCGTTCTCCAACTTCAGCACAAGTTTGCGGATACTGAGCGACTTCACGCGCGCCACACCCGGTTTGTCGGGACCCAACACGCGTCCGCCGAACCACTGGCGCAGACGGAAGCCCATCTCCTGGGCAGCCGTCTCGACGAGCTGGTCGTTACGGTGCTTGAGGAATACATAGACAAGGCGGTAGAAAGGTGGATAGTGGAACGTCTTCCGCTCATTGCAGAGTGAGCGGTAAAGTGCTTCGTAATCGTTCTGAACCACCTGCTGTATAAGTGGCAGCTGAGGCTGGCGCGTCTGCAGGATAACCAGTCCACGGCGCCCTTTGCGACCCGCACGGCCACTGACCTGTGACATCATCATAAAGGCATGCTCGTAGGCACGGAAGTCGGGATAGTTCAACATCGCATCGGCGTTCAGGATACCTACCACACTGACCTTGTCGAAGTCGAGTCCTTTGGAAATCATCTGCGTGCCAATGAGCAGGTTGGTATGTCCGGAACCGAAGTCGCTGATAAGCCGTTCGTAGGCATTACGTGTTCGGGTGGTGTCGAGGTCCATGCGGCTGATACGTGCCTCGGGGAAGATGTCGCGTACGGCGGCCTCTATCTTCTCAGTCCCATAACCATGCGTCTGCAATTCCGTACCGCCGCAGGCAGGACAGGTGACCGGCACCTGGTAGACAGCTCCACAGTAGTGGCAGACGAGCTGTCCCATCTGCCGGTGCAGCGTCAGCGAGACATCGCAGTTCTGGCAATGAGGCACCCATCCGCACTGTTTGCACTCTAACATCGAGGCATAGCCACGGCGGTTCTGAAAGAGGATGGCTTGCTCACCGCGTTCCAACGCCTCGCGCACACGTGTCAACAGCAACGGCGAGAACAGACCGTTCATCATCTTGCGACGCTGCAGGTCGTAGGTGTCTACCACCTGTATCTCCGGCAGTTGGATACCGGCATGACGCTCCGTCAGCTGGACGTAGCCATACTTCCCTTTCTGCGCATTATGGTAGGACTCCATAGATGGTGTTGCAGTGCCGAGCAGAATTCGAGGTGCGAGGTGCGATTCTTTTTCGCGCCTCGATAATTGTGCCATCATAATCGCTACACTGCGGGCGTGATAGCGGGGCATGGGGTCCTGCTGCTTGAAGCTCGTCTCATGTTCCTCATCGACGATGACAAGACCCAGCCGCTGGAAAGGCAGGAAGACAGCAGAGCGGGCACCAAGGATGACATCATAGGGATGGCCAGAGAGCTGTTTCTGCCATATCTCTACACGTTCGTCGTCGGAATACTTGGAGTGGTAGATGCCCAGACGGTCGCCAAAGACGCGACGCAGACGGTCCATCATCTGTATCGTCAGCGCTATCTCGGGCAACAGATAGAGTACCTGCCGGTGCTGATCTATCTCGCGTTGAATAAGATGGATATATATCTCTGTCTTTCCCGACGAGGTGACACCGTGAAGCAGAGTCACCTGCTTCTTGAGCATCGACATGAGAATCTCGTTATAGGCCGTCTCCTGAGCCTGACTGAGTTTCTTGATTTGTTCGGGGTGTGGCTCACCGCCGTGGTTCAACCGGCCTACTTCTACCTCGTAGGTCTCCAATATTCCGCGTTTCACCAGCAGGTTGAGTGTCTGCAGTGCATGTCCCTCGTTCAGCAGTTCATCACGGGTCAGTGCCCCACCCTCGCCCTGATCCCAGCCCGACAGTGCCAGATAGTCGATAAAGGTCTTCAACTGCCTGGGAGCCCTTTGCAACATATTGAGTGCCACATGCAGGGCTGTCTCGTTGCGGTAAGGCTCGGTCAGACGGATATAGGTCTCGGTCTTGGCCCGATAGCCGTCAACGGCTTTAAGACCTGCGGGCAGAGCTGCCTTGTAGACTTCGCCGATGGGCGACATATAATAGTCGGCTATCCACTGCCACAGCCGATACTGCTCCGGAAGCAGTATCGGCTGCGCATCTATCACTTGAAGGATGTCTTTCACCTCATACCCTTCTGGTTGCCGGTCGTGCAAAGAGGAAACGACACCGACATACTGCTTATTGCGTCCGAAAGGCACAAGGACGCGACAGCCGGCGTTCACCTGCCCGTCCAACAGTTGCGGGACAGAGTAGGTAAAAGTGCCGTCAAGCGGCAGAGGCAGGATGACATTGACCAGCAAGGCTTAGAAGTATAAAGCAGCCTGGACAGACCAGCCCTTGGCCTTTGTATCATCCTCTTTCAAAACAGCATCTCTGGCATCGCTCCAAGAGGCATCGCCGGTTGTGCTGACGCCTATATTATAGGTAAAGCCGACTTCGAGATGCTTGCTAAAATAGATGCCTGCCCCCAGATTGACACTGAGGAAGGACTTCTTCAGCTGGAAAGTGTTTTCGACGCCGTCTTTGTTCCATTTGAATTCGTCGTCGCCGATGTTAAATGCAAACTGCGGACCAAGGGCGAGGTAGAAACCGGCGCCCGCTCCGACATTCAGACGAAGATTAGCGGGAACGATGATGTTCTCCTGTTCGATGGCCTTGCCATTCACCTTCGTCGTCTTCGTCTCATAAAGACCGGCGATATCGATGCCCAAGCCACCAATCGGCAAATTAAACTTCACCGTCGGACCGATGAAATAGCCAAAACGGTTGGACGAGTCGAACACCTTTTCACTAAACGACATCTCCGTCACGTTCAGTCCGCCCTTGAAACCAAACTTCAGTTGTGCTCTGGCAGGCAAAGCTATCAGCAATGCCGATGCCATCAATACTGTCAGGATTTTCTTCATAAGCAGTAAATATTACGGATTAGTGACGCTGGCGACGTACCGACACACGGGCAGCAGCCGGACTGCTGCTAGTGCTTGCCGACGACTTGGCTGACTTCACACGACGGGAAGAGGATGCCTTCTCCGTCTTCACCTTGTCCTTACGCACCTTCTTGGCAGCCTTCGAGAGATCGGTCTTCGTGTCTGCGACACTGTCGAGGGAGTCTTTCTTCTGCTGGTCGCCATAGATATTCTTGCGGAACGCCTCCAACTCGGCCTCTATGCGCTGTTGCTCCTGCGACAGCTTAGCGGTGTCGCCGCCGGCTATCTGTGCCAGTGTCTTGCCAAGCATATTGTTGGTCTTGTAGATCTTTCCTTTGTACTTGTTCAGCGTGAAGTAGTCGTCCATAGACATGACAGCAGCGTTATTGACGTTCGACGTCATGATGGTCTGACGGCTGAGAAAGGGTTCCAGGTCGCTGTACTTCACCCAGAAGAGGGGGTACTGTGCCGCTTCACCGCCGAAGTCATCCTCACGCAACATGATAGGACAGAGTGCCAACGGCTTGATGTGGAACGTAGCATTACCCTGATCGTAGTAGGCACTCTCTTTCAGATAGTACTTCAGCACCTCGGCAGAAGGGATGTCGCTGTTGTCGACTTTCAGCTTTCCATCCTGCTCCTCATAGTAGATATGATAGTTGTCGAGAACTGTCTTCAGCTTAACCTTGGCGGCGTCAGAGAAGTCATCATTGCCATCATTCGTCACAGAGTATTCATAGATGGGGATGTAGCCGTTCTGTGCCAGCTTGAAAATATAGGTAAACAAGTTGAGCTGTTTACCCTGCGGCTGTACGGGGTAGTACAATCCGGAGTTAGCCTCATCGTGTAAGTCGAGCTCACGGTAGATATCGCGGCGCCACACCACGTCCTCAGGCATGTCGAGGGCCACGGGATAGCTGATCTGCATCCGTCGCGACATACCCTGCGCCGATGTTCCTTGCTGTTTCTTCTGCTGTGTCTGCTGTACACGGCTTTTCTTAGGCTGGGCAACGACGACGCCAGCCGTCAGCAGGGATATCGTCAAAAAAGCAATGATCCTTTTCATTTGTTAAGTTATTTCGTTATGACGTTTTGTCGTTATGACGTTTTGTTGTTATTTCACGATGATTTCCATTGGATTCTTGAGCGTACGCTGGATGCCGTCGGGACCGACAGCCGTCACGCGAGAGATATAAAAACGGCGGTTACGGTTCAACTTCCGGAAAGTCTCCTTCTGGCGGTCGGAGAACATCGCCCCGTTGCTGTTCATCGGCACGGCATTACCCATATTGTCGAAGAACACTGTCTCGAACGAGACAACACGGAAGGTGATGTCGAGGATGCCGTCGTCGATGGCGGCACCGATACCATCGATACCCATCAGGCTCTGCTTGGCCAAGCCGCCGCCACGGAATCGCGATGGATTTCCTTGTTCGTCCTTCATAGCGATGAATGGTGTCGGGTCGGGCAGCTTACGCACACGGAAGGTGAACTGCCCCATCTGCTGCGGACGGCCGGTGTTTGTCGACGTCACGGTGATGGTAGCGTTCTGGCCTACCGCCGTCGGCCGGGCTATATACTTACCGGGGCCGGTGGGCTGCAAGGTGCCACCCGTCATCGTTGCCTGTATCTTGTTCAGCGGTACACCCGGCACTGAGACACTGATGGGATTGTTGTAGCCAGCATAGAGCATATTCATCAGATCGGCCGACACGGTGGCACTGGGGTCGACAACCGTGTACTTCTGCGAGAAGTCACGGCGAATCTTGTCGCCGTTGCCGTTAACGACCTGCAGGTAGCCGTTTAGGGTGAAGTCGCCCGTGCTGGTGCAAATCCGTTCGTACACATTATCCCGCAAGTTTACCTTCTGATTGCCAATATAAATCTCAGGTGTCTGTGTAGTGTCGACCGCAGCCATAACAATCTTGGCCGAGAACTTATCGCCACGCACGATGGTCTGCGAGTTGGGAATGACGAAGGACTCAAGCATATTAACGCGGATGTCCTTCACGTCGATGTTCTGTTCCAAGGTGTGCAGAATCTCTCCCTCAGTGTAGCGCACATTGCTCTGCAAAGTCGACAACAGGGTGACAGCAGCTGCTGCCGGCATCGACTCGAACATATACTCCTGCCAGTTCTTGCCCAGAGTACGCATATTCTCAGGGATGGTGGTTGCCAGAATCTCGGAGATGGTCTTCTTCTGGCGCTCACCGCTGGCCATACCGAGCATCTGCTTGCGGTAGGCGTTGATGGCGTCGAACAGTTCTTGACCACGCCCACGTCCGGGGGCAAGCATCACCTGGTTGGCAGCTTCCATGTCTTCCTTGTTACGGATGTTATGCAGGTCGCCGTCCTCGCCGTCAGCCTCCTTGACGATGGCTATCTTCAGCTCGTCGGCCATGTTGTAGAGCGAGTCGCTCTGCTGCCGCACCTTCATCGCCTTGTCATACCACTCCTTGACCTTCTGCGGATTGGCTTTCATCTGCGTGTCGAAGTCCTCATAGACGGCCAGATTCTCCTTAGTGGCGTTAGCGGTCGTACGCTTCAGGCTCTCTTCGACAATAGAGAAGCCATTGAGCACCTCATTGGAGACGTTCAGCGCAAGCATGGCCATCAAGACGACATACATCAGGTTGATCATCTTCTGGCGCGGAGAGACAGGTCTTTTCTTAATTGCCATGATTATTCCTTATTCACTTTTCGTTAGCGAAGCGCCCGGCATGTTCACCGTCATGGCCTCGATCATACGGGTGTAGATCTTGTTCAGCTCGGCAATCTGCTCAGCCATCCTCTTTGACTGGTCGTTAATCTGGTCAATGGTCCCAATCTGTTGGCTGGCACCCTTGAGCTGCATCTCATAGACCTTACAGATACCCGTCAGCGTACGGTTCAAGTTCTCCATCTCCTCGGAGTCACGCGTCAGACGCTCACTCTGCTCGGCAACCTTCGACAGCATCTCGGTGAGACGCTTAAGTTCATCGACATAGTTGGCCGTGGCTTCCTCCAACTCAGGATTGACGGAGGGCACGGCACCGACAACGGCGCCACCGGCCATCGTCGTCACTGAAGACGAGACAGCAGCAATGGCCTCGGTATCCACCACGGGAGGCTCCTGCCCGCTTTGCTGCGGCGTTACCGCAGTACCTGTGCCACCGCCAATGATAACGGTACCGCCACCACCGACGACGGCAGCAGCAGGAGCCACCTCCGGCTCTTCGCCTTCCTCACCAACGTGTGTCGGCAAATCCATACCGTCGGCTGTCTTGTCGAACGGCCTGTCGAAGGCGGCAATGAAGAACACGACAACCTCGGTACCCATACCCAGGAACAGCATGAAGTTGGCTCCTGGCAGGTGGGTCAGCTTGAACAACGTACCGAGAATGACTATTGATGCACCCCAGCTGTAGGCGTAGTTCATGAACGTCTGTCCGGGGACACTATCCAACCACTTCTGTAAGCGGTAGATGATATTGAATTTACTGTATCGTGTCATGTCAATATTTGCTTTTAATGAATGGTTGTGCCACCAAAGTTGTGGCGAACCTCACTGCTATTCTTTATTTTTTTTTTGATGTCTTGCCGGGCTTTGTCTTCTCGCTTACCGTATTGGCCAAGCTGCGCACACAACGGAAACCGATATACGAACGGGGCTGGTTCTGGAACTCGCTGCTGCGCCAGGCTGAACGGATATAGCTCTCAGGGTCTTTCCACGAGCCACCGCGCACCGACTTCTTCTTCAGCCTATATGGGTCTTCCTTGGCGGCATTGTAGCGCAACTGCGGGTTGACGTCGTTCATGGCGTCGACGCCGGCCTCGGTATAGATGGTCGAGGTCCATTCGGCCACGTTGCCGGCCATGTCGTAAAGGCCGTTGGTATTGGAGCTGTAGATGCCCACCTTCGAGGTTATCAGGTTGCCGTCCTTGGTGTAGTTACCGTCGTCGGGCTTGAAGTTGGCATAGAAGCAGCCCTTGCCGCTGGCCACGTCCTCGTTCTCCCAGGGGAACTCCGTGCCTTCCTTACCACGGGCGGCATATTCCCACTCGGCCTCTGTCGGCAGACGGTAGCGCTGCACGTAACGGGCAGCGGGACCGAGTCCTTTCAGCAGATATTCGGTTCGCCAGGCGCAGAAGGCATTGGCCTGCTCCCATGTCACGCCTACGACAGGATAGTCATTGTAGGCGGGATTCGAGAAGTAGTTACGCATATAGACCTCATTGTCGGCATTGGGGAAGTCGTTCACCCAGCAGGTCGTGTCGGGATAGATATTGACGATGTAAGTATTGAGGAAGTCCCAGGGTCCGGTTAGCGGACGATTGATGGTCTCGCTGACAATCTTGCCTTCGTCATTGATGTAGGCCGTGTCCTTTGAAATCCAGACAACCTCATTGGGGTCGATCTGCACGTCGGTATTCAGATTACGCTCTTCAGGATTGAGACGGTTGCGACGCAAGGCTGCACTGGTGTAGTCGTAAACCTCGTAGCGGTAGTTCATCTGAGCGGCATCAAGCATTTTTTCTCCTGTCACGGGATTGGTAACATACAGGCTCTCGATAGCACGCTGTTCATCCTCATTGGGCTTACGCGGCAGGTTCTTCTTCCAGTTAAGGTGAGGCTTCACGGGGTCACCGTTCTTATCCTCCTCTATCTTATACGACTCGTCGCCGCCGTAGTTAGGGTCGGCCAGACGCTCGCGCAGAATAGAGTCGCGCACATAGTTTACAAACTGGCGGTACTCAGAGTTCGTTATCTCCGTGTCGTCCATCCAGAAACCGTCGACCGAGATATCGCGCAACGGGGTCTGCTTGCCCCAGAGCGAGTCCTGCTTCTCAATGCCCATCTTCAGATGGCCACGCTTGATGAGAACCATACCGTACGGAGCCGGTTCAGCGAACGAGCGGCCACTAGCCCCCGTCAGTTCACCGCCACTGCCCGATGCGACCTTGCTGCCGAAACAACTCGTCAGCAATATCAGCGCAGCAGCGCAAAGTCCTATTGTCAGTCTTTTCATATACTTTTTTATAAAATTCTCACACTCTGATGTTTGTTTCGACCTTTCTTGGCGAAGTCGATATCGGTCTGATAACCCACGAACAGCTCATGACCGCCATTGCCCAGACTGACGGCGCTGGTATAAGCCTCGTAACAATAGCCCACCATAACGCCATGAAAATGGCCACCGACAAGCACCGATACGGAGTTTGTGGGACTATACGACAAGCCGGCATAGAGCAAACGCTGCTCATAGCTGTACTTCAGCCGGGCCGTCACGTCACCCCGGTAAGCCACACCATCGGTACGTCCTAAGACCGAAGTCTGTATGGTAAAAAACGGATTTCTAAGCCGAATATTGTATCCGCCAGTAAAATAATAGCTACGATTAATGGTCAACTCGTTGGTTTCACCCAGATCCACAGTAGGACTCGTCAGGTGCTGCGCCGACAGTCCCACATACCAGTTTCGGTGCTGGTAGTAGAGACCGGCACCGAGGTCGAAGCCGGAACCTGTCACCTCGGCCTTAGCAAAGGCGGGATCACTTGTCTCCTCCAAATCCACTCCTGAACCATCGAACGACTCACTCAGAAGGCCGCCTTGCAGGCCTATACCGAGCGTACCACCCAGGAGCCGCAGTTTATAGGCATACTGAAGGTTGACTTTCTTATGGGAGAAGAGACCTATGGCATCGTTCACGACATGGACACCTACACCGTGGAAAGACCTGATAAAGTAAAAGGGCATATCGGCATTGATGTACATCGTCTTGGGATAGTGTTCAAAGCCTGTCAGCGTCATGTTATAAGCGCCATTGACATTCAGCTTAGGATCTTTTCCGGCAGCAGCAGGGTTAAAAGATGTCTCCATCGCCCAGTAATGGCTGAACGAAGGATCGTACTGAGCCTGAGCTTCCACCAGCAGCATCCCCAGGACAACAAGTAGTACATAGTAACGCTTACGCACGTCTAATATAACGACGGGACAGAAGAGATTATTGTGTTAATCTTCCAAAATATTTTCCGTTTTCCGTGCATATTTCGTATCTTTGCACACCAAAAACTAACAGTCTTAAAGATTATGTCAGAAAATCACACCATCATTGGCTCGAAAATCAGAAGCATCCGAGAGTCAAAAAACCTCTCTCTAGAGGAAATTGCCGAACGCAGCGGCTTGTCGTTAGAACAGATTTCATCCATCGAGAGCGATGAAAATCTGCCCTCGCTTGGTCCGCTTATCAAGATAGCACGTGCCTTAGGCGTTCGCCTCGGCACCTTTCTCGACGACAGCGACGCCCTGGGACCTGTCGTCTGCCGAGCAGCCGACCGTGAGCGCGACAACAGCATCAGTTTTTCCAATGGTGCTACAGATGCCCGCAAGCACATGGAATACCACCCGCTGGCTCAGCAAAAGGCTGGACGACACATGGAGCCGTTCGTCATCGACATCAATCCGGAAGAGTCACCTGAGTTCCAGCTCTCGGCCCATGAGGGTGAAGAGTTCATCTACGTGATGCAGGGCGAGGTGGAGATTGTCTATGGCAAGGAGACCTATACACTGAAGGAGGGTGACTCCATCTTCTACGATTCCATTGTGAAGCACCACGTCCACGGCGCACCTGGCAAGAAGGCCAAGATCCTGGCTGTGGTTTATATTCCGTTCTAACATAATAACGGTATAACGCAATAACGTAATAACGAAAGACATGAGTAAATTAGATATGGCAGGCAGACCACTGCCTGACCGAACTTATCCCGCTGAGACCGGTTCTGTCGGCTATACGCTCTACGAACGAACACTTGGCCAATGGCTGGAGTACTGGGCAGAGACAACGCCCGACAAAGAATACATTGTATATTCCGACCGCGACCTCAGATTCACCTGGTCAAAGTTCAACGAGCGCGTCGACAACCTTGCCAAAGGTCTCATTAGCATTGGCGTGAAGAAAGGCTCCAACGTAGGCATCTGGGCAACCAACGTGCCCGACTGGCTCACCTTCCTCTATGCCACTGCCAAGATCGGCGCTGTGCTCGTCACGGTGAACACCAATTACAAGCAGAACGAGCTGGAATACCTCTGCAAGGACTCCGACATGGAAGTGCTCTGCATCACCGACGGCACATGGGACTGTAACTACGTCGACATGACCTACACCATGCTGCCCGAGCTGAAGACCTGCGAACGTGGACACCTGAACAGCGAACGCTTTCCCTTTATGAAGAACGTTGTATTCATCGGCATGGAGAAGTACCGCGGCATGTACAACACGGCCGAGCTGCTGCTCCTCGGACAGAACATCGAGGACGAGACACTCAACGAAATGAAGAAGCAGGTCAGCTGCTATGACGTGTGCAACATGCAGTACACCAGCGGCACCACGGGTTTCCCCAAGGGCGTGATGCTCACCCACTTCGGCATCGCCAACGACGGCTACTTCACAGGAGAAAACATGGGCTTTACACAAGACGACAAGCTCTGCGTCTGCGTGCCACTGTTCCATTGCTTCGGCGTGGTGCTGGCCACGATGAACTGCCTCACACATGGCTGTACCGAGGTGATGGTAGAGAAATTTGACCCGCTGGTAGTACTCGCCTCTATACATAAAGAAAGATGTACCGCCGTCTACGGTGTACCCACGATGTTCATCGCTGAACTCAACCATCCGATGTTCGACATGTTCGACCTTACCAGCCTGCGCACAGGCATCATGGCAGGCTCGCTCTGTCCTATCGAACTGATGAAGCAGGTAAGCGAGAAGATGTATATGACCATCACCAGCGTGTACGGCCTCACAGAATCGTCGCCCGGCATGACTCAGACCTGTCTGAACGACACCTTCGAGCAGCGCTGTACCACCGTAGGCCGCGACTATCCATACGTTGACGTCAAGGTGCTTGACCCGGAGACCGGCGAGGAGTGCCCTGTCGGCGTGCAGGGTGAGATGTGCTGCAAAGGCTTCAACGTCATGAAGGGCTACTATAAGAACCCTGAGGCTACAGCTGAGGTCATTGACAAGAACGGCTATCTGCACTCTGGCGACCTCGGCGTGAAGGACGAACAGGGCTTCTATAAGATTACAGGCCGCATCAAGGACATGATTATCCGTGGCGGTGAAAATATCTACCCACGCGAGATAGAGGAATTCCTTTACCACATGCCCGGCATCCGCGACGTGCAAGTAGCTGCCGTGCCTTCAAAGAAATACGGCGAGGCTGTCGGCGCTTTCATCATCCTTGAGGAGGGTGCCGAGATGACACCTGAGGATGTCCAGCTCTTCTGTCGCGGTAAGATAGCCCGCTATAAAATACCGAAGTACGTCTTCTTTATCAAGGAATTTCCTCTGACAGGCTCTGGTAAAATCCAAAAGTTCAAGCTGAAGGAGATGAGTCTGAAACTCTGCGAGGAACAGGGTATTGAGGTCGTCTAAGACGTATGCATTAGGTTTTATTTGGGCTGCAGGCTCTGGCGGTATTCACTGGGCGACTGTCCAAGGTGCTTGGTGCAATAGCGACTGAAATAAGAGAGCGAGGTGAAGTTCATACGGTCGGCTATCTGGGTGAGCGACAGACGCTCGTCATCCAGATAGCTTTTCAGTATGGGCACGGTATGGCGGTCGATGTAGGACGTCACGCTGTGGCCCGTAACACGCTTGATGGTTGCAGATAGGTATTTAGGCGACACGTTCAGTCGCTCGGCATAGTAGCTCACATCGCGCTCCGTACAGCTGATACCGGTGGCAAGCAACGCCATGAGTTGCTTCACGATATAGGCCGTGCGGTCGCTGTGGGCAGCGGTGGCATCGCGCTGTGCATGGGGCTCAAAAATGTCGTACATCATTGTCAGACAGAGACTGCCCATCAGTTCGCGGTAGAACTGCAGATGGCGGTCATTCAGACGGTCACGGAGCCGGCGGAAGTCCTCCAACAGATGCCGGGTCTGTTCGTCTGTCAGACGGATGACGGGGTCTTGGTTCAACGAGATACTGCCGCCGATGCTGTAGTTGTTGGATGGCAACAGGTTCTGCAGGAACTTGTAGTCGGCAGCCAGCCATTCCACCTGTATGTCGCTGTGGGCTGCAAGATTACTGACGCGGTTGGGATAAGGTATCACCACCAGGTCGTTCCTGACGATATGATAGCATCGTTCGTTAAACACGAAACTTCCCTCGCCCGCCGTACACAGCAGGTGCATACAGGTGTGACTCAGCTCGGGCGCGTTCATGCCGTAGAAGTCGGTAGAATAGATGAAATCACGCTTCATGACAGCGCAAAGTTACACATTTTTTATTAATAAAGAATTTTTTTTCGGCAAAAAGTGAAAAATGTAGCGCTTTTTGTGAAACCGTTGTATAAAAAAAACATCGTACCTTTGCAACGTCGAAAGATAATTGCAAATTGTAAATTGTCAAATAGTAAATGAAATTATGAATATCAGAAGTATCATCACAGCCGCAGTAGCGCTGCTCGTTTCGACAGCATGCAGTGGCGGCGCAAAACAGGAAAAAGTTATGGCAAACGGAAAGACATTAGTAGTGTTCTTCTCGCATGCGGGAGACAACTACGCTGTAGGCAACATTGAGGTTGGCAACACGAAGATTGTTGCCGATTATATCAGCGAACTGGCCGGCGCAGAACAGTTTGAGATTGTGACGCACAAGTACGACGGTATGGCCTATACGCCGCTCATCAATCTGGCAAAGGAAGAAACCAGAAAAGGCGAACTGCCGGAATATGAGGGCGACGTGAATCTGAGTCAGTATGACACCGTGTTCATCGGTGGCCCTGTGTGGTGGGGCACCTATCCTCAGGTGATGTTCACCTTTTTCAAGAAGCACGCTAACGACCTGAAGGGCAAGACCGTCATCCCCTTCACCACGCATGAGGGCTCTGGTCTGGCCAATTGTGTGGAAGACGTGGAGGCAGCCTTCACTGGAGCCAATGTCACCAAAGGTTTCAGCATCTACGGTCACGAGGTGCGCAGCGGCAAGGCAAAGGTAGAAAAATGGCTGAAAGGACTCGGATATTAACAAACTACTCATACGAATAGAACTATGCAGAACTTTGATTACATGACCCCTACCCGGCTCATCTTCGGACGTGAGTCGATTGTGAAGCTGCCCAGCGTGATGGCGCAGTTTGGTAAGAAGATTCTCCTCACCTACGGCGGTGGAAGTATCAAAAAGATTGGTCTCTACGACCGCGTGAAGGAACTATTAAAAGGCTACGAAATCATTGAACTCTCAGGCATCCAGCCCAACCCGAAGTATGACCCATCGGTGCTTGACGGCGTGCGCCTCTGCAAGGAGCATGGCATCGACGTCATCCTGGCTGTGGGTGGTGGCAGTGTGCTCGACTGCTCAAAGGCTATCGCAGCCGGAGCTAAGTACGACGGCGACCCCTGGGATCTGATCTCCTATAAGGTGAAAGCACAGGCCGCCCTGCCTATCGTCGACATCATCACCCTCGCAGCTACCGGCTCGGAATACGACTGCGGAGGTGTGATCTCGCGCACCGAGACCAACGACAAGATTGGTTATATGGACCCGTTGCTGTTCCCGGCCGTGTCGATTCTCGACCCCGTCTATACCTTCACCGTCAGCAAGAAGCAGACCGCTGCAGGCGTTGCCGATGCTATGAACCACACCATCGAGCAGTACTTTGCCGCCGACACCACGCTGCTCAACGACGGCTTCTGCGAGTCGATGCTGCGCTCGCTGATGGAGAATGGCCGCAAGTGCTTAGAGACCCCCGAGGACTACACCGCCCGTGCCGAGATGATGCTGGCCTGCACCTACGGCTGCAACGGCATCCTGTCACTTGGCAACAGCCCCAGCGGCTGGCCCTGTCACGGCATCGAACACGCCCTCTCTGCCTACTACGACATCACTCACGGCGAGGGTCTGGCAATCATCACCCCGCGTTGGATGAAGCATATTCTTAACGAGCGCACCCTGCCCCGCTTCGTGAAGTATGGTATCAACGTCTTCGGCATCGACGCTTCGCTGCCTGGGGCAGAGATAGCCGAGAAGGCGATCGACGCCACCTACCGTTTCTTCGAGAGCATCAACATTCCCATGCACCTGCGTGAGGTGGGCATCGACGACAGCCGTATCGACGAGATGGCTCATCACATCGCTGTCAACGAAGGTCTGGAGAATGCCTACGCACCCCTGACAGAGCAGGACATCAAGGAAATCCTTTTGGCCAGTCTGTAAGATGAAAAGAATCATCGTATTTGTAATAGCAGTAATGACTATGGCAATGTTAAACGGACAGACGCTGACGGAGCGTCAAAAGGGATTGGCGGCCTGTGCCTGCCTGATGGCACAGGGTGACTTGGAACGGCTGGAGCCTGCCGTGCGGACGGCACTCGACAATGGCGTGACCATCAATGAACTGAAGGAGGCATTCTCTCAACTCTATGCCTACACGGGATTTCCTCGCTCGCTGAACGCACTGGGAGTATTGAACAAGGTATTAGAAAACAAGCAGGCGAACTGGCAGGAGGGCAAGCCTTGGAAACGTCCGGAAATTTGGAATGACGCAGCAGAGGCCCTAAAACAAGGCACGGAGGTGCAGACGAAACTCTCCGGCCGTGCGTTCGACTATGACTTCTGTCAACAGGACGACTACTATCTGAAGTCACACCTCTTCGGCGACATCTTTGCTGGCGACCAACTCTCACATGCCGACCGCGAGATTGTAACTGTTGCAGCCCTGAGTGGGCTCGAAGGTGTGAGTCCACAGTTGGCTGCCCACAAGCAGGGCGCGGTGAATATGGGCAACAGTCAAAAACTCGTCGACGAACTCTGTGCATGGCTCTGTGCGGAGGGCTACACCCTCAGCAGCACCTGGCCCAAAGGCGAGCCCAACACCGCTTACGCCCAATATTTTACAGGAAACAGCTATTTGGCTGTGCTCGACAAGACAGGGCTCTGCAACGTCACCTTCGAACCGGGTTGCCGCAATAACTGGCACGTGCATCACGGTGCCGTTCAGATGCTTATCTGCGTTGCCGGTCGCGGCTGGTATCAGGAATGGGGCAAGGAACCTGTGGAACTGAAGCCCGGTGTGACCATCGCCGTACCAGAAGGTGTGAAGCACTGGCACGGAGCTGCCCGCGACAGCTGGATGCAACATCTGACCTACCACGCCAATTTACAACCAGGTAATAGCAATGAATGGCTTGAACCACTGACCGACGAAGTGTACAACAAACTACGATAGACTCCAAGTAAGCAATTGTTCTAAATTACTTCCTCAACGTCTCCACAATGCGGGCCATCTGGTTGGGGATGCGTATCTGCTGCGGACACTTCGACAGACATTCCTCACAGTCCTGACAACTGTGTGCCCATGACTTCTGGTCTGTCAGCGCCTTGCGATAACCCTCCGTGAACTGCTGCTTACGGCTGGCATAGTCAGCGGCAGTACGTTCCGGCAGGGGAAGAATTTTCTCCTTGACGGCCTCGTTGTAATAGGCGAAATTACCAGGAATATCAACGCCGTAGGGACACGGCATGCAGTAGGCGCAGGTGGTACAGGGTATGGTGGGGTAGCCTGCCATTTGGTCGGCAATGTCGGCCAACAGTCGGTTTTCAGCCTCAGTGCATGCCTCCAAGGGTGAGAAGGTTGTCACATTGTCAACAAGGTGTTCCATACGGTTCATGCCGCTCAGTGTTGTCAGCACGTTGGGATAGGAGCCCACCCAGCGGAAGGCCCAGCGGGCGGTACTGTCATCAGGACGCACGGCTTTCAGTTGGTCGGTCAGTTCGCTGGCCATCCTTCCGAAAGCTCCTCCCCGCAGGGGTTCCATGATAACGGCCTGTATGCCTGTCTTCTCCAGTTTTCCGTACAGGTACTCCGCGTCGGCATCGTGGCGGCGGCCCTGTCTGATGGATGCATGGCGCCAGTCGAGGAAGTTCATCTGTATCTGTACGAAGTCCCAGTGGTATTCGTCCTGACGGTCCAGTAGCCAGTCGAAGTCGCGCACGTCGCCATGATACGAGAATCCCAGATGACGGATACGTCCGGCTTCGCGCTCCTTCAGCAGGAAATCGAGGATGCCGTTGTCGAGGAAGCGGCCTTTCAGCGAGTCCATACCACCTCCGATGCTATGCAGCAGATAATAGTCGATATAGTCGACCTTCAGTCGCTCGAACGACTGTTCGTACATCCGCTTCGATTCGTCGTAGCTCCACAAGCGGCGGTTCTGGTTCGACATTTTGGTGGCTACATGATATTTCTCTCTGGGGAACCGACTCAGCGTGTTGCCTGTCAGCACCTCCGAGCGCCCGCCCATGTACATCGGTGCCGTGTCGAAGTAGTTCACGCCGTGAGCGATGGCATAGTCCACCAGTTCGTCTACTTGTTCCTGGTTGTCAGGCAGCCGCATCATGCCGAAGCCCAGCAACGAGATCTGCTCACCCGAACCATGCTGCACACGGTAGGTCATGCGGTTAGTCACAGGCCCTGTCTCTTTCTCTTTCTCACGGGCAAGCACGCTTAGCGGCTCCAGCGCCATCATAGCCATTGCCGAACCGGCTCCCACGCCTAATCGCCGCAGAAAGTCGCGACGGCTGAGATTCGTTCCATCCTTTTTCGTCATAGTCGTATGTGTTTTGAATGCAAATATACGTAATAAAGATGACTTGGTCAGACTATTCTGTATTAACTTAACAATATTTAAGGAGTTTTACAATGATGACTTAACGACCGTTTGCATCTTTCTTTGTACCTTTGCAACCGGAAAAAGAAAATTATGTGGAATAAACCATACGGAATGAAGGAAGGCTTCCATATAGGAGGAGGCCTTATCGTGACGGGACTGCTGCTCCAACTGAGCGTCGGCCCTGTCGACTGGGATGCTTTCCGCTGGCCGGTCAACGGTATCTTGCTGGCGGTTTTTCTCGCACTAATTGCCGTCATCTTCGTTCTTCGGAAGAAGGTGTATGGTTTTCAATTCATCGGAACTCACAATGCCGCGATACCGGCATTGGTGTATGCCGTCGTACTGACTCTCATCATGGGACTGACGCGACAGAAGAGCCTCACCCCCGGCCCCACTCCAATGGAAGAGGGGAGCTTATGGATCAACTACATGCTGGCGTTCTGGCCCTTTGTACTCATCTACGTCTATATCGCCGTGATTCTGGGGCAGACCATCCTCAGGCGCACTCTAAACTTTAAACTCTCATCTCTCAACTTGAAAAGGGACATCCCTTTTCTCTTGAACCACTTAGGCCTGTTCCTTGCTATGACAACCGCTACGCTGGGCAATGCCGATGTGCAGCGGTTAAAGATGATAACGGTAAAGGGAGAACCGGAATGGCGGGCGCTGACGGCGCAGCAGCAGGTGGTAGAGATGCCTATCGCCATCGAACTGAAGCAGTTTGTCATGGAGACCTACGATGACGGATCGCCCCGCCGTTTTGCCTCCGACATCCAGATTCTGACAAAGACCGGCAAAAGCGTACAGGCCACCGTCGAGGTGAACAAGCCCGTGGAGGTGGATGGTTGGAAAATCTATCAATATGGCTACGATACGCAGATGGGAGCCATGAGCCAGACAAGCATTCTTGAGCTGGTGAGCGACCCGTGGCTGCCGCTTGTTTATACGGGCATTTATATGATGCTCGCCGGAGCCGTATGTATGTTTGTTTTGGGAGGAAGATGGAAGAGTTTATAGTTTAAGGTTTATAGTTTATAGATGATTACTTGGGAACATTTCATATATTTCGCAATAGCAGCAGTATTGCTATGGGCCGTAGGCGCATGGGCAGCATGGCGTGAGAAGACGCCGATGGCCTATACATCGACAGTCATCGGCCTCATCGTATTCTTCAGTTTTATCCTGACGATGTGGATTTCCTTGGAGCGTCCACCACTGAGGACTATGGGCGAGACGCGTCTGTGGTATTCGTTCTTCCTTCCGCTGGCGGGCATCATCGTTTACTCCCGCTGGAAATACAGGTGGATACTCACGTTCTCAACCATACTTTCCGTGGTGTTTATATGCGTGAATCTCTTCAAGCCCGAAATTCACTCCAAGACGCTGATGCCAGCCCTGCAGAGTCCGTGGTTTGCACCCCACGTCATCGTCTATATGTTTGCATACGCTGTGCTTGGTGCTGCAACAGTCATGGCTCTGTATCTGCTGTTTTTCAAGAAAAACGCCATTGCCGATGAAGAATTCGACATTACAGACAATCTCGTCTATGTCGGTCTCGCCTTTATGACCATCGGCATGCTCTTCGGTGCACTCTGGGCCAAGGAGGCGTGGGGCCACTACTGGTCATGGGATCCCAAGGAGACGTGGGCTGCCATCACCTGGTTTGCCTATCTGGTCTATGTGCACTACCGCCAAGTGCCCGCTCACCGTCCGAAGCTTGCCTTGTGGGTATTGCTCGTCTCGTTCGTACTGTTGCAGATGTGTTGGTGGGGCATCAATTACCTGCCTTCCGCCCAAGGTTCCAGTGTGCATGTCTATAGTCAGCCTAAGTGACTATACGACACCCACATATACTGACACCCGATTTTCGAAAGCAAAAAGCCTTCACGAATTATGCAACACATTGATATTCAGTGTGTTACGGTGAATGGTTGAAATTGATACAATTGTTTGTCAAGGTATCTTTCCTGTCAGAAGCCCATTCGCCATCACCTGACGGCTATTCATTTTCATCTGGCGGCTCGAAATTTTCATCTGGCGGCTCGAAATTTTCACCAGACGGTTATTTTTTTTTCACCAGACGGCCATTTCTTTCATGAAGAGACTCTATATATAAGAGCAAGAATCACGGAAAGACTAAAGTAAATGAACGTAAAACGACTCTTCACCATAACCATTTGCCGCATAATCACTTACCAGTTCGGTGAAGGATATATCAGTTTGTAGATTACGATTGTTATTGTATAAGAAATAGCGAGAGACTTGCTGTAGTCTGCAAAAAAAAGACTAACTTTGCAGCATGAAAAAGAAGTTGTTGCTGATTTTGCAGATTCTGGGCGGCCTGTTCGCCGTGCTGATCATCGTCCTTGGCGGTCTCGCCATCGCCGTGAATTCACCGGCGATTCAGGAAAAGGTGCTCCACAAGGCCACCGAGATGCTGTCGGAACGGCTGGGCACGAAGGTCACGGCAGACAGCGTGTACATCGACATGCTGCGGCAGGACCTGCAACTCTATGGTGTGAGCATCGACGACCAGCAGAAGCGGAAACTCTTCGAGATGGAGCGGATGGTGGTCGATTTCGACCTGACCCAGTTGCTGGCCAGCAAGATTGAGGTGGAGCGCGCACGGATAGCAGGCCTGCACGCGAACATCGTGGAAAATCCCGGTGAGCCGCCCAACTATCAGGCCATCCTCGACGCGCTGAAGAAGGACAAGGCACCCGGCGACACGCTGACCACGAGACAGAAGAAAAGCAAACTGAAGTTCGACCTGCGCGACATCAAACTGGAGGACGTGAGACTGACCTACAACGACATCGACCTGAACCTGGAGTCGGTGGGAGCCAGCCTCGACGGCAACTTCAAGGGACAGGGCAGCATCGAGGACGTGACGCTGACTTACCTGGACAAACTGGTGCATCTGGACCGCCTGCAGGTGGCGTTCGGCGAGCGTTGGAAAGAGACGGGCATCGTGGAGAACCTGCGCACACACTGGACGGCACAGACCAAGAAAGGCCCCGTGGAGACCACCTTGTCGATAGACCGGCTGGAACTGCTGCCTGAAGACGGCGTGGGGCGACTGAGGCTGCACCGGCTGCACTACACCACCGACAACCACCAGCCGCGCAAAAATGCAGCGAGGCCCAAGCGCGGGGCCTTCGACACCGGGCACCTGAACGTGTGGGCCGACCTAGAGGCCGAACTGCAATACATGAACAAGGACACCGTGTATGCCCGCATCGTCAGCGGCAACGTGACCGACACGCTGACGGGATTCTTCCTCAGAGACCTTCAGGGCCTGCTCGCCTACAAAGGCGGTACGGCCTACGTGCAGGATCTGGCCTTCAGCCACCAGAACACCCGCGTGAGCATCGACAGTACCAGGATGCAACTGCCAAGTGCCAAGCGGGGCACGACGCTGGCCTACAAGACAGGCACCGTCACCGTCAGCACACTGTTGAAAGACATCGCCACGCCCTTCGCCCCAGTGCTGAAGAACTTCGACATGCCACTCACTGTGACTACTACTGTGACGGGTCACGAAGACGGCATGACGTTCGACAACGTACACGTGACAACCCCCGACCGTCAACTCGACATCAGGGCTAAGGGCGGAATAGCCAACCTGAAGGACAAGTATAAACTGGCCATCAGGTTCGACATAGAAAATATGCACACCTACAGCCAGAAGGTCATGGAGATCATCAACAAGTTTGCCGTGAAGAAACTGATGACCGACCAGTTGAAATCGCTTGCCACAATCGACTATCGCGGCGAACTGGGCATCTATTGGAAGAATGAGCGCTTCGGCGGCAAACTGAGCACGGAGGTTGGCGCGGTGGACTTCAAAATTTCTCTCGACGAGACCAACAAGTATATCGATGGGAACATCGAT
This sequence comes from Prevotella sp., assembly GCA_017471465.1. Lineage (GTDB taxonomy): Bacteria > Bacteroidota > Bacteroidia > Bacteroidales > Bacteroidaceae > Prevotella. The sequence continues at coordinate 1,536 of JAFUTI010000026.1, read as the reverse complement.
ACGAAGGCTTTCGACGTGGGGCGGGCGTTCAGCGTGAAAACCATTGGCAACGTTGCCCTTACCGGCGACTTCAAGGTGGACTTCTCGAAGGAGCGCACAGCCCAGATGCGCAAGGACAAGAACGGGAAGCTGCCCATCGGAACGGCACAGATACAGGTGAAGGAAGTCTATCTGAAAAAAGTGCGCCTCACCGACATCTTTGCCGACATCACCTCCGACGGCGCCACCGCCCTGCTCGACGTGGACAAGCCCGGCAAGTTTGCCAACACAGGCTTCGACATCAGTTACACCAGCACCACTGAGGGCACGAAGGTGAAAGTGAAACCGAAACTGCACTTCAATATATTCAAGTAAAGTCATAGCAGAAAAGGGACAAACGTAAATGCGACACAAGGGAGTTATCTGTGGAATCTTGGCTGCGGTGTGTTACGGCACGAATCCGTTTGGTGCTCTGCCTCTTTACGAAGAAGGGGTGAACACGTCGTCCGTGCTGTTCTACCGTTTTGCGACGGCTGTCGCCATGCTGGGCGTGATGCTGTTGGTGGAAAGAAAGTCCTTTCGCATTAACCGGCAAGAGATGAAAGTGCTCGGTGCGTTGGGACTCCTTTTCGCCGGGTCGTGCATCACCTACTACGAGAGCTTCCTGCTCATGGATGCCGGCATCGCATCTACCATCCTGTTCGTCTATCCGGTCATGGTGGCGTGCATTATGGCACTGTTCTTCAAGGAACAGATAACACTTTCTACAGTTACGGCCATCCTTCTGGCCTTGAGCGGCATCGGACTGCTGTATCAAGGCGATGGAGAGACAGCGATCAGCACCACGGGCATCATCCTGGTCATACTGTCGGCATTGTGCTACGCCATCTATATCGTTGTTGTCAACCAGTCGAGCATCCGCATGTCGTCGTTGAAACTCACGTTCTACGTGCTGCTCATCTGTATGTTTGCGTTGCTGGCATACTCGTTTACCACGCCCGAGCTGCATCTGCAACTGCCACCATCGCCACGAGCATGGTTCTACGCCTGCTGGCTGGGACTGGTGCCTACCATCCTCTCGCTGGTGCTGATGACTATCGCCGTCCACGAGGTCGGGGCCACGCCTACGGCCATCATGGGAGCCCTGGAACCGCTGACAGCTGTAGCCATCGGAGTCATAGTCTTTGGAGAAACACTCACCATCCAACTCGTCATCGGTATCCTGCTGATTCTGTCAGCCGTCATGATGATAGTCCTAGGCAAGAATTTCCACATGCGAACCATCACACATACCATATCTGCCATCGTCAGAAAGACCTGGCGGTGGAAATTCTAATCAGCCAATGCCATAAAAGAATGACTACAAAAGCCCAAACCCTACTATAAGGTGGAGCGATATAATAAAACTAAAATAAGATGGAAAAGCCGCGCGAGTTTGACCCCCGAGGGCAAAGCGACGATGACCCCTTAAAACTTTTTATTTTTGACCCCTGTAAAGTCCTGACCGACGGGGTCATTTTTATTTTGCCCTTTTACTTCTTTGCATTCATCTTGCGG
>JAFUTI010000025.1 GCA_017471465.1 Prevotella sp. | reverse complement strand
GTTTTCCTTGTCCCAGTCCTCCTGCCATTCCTGTATCTGTCCATACTTACCAATCTTATAGGGAGTCAGTTGCGCCTTCAGCGCATCCAGTTGGTCGGCCAGTTCGGCATCGGTTCCTAAGATGCGGGCAGCCTCTGCAGTATTCTTCAGCACGTCGAAGACCATCTGGTTGTCCATGGCCACGCCGCCAAAGAGAGCGCAGTTCATCTCCTTGCCGTTGTCATCGGTATATTTGCCGATGCCGGGATGGTTTTCGGGCGAGTTGGAGGGGCATACGACTTTATAGTGTGTGTTGGGGTCTTCTACGAGAATGTCCTGGAAGAACTGAGCACAGCCCTTCAGTACGGGATAGACTTCGGCCAGATACTGTTTGTCACCGCTGAAGAGGTACTTTTCCCATAGGTGTGAGCAGAACCAGGCGTTGCAAGTCGGCCATACACCCACAGAACCGTTGTCCACGGCACCTGTAGTACGCCAGAGGTCGGTATTGTGGTGCAATGCCCAGCCGCGTGCGCCGTACATTTTATCAGCTGTCTCGGCACCGGTGATGCTGACATCCTTCACCATCTCGATGAACGGGTTGTGACACTCGCTGAGGTTGGCGACCTCGGCAGGCCAGTAGTTCATCTCCACGTTGATGTTCGACGTGTATTTCGAGTCCCATGCCGGATATTGGCGGGCATTGGGATTCCAGATACCCTGCAGGTTGGCGGGCTGGGTGCCAGGCTGTGAGGAGGAGATGAGCAGATAACGGCCAAACTGGAAGTAGTTGGCTATCAGCCCTGGGTCGTTGCCTCCCACGGAGCGGAACTCCTTGATGCGTGTCTCGGTGTCCTTCTGCTCCTGGACGCTGTTGCTGCCCAGGTCGAGGCTGACGCGGTCGAACTGTTCACGGTATTTGGCAGCGTGGTCGGCCAGTGCCGAAGCAAAGCTCTTCCCGCTGTTCAGATAGCTGTTCATATAGGCCAGTGCCTTGGCCTCAGCGTCGGCACTGATGTCGTTGTAGTTGACGAAGTTGGTGGCCGACGAGATGACGATGGTGGCTGCCGTGGCTCCACTCACCTCGATGGTGGGCGCACCGGTCTGGCTGGCCACCAGTCCTCCCTGTATCACGTTCTGCTTGCCGGTAGTGGTCTGCGTACCACCCTCGTTGATGACCTTGATGAAGGTGTAGCACTGTAGCTTGTTGTCTACGTTCTCCGACTGCGTGCGTCCCGGCACGAGCGATGCCTCCAGCATGCCGTCGGCAGTTATCTTGTTCACGCCCATCTTCTCCATGTTCGTCTTGATGGGGGCTGCAAAGCAGAGGTTGAAGTCCAGCCGTCCGGCCTCGGAGGCCTCGATGCGCATCAGCGTCACATTGTCGGTGAGCGATGTGAATACGGTACGCGTATAGGTGACACCGTTGACGACGTAGGTGGTCACGGCGGTGGCATTGTTCATGTCCAGCGAGCGCACGTAGCCCTGTGCGTCCACGGCACCGTCGGTCTGTCCGGGCTCCTCGTCGTCATAGCGGTGACCGGGGAATCCCAGCAGCACGCAGCCGGCAGCCTGATACTGTGCGCCGTGTGAGGCTTGCGACATCCAGTTGGGGATAGCCAGTTTCTGGGCTGCGGCATAGTCCTTATTGAAAATGAGCTGCTGCACCTGTGCCAACACGTTCTTGGCATTGGCATTGTAGTTTTTGTTGGGCGACTGTCCCCAGAAGGTGTCCTCGTTCAATTGAAGCGTGTCCTTCGCCACGCTACCGCTGACCATCGCTCCCAGGCGGCCGTTGCCAAGGGGCAACGCCTCTTCCCAGTAACCGGCGGGACGGTGGTACCACAGCCGGTTGTGGCTGTCGAGCACAGGTGGTGGTACAGGACGAGTGTCGCCGGTAGTGAATGTAGTGGTGATATCGTCTTGATAGACATTGCCAGCCATGTCGGAAAGTGAGTTGGCAGGCAGCGTGAGGGTATAAGAGGTACTCAGATCGAGGTCGGCATACGCAAACGACACCTTATTAATATTTACTGCAGGCACGAGAGTCTGTTTACTTCCCGTGGCGTTGTTAGTCAGCGTGGCCGTAGCACCAGACGCCAATTGTACTCCCTCGTTGAAGAGCATAATGACCTTTCCTGTGGTCAGCACACCAGTGCTGCCATTAACAGGAGTAATACTCTGCAGGCGCGGAGCCTGCGTGTCTTCTGCCAGTATGTTTACATACTTCAGATTATAGTTGCTGGTCTTCGTAGCCGACTGTATGAGCATGCGTACTATCAGTCGCTCTTTATTGTCAGCATTCAGGTCGTAGTTGGCATCGACATAAGTATTCCAGTGGGCTCCCGACGTGTAGTCATCCAGTATCGTCCATGTGGTGCCTCCATCCGTTGAATAGACCACGCCGAATTTTGTGGATGAACTGGAGCCGTCGCCAATGGCAAAGTTCAGTTTCAGATGACTCAGGCTGGTGGTAGGCATCGACACCTCAAAATACTGGTCGTGCTTAGAACCGTCTGTATAGTCGGCCTTGGCAGTAAACTTGTCGATGGAGGCAGTATTAAGACGCAACAGATAGTTTGGTGTAGAGCCACTCGACGTCACCTGCCACTTGCCATCGCTGGTGTGTAGCGTAACCTGGCACTCCTCAGGCACCAGCGCACACTCGTTGGGCAGGAAATAGGGCTGTAGCGTAGTCCACTTCGTATTGGCCAGCGCCGACCACCCTAACGTGTTTGGAGTATAGACAGCTGTGGTGCCGTTCTTTTCCACATCGTAACCTGTAGTAAACTCCCATCTGGCTACTGTTGTCTGGGCAGCAGTAGCATTCATCACACTCAGAAGCAGAGTAAGCAGTACCAGTGCCATCCGCTTCGTTTTCGATTTGTTGTTCAGTTTCATTTTTCTTTAAGTAATTTGTTACTGTTTCGTTCTGATTGCAAAAGTACGGATAAAGCAAGCTATACTATGGTGAGTATCGTACAGAAAGGGGTGGAAAATAGTCCTTCTCTGCCACAAATGTGGATAAATGTTTTATTTCGCACCCTAAAAGTACGATTTTCTCCCATTTAGCTGAGCACAGGTTTCCTCTCCCTTGTTTCCAAATAATGTCTTACCCGGAAAAACGTTGTTTTTGATTCAACGTTTTTCAGGGTAAGACATTACAGTTTTCAAAACGTCATGCCGACGTCAACTATCTTTAGATTTCAGATAGTCGGCAAAGATACGGGCAGCGCTTTCTACCTTGGCAACACAGGGGCGAGTCTTATAATACTCGGCTGTGCGGGGTGAAGTGACATAACTGTTTGGAGCCTTATCGTGGCCTTTTATGCCAAGGATTTCAGCACAAATGAGGCTGCCATTCTCCTGCTTCGATTTCTCAAGCAGCTGCTGGACAACCTTATAACAGGCAGACTTGCCCTCGCGATCGCTACCCTCTGTCTGACCGCAGTCAAGACCCACAAGCATCACTATGCCCGAGACGGCACCGCACATCATGCGCATACGACCTACTCCACCGCCAAAGCCTGCAGCGATGCGCTTGGCCATAGTCTCGTCTAAACCATAAAGGTCGGAAAAGGCTGCCACCACACTTTGGCAGCAGCCATATCCGGCCATGAAATTATCAACCGCACGGTTGACTCTTTCGTCCAATTCTTTATCAGTCATTACTCAGCAGTCTCTACCTCTGCAGCCTTGAAACTCTCAAGGTCCTCAACGCGGAAGGCCTTGATGTAAGCAGACTTACCAAAGACATCTTCCTCTGTCATGCGGACATAAACCTGAGCGCTCTTGGCGAACAGCTCGGGAGCCTTGGCAGCATCGCGGATGATAAGCAGAGACATCACGAGTTCGGCAGTCATATCGTACAGACGACGAGCCAGGAAGTCCTGTGCATCCTGATTCTCAAGAGCCTTTACTGCAGCGAGAGCCTCCTCGTAAACGGGGATGAGCTTTTCTACACGAGCCTTCAGAGCAGCATCAGCGTTCTCAGGAAGTGCAGCGAACATATCCTTGATATTGTTCAGCATGGTGCCGTTGGTGATGTAGCGGATAGCAGCAACAACCTGCAACTGTGTGGTACCCTCGTAGATAGAGAAGATACGGGCGTCGCGGAACAGACGCTGGCTCTTGTACTCCATGATGAAGCCTGAACCACCGTGGATAGAGATGGCGTCGTAGGCGTTCTGGTTGGCGTACTCAGAGTTCATACCCTTGGCCAGCGGTGTGAAGGCATCAGCCAAGCGCTGGTACTTCTTCAGTTCCTGCTTCTCCTCGGGTGTGAGCTTGCGGTCGCGCTCGATATCCTCGAGGCACTTGTAAACGTCAACGTAGCAAGCTGTCTCGTAGAGCAGTGAACGACCAGCATCGAGCTTAGCCTTCATGCGAGAGAGCATATCGTAAACAGCGGGGAAGTTGATGATAGCCTCACCAAACTGCTGGCGCTCCTTGGCGTAGGCCAGACCCTCGTTGTAAGCCTCCTGCTCAACACCTACCGACTGTGCAGCGATACCCAGACGGGCACCGTTCATCAGAGCCATCACATACTTGATAAGTCCTAGACGGGTGCTACCGCAGAGCTCTGCCTTAGCATTCTTATAGGTGAGCTCACAGGTAGGAGATCCGTGGATACCAAGTTTGTGCTCGATGTGACGTACGTTGACACCACCCTGACGCTTGTCGTAGATGAACATCGACAGACCACGTCCGTCCTTTGTGCCTTCCTCAGAGCGAGCCAGCACAAGGTGGATGTCGCTGTCCCCATTGGTGATGAAGCGCTTCACACCGTTCAGACGCCAGCAGTTCTCCTTCTCGTCGAAGGTGGCCTTCAGCATGACGCGCTGCAGGTCAGAACCGGCATCGGGCTCCGTGAGGTCCATACTCATACCCTCACCAGCACAAACACGGGGGATATACTTCTGGCGCTGCTCCTCGCTACCGAACTCATACAGGGTGTCGATACAGCTCTGCAAGCTCCAGATGTTCTGGAAACCGGCATCAGCAGCCGAAATCATCTCAGAGAGCATAGAGAATACTGCGTTAGGCAGGTTCAGACCGCCGTAACGACGAGGCATGGAGACACCCCAGAGGCCAGCCTTGCGGGTTGCATCTAGGTTCTCGTAGGTCTTAGAGGCGTAGATCATGCGGCCGTTCTCAAGGTGCGGACCTTCAAGGTCTACGTCCTCAGCGTTAGGCGCGATGATGTTAGCAGCCACGTCGCCAGTGATGTCGAGAATCTGCTTGTAGTTCTCGATGGCATCGCCCAGGTCAACGGGAGCATAGTCATATTCCTTTGCATCGGCAAAGTTGCGCTCTTTGAGTTCAACAATGCGCTTCATCAGAGGATGGTTCAGATAGAATCCAATCTCTGGGTGGTCACTATAATAGTTTGCCATGATTTATTTCGAATTTTGCTTGTAATACTTAATGAGCTTGGGAACAACCTCCTCAACAGTACCAACAATCACGTAGTCGGCAATCTTGTTGATAGGAGCATCGGGGTCAGAGTTGACGCTGATGATGATACCAGAGTCCTGCATACCGGCGATGTGCTGAATCTGTCCGGAGATACCGCAGGCGATGTACACCTTCGGATGAACGGTAACACCCGTCTGACCAATTTGACGATCGTGGTCGAGCCATCCTGCATCCACGGCGGCACGGCTTCCGCCCACCTCACCATGCAGCACTTTAGCCAACTGGAACAGCATGTCGAAGTTCTCCTTCGATCCCATGCCATAGCCACCAGCCACCACGATGGGCGCACCTTTCAGGTTGTGCTTGGCAGCCTCTACATGGTGGTCGAGCACCTTCACGACGAAGGCCTCGGGGCTGACATACTTAGAAACCTCAGGATAAACAACCTCCTTCTTGCACTCACCCTCGTAGATAGCCTTCTGCATCACGCCAGAGCGTACGGTAGCCATCTGAGGACGGTGCTCAGGATTCACGATTGTAGCCACGATGTTTCCACCGAAGGCAGGACGGATCTGATAGAGCAGGTTCTGGTAGGTCTTTCCGGCCTTCTTGTCCTCGAAGTCGCCAATCTCCAGTTCTGTGCAGTCGGCAGTCAGACCAGAGGTCAGTGATGACGACACACGGGGACCGAGGTCACGACCAATCACCGTAGCACCCATCAGGCATATCTGCGGCTGTTCCTCCTTGAAGAGGTTCACCAGGATGTCCGTGTGGGGAGCCGAGGTGTAGGGGAACAAGTCGGGAGCGTCGAACACGAAGAGTTTATCGACACCGTAGGGCAGAATCTGATCCTCCACCTTGTCCTTGATGCCTGTGCCGGCAACGACGGCGTGGAGTTCTACGCCCAGTTCATTGGCGAGCTTGCGACCCTTGGTCAGCAGCTCCTGAGATACTTCCTGTACCTGAGTACCTTCTATCTCGCAATATACAAATACGTTGTTCATATTGTTTTCTTTTTATAACGACAACTTAGACAACTTAAGACAACTTTTTAAGATATGTTGTTTTTGTTGTAATGGTTGTCGTCTTTACTAATCAGCCAATGATTTTCTCTTCCAACAATTCCTTAATCATTCCCTCGACATCAGCATCAGAAGCCGTTAAGGTTTTCGACTCCTTAGCCTGGAACACGATGTTCTTGATGGCCTTCACCTTCGTGGGTGAACCGGCCAAGCCGCACTGGTTAACATCGCCATCCACATCAGCTACGCTCCACTGGTTCAGCGTGAGATAAGGTCTTTCAGCATACAAGACCCCCCTTTCGTCCCCCGAGGGGGATACGACAGATCCTGTAGCATTAGAAGCCCCCTCGGGGGCAGTAGGGGGGGTCGGTCTCTCCATCGGACAAGTTGCATACTTGTACTTCATCACCAGTTTGGCGTTCTGCGGGCGACAGGGAGCTGCACTTCCGTTAACGGTAATCACTACGGGCAGAGGAGCCTCAACGGTCTCAACACCACCATCGATAACGCGCTTGATGGTAGCCTTGCCATCCTTGACGCTCAGCACCTCTTCTGCATACGTGACCTGGTTCAGACCCAGCTTCTGGGCTACCTGCGGACCTACCTGAGCGGTATCACCATCGATGGCCTGACGACCACCAATCACGATGTCCACGTCGCCAATCTTCTTGATGGCGGTAGCCAGAGCATACGAGGTGGCGAGTGTATCGGCTCCGGCAAACAGGCGGTCGGTCAGCAACCAACCGGTATCGGCACCACGATAAAGTCCCTGACGGATAATCTCACCTGCACGTGGAGGACCCATCGTGAGGATTCCTACTGTAGAGCCTGGGTTCTGCTCCTTCAGACGAAGGGCCTGCTCCAAGGCGTTCAAATCTTCTGGATTGAAGATGGCGGGTAGGGCGGCACGGTTCACGGTGCCTTCGGCAGTCATAGCATCCTTACCCACGTTTCTTGTGTCGGGTACTTGCTTGGCAAGTACTACAATTTTTAATGCCATAATATAATTATAATGTGTTACTTTTCTGAAAAGCGGGTGCAAAGGTACGATTTTTTGCGCACACAGCCAAATAAAATGCACAAAATCAGCCAAGTTGTGCACACTTTGGCTGTTTTGTGCAATAAGAATAGCGCGTTTTATTCTGCCGTCTTGAAATAGTCTTCAAGTTCCTTCGTCGCGCTACCGTCGATATTGTCCAAGTCTTTGATGACCACACCCTTCTCCAACAGAAGGATGCGTGACGAGATCTCGGACACGAAGTTCAGGTTGTGACTGGAGATGATGACGGTGGTGCCCAGCCGCTCGTTCATCTCGCGGATGAGCCGTGCTACGGTAATCTGTGATGAGGGGTCGAGGTAGTTGAACGGCTCGTCGAGAATTAGCACTTTGGGGTTGACAATCATGGCGCCGATGATGCCTATCTTCTGGCGGTTGCCTTCGGAGAACTGGCGCAGGTACTTCTTCGTGCCGAGTATCTCATCGTGCATCAGTGAATGGTACGCTGCCAGTCGGCTGTCGAGTGTCTCCTTGTCGATGTGGTAGGCTTGGGCGATGAAGCCGAAATACTCCTCCGGTGTGTAGAAGTCGATGAGGAAACGGCCATCGATGAACGAGCCGGTTGCCTCCTTCCACGTGGTGTCCTCGTCGACGCGGTACTTGCCCAGCTCCACCGTGCCCTCCGTGGCCTCGATGAGGTCGAGCATGAGGCGCATCAGCGTGGTCTTGCCGGCGCCATTGTTACCCACCAGTCCTACCAGTTCGCCCGGATAGACCGACAGTTCGGGGATGTTGAGTACGGTGTTCTGGCCATACTGCTTTATGAGGTTGTTGATCTTGATTTGCATATATCTTAACTTATGTAATGTCTAAACTCCTAAACTCCTAAACTCCTAACTCCTATACCTCTCAAAACAGCGGTATCTGCGCTGTTTGTAAGCCTGTGCCAGCTTGTCGGTCAACAGGGGCTGCAGAAACAATCCCAAAAGACCTGCTGCGGCCAGCGATGCCGCAGCTGCCAGAGGTGTGAGCAGCCACGTGCAGAGGCAGTAGATGACGATGGGAAGGAGTACGATGAGGCCATAAACATTGATGGCCATCGATGCACCCTGATAGTTGAAGAAAGCCGACTGAAACAGTTCCAGACGTGACGAGATGAGACACGTGGGCATCAGCAGCAGGTTACCGATGCCGACGGAGAACAGCCATGTGGCCAGCAACAGCCACGGTGAGAGACCGGCTATCCAGACGAGTGGTATGAGCGTCAGCGTCGGCACGATGTCGAGCAGGGCGAAGAACAGGAACTTGTTGCGCAGGATCTGACGGATGTCGACGGGCTTCGTCCACAGACCGTCGAAATAGTTGCCTTCGACGCCAAAGACCCACTGGCCGAGCATCATCGAGGGGAAGAAGACGGCGAACATGAGCATCATGTAGAACATGACGTTCAGCCCGTTGATCCACTGTGTATAGGCGTTGAAGACGAAGACCAGTCCTACCAGAACACCTACTCTGAGCCGTTTGGAGCGCAGGACGCTAATGTACTCCATAGAGAAGAGCGATGAGGCCCCTAAGAGCACATGGCCCGTCCGGGTTCTCGACTCGTCGTAACGGCGCAGGTCGCGCAGGTAGTTGTAGAAGATGGCAATGGCTGCTGTGCAGAGCAACAGGAAGCCCACCGTGTGGAGTCCCCACGGCATGACACCGACGAGCAGCGTATAGAGGAAAGCGAAGAACTGCCACAGACCCATTGCCGCCAGCACAGGCCATTTGTTGGTCCACCCCTTGGCCCGGCGCAGGGCAGTGATGGCTACACCGCCCACCATGGACGATGCAGTGATGAGCAACATGGCCGGCAACATCGTCGTGAGGGGAAGGAATAGCACGCAGAACGGGAGCAGCAACAGGGGAATGGCCCAGTTCCAGAAGTTTACGAGATTTGTGAACAGCAGGAAGCGGCTCCAGTCGCGCTCGGGTATGGGTTTGCTTTTCAGATAGTGGTCCATCACCGTCTCGTCGTGCTTCATCAGCAACTTGTTCAGGAAGTCAGGAGTGATGATGCTGGCGGCAAGTATCGTGGCCACGAATTCCAGTCCCGGCCTGGTGCCGCTCTCTTCGTACACTGCCACCGTTATCACGATGCTGACAATCAGGGACAGGACAAAGAAGTAAAGTCCGCCAAGGAACTTTCCCCATTTGAAGTTTCGCCGTTGCTGGTCAGCCCAAAGTCTTATTAATAGTCTCAGCATGCAGTTGTTGGTTAGGTGTGGTCTGCAAAGGTATGACAATAATTTGAAACGGCCAAATTTCAGCGGCAAATTATCAAGGAAAATGTTGGCGAAATAAAATAAAATGCGTATCTTTGCACCAAACAAACCTAATCAGACAGATGAAACGACTACTGACAGTGATGATGGCCGCTCTGACGACGGCAGCAATGGGGCAGGGCTTTGACAACCTGCCTGACCCCATAGAGGATGTTAACAAGGTGGTGGACAACACCCCCGACTCCATAGCCAAGGCGCTGATGTCGCGCCCCAAGCCCGGTTCTACACGTCGGGGAGAGAACCCCGTGCTCTTCCTGGTGGGTAACTCCACCATGCGCAACGGTACCCGTGGCGACGGCTCGAACGGACAGTGGGGCTGGGGATTCTATGCCAGCCAGTACTTCGATGCCAAGAAGATAACGGTGGAGAACCAGGCACTGGGCGGCATGTCGACCCGCACGTTCTATACCGACCTGTGGCCGGCCGTACGCGAAGCCCTGAAGCCGGGCGACTGGGTCGTTGTGTCGATAGGTCATAACGATAATGGCGAGTTCTTCGACAAGAAGCGCGCCCGCGCCGTCATACCGGGCGTCGACCCTGACACCTGCTACGTCGGCTTCAACGAGCGCACCCAGCGGCAGGACACTGTCTACAGCTATGGTACTTACCTGCGTAGATATATAGAGGAGATTCGCGCCAAGGGTGCCAACCCCATCCTGATGTCGCTGACACCGCGCAATGCCTACGACAGCAAAAATCGTATCGTGCGTAAACCGCAGACGGAGTGGGCGGCCTATGTCGCAGCCCTTGAGGGAGTGCCCTTTGTCGACCTGAACGAGCGCAGTGGGCAGAAGCTCGACGCCTATAGCCGCTGGAAGGTGGACTACCACTTCCTGGGCGATAAGATCCATACATCGAAGTTTGGCGCCGAGATGAACGCCCGCTCGGCTGCCGAAGGTCTCTGGGAGAGTCCCAATCCGCTGCTCAAGCCGTTGAAGGCGATGATGCAGAACGTGCCGCTGAAGGTGAAGCCCGTGAAGCGCGAAGAGGGGAAGCCGGTGGTCTTCTTCACTGGCGACTCCACGGTGAAGAATGCCGACAAGGATGACAACGGCATGTGGGGCTGGGCCTCGCAGGCGCAGACGGTCTTTGACGAGTCGAAGATTACGCTGTTCAATGCTGCCCGTGCCGGCCGCAGCACCCGCAGCTTTATCCGCGAGGGACTGTGGGACGAGGTCTACAACTCGCTGCAGCCCGGCGACTTCGTCACCATCCAGTTCGGCCATAACGACATCTGTCCCATCACCGACCAGAAGGCCCGTGGCGTCATCCCCGGCACCAAGGACACGCTGCACGTCTATAAGCTCGACAACGGCACCTACGAGGTGGTCTACTCCTTCGGCTGGTATCTGAAGAAGATGATCGACGACGTGCGCGAGAAGGGCGCCACCCCGATTCTCGTCTCGCTGACACCACGCAACGAGTGGCCCGGCGGCAAGGTTGAGCGTCGCGACAACAGCTACGGCAAGTGGTACCGCGAGGTGGTCGAGGAGACGGGCGTGGAGTTCGTCGACCTGCATAACATCACCGCTGATGCTCTGGACAAGAAGTTTGCCGTCAGCAAACTGCCTGCCGACAAGGAACAGGCCAAGGCTAAGGTGGCAGCCATCAAGGAGAAGGCTGGTGCCAAGTACTTCAAGAAAGACCATACCCATACGTCGAAGGCCGGTGCCCAGCTGAACGCCCAGTCGATGGCCAAGGGCTTGCGTCAGAACAAGAGCGAGCTGGCGAAGTATCTGAAGAAATAATCGAAAACAATAAAAATCAGTAACTATGAAACGACAATTGATGACACTCGTGTGTCTGCTCGTCAGTATTGTGCTGACAGCGGCCACCCTGACTAAGGACGAGGCACGCCAGATGGCGCTGCTGTTCCTGAATGAGCGTGGCGCCAATGTGGCCGCCGCCCGTGGTATGCAACAAGTGAAGCTACAGCTGAAGGATGGCGTTGTCACCGACCAGCTGTATGTGTTTAACGTTGGCCAGAAGGAGGGCTTCGTCATCGTCAGCGGTGACGACTGTACCGGCGACGTCGTGCTCGGCTATGCCGACAAGGGCGAGATTGCGGCAGAGAACATGCCCGTCAACCTCAAGGCCTGGCTCCAGAGTTATGCCGACCAGATTCAGTGGATGCAGAAGCATGGCGTGACCAACGATGTGGCAGCCAGCCGCGCCATGAAGACGGTGGCAACAAGAAAGCCGGTAAATCCGCAGATGACTTGTCTGTGGAATCAGGATAGTCCTTACAATGATTACTGTCCTGTTGTTTCAGACCCTCTTGCTGGTTATGTGAATGCTGCTACGGGATGTGTGGCAACGGCAGTCGCTCAGGTGTTGTATTTCCATGGTAAGAAGACGGGGCCGATAACGACTCTAAAGCCTACTGTTGAATATGTCTCAAATCAGGCACCACTCTATGAATGGGCCAATGCAGAACATACGAGTCTGAATTCTATTTCTGCAACAATACCTGCCAAGCCCGTAAGGACATTCGATTGGTCGAAAATGGCTGATATTTATCCTTCCACCGATGAGGCAAATGAGGAGGTGGCTCGCCTCATGGAGTTCATCGGTGCTGGCCTTGAAATGCAATACGGCCCGTCATCTTTTGCTTTTAGTCAGGATATTCCTGCTTTCTTGGTCGACTATTTCGGTTATGATGTCAACATGCGTTGTGTCAGCCGCAATGACTATGAGTATGCAGAGTGGCTGCAAACTATCTATGATGAGTTGACTACTAACGGCCCTGTGCTCTTTGGTGGTGCTTCGACAGGTGGCGGTCACCAGTTCGTCATTGATGGCTTTGACCAGGAAGACTACTTCTACGTGAACTGGGGATGGGGCGGATATAGTAACGGTTTCTTCAAACTGTCGGTGCTTTATTCTGAAACGCAAGGTATTGGCGGCAGCAGCTCTCAAGATGGTTATAACTATCAACAGGACGCTATCATTGGTGTGAAGCCTACTTTAGGTGTGGTTGAAAACACTATCCGTATGTCTTTGACGGAGGTCGCTGTAGACCAAACGACGTATAGCCGTTCTTCTAGTGAAGACAATTTTAGCGGTGTGGTGCTGAAGTCGTCTATGTATAATTGGACTGGCAGTGTAAACACCTTTGACTTAGGTTGGGCATTGTATGATGGCAATGAATATGCAATTCTGGGAACTCCGATGAATAACGTGGACTTAGCTCTTAACAGTGGCTTTTCTATTGAAATGTGTCCTTTTACCGTGTCGTTTGGCGCCGGTTTGTCCGACGGTGTTTACAGACTAGTGCCTGTAAGCCGTAAACATGGAACCAGCACGTGGCTACCCGACTATAAGAATGAACGCTACTATATCAAAGCAACCATCAGTGGCACAACACTTACGCTGGAACGGATGGGTATTGTGAGTCTGAATGGTACACTGGCCTTCAGTGGTAATACCGCAGGTGAGCCAGTCACCGTGACTGCCACTGTGACGAACAATGGCTCTCTCTATTCGGGTGATTTGCTGTTGGCTACACAATTCAACGACGATACAGAGACTGGTAAAATTGTGGCTGCGCAACAGGTAGAGATTGCTTCTGGTGCTACTAAAGATATTATATTCACATTTGTTCCCGAAGAAGCTGGTAAATACGATGTAGAGTTGGTCGATAAAAGCGATAATTCAGTTGCAGAAGGAGTTCTTAATGTTTATGCAGCTATACCTGTTGAAGCCACGACGGGCACGCTGAAATTTGTTCGTGACGATGATTTGACGTGGAACGTTGACTGGCATGAAAGCACATATGGCTGCTACGGTACCAAGGTGTCGGGCACAGTCAAGATTAGCAACACTTCGACAACGACGGCACACACATCAGGAATTATCGTCAAGTTGTTCGGTCCGGTGGACGAATATGGTTATGCCTATCCGACAGGGGCAGTGCAGTCGTTTGCCACGAACATTGCAGCGGAGAGTTTCCAAAACTTTGACTTTGAACTCGATGGTATGGAAGAGGGTAACAGATATTTTGTGAATTTCTATTATGCTGACGGAACAAAGATCGGTAGTAGTTATGCTTTCACTAGCATCAAGGGCGTGACGTTCTATAAGGCTGACGGTACAAAGGTTGTTAATGAGCCTGCAGCAACGGTCGTCGCACCAGATGATGTGGTGACTGTTGATTGTGAAGGATTAGCATCAGTAACTGCCATTACTCCTAACAGCAACCCGAATACATTGTACATCGTAGGTAGCTCCGTCCCTGCAGGGTTAGAGGGTAAGAACGTGGTGAAGGACGGCGTGGCTGAGACGCTGGCGCTGACCGACGGCTACGCCTTCTTCTCGCCTGTTGACTTCACGGCAACGAAGGCAACCTATACCCGCACGTTTACGACAGGGGCTAACGGCACGGACGGCTGGAGCACCATCGTGTTGCCCTTCGATGTTGACGCTGTGAAGCAGGGCAGCAATGTCATCGACTGGTTCCACAGCGGCAGCGACACAGGCAAGAACTTCTGGCTGAAGAACTTCAGCAGTGAGGACGGCAACACTGTCTACTTCGACTATGCCGACAAGTTGGAGGCTAACACACCTTATATTATTGCCGTGCCTAGCGATAAGTGGGGCGCTGCCTGGGATCTGACCGGCAAGGCCATCACCTTCGAGGGTAGCAGTGTTAATGTGACAACGGGGGCTAACATTATCTCGGGCAATAACTACAAGCTTGTTGGTACGCTGACTCCAGAGTCGGTCACTGACTGCTACGTGCTGAATGGTGCTGGCAATGCCTTTGCCAAGACAACAGCTACTGTTGACCCCTTCCGTGCTTACTTCAAGTCGATTAAGATGCTCGTCGGTGCCGTCAGTCAGCTGAACATCGGTTCTGAGAACGGCGGTGTGACAGGCGTCAATGGCGCTGCGCTAATGAATAAAGAGACAAAGAACAATGAGGTCTATAACCTCGCTGGTCAGCGTGTGGCTAACCCGACAAAGGGCCTGTATATCAAGTCTGGAAAGAAAGTGATTATAAAGTAGTAGGAGGAACGCATTATGAAGAAGCAATATATGACACCCGCCACAGAGTGGGTTATGATAGACAAGGTGACGATACTGGCAGGATCGGGCCCGGGTGCCACTGACCAGGGCGACCCGACTGTTGGCAGCCGTGAAGGAGAACTCGACCTGTGGTCGGCTGACGACCCGCTGTTTAACCTGATACCATAGTAGCCGATGATTGACAGGGCGACAGTTGACAGAATACTTGACGCGGCACAGATAGTCGACGTGGTGGGCGAGTTCGTGACACTCCGCAAGAGCGGCGTGAACTACAAGGGGCTCTGCCCTTTCCACGACGACCGTAACCCGTCGTTCATGGTGTCGCCTGCCAAGAATATCTGTCACTGTTTCGTCTGCGGAAAGGGCGGTACGCCCGCCGGCTTCCTCATGGAGCACGAGCAGATAACCTATCCGGAGGCCCTGCGCTGGCTGGCTAAGAAATACAACATCGAGATTGTTGAGAAGGAGCTGACCGACGAGGAGCGGCAGGAGCAGAACGAACGTGAGTCGATGTTCATCGTCAACGAGTGGGCCAAGGACTGGTTCCACAATGTGCTGAAGAACGACCCCGATGGTCTGGCAATAGGAAAACAGTACTTCCGCAGCCGCGGCATCCGCGACGACATCATCGAGAAGTTCCAGCTGGGCTATGCGCCGCAGAAACGCGATGCCCTCTCTGCCGCAGCCCTCAAAGCAGGCTACAAGAAGGAGTTCCTGGTGAAGACCGGACTGTGTTATGAGCGAGACAGTACGGGGGAGAATGGTAACCTCGCACCTCGATTAGTCGACCGCTACTCAGGCCGCGCCATCTTCCCCTGGCTGAACGTCTCGGGAAAGGTAGTGGCTTTCGGTGGCCGTGTGCTCGACTCGCGAACGAAGGGTGTGGCTCAGAAGTACGTCAACTCGCCCGACTCGGAAATCTATCATAAGGAACGCGAACTCTACGGCATCTATCAGGCTAAGAAAGCCATTGTCAAGGAGGATCGCGTCTTTATGGTCGAAGGCTATACCGACGTCATCGCCATGCACCAGGCAGGTGTAGAGAACGTAGTGGCCAACTCGGGTACCGCACTGAGTATCTACCAGATAAAACTGCTGCGCCGCTTCACACAGAACATCACGCTGCTCTACGACGGCGACGAGGCCGGTATCCATGCTGCCATGCGTGGCACCGACATGCTGTTGCAGGAGGGCATGAACGTCAGGGTGCTGCTGTTGCCCGATGGCGACGACCCTGATTCCTTTGCACGCAAACACTCCACGGAAGAGTTGAAGCGCTATATTGATGCTAACCAGCAGGACTTTATCGCCTTTAAGACCCGTCTGACCGTCGAGGGCGTCAGCGACCCTGTGAAACGGTCGGAAGCTATCAGCGGCATCGTCAAGAGCATCTCGGTCATCCCTGATACCATCCTGCGCTCCACCTATCTCAGCGACTTGTCCTCACGGCTTGGTCTGAAAGAACAGACGCTGCTGACGACGATGAACAACTTCATCCGTAAGGAGGTGGAGGAGAAGGAGAAGGATAATCGGGGGGACGGTGATAGTTCGAGGCACCTCGCACCTCGAAAGGACAACCCCATCGAGACCCTCCTCATCGGCGAGGTCATCCGCCACGGCGAGGAGATCGTCTACGACAATATTGAGACGGAGGACGGACAGCTCATCACGCTCAATGTGGCGCAGTATGTGAATTTCGACCTGGGGCAGGATGATATTCAGTTTTCGAATCCCCTGTATAATCAGATTCTGGCTGAGGCTGTGGCGCATAGCAGCGATGCGGGCTTCAAGGCAGAGACCTACTTCATGAACCATCCCGATATCAAGGTGAGCCAGCTGGCAGCGCGCTTGGCTGTCGACCGCCACCAGCTGTCGGGGCGCTTTGTCGTACAGGCTCGTGAGGGGGCGCTCCGTCAGTGTGTCGTCCATCTGGTGATGGACCTGCGTATGGAGCTTATCAGCCAGCGCCTGAAGGATATCCAGCTGGCTATGCGTCAGGCTTCTTCCGATATGGAGCGTGTCATGCGGCTGATGGCCGAATACAAGGAGACGCAGGAACTGCGCGACCTGCTGGCCAAGAAGTTAGGGAATGATGTAATGAAATGACAGAACTATGTATTACGTACAGAAAAAGATAGAGATTTCGGCCTGTCATAGTCTGGAACTGGACTATGAGAGCAAGTGCACACGCGTACACGGCCACAACTGGATAATAGTCGTTTACTGCCGTTCGGAGAAACTCGACCGCAATGGCATGGTCGTCGACTTCAGTGAGATTAAGCGGCTTATCAAGGAACCGCTCGATCACCGTATCCTGAACGAGGTGCTGCCATTCAATCCTACGGCCGAGAATCTGGCTCGGTGGTGTGTCGACCGCGTGCCCCACTGCTATAAGGCTACGGTGCAGGAGAGTGAGGGAAATATTGCCACGTATGAAAAGGAGAATTAACGATATCTTCTATTCACTGCAGGGCGAAGGCTACCATACGGGCCGCCCGGCTGTCTTCGTGCGTTTTGCCGGCTGTAACCTGCGCTGTCCGTTCTGCGATACGGCGTTCGACACTTACCGCGAAATGACGGATGACGAGATCTTGACCGAGATTTCGAGGTACGAGGTTCGAGGTACGAGGTACGAGAATACCATGGAGGCTGATTCTTCGGAAGGAAGTAATCTCGCACCTCGCACCTCGCATCTCGCACCTCGAAAACCCTTAGTCGTACTGACTGGCGGTGAACCGACGCTGCAGGTGGACGAGGCGTTTGTAGACCTGCTCCACGGGCATGGTTTCAAGGTGGCTATGGAGAGCAATGGCACACGTCCCGCTCCTCAGAATCTCGACTGGCTGACGGTGTCGCCGAAAACAACCGAGGGTGCGAGGTACGAGGTGCGAGGTGCGAGAATACCTGATGAGATCAAGATCGTCTTTGATGAAGACACCGACCCAGAAGCATTCCTTGCTCCACTTGAAAGTAATCTCGCATCTCGTACCTCGCACCTCGCACCTCGAAAATCACCTCTCTTATACCTCCAGCCCTGCGACACGGGCGACGCCAATCGCAATGCCTCTGTCATCAACCGGTGTATAGACTATATCAAGGCGCACCCTCAATGGCGGCTCTCCTTGCAGACTCACAAACTCGCAGGTTTTAAATGACATGCACGAACTGAACCTCATACTGGCTGCCGTCTATTATGTCGTCGCTGCGCTGACCATTATCCATGTGGTGATGGATAACCGTCAGCCTGCCAAGACAATGGCATGGGCGCTGGTCATCTGGTTCGTCCCTGTCGTCGGCATCATCCTCTATTTGTTCTTTGGTGTTAACATCCGTAAGAAGCAACTCGTCAGCCGCCGCTCGTTAAATGAGTTGTCGAAACGCCAGCTTCTTGATGCCGTACCCTGTCAGACGGCTGATATAGGGGTCTTTACCGATGGGTATCAGTTCTTTCCTGCACTCCTGCAAGCCATCGCCGCAGCCAGAGACCACATCCATATCGCTATGTACATCTTCGAAGACGACACCTTGGGACAGCTCGTCTCCGACGCACTTGTCGACAAGGCCCGTCAAGGGGTGAAGGTGCGTGTCATCTACGATGACGTGGGCTGTTGGCGCGTCCCTCACCGCTTTTTTGAACGTATGCGAGAAGAAGGAATTGAGGTGTCGCCATTCCTGCCGGTACGCTTCCCGTCGTTTACCAGTAAGGTGAACTACCGCAATCATCGTAAGATTGTCGTGATCGACGGTAGGGTGGGCTTCGTCGGCGGTATGAATATCGCCCTGCGCTATGTCAAGGGGACAAAGACGCAACCCTGGCGCGATACGATGCTAAGGGTGACGAGCTCTGCAGTCAGCGCTCTCCAGCGGGCGTTTCTCGTCGACTGGTATTTCGTCGACCGCACGTTGATCAACGACCGTAAGTACTACCCAGCGGTCGATTCACAGCCGTCGTCATCGTCGTTGACACTGCAGGTCGTAACCAGTGGGCCCGACTCTCCTCAGCCGGAGATTATGCAGGAATACGTCCGCGTCATCACCGGTGCCCGCCACTATGTGTTTATAGAGACGCCTTATTTCCTGCCTACCGAGTCTGTGCTCTTCGCCTTGAAGACAGCAGCAGCGACAGGGGTCGACGTCCGGATATTGGTCCCTAAGGATAACGACTCCTGGTTCGTGGAGTGGGCCGGACGTAGCTATCTGCGAGAGGTGCATCAGGCGGGCATACGTGTGGAATTCTACACCGCCGGATTCCTCCACTCGAAGCTGATGGTCTGCGACGACCATATATGCACCTGCGGCTCGACCAATGTCGACTTCCGTTCGTTCGAGAACAATTTTGAGGCGAATGTTTTCTTCTACGGTCGTGAGGCGGCCATCGCCGTCAAACAGGTCTTCCTCGCTGACGAAGAGATGTCGCTACCGATGAAGAATCTGACTAAGTTTACCCGACCTACGTTTGTGGCCCGACTGACGGAGAGTCTGCTCCGGCTGTTGGCGCCCCTGATGTGAAGATACTGAAGTTCACGCTGCCGTAACTGCGGTGCTCGCTGAAGTGCGGATGCACGGAGAAGTCGTAGTCCTTACCATGTTCAAAGACAAAGACACCGTCAGGTTTCAGCAGATGCTTTTCAAACACCAGGTCGGGGATGGTCGGCAGTTCCTTCAGAGCGTATGGCGGGTCGGCAAAGATAAAGTCAAACTGCTGCTTACACGACTTGAGAAAGCGGAAGACATCACCCCGCAAGGGCAAGACATCCTCATCTCCCTTCGCCTCGCCCCTATCGCCCCTCAGTTTCTTCAGACAGTCGCAGATAAAACGGTGGTGGTCACGATCCTGCTCCACGCTGACGACCTGGCTGCAACCACGCGACAGCAGTTCAAACGTGATGCTGCCCGTGCCTGAGAAGAGGTCGAGAGCCGTAGCACCCGCGAAGTCTACGTATGCGGTCAGAACGTTAAAGATGTTCTCCTTCGCAAAGTCTGTCGTAGGCCGCGCCTTGAACGTACGCGGTATGTCGAAATGGCGACCTTTATAACGACCGGTGATAATTCTCATAGCCCTTTCGACATCATAATCATCAAGTCAAATGGCATATCCGGGATTTTGGTTGCCGGTGCCCTGTTGAACTCTGCAGAGGGGTTGACGATGTACACCTTCTGCACGTACTTACGCAGTTCGTTGGCCAGTTCAGACATCTCGTTGAACGTGCCAGCCAGATGCATCTCGTCAGTCTCGTTATCCAGCATCAGCTGTTTCCAGACGTATAGCAGGAAGTAGGTCGCATCCTGTGGACGGGTGGAATCAAACTGGTTGCTGAATTTGAATCTGTTCTGGTGAAACGAGAAGATGTCGAGTTTGCGCTCGTGGAAATAACCGTACACCTTGTTGCGGTTGCCGGTAAACGAGCGGTGGTGCAGGTGCCGCCATACTGGTGCCATGAGGGGCATCATCATCACATCGGTGAAGTTGTCGTGGAGCACGGTGTTCAAGTCCTTGCTGATGGAGAAAGCAGCCACGGCGTTCAGATCCGACAGAACGTTGTAGCACACCATACCAGTCTCTTTCCGTGGAAAGGCATGGAGATACATCGCTTCCAAATTCTGTTCCTCGAATTGCTCAATAGGGATAAGCAGCACGGGGGCGTCAATCAGTGCCAGCGCCTTATGGTAGCCAGCCTGAGGAAGGTCGGCCTCGTTGAGAGCCTCGCGGAGGTTGGCGGTCAGCGAGATGCCGCTCTTCATCACATACGGCTCGTAGCTGACGGGCGTTTCAGCTTGCATGGGGTCAAGGGCCGAGAACGACAGGTGACGCTCTCCGATGCGGATGATAATCCGCTCTTTTCTTTGGTTTATCATCTTTTTTTTATAACTTTGCGCCTGCAAAGATAACAAATTATTTCGAATAATGATAGGCGACGAGCTAAAATATCATGTTTTACAGTCATTTCAACTGAAACCGACGCCAGAACAGACAGAGGCCGTGCAGCGCTTTGCCACTTTTATGGACACTCGCCACAGCCGTGTCGTCATGATTCTCCGTGGGTCGGCAGGTACCGGCAAGACTACACTGGCCGCTGCTATCGTCCGGGGGATGATGGCACTGAAACAAAAGCTGGTACTGTTGGCACCAACAGGTCGTGCCGCCAAAGTCTTTTCGCTCTACGCCCACTGTCCCGCCTACACCATTCATCGACATATCTACCGCGAGAAGTCGTTGGCGGGAGGCTTCGAACTGAACTTCAACAAGCATCGCGACACACTCTTCATCGTCGACGAAGCCTCGATGATCAGCAATCAGCCACAGCGAGAGGCTGCCTTCGGATCAGGATGCCTGTTAGACGACCTCATGGCGTTTGTCTACGGCCATGATGCCAACTGCCGACTGCTGCTCATAGGCGACAGTGCACAGCTGCCCCCCATTGGCGAGACTGACAGTCCGGCGCTGGCGGCTTCCACACTTCGCGCTTACGGCATGACGGTCTACGAGGCCGACCTGAACGAGGTGCTCCGACAGTCACAGCAGTCTGGCATACTCTCCAATGCCAACCTTATACGCAACACTCTCTTCCCGACGCTTCCAAAGGTCCGGCTGGGCTTTCCCGACGTAAGAGTGGTGCCCGGCGATGAGCTCATTGAGACGCTCGCCAACAGCTACAGACAGGTAGGACAGGACGCAACAATCGTCATCACACGCAGCAACAAGCGCGCCAATATCTATAACCAGGGCATACGCAACACCGTACTCGACCGCGACGAACAGCTAGGTCGCGGCGACCGCCTCATGATCGTGAAGAACAACTACTTTTGGCGTAACAACGACTTCATAGCCAATGGCGACATGGCCGTCGTACAGCGTGTACGACACGTCCACGAGATGCACGGATTCCGATTCGCCGACATCACAATGACCTTCCCTGACTACGACGACTACGAGCTCACCGCAACAACCCTCCTCGACACCCTCACGGCGGAGGCTCCGGCACTCACGCGCCAGCAGCAGGACCAGCTGTTTAACAACGTCCTGCACGACTATGCCGATATCACCCAGAAGACGGAACGGATGAAAAAGCTCAAGGAAGACCGCTATTATAACGCCCTGCAGGTGAAGTTCGCATACGCCGTCACCTGTCATAAGGCGCAGGGCGGACAGTGGCAGCACGTCTATATCGACCAGGGATATATCACCGACGACATGATCAACCCCGACTATCTACACTGGCTCTATACCGCCTTCACACGGGCCACAGAGAAACTGTTCCTCGTCAACTGGCCACAGTCTCAGATACGGTCACTCTGAAAATTAGCCATCGAGCCCCCCGACGCTTACCACACCTCAACGCTGTCGCGGTCTGTCATGAGGCTGGCCGGCTGGGTAGCATCGGTAGTGTCGAAGTCCTGTTCGCTGACAGCAATGCCGCCCTGCCCGCAGCCGGAGTCGCCACCATTGGTACGTATCATACCGTCGCAGATGGCCAAGTCCCAGTCCAGACGCTCAGCCCATTGCCGTTGAGCGATAGTGTCGCTGAGCTCACAGCTGCCAACGACACGGCCTTCGGTCAGCGACACGTAAGTCCAACGGCCAGGAGCGTTACCCACCGTGAGCAGGCCTTCCCTGACGAGGCCGCCGTTGTCGCTTTCCGTGGCGCAGGCAGCCACAAGCAGGGCCGCAAGCCCACTGAGAATCTGTTTTTTCATTCCTGTGTCTTGTAACGTATAGTGAGCGTGCCCCCATGGGCGTCTGGGGACGTAAACTGTATCTTGGCGTGCTGCCCTCTAGCGGTGCGCACGAGGTAGGTCTCGTCCGACAGGGTGCCGTCTGCCTTCGTGTAACGCAGGGGCGACGCCGACACCCTACACCGCGGACTCAGCGGTATGCCGAAGTAATTGTAACCGTCGGTCAGCGTCGCCGGTAATGTGTCACGACACACGTACTCCACGGCCTCCCCGCTACGGTAGTCAATGGCCGAAAGACTGAGCAGCTGACCTTCGCCTTTCGTCTTGCCGCCAATGGTGCGAACAACATTCAGAAAATACTTCTGGTCATCAGACCTCACATACTTCGTCAGGTCGAGTGCCATCTCTATCTCGCTGCCCAGTGTCGGACCGGCCATCGGCAGGTCACCGCCACAGTTCGAGAACGCCGGCTGGGCATACTGCTCGCGAGGAGCAGTACGGCTGCGGTCGTTGCTGGTGGCAACGTTGAACCTCAGGTCGTCGCGCGACGTGTAGCTGATACGAAACTTCAGCACTACAAGCGGCTCGTACGTCCTCACCTTCACACCGTTCACCGTGTTGCTCAGGGCCAGGTGACTCACATCAGGGTCGCGGAAGAAGTCGTAGGGCAGGTAGAAACGACCACGGTCCTGCCACCATTCACCCCAAGAGTTAACCACGATAAAAGCACCCTCATGGCGTCTCCCTTCACGGTCGCTATACACCACCCTGTCGTCGTAGCCCACGATGGTCATGGCGTGGCTACCGGCGCTGGCCAGACGCGTCAGAAGCGAGCGATACCCCGTCAGCGACGGACCGTCATAACCGCTGTCGATACTCCACCCTACACTCTGCCCCGAAAACGTAAGGATACCACCAGCAGCACTGCCGTCACCGCCATCGTAGAGATAACGCTTCATCAGTGCTACACTGTCGTCAAACATATATATCTGCTCAGTACGGTAGCGCATCGCACGACGGTACTTCTCGTAACCCGAAGGCCACTTGAAGAAGAAGTGCTTACCGTAGTCACCTTCCGTCATCATCCCAAACTGCCGGGCCAGCTGCAGACCTTGCTCGACAAAGCCACCCTGGTCCTCACCCTCGTTCAGTATGTTCCACGCAAACTGGTAGCTCAGACGGTTGTCAGCCGAGGCCGAAGCATCCCGGTCAAGCAGACGGTTCATCTCGTACGTAAACAGATAGCCGATGCCAGCCGCCTGAGCACACGAACCGCCAAGCTGGTCGATGACCGGCGGGAAGAACTTCCGGCATGAGTTGTCCACGGCCGCCGGCAGCCCACCTTCCGGCAGCGGTTTGGCGGCCCGGAATTTTATACGTTGGGCGTCCGCCGGCACGATGCCGAGGACGCCCACGAGTAGTGCTACGAGAAGATTATTTCGCATAGAGGCGGTTGTAGGTCTTTAAGGCTTCGTTGCGCACGTCCTCGCTGTACCTTGCATCCTTGTTGATGGCCAGCATCGTGTCGCCGATGAGCTGTCGCTGACAGGTCAGCGGGTGCCAGCCCAGCGCCTCGATGATGAGCAGCTGCATCTCCTCGTCGGCCTTCGTCTGGACATAGTCCAGCAGCTGCTGCACGAGGTGGTGTACGGCGATGTTGCGTGTGGCACGCAGGCTGAGGCGGCGCTCCTTGGCGCTGACGGTGTCGTTGAGGCAGGCGGCCACGTCGTTGGCTATCTTCGTGGCGTTGCTGACGATGGCCTTCTCGATGACGTTGCGGATGGAGTCCTTGCGGATGTACTGTACGGCAGGCGTGTCGAACTGTCGTGCGAACTCCTTGAGCAGTGCCTCCTTGGTGAAGGCCGGCATCACCTGTCCGGCGTCGAAGACCACGCGGTCGCTGGTGTTGTTGGCTATCGAGAGCGTCATCAGTGCCGGCAGCAGCCGCTCGTCGCCGCTCTGTCCGATGTACTTCACGGCGAAGCGCTGTATCAGTTCGTTGGCATCCTGTGCCGCCTTTTGCAGCAGGGCGATGGTGTTGTCGTCATGACAGTCGACGATGGAGCGCATGGCCTGGAAACGGACGATGGCGTAGGGCGACGTCTCGTAGAGGCTGAGCAGTTCCTGGCTGGTGATAGCCCCCAACTGCTGCAGGCGGTCGATGGCCAGCGAGCGCTGTTCCGGGGTGCCGCTCTTCAGCAGTCGGCGCCAGTCGGCAGCCTTGCCGGCGAGGATGAGGTGGTCGATGTCGGGCGTGCCCTTAGCCGTGGCGAAGCGGTAGGTGGGGTCGCCTATGACGTGCGACTCGAGAAAGGTCGAGAAGCGGGCCATGTCGCCCACGCAGCCCCCCTGGCTGAGCAGTCCTATGAAGCGGTCGCTCCACTTGTCCTGCAGCGAGTTGACCGTGTTTGCCAGTACGGCGATGGTGCCGCCGGGCTGGAAGATGTATTCGTTGGCGATGCAGTCCGGCTGGTGGAACGAGCCGCAGAAGCAGGCGTCGATGACCACCACCGGCGTGTTAGGCTGGTAGCCCTGCACCTGGAAGTCCTCCAGGTGCAGGTCGGTGGCGGCGTCGTAGAGCGAGTCGAGCCGTGCCAGCGAGTCGCTCAGGCAGTTCTCGGCCCACGACTCCGGCAGGTCGAAGCGTGCCAGAAGTGCCGTCTTGATGCTGTCGGCATTCTTGCCCTTCTTGTAGGCCGCATAGACATGTTCGCGGATGTTGCGCATGATATACGTCTTGGCATCGCGGACGGTGTAGGGGCGGTCGACGCCGCCCCCGAGATACTCCGTGTCCCAGTAGCCGTGGTGGTGGAGTACGGCCACGTCCAGGTCAGGGCGCATCAGCTCGTTCATCAGTTTCTCCTTGACGGGGTTCTGGTCGCTGTGGTCCATGTAGCCTATGCGGCTGGTGTTGTCCTTCAGCTCCGGGAAGTGCTCCATGAAGACAGCCTTCTCGTCGAGGCGTGCCACCTTCGACTCCGAGATGTAGCCGTGGCCGCTGAAGAAGAAGAGCTGCTGCATACGGCGCGGCTGGCGCTTAGCCTCAGTAGCCTTCTTCAGATAGGCTTTCAGCTTGTCGTAGGGCGACGTGCCGCCAGCGTCGGTAGGACGTATGCGGCCGCTGTAGAGGTCGGGGTGCGTGCGCTGGTCGCCGTCGGCAGCCACGCTGTAGTAGAAGTAAGGCTTCCCCTCGTCGCGGTCGATGTAGCGGAACTTCAGGGCGAAGTCGTCGTAGAAGCGGTCGCTGGGTACCGACGACTGGAAGCGCGGCTGCTTCTGGTTCATCTTGAAGGCCGACGTCATGTGCTGACCGTCGCGCACCATGACGACGGGGATGTCGCCCACCAGGACACAGCCCACGATGGGTTCCGTCTTCTGGCTGTGCAGGCGCTGCAGCTGCTGGCGGATGCTGTCGGGCTGTCCCCAGCGGTCTTCTACGATGTAGGTCTTCAGGTTGTGTACCTCTTCGATGGCACGTGCGTAGGCGTCGACCTCAGCGCGTGCTTTCTGGTAGCTCACGGGGTCGATGACGATGGCAAAGCCGTCGCGAGCCACGGACGTTATGGCGACACAGAGCGTCGCAACAACAGTAAGGATGATTTTTTTCATATACTTTCTATTTTAGTCGTTTCAGGGTTTTGACGGCCTCGTGGCGCACCTCGGGCGTGAGCTTCGGGTCGCGGGTCATCTGTTCGATGACGGCACTGACGGCCTTGTGCGTGTAGCCCAGACGGTGCCAGCCCAGCGAACTGAGCAGCATGAGCTGCAGGTCGGGCAGGTGGCCGATGGTGGCCGTGTAGCGTGCCACGTCCTCAGCCTGCCACGGTGCGAGGTAAATCTTCATCATGTCGGCCTGCCTCATGGCGCGCTTCTCGGGCATCTTGCCTGCGGCGAGCTCGGCCGTCTCCTTCGCCCAGCGGCCGGCGTACCTGGCGACGGCCGCCGTACGGCTCTGGACGTATTCGTCAGGCCATGTCACGTAGGGACGGATGCTGTCGAGCGCCTGCGCCACGGCCTCGGTGATGGCCTTCTCGGGGAAGAACTGTATCACCTCCAAGGCGTTGAAGGCCACGCGTGCCGACGTGTTGTTCTGGGCGATGAGGCGTGCCAGTGCCGGAGCCAGTCGCGGGTCGCCGCTCTTCTGCATGGCGTTCACCGAGAAGCGCTGCAGCAGTTCGCTGTTGTCGTGCGATGCCGTCTCGATAGCCTCCGTCAGGCGGTCGCTGTTGCGCTCCTGCAGCAGTCGGAACGCCTGCAGCCGCACCAGGGCGTAGGGTGACGTGCGCAGCGTCTGCAGCAGCTGGCCGTCGCTCAGGCTGTCGCCCTGACGCGCCATCGTCAGGCACAGCTCGTCGGGCGTTTCACCGCCGTTGCCCTCGTTGGCAAAGAGGAAGGTGGGGTCGCCGATGACGTGCATCTCCAGTTCCGGCTGCAGCTGGTTGACCTCGCCGATGGTTACGCCGTGAGCCAGCAGACCGATATAGCGGTCGGGCCACTTGTCCTGTAGCACGTTGACCGTGCCGCCCAGTCCGCAGACGGTCTTGCCCGGCTGGAAGATGTATTCGTTGGCGATGCAGTCGTCGTTGTGGAAGGCGCCGTTGTAGCAGGCGTCGTATATCGCCACGCGGCAGTTAGGACGATAGCCGTAGGTGGCAAAGTCCTTCAGCGTCAGGTTCAGCGAGTCCTCCATGAGCGAGTCGCGGTGCTGGCTCTCTGGCGTAGGCTCGTCCTTCAGCCATGCCTCGGGCAGATGGTCGCGGGCGGTCAGCATGCGGCGGATGCTGTCCAAGTCCTCGCCGTAGCGCGCGGCACGCTGCAGCCGGTTGCGGTAGCTGTAGAGCAGGTACTGCAGCGCCTGTTCCGTTCCCGAAGGCTTCGGGTAGCTCGTCAGGTATTGCGTGTCGTAGTCGCCGTGGTGGTGCATCAAGCCGATGCTCAGGTCAGGACGCATCATCTCGTTCATCAGCTTGCGCTTGATGAAGCGCTCGTCGCCGTAGTCCATATAGCTGAAAGCCCCCGGCCGTTGAGCCAGCTGCGGGAAGTGCTCACGCATGGACTGCTGCTCGTCGATATGAGCCACGCGCGACTCGTTCAGACTGCCGCTGCCTGTATAGGTGAAGACGGTCTGCACCGGTTCGGGGTGGCGCTTGGCCTCGGTGGCCTTGCGCAGGTATCGGCGCAGCTTCTCGTAGCGCGACGTGCCGCCACAGTCCGTGGGGCGTATGCGTCCTGTGTAGAGGGCGGGGTGCAGCTGCTGGTTGCCCTCGTGGGTCAGCGAGTAGTAGAAGAGGTGAGGCTTCAGGGAGTCGCGCTTCAGGAAGCGGAACGCCAGTCCGAAGTCGTCGTAGAAACGGTCGCTGGGCACCGAGCTGTCAATCCACGGCATCCGCTGGTTCATCTTGAAGGCCGAGGTGAGGAACTGAGCGTCGCGGATCATCGGCACGGGGATGTCGCCGATGAAGACAGCGCCCACCACCGGCTCCTGCTTCAGACGATGCAGACGTTGTAGCTCCTGCCGGATACTGTCAGGAATACCCCAGCGGTCGACGACGGTGTAGACACGGTACCCCTGCACCTCCTCCAAAGCGAGGATATAGTCTTGCAGCTCAACGGCTGCCTCGCGCTGACTGACTGGGTCTATCACGACGGCAAAACCACGGCGCTGGGCGAAGGTGGTCGTGATGCTTATCAGTAGAATTGTCAGGATATAAAGTGATTTTCTCGGCATCGTATTTTAGAATTTGATATACGCTCCTGCATCGATTGTCGTCAGGTGTGTTCCGTCATACCCCTGCCAGTATTCGCTCTTGCCGTTGTAGGCATGGTGTCGCACACCGGCATAGATGCCTGCTGTCAGCTTCTCACCGACGGGCAGCGAAGCGTCAGCGTATGCACCGATGTTCCACGACTGGGCAGACTCGAATTCAAAGACACGGCAAGTGTAGACGGCGTCGATGTTGTCGCTATCGGTGTAGGGTGAGCCGCTGGCGTAGGTCTGCTTCTGTGGTGACTGGTAACCGCCGCTGACCTGTGCCAGCAGTGTTACCTTATTAATATATAGTGTTTTGCCGGCCTGAAGACTCAGGTTTAGCATCTGGATTTCCTGTTTGGGGGTGGTGTCGCCGAGCAGTTGCTTACGTTCCAAGCTGCTCATGCCCACCTGCGCGTTGACGGTGATATCACGACGCCCATCGTTGCGCAGTACGTCGAGCTGATAGCCCAAGGAGGCCGTCAGTCGTTTGCTTTTGTGAATGGTGCTCTTGTTGAGCACTTCATAGTATGCCAGTCCGCCATGTTCCAAGTCGGTTTGGCGCTTCTGGTCGTACCAAGCACCTTTGCCGTTTTGCAGCGAGGCGTCGATGGTGATGTTATGATGTATGCTTTTGTTGGCTTTTAGCAGTAAACGGTTGTGAATGGTGGAGATTGTCTCACTGTAGTCGCCGCCGTGGAAAGAGTAGGAGATTCCACCGTCATTAGCGTCTTGGTGGTTGCTGGTCAGCGTAGCCTCTATGAAATCGGACATAGTACCACTGCCAGGCTGCCACGCAGCACTTACAGACGCCTGATAGCCGCTGCCCGTGTAGTCGCGCTTGTAGCCTGGCTCATCGCCTGTGGAGCGCTTGCCATAGTCACCCATGCCCTTCATTAGGAAGATACGGTGGCTGTTGCCATATAAGCTGGAACCGTTTGTCTGTTCTACAACCTGACTGTAAAAGCGCAGCCCGCCTGAAACAGCCATGCTCCAACTATTAGTTAGTCGGTAGTCTATGCCAGCGGTGATGGGTAGTATGGAGGTGACGGCACGTGGGCGAGGGTCGGTCTGGTCGGCGCGGTTGCCTGTGCGCAGACCTATCTCCAAACCAGCCTTTAGCCGTTCACTGAAAGTGTAGGCAGCAGTGGCACGCAGGTCGAAGACCTCGCTGGTGGCATCGCCAACGATAGAGTCGCAGAGGATGAATGGGTTGTCGGTCATCAGCCATAGCGTTGAGTTCCAATGCTGCTCATTGTCCTGCCGGTTCTGGTAGCTGAGATGCCCTTGTACGTCGAAACACCCGATGTGACGTATGCCACCGATGTATGCGCCTAGGCTGTGGGCACGTCCCGAAGCGTCGATTGCATGGAAGTCGCCACGGGTGCTGCTGTATTCAACGTTGGCCACGGCAAAGTCGTGGATAGCATTGTAGGCAATACGTGTCGGACTGTTGCTGCCATAGCGTATGTTGGCAGGCAGATTCAGGAACTCCTCATTCCAAGTCTGTGCTTGACCGCCAACACCTAAGGCAGACGTTAGAAGTACCAGAACAAATTGCTTCATCTTATGTAGTCTTTATTATGGAAATGTGCCGGTGAGCAGGTTTCCACCGGCACATGGTTCTGATTAGTTGATGACGGTTGGTGTCATGCCGGGCGTATTGTCGGTGCTGACATCGAAATCGTTGGTCGAATTGTTGGTGTCTTGATAGTAGACACGGCCATTCTCAATCTTCTCAACCTTACGGCGTACAGGCTGTGATGAGTACATAGCACCGCCGCGGACACCAGTCGCGTCATCCTTGGCAGCAAAGAAAGGATAGTGCTCCGATGGATCAACAGTGCTCTGGTAGACATCAACAGCATCGAGGACATACTTTGAAGGAATCTTCAGGTAGAGTGTCGATGAAGTGCTTCCAGGATAGGTTGTGAAGTTGTTCTCGTCGGCAACATACTGCTGTGGTGTCATACCCTGAGGCAACTTGATGAGTATATAGGCACGACCGGCAACACCGAAGGCCCACATCTTCTGGGCACTGGCGCTGCGGCGCAGTACGGTCACCATGTTAGGAACAGCAGTGTTGTCGACGTCGCCGTTGTCATAGAACTTCTCGAAGTCGGCGTTCGACAGGTCGGGAGCCTTGGAGTAAGCCTCCTTTTTAGACTCATCTTCGCCATAGGCCAGCTGGTGATTCATAGCCTGGTCGGCCACGGTAACTGACTGGCCGGGCTGCAGAGGATAGTCGGTGCCGTTGCCGGGGAAGGCAATGACGATACCGTTCAGAGCGCCACCCTCGTGGTAGGTGTCTGGATACTCCTCCTGCCAGGCGTTCTTGGCTTTCTGGTTTGCCAGGGGGTCGGCCAGCATGATACCGTCAAGGTACTGCACCTCATCACTGTTGTTGACAATCTCGACGTAGCAGTCGAGGACGTAGCCCAACACTGTGCCGACATTGTAGATGGTCTTAAACACCAACGGGCTCTTGTTGAATTTCGTCAGATTGACAGTAACCGTCTTTTCTGCAAAGAGCTCTGCTGTTGCTGTACCTTGCACATAAGCTGTAGCCTCGTCCTTCACCTTACCGCTGACGGTAATGTTATAGGTGCCCTGTGTCAGGGTAATCTCCTGGTCGGCAACAGCGCTGAGTGCCAGCGTGTCGGCCTTGGTGGTGCCCTTCACGACAATCTTGATATTACTGATGTTGCTGGCTTCCACGTCGGTGGGGTTCAGTGTGATCTTGAGCTTGTAGCTCTTTACTTCGTCGTCGTCATCGCTTGAGCAGGCGACAAAGGCTGTAATGGCCAGCGTGGCCATCACCATCATTGCGTAGTTGAAAAACTTCTTCATGATTCTTTTCTGTTTTTTGTTAATACTATTGTTATTTGAAACTAATTAGAACTTTAGCTTTATTTCGCCACCGAAATACATCGGTGGATAAGCTTGGTATTGGGAGTTACTGTTCTTGTAGCGGTGGTACTTGCGAGTGTTAGTCAGGTTGTTGGCAATGAACGACAGTTCGGCAGTCTTGCCGATTTCCTTTGTCAGTCGCATGCTGAGCATAAACCACGTTTTTTTAACCTCGGCATCCATATCATAGAGCTGTATGCGCCGCATATAGGAATTCAGCATGGGATTTTCGCTGTCGGCAGCGGTCCAAGGATGCCATGTGCGCTCCATGTCGTAGTAGCCTATCGGGTCAACCACCATGTAGTCGCCGTCGCTGTAACTCTTCCGATAATAGCGACTGTTGCCATCGCCGTCCTCATAGACCGTACGCTCGCTGTTGCGCCACACCGCCTGTATGTTGGTGGTGGCAATCATCTTCACTGCAGGTATGTGTGTGACGAAAGCGAAGTTAGTACTGACACGATCCTTAATCTCGCCTTTTCCTGGAGGCGTGACGATGCAGTACTGGTTGGATGAGGGCATACGAGTATTGTAGCTGACGTTTTCGTGTTCAACGCCCTTCCGCAAACGCTTGATCCAGAACCACGCGCCGCTGATATTCAGACTGGTGCGCAGTGCTCGCCACTCACCAAGGCCGAGGGTGTACTCAATGCCGTGCTTTCGTGTCTCGTAGGCATTGTACGACATACCCCAGCTGGTACGTTCCGTGTAGGTGTTCTTGATGGCAGTGCCAGTGGTGCCGTTGCCGACAGTATAAGTCACCTGCTGTGTGGCACTGTTGTAGACGGCATTCGTAACATTATTGGGCAGAGAGAAACTGGGGTAGTCAATCCACATCAATTGTGTGACAAAGCCGTACTCGTTGTCGTGGTGCTCATTAAAATAGGTGACGGTGGCGCTGAACTGTTTCTTGCGTACCGACAGTCCTAGTTCCCACTTTCGGCTGTTGGCAACCTTCAGGTCAGGGTTCTGCGTCTGGCTGACGATGGTGGTCTGTACCAGTGCCAGTCGGTCATTAGCGTCATTCTCATTCCAGCGGGCAAGTGCCACATGGTCGTAATAGGCCTTGTCGGGGTAGAGGTAGACCATCGTGGGCATCTTGTTAGACAAGCCATAGCCGCCAGTCACCGACAGGTCGTCCACTAACCGGTTGTTCTTGCGGTTCAGCAGGCTTAGACTGGTGTTCACACGGGGCTCGGCCACGAGATAGCCGCTGTTACCGCCACTCTTCTCCTTGTCGAGGAAGAGGTTCGTCAGGCGCACACCCGCTTCTACCTGTGCCTTCATTGTGCCAAGGGAGAGACTGGTACGGTCACTCAGGAAGACCGACAGACTTTGCATAGCAGGCACGTCGCTATAGGCCCTTGGGCGCAACCGATGGCTGCTGCCATTTTCTGCCGGCGGGTTCTCTGGGGCGTAGGTCATACCGTCGCCACGGTTGCCATCGTAGGTGTACTCAGCCCCCAGCTTCACTGTCGTGTAGTCCATGTCGCTCAGTCTGATGTATTTGTTGGCCACCACCTGTGCGAAGAGGTTGATGGGTATGCTTTCTATCTCGTATTCCGCATGGTAGCCATAGCGTTTGAAGCGTGCCTGTTGCAGACCCTCCTCGCGGGTGTTGGTGATGACACCGTCGGGGTTGGGTGTCCACTCGTTCATCCAGTCATACTGTCGTGATAGCTGTCCGCTGAGTTTGTAGTCAAGGCTGGAGATAAATGTGTGGTCGCCGGTGTAGCGTCCGTTGACGGCCAGTCGCCCACCTACAAGGCAGTTCTTCCAATAGGTGTCCTCCTCAGTCATCTGGGGATCCTGCTTGGTGTCGTTGATGCTTGAATAGAAAGCTCCGCGCACGTTGAACGTCATGGGGCCGAACTTGTTGGAGTAGCCCGCAGAGGCGGTGATACGGTCGTAGCCCTTATAGTGCAGGCGCACATCACTCCATGACTGTGACCAGTCGACAGAGAAGTTCATGGCACCACCACTGGGCATATTAAAGCCCTTGCCGACGAAGACCAGTTTTGAGTTTGGGTCGGCCTGTAGCTTCGCCTCCCAAGGCGTGTGACCTGACTTCGTGTTGACGATGACCACGCCCGATGTCAGGTTGCCGTATTCTACCGACGGTATACCGCGGATGACTTCCATCGACTCGACGTTGCCGGCGGCGACTGTGCGCAGGTCCACCCCTTGACCGCCAGTGGTGTTGCTACTGACGCGTAGCGGGTTGCCGTCGGTCATAGCACCGTACTTGGTGGAGTTGAGTACCTGCATATTACCATCGTTCGACAGCGGCGTGCCGTCGACGATGACTGCCGTTCCCATCGTGTTGTTAGCATTGTAGGATAGTTTGGTGTTGTCGGAGTTATAGTCTTCTATCTCACGGATATGAGCTTGTGAAAGATTGTTCAAGTTGGGGTTCTCCGTCAGGTTGCCGGGCACTAACTGCAGCAGGTCACCGATACTCTTGGGCTGGATGTGGCGGATGGCATCCTGGTCGATGACCGACTTCGAACCCATCTGCACCTGCTTGGCGGTCACCACCACGTTCTGCAGTTCCAGTCCCAGTTCGTGCAGCCGTACGTTAAACACCTCCTGGCCGGTCTTAACGGTCAGTGTGCCGGTGGCTGTCTCGTAGCCTACAAAGGAGACTCTATAGTTATAGGTACCCGCGGGAACGTTCTTCAGTTCAAACTTGCCCCCTCTGGTAGTTCCCGTGACGAGCGACTGGTTCAGGCTGACCGTAGCCAATTCGACACCGTGCCCCTTTTCGTCGGTCACAGTTCCTCTGATGGTAAACGTGGGATGTTGTCCAAAAGCAGCTCCTGCTAACAAAACGACCAGAAAAAACAGCAAAAACCTCCGAAATGTCATCATACGCGTCAGATAGGTGAAAAAACTATTCTATTTTCGAACTGCAAAGGTATGCATTATCCAAGAAATATACAATACCAACTATTAGGTATTTTCACAACCTCACACACAACAAACCACCACAACACCAACACACAAAAAAAAATACAGGCGCAACATCCTTACGTCACGCCCGTATAACAACGAAAAGCCAGCTACCACACGCAACTCTTAGTAAGTCACCTTCGGAGCAAGCT
Source organism: Prevotella sp. (assembly GCA_017471465.1). Classification (GTDB taxonomy): domain Bacteria; phylum Bacteroidota; class Bacteroidia; order Bacteroidales; family Bacteroidaceae; genus Prevotella. The sequence goes on along the minus strand of JAFUTI010000025.1, from coordinate 65,785 downwards.
CCTTCGCCTGCGCAATCATCTTCTCAACCTCACTCACGGATGGCACACGGTTACACAGGTTCTTATCAGCATTCACCTCAACCAGCTTCGGCTGAAGATTAGCAGCCACACGGTGACGAAACTCTTTCACAGTGTCAACACCAGACGCCTCCAGCAACTCGGCAAACTGAGGGCCAACACCGCTGATACGAAACAGGTCGGCGTGGTTCGTCCATCGCAGAATCAACTTCTCCGAAATACCTGTCACATCCGACAGAGCCTTGCGACCCTGAGCAGCAGCACAACGCTCCAGCAACTCGCTCACCTTGTTGATACCAGCAGCCTCCAGCTTCTCAGCATACACCGCACCTACTCCCTCAATGTCAATAATCTTGTAGTCCATAATGCTTAATCGGTTTTTAGTTAATAACTAAGGAATTTTACATATCCTCCGACTGCAAAGATAACCATTATTTTACAAACAAACAACTTTTTTCTTGGAAAATCATCCGAAATACTGTAACTTTGCAAACGAAATGGTGTACATAGACGAAAATATCGACAACTTCAACCTGCAGGAAGCACTCCAAGAACTCTCAGAACAACGGCGACAGCAGGCACTGGCCTTTAAGCACGAACGAGGACGGCGCACATGCGTCCTCGCATATCTCCTCCTCAAACGAGCACTCCAACAGGAGTTCGGCATCGACGAACAGCCAATCTTTCAGTACGGACCACACGGAAAACCCATGCTCCTACACCATCCCGACATCCACTTCAACATCAGCCACTGCCAAGAAGCAGTCGCATGCGCCGTCAGCCGACAACCAGTGGGCATCGACATCGAGTCTGTACGACAATACAAAGAGCAGGTGGCACGCTACACAATGAACCAGCACGAACTCGCAATGATCATCGACGACAAACACCCCGAAATCACCTTCACACGACTCTGGACAATGAAGGAAGCACGACTAAAACTCACCGGACAGGGCATCACCGACAATATGAAAACAGCACTCAACGATGCAGCACGTTACCGCTTCGACACAACCGAGCAACTCGCAAAAAACTATATATATACCCTATGCCAGCACAACGAATCATACGCTTTCTGAAAAACTGGACACTCCCAGTGGCCATCACCATCGGCGCCATCGCTTACCTCACATTCTACCTCATCAAGCCACTCGACAACCTCGGCAACCGGCTGGCACCCGGATTCGACCTCATCTTCCCACTATTCGTCTTCCTCACACTACTCGTCACATTCTGCAAAGTGGACTTCCACCAAATGCGACCCCACCGATGGCACGCCCGAGTGCTACTCGCTCAACTCCTCCTCATAGCAGCCAACATCGCCGTCATCTACTCCATACGCGACAATCAGCAACACAAAATCCTCGGCGAGGCACTACTCACCTGCATCATCGGACCCACAGCATCAGCAGCACCAGTCGTCGTCGGAAAACTCGGCGGAAACATCTCCACCATGACAACCTACGTCATCATCTCATCACTGGCATCGGCTATACTCATACCACTCGTCTTCCCAATACTAGAACATACCCTACATGTCCACTTCATCACAGCCTTCATCAACATCCTAAACAAAGTCGCCATCGTACTACTACTACCACTGCTGCTCGGATGGATCATACAACACCGTATGCCACAACTACAGCAGCGCATAGCAAAAATGCCAAACCTCAGCTTCTATTTCTGGGCCGTCTCACTGAGCATCACATCAGGCATCACCGTCAAGAATATCGTCCATAGCAACGCCCACGTCAGCCTACTACTCGCAATAGCAGCCACAACACTCACCCTCTGCTTCCTACAGTTCGTCATCGGACGAGCCGTGGGAAGATGGAAGGGAGAAGAACTCAATGCCGGACAGGCGCTCTTCCAGAAAAACACGGCACTCAGCATCTGGGTCGCCTATATGTACCTCAACCCCGTCGCCTCTATCGGAGCCGGATGTTACGTCCTCTGGCAGAACATCGTCAACTCCATAGAGATATGGCAGACGAGAAAAAAACACTGACTACAGAAATAGAGGCAAAGTCACCTGACGACAACTCGCTTCCCGCCACAGACGTAAATCCCTGCCTTCGTGGGAGCCGACGACAGACGCGTGCCGTCGAGACTGTACCACGGACCTCGCACCTCGTACCACGTACCTCGCACCACGGCACCACCGACAGCAGCACCGCCATCACCACCACCGACAGCAGCAACGCCGACAGACGTCGGCCCGTCCCCCACGTCACGGATGCCAAGGGTGCCTTCGCGAGACGTCCCCGCAGCAGCGTTCCAGACACTCACAGGCAACTCACCCTCAGGCACACCGAGGTAGGCACAGTTGTCAGGAAGCACATCCTTCGACGCATCGCCCCACACGTGCAGGCGGTAGAAACCTGCGGCATCGGTATCGGTGACCTCCACACCCCAACCGCCGCCGATGCTGTAGCGCCAGTGCACGTTGGTCAATATAAACTTCTGCTTACCATCGGCATTAACCTCCAGCCATTGACGACCCCCAGTGACGACCGGAACCATCATGTTGTCGCTCGCAACAGTAGCCGCACGACGAGTGTACGACGGATAGAAAAGCGGCACCTCGTACACACCACCGACAACGTTGTTGTCCTGACGGAGAACAATACCGGTGCCAGCTGACACGTAACCCGAGTCCTCAACGGCAGTCAGAGCCACCGTGGCCGTCTCCAGGTCGTAACTGTCCCAGCTGACGCTGTAGGCATTGGCATCGTTCAGAGTGAAGTAGCCCGTGAGAGTGTGGTCGATGCTATGGTTGCGACTTTCCGTCGCCCAGCCCGTAGCAGCCACGGCGTGCATCGTCTTCAGTATGTCGGTGACTCCTATCTTATATATCCGACTGCCAATAGGAAAGGTGAGGTAGACATTGCCCGCAGCGGCGACATCATAGCGCCACACACCATCGGCAGCATCACTGTCGTCAACCACCAGCGTGGCACCGCTCACCGACTCAGGAGCAACCGAGGAACTCACATAGATGCGGTGACCGGCACCGACATCGGGAATGGTCAGCGTCGTCGCAGTCTCACAGTACAGCTCACGACGGACAGGGTCGCTGCTACCATCACCCGTGATCTGGACCTCGGAAAGATAAACCGAATAGCTCGCGTTCCTGAAAAGCTTGATCATACTCGCGTCAACAAGACCGTCACCCTCCGTCAACGTATACGACAGCGTCACTTCGGTATTCTTCTGCTTATTGCCAAGGTAAAGAGTCGCCGAAGGAGTGTCGCTGTCCTCACCATAGAGCGACACACCGTAGTTGCTGCCACTGGGCGAACTGGTGGCGAAAATCTTGACGGTAATCACATCGCCAATCTTCAACTTTCGAGCAGGACGCAGATAAACACCCCTGTCGGTGTTCCAGGCGTCGAGGTCACACTTATAAGCGAAACCGCAAGAGGATATCGTCGTCTCCGTAATCTTGTCGGCGCCAAACTTCACCCATCCGTTGCCAGCTGACTGATAGATGCCCGTAGCGTTCCTCCAGTCCGTGACAACGGTCTCACCATCAACCTCATCACTCGTGTTCGCAATCTTATAGTCATCAAGGGTAAACGACAGCAGACTGACACTGCCCGCCCTGACACCACGACGCAACCGCTTCCTCGAACTGCCCGACGGCTGGCTGTCACTGTCAAACGAGATCTTGCCGTTCACTCCTAAACCGTCGAACTCGTCAAGGGCATAGATGACGCCAGCAGCACCCACGACACCGGTAATCTTGCTCAGAGCACGGTCGGTGGTCACAAGAACTGCCCCAGGCACATACTGGGAACCAAGCGAACCAGCGTTGTCAACGTCTATCGAGAACACACCGTTGCTCAGGTTCTCCCAATTGGTGCCGTATAGGTCTTGGTTCATAATCGTGTTGTAGGCATTGCTGGACTTGCCACGCTCAGCCTGGGCAGAGATGTTCGTGAAGTCCCATGTGTAGGGATAGCTCTGGTGGGGAGCAGAACCGACGGTAAGCGTGTAGTCAGGCGTATAGCCGATGACGTACTTCATATCGTTCGTATAGTTGTTCATGCGGATGGTCACCTTACCCCAGCCGCCAGTAGCCTTGATACGACCGAAACTGTAGGAGTTGTTCTTCGACTGCCACACATGGTTGTACATCTCCAGACCCTGGATGTTCTTACGCAAATCGTAAAGACGCTGACTCTCATCATCAGTGACTGGATAGGCGGGGTAGCTCTCGTCGTCGTCGGTGAAGGGCGTGGGAGTCTTTCCAGCGTCAGCTCCTGTCACGTTCTCGGCAGGGTCTATGCCCTTACGCCAGCCTTTCAGCACGTAGAAGGCAGGACCGGTGGCCGTCGAGTACAGCTGGTTGCAGTAGTTGTAGGAATACTCCTGCTCGGCATTGTCAAGCAGCATGGTCGTCTCAGCCGTCACGTTACCCTCAGCATTGATGTTCCGCATGGTCGACCGGTAAGGCCCTCGGTAGATGCGGATAGAGAGAATGTCGGTGAATCCCGCGTCCTTAAGGGTGAAAGTGACGTCACCGTCAGCGGCTACGATGAACGAATACCGTCCGGGATGGTTGTATTGGGTGCGGTAGGCTGACTCTGTGATGAGAAACTGCTCGCTGACGGGCTTGTTACGCAGGTCCGTCAGGTTGGTGGCAATGAACGTAGAGCCGGAATTGGCGGCGTCGTGTTTCCAGTTCAGCTCGACAATGTCACCCCGCTTTAGGTAGGGGATGGTGAACGACGTGCCGTCGCCGTGGATGCCGACATGACGGAATGACTCATCGTCATTGCGCATGTAGAATCCCTGACTCTTGGCAGAGAACAGCAGCCCCGCCGTCTCAGGCACTACGATAGCGTTGTCGTTCGACAGCCTTCGGTTCAGACGCCATTCCGGAGCACGGGTATACCCCCCAGTATTCACCTTGTAGAGCGCTGTCCAGCTGTTGTTGTCTTCAGCAGTGATGGTCGTCGTTGGCACAGGGACGTTCCGCAGTGCTGCTGCAGTGGTCATCCGTTCACCTTCAATGTTAAAGTCCCACAGATGACCGGGATACTCCGTCGAGGGGTAGGCTACAGTCACCAGGTGGTATGCGGTGCTTGTGCCGTCAGACAGCCTGACGAGGATAGCCCCGCCGGCGGTGATGCCCGAGATGACGCCACTGCCACTGACGGTGAGCGTGACGTCAGCCAGCTCGCCGTATTTCGTCAGTGTATATGATGTCGGGGTAAGACTTCCTACGGCGGGAACAGTATAGCTGCCGTCGGAGGGTATCTCAATGACTGCCGTACTGCTGACAAACAGCGGGTTGGCAAAGCTGACGGCATGCACCGGCGAACTGTAGCTCCCTGCTGCCTCATCCTCGGAGGTACGGCCGTTATAGAGGTAATAGACGGAGCCGCCCGTAAGTGTGGCCGAAAGTGTGTGCCTCTCCTCATCGATGTCGGTGTCCATCAGGACACCGTCCTTGCGGTATAGTTTCGTCTTTTCCGCACTGACGTTACCCACAACAGTCAGGGAGCCGCTGTTCAAGGGAGTCAGCGTCACGAAAGTGCCGCCGTAGGCCCCTATATAGGGCAGACCGCTTCCCGCTAGGTTCGGGTGCGAAAAACCGTTGGCATCGATAATCTTCACAACGTTGTAAGAGCCGTTATTCACGACGACAGACGTCTCACCGCTGTATCCGAAGTCTATCCGAAGACCTGTCGACAGGGTATACGACGAGCCCGTCGCACTGGCGTTGTTCACAATGTAACCCGTAGTGCCGAAGGTCAGCGTGTTGGCCGTTTGCGTGGGCTCTACCTGCGTGCCGCTGACGGTGAGCGTGGTGGTGGCGGTATAACCACTGACATCGGTCACCGTCAGTGTCGTCGAACCCACTCCCTTGATGTGGATCTTGCCGTCGCTCCAGAACGATGCCACGTTCGTGTTACTGCTGCTGAGCGAACTGATGGCGTAATAGTTGGAATGTATGTAGGGCAGGGAACTTGTCATATTTGGGTTTGCATCGCCCACGTCTTTGATGTTGACAGTGGTGTTGCCGGCCGACCAGTCGAGGATTGGCGTGACAAAGATGTTGTCGATGGCGAAGTTGGCGTTATAGCGCATCGTGACAAACTCCATGATTCCCAGCCCACCCGTTGTGCTCGCAGCGACGGACTTCCCGTTGACAATCACATTGTCAGCACCATCTTTGATGGTTACCCAGGTGCCTGTCCCACTACGGAGAACGGTGACACGATACCAGGGAACTGTAGAGATGTCCTCTGTCCCTTGGCTCGTATTGGGTAATGAGACAGGGTTCTCAGTATCACCATTCAGAATCCATGTCGTAGCACCCACGGCGGTGGCTTGCAGCGAGAACACCTCCCCACTGTTGTTGGCATCATAGACAGTAAACTTTGTGCCCGCCTGAGAGTTCGCTCCATTGGAGCTTGACACCTTCAGGTCGAAAGTCAGCTGATAGCTGGAACCTGCCGTAACGCCCAGCGACGAGCTCTTCAGTGTCGCACCATTGTTGTTGGATGATGAGCGCTTGTCCTGGGTGACCGACAGGTAGTGATTCCCAGACTCCTCGAGGATGACAGGGTCGTAGCGGCCTGACACACTGGTCGTCCAGTCCAGGTTGCCCGACTCGTAGTCGTTGCCGTAAGCGCTGCTCCAGATACTGAGATTGTCAATGCAGATGGTGCGGTCGGAATTGCTGCACGTGCTGATGATTTCCAACTTCGACAAGTCCTTCGTCAAACCGTTTACAGAACCGCTGTACCACTGGTAAATGGATTTCTTTCCTATCACGATGTATAACGTCGCGCTGCCACCGCCATTCACCGTCATCGTCACCTTGGGATTGGCATTGTCATCATTAAGGTAAGGCTTACCGCTGTTGCCTCCCGTGAGACCGTTGGCGTTCTGGAATTTGTCTCCAGAAGTGTTCCAGTACGAAGCACCATCGAAGGCTGTAAATCCACTGACGGTAGTTCCGCCTATCGTCACATCCGTAATCTGAACGCTATGATGGTTATAGGTATATCCTACCAATACTTGGCCGTCGCTGTTGACGAGTTGTACCTTCGATGTGCTGTTGCCGTACAGATAGCCGTGATAGGCACTGAACTGCACTGTCACCGTCTCGTTGGCGTTCAGCTGATGGGTGTTGGCAAAGTTGGCCGTCGCTGTCGTGTTCGTGACACGCAGCACGCCACTGACATTTGTTCCCGCAGCGATGTCGCCTGCGTCGAAAGGTTCAATGCTGCTGGCGAAGTCGGTCTGATAGTTCGTGGTCGTGATGCCGTCGGCAGCCCATGTCCATCCCGCTCCTGCTGTCAGCAGCAGCAGAAAGGCAGCGGTGCGGATTCTTCTCAGCGCTTTCATCATAGTTCTTCGTTCTGTATGCGGATGCTCCAGGAGAGCACGTTAATACTGATGGTGATATATTTCCAGGTCTCACTCGGGCCCGTACCTTCGATACCGAAGTCGAGGCGGTAGTCGTATTCACGGTCTAAGTATTCCTGCACACCGTAGTGCCGTGTCTCGTAGGCGTTGCGCGCCAGCGCCAGGTAGTGGCAGAGGTCGATGTTCACTATCTCGTGAGCCGTCTCGCGGTTGCGGATGATGAGGCGCGCGTTGCGACGGGCATCGTCATGGCTGACGAGCCGGAAGAGCGACAGGTCGTAGTGGGCGTTGCGCTCGGCGACCGCGGAACCGTCGGGGGTCCCGATCGTGGAACCGTCGGACACGGTGCTCTCAGTGGTCCAGGCGGCGAAGGGGCGGTAGACGAGCGGTGCGGTGGCTGTCGTCGTGTTGTCATAGCCCAGTGTCACATTCTCGTCGGTGACGCTGACGTCGTAGCGCTCATGGCCGCCCGCCAAGGACCCGTCGCGGCGGAACACCACGATGTTCAGGTCGTTAGTCAGACGCATCAGGGGGATGGTGGCTTCGGTAGGTTCTGACTCCAGTACACGGATATCGACGGGAGCCAGCGTGTTCCAGAGGGTGTCGAGCCGCTCGGCGGTCACGTTGCCAGTGCTGTCGACAGGCACTGTGAACTGCAGACGGCTGATGGCGTCGGCCGTCAGCGGCTCCACGGTGCTGATGGTGGCGTCGGCCTTCGAGCGGCCGGTGGCATAGAGACGGTAATTGCCGGGAGCCAGTTCCTCGAAGTTGAAGGCAAACGACGGCGACCACGGCCGGTTGCTGTCGTCGTTGCGGGCGGTCTGTGTGTCGACGACGGTGTCGGTTGTCGGGTCTACCACGTAAACCGTGGCCTCCTTCACGTGGTCGGCAAACATGTTGGCGCGGGCTGTGTTGTAGTCGTAGCGCAGCATGATGCGTAGTGTGTTGCGGCAGTCGGGACAGTCTGAGCGGTCTTCCTGCATCATCGAGCAGGAAGTGGCAGTGAGCATCAGCGACATGAATGTCGCCACGGCGGTTATTGTCTTCTTAACGCGAATTATCATAAATGACCACGAATTATTCATTAATATATATGGGTTCTTCAACTTCATTTCTCAATTATTGTGCTCACGGGGTCGGGCGTCCGATACGGGTGATGCTCGAACTCTGGAGCGTCAGGTTGTAGACGTTATTTCTGACGACGCCGTATGTGGGCGTATCATTGTGCTTTATTTTGTATGTGTAGTACATCTTTCCATCACGGAAACCGGTGGTATGACTGCTGAGGAACTCTGCCAGACCTGTAAGTCCCGTCTGTTGAACAGCCGTCAAGTCGCTATTTACCAGCGTTATCGTTACAGCTCCGTTGTCACCAAGAGTGACGGTTGCGTACTTGAAGATGTCAGCATTGTCAACAGTCCCTAAACTATAGCCAACCTTGTTTGCAGGTGGAAGCTCATCCCTGAGATACGCGATATATTGCTCTGCGCTGGTATAGATGTCTGTATAGGCGTTCTCAACGAAAGAGTCGTCGAAGGGGCGGAATACATAGGCTTCGTGTATCAACATGTTATTGTTGTCTTTCAACTGTACCTCGACAATGGCCTCCGTGTTATTGCCAGTTGTGTTCTCGCCGATGTAAACCACATCCTGGCTGTGTGACTGCTGTGGATACAGACTGAAGTCTTTAGCAGTATGTGTGGTGAGTTCGTTCAAGGAGGTTGCCCAGTTATTGGAAGTGGTCGAACCCGTGCGAATGGCGTAACTCTTAGTGTTATATTTGTTGAGTGTCCACGTCATCTTATGGACGTATGGGTTCCTGTTTTCGGAGTCACTACTACGAGGATTGAGTCTGATGCTAGTCAATTGTGATGTGGCATTGTTCGTCACGCTCACCTTCGCCGCAGCCCTCTCCACGTTGATGGTCTGACGGTTGCCACCGGCTGCTGCCTCCGGCGTGTCGTAGAGGTAAGATTGTTTCGACGGGTCGTTGTGATAAATAATGCGGAGCACGGTGTTGTCATCCTTTACGGTGTTGGTCATATACAGCCCCACATGCTCGTCAGGGCTTCCCACGCTGTTGATGGTCATCGACTGTATCTCGGCCCTGGTCTTTCCGCTGAGCGATGAGCCGTTCAGGTAGAGCATGTTGTTCTGAACATTGAATCCTGTCGAGGTGGTGTTCAGCAGAACCAGCGCATAGAGTTTATTTCCGTTGTAGTTGTGTGTGCCTGCCAGCCGCTGAGTGACGGTGATGCTGCTGCTGTTGCCTGGGTTGTTGATGAGTTGGTCGATAACAACTGCACTCTTCAGCGTGGCAGCCGACTCCCCGTTGCCTTCAAAGATGGCCAGGATGCCGTCGTAGATGGCGTTCTCCTCGGCAGCGGTGGCGCGGGTGGTCGTTGCGTTGTTGACGATATGCAGATTGATATATGACGAATCGACGCTGCTATCATGGCTCACAGGCTGCTCCCCGGCCGCCACGTTCTCGTAGCGGTCAAAGTCGTAGCAGGCTGTCAGCAGCAGTGCTGTCAGCAGGCTAAGAATCTGTATGTGCCTTTTCGTCCGTTTCACTTTGTTATTCGTTCTTACTCCTTAACTTCTTAACTTCTTAACTCCTTAACTCCTTATCTATAAGTTCTGGTTATGCGTCGTCCACCCGCTGATGCTCAGCGTGGTGTTCAGCAGCTGTTCCACCTTGTCGTCGGCATTGGTAGTCAGCGCGGGGATGACGGGCGAGCCGATGTGGGTGACGCTGGTGATGCTGATGTCGTACCAGTTGTTGCGCACCATGCCGTAGCGCCCGAGGAAGGTGGCGTCAGCGCCTGAGCCGCCGGCCGCCGTGGCGGCAGCGGCGCTGTAGGCCTGGGCGGTGGTGTTGTTCGTCATTGCCGGTGTCGACTGCCACGGCGTCTCCGTATTGGTGAAGTGGCGGATGGGTACGCGGTAGTAGCAGTAGCCGTCGTCGTAGAACTTCAGGGTCACGTTGTTGTTGATATAGGCGGCGAGACCCGTTGTCTCGAGTGTGTTGAAGGCCGTCGCCCCAGTTGTCCCGCTGCTGCGGGCCGTCTGTGTGACGGCCGTGACGGTGGCCGTGCCGCCGCCTGCCGGTGTGCTGACGGCAATGTTCACGTGTCGCGGATCTCCGGCGGCGTAGGTGCTGACCCATGTGCGGAAGGCACTGCTGTTCTCCATCAGCCACGTGCGCAGGTAGTCGTCGATGGTGGCGTAGTCCGTGCCGTCGTAGGTTACCTTGCCCGACCTCCTGCGGCTGAACGACGACGAGGCGCTGGTGCCCTCCTCGCTCACCTCGTTGCGCGGCAGCTGGAACACGATGTCCTGGCCGGTCACCGAGGTGGTGTAGAAGTCGAGGCCGCTGTTCAGCTGCAGGCGCACCAGCACGGAGGTGGTGCAGTCGTCCTTCATGTTACTGACGTTGAAGGTGTTCTCGGCGCAGTAGGCATTGCTGCCCATGGCGTGCCAGAAGGCGGTCTTCTGCTCGTCGGTGTAGGCCAGATAGGTCGCATGGGACGTATAGGCCAAGCCGCTGTTGCCGCTGTAGTTCACGTCCTCGCCCCAGTAGGTGCGGTAGGCCAGTGGGCTGTGGCCGTCGATGGACGCTGTCTCCACAAAGCGCTGGTAGCTCACTGCCGGCAGGTGGCGGTAGGCATAGCTTCGTGTGTTGTAGTTGTCGAGGGCAAATGCCATGTCGCTGCCGTCGGAGGCGAAGGTGGCACGCGGGTTGCCCAGTATGTAGTGGCTCGTGATGCTGTTGGTCACGGTGGTCTTGGCGGCCAGTCGCTCCACGCTGATGTGGGCGGCGGGGTTGCCTTGCGACTCTGCTTCGGTGGGGAAGAAGAAGGTGGGCGACATCTCCGGCAGACGGAAGATGTTGGCACTTGTTGTGTTGCCGTCGGCCAGCGTGGCGTTGGTCATCAGGAAGTAGCCGCTGGCGTCCTTGATGTCGGCAATGGTGACGTTGGCCAGGTCGGCGAAGGTCGACGAGCTGGTGAGTACCACCGGCGAGCCGCCGTTGGCGAAGGCGACGCTGGTGGCTGGGAACGCGCTTGTGGTGATGGCGCTTGTATTGTTGTTCACCACGATGAAGGGGAATAGCTTGTCGCCGGTGTTCAGGTTGGCATCGTTGATGGTGATGGTGGCGGTGGCCGTTACCTGCTCGAAGGCAGAGAGACTGAGTGAGGGCGACTCCACTTTGTAGGCACTGGCGAACTTTGCGTTCGATTCGCTGGTGCCTGCAAATATCAGGATGTAGATGTTCCTCACTTTCCATTCGTCGCCGTCGCCGTCATCAAACGTCACTGCGCGTGTTCCAGCTCCTCCTCCCAATGGTATCTGCACGGTCAAGTAGGCCTTACCCTCGGCGTTGAAACGTGAGAGTATGTCCATCCGCGCCACCTTTTCCGAGGCGTCGTAGTCGTTGTAGCATGCCGTTGTCAGCAGCATGCACAATAGGTAACACATTGTTAAAAGTGTCTTGTGCATCAGTTTCTCTTTACTCGTCATCATTGACTAAAGGAACCGCTGCACAAAGTAGGGGGTGATTAGGCTAAACCTTTAACATCTAATAGCATAGCCACGGCATCGGTCAGCTTAACTATCTCCACGTAGGGGAACTCATATTTTGACAGATGACGGAAATGCTTATCGTCTGTTACGATGCAAAGAGCTTTGGCAGCCACGGCACAATCCACAAACTTATTGTCATCAGGGTCTTCTTCAATTACATTGAAACGGAAGACGGGATTGACAAACAGGGTGTTGGAAAGGTTTGTAATGATGTCCAAGAGCGTGATTGCAAAACTTGTTGAAGCTTTCTTTTCCAGAATTTCAGCGTATTCTTCCAAAATCTCTGTAGTGACACATAACTGGTTACGCCCGTCAAGAATTGACAGCCATAAGTCATGATTGCTGTTACGCCTTGCTACACATTGTAGAAGGCTGTTCGTGTCAAGGACTAATCTTGCCATCAGTTTTTCGCATGAAGGTCTTCTTGGGCAATCTTGTCAAGGATTTCGTCGCTGAGGATTCCTTCGTCCCACAGACGGTCGATTTCTTTGTCGAGTTTTGCCTTGAAATGACGAGTGAGCACTTCTTGAATTTCTTGCACGAACTCGTCGCTGCCGTCGATAGAGAACAGTTTCAGCAGGTGTAGCTGGGCAGGAGTTAGCGTTTTTGCAGTCATAGCTTTTGATGTTTTCGTTCTACGGCTGCAAAGATACGTAGAAATTCTGAGACAACCAAATAATGGCAGTCTTTTTTCCTCCTATTTGCACAGGGGTTCCATAAAGTCAAAGATCGATTATCGTTATGGTGGGGGCAGAGCACATCTGCCCCCGCCATTATGAGAGGGTTAGATGGGATTAGAGGTCTACACTTTGTGTGCGCTTAGCCCAGCTGAGGATGTTAATCTGAACAGAGATATAACTCTTAACCTTGTCATCGTCATCAGTTGTTGGAGTGGGAATTTTTGGAGAACCCAGATTCATCACCTTGCTAATAGTCAGACTATACCAGTTATTACGAACCATTCCCCAACGTCCAAGATAACGTGAGACGGGTGCAGTTCCTTCATCACTATATGAAGTTGTTGCAAGATGGTCTGCACTGTTCCAAGGACAAGCATCGTCACCAAAATGCTTAATGAGAATGGGATAATAAGCAACGCCATCATCATAGAACTTTATACGTTTAGAAGGATTCTCAGCATTAAACAAATTGTTGATAATGGTTGTATACGAACTACAGTCAAGACTCTTTGTACCGTCACTTAATGTCAGAGTGGTGCTAACAGTAACCTTGCTTGGGTCTGTTGAACTGTCTAAAGTAATGGTTGAGTTCGCAACTGTGGGTGTTGATAATCCAGCTGTACCTGCAGCAGCAAAAATGGTCGGATCAGCCATTAAGAACTCAATGACCTTACCCTTTAGGTTGGCTTCTGTGTAGAAAGTCTTGGGATCATCGTTAATGGAATAAAAATCAACCCCACCATTGAACGTTGTTTTAAGTAGTGCACGAGTTGTGCTCTGCTCTTTCTGATTGGCAATGTTAAATGTGTTTTCATAGCAATACTGAGGATCGTCTATACTTCCAAAAGTACTTGAGGTCGTGGCAAGATTAAAGGTGCCTGTTGTAAAGCTACTATAGTTAGGATCCAATGCCCAATAAATGCGATAGCCTTTGCCTGATGAAACTTCTGTATATCCGGCAAATCTGTAGATGTTGTTTCCTGTAACACCTGTAGCATCCGAATGATAATTGTACCAAGTGTAGGAAGGGAACGTGCCATCTAACTGGTGCTGAAAGTAAGAACTCTTATTAGTGTTGTCGAGAGTCCATCCGTTAATTGTGAATGTTATGTCATGGTCACTATCATCTTTAATAGCATTACCATCTTTATCCTTCAATTTGCTTTCAGAACTATTGGTAATGGTAGCTTTTGCATACAGTCTTTCAACGTATACATCTGTTGCAGCGTGGTTTTTTGCCTCAATCTCAGTTGGGAAAATTAAGTCTTTATCTATGACAGATAGTACAGAATAGGTTCCGTCAGTTGGAACTGATGAACCGCCTGCGTACTTTGCCAATGGAGCATTGGTCATAGGAATGTAATTTGTAGTACCGTCAACCGTCTCAATCAGATTTGTGGTAGAGAGTGTGGCTGACGTCCCAAAAAGAGTAGAAAAGGTACTTGTACCAACTGTAGCTCCTTCAAGAATCGTGGTCAAGCTTGCAGGCTTATTTAAAACCACATAAGCATAGTAATTGTTTGAAGCGCTTGTACGGTTATCAACCTCTTGTACAATCTGAGCCGTCGTTGTAATTTGATCATTAGCGGGGGAAGAGTTAGCCCAAGATAGATTCAAAGCCCAATTGCCTTTGTAGGTAGCAGTAGCAGGTGCCGTTCCTTCAAATAGGATAAGTGTAGCGTCTTTTACTGCATATTCCTTTGCTAATCCGTCATCAAACACATCGTTAGCTCTCGTCACACTAGGATTTGTCGGAAGATTGATGGCAAGGCTAACAAAACTCTTGCCCGTTGGAGTCTGATTGACATCAGCCACATCCTTGTCACTCGAACAGCTCGTCACAGCAAACCCAGCTGCGAACAATGCTGCATAGAAAAATAACTTTTTCATAATTGTTTGTTTTAAAGGGTTATAAAATGAATTGTATATGTTCTTGTCTTGTTCTATTCTATCGACTGGCGATATAGCTCCAGCTCGCGGAGGTTATGGGCGGCCTGCGGTAGGGAGAGCTGACGCAGCAGGCGCTCGGCATCGTCGAGTCGGTTCTCGTGGATGGCCAGGACGGCGCGGGCGTTCTGGGCCTCGGCCGAGGTGCCGGCCTTCGAGAGATAGCGCTTGGCATCGTCGAGGTTGTTCTTGCCGAGGGCGATGACGGCGGCATTGAGGTTGGCCGTGGCGTCGTTGGGATACATGCGGACGGCGGTCTCGAATACGTCGTTATAGTCTTGAGAGCCGGGCTCGTAGGTGTTGGCCACGAGGAACATCTCGTTGAGGCTCAGGTGCTGAGGCTTCTCACGGATGATGCGGGCGGCCTCCTCGACGGTGAAGGGCCGCACGGTGTAGCTGACCTCATAGTCGCTGTGGCGCAGGGCGGGGAAGATGCTGTCGAGCATCCAGCGCCACTCGCGCGGGTACATCTTTTTTAATTGACGCTCCTTGGCGTCGGGATCGTCATCGGAAGCGACAATGGCTCTGACATCATCCGTTATCCATTTTCCATTATCCATCAGCGCGGCGCTCAGCCCCTCCCAGTCCTCGGGTGTCGACTGGATGGTGAAGAGGTTCTTCGGCAGACTGATGAGGCCCTGCACATAGGCCGCAAAGGCTTCGGCACGGGCCTGGGCCAGATAGGCGTTGTGCTGGTAAGGGCTCTCAGGCGAGGCGTAGCCGTGAATCAAGATATGGGTGATGGTCGTGAAGGAGTCGCGGCGCACCACGTCGATGGTCTGCAGCACCTTGGCCAGTTCAGCGGCATTGCCGCGGTAGTCGGGACGTATGTCGGTCTTGTTGACCACGAAGTCGAGGAAGGCGCGGCCGCTGAGCTGACGTGTCTTCTCCTGTTCGGCCTGCGGTGTCATATAGGCCAGCCGGTAGTGCGGCTGATAGATCTCCTCGACAATGACGGGTGCTGGTGGCTCAGGCTTCTTGGTGCCGAGAAGCCAGGCGACGTTCAGGGCCAGTTTCGTCGGACCGACATAGTTTCTGTTGCCGCTGCCCAGCGGACGTCCGCAGACTTCGTTCTCGTATTTGTCGTAGGCGGTGTGAATATAGCCTACGCCGATGGCAGCCTCCAGGTTCCAGTGGTCGCAGAGTCGCCAGGCGTAGCCGTAGGTCAGTCCGCCGCCGATGTACCACCCTTCGTAGTGGTAGTCGCGGATGCTGGCCGAGGGGCCAATGCCGGCAATGTTATACTCGCCTCCGAGGGCGTGTATGCCCACGAAGTGTCCACGGAAGGCTTCTTTGAACCAGCGGCGGTATTCCGGCATCAGCGACCAGTGTCGCAGCCGTTTGGTGTCGCTTAGCCGCCATGGGTTGAGGCCATAGAATAGCTGTACCGTCGACAGACTGTCGATTTTTTGCTCAATGCCGATGTTGGGCGTCAGAGTGGCGTCATAGACCAGATTCGTCTTCAGAGCGGTTGTCTGAGCGATGGCAGGTAATGAAATGGTCGCCGTGATAATGATGGTTAGTAGCCGGCGTTTTGTCATAGTCGGGATTATTATTGCAATCAACAAATGTAAGGAATTTTATTGACACAATGTTTATAGCCCCTGTTTGTTTAATGATTATTAACAAGAAAGGAGCCGACAGCTGCCGGCTCCTTTCTCAAAAAGTGTGTATAAGTGTCAGATTTACAAATTTGCCAGTTCGATGACTTTGTCCACGGCAGCGCTCAGCCCGTCGGCGCACTTGCCGCCAGCCTGGGCGAAGTGCGGCTGTCCGCCACCGCCACCCTGAATAAGCTTGGCAGCCTCGCGCACCATCTGTCCGGCGTTCAGGCCGTGTTCTGATACCATATCGTCGCTCATCATGATGGTGAGCTGGGGCTTGTTGTTGTCGTGAGAGCCGATGACACAGAGCAGCGACCCTTCGACCGTAGCACGCACCTTGAAAGCCAGATCCTTGGCGGCAGCAGGCGACATCGGGATGACTTTGGCAATGACCGTTACACCGTTGATGGTGCGAGCTTTCTCTACCAACTGCTTGGCGGCACGCTCCACGGCCTGTGCCTGGAAA
Source organism: Prevotella sp. (assembly GCA_017471465.1). Taxonomy (GTDB): domain Bacteria; phylum Bacteroidota; class Bacteroidia; order Bacteroidales; family Bacteroidaceae; genus Prevotella. Next base: position 49,097 of record JAFUTI010000025.1, on the reverse strand, counting down.
CCTTCGATTTCCTTCTTCATGTGGTCGTGTTCCTCTATATATTTCTGGATGACAGCCTGCAGGTCCTTGGCGTTGTTGAAGAACGACTTGATGTCCTTTAGCATGTCCTCCATCTGATAGAGCAGTTCCTCACATTCGCGGCCTGTCTTGGCCTCAATGCGTCGGATGCCGGCGGCCACACTGCTCTCGCTGATGATCTTGAAGAAGCCGATACGACCCGTCGAGGTGGCGTGGATACCACCGCAGAGCTCGCACGACGGACCGAAGCGCATCACGCGAACCTTGTCGCCGTACTTCTCGCCAAACAGGGCGATGGCGCCCAGCTTCTTCGCTTCTTCCATCGGCATGTCGCGGTGTTCGTCGCGAGGCAGGTCCTGACGGATCATGTCGTTGACGATACGTTCTACCTCACGCAGCTGCTCGTCGCTGACCTTCTCGAAGTGCGAGAAGTCGAAACGCAGGGTGTCGGGGCTGACGAACGAACCCTTCTGCTCCACATGGTCGCCCAGCACCTGCTTCAGGGCATAGTCCAACAGGTGTGTTGCCGTGTGGTTGGCTGCCGAGGCGTTGCGCTTGTCGGTGTCGACGCAGGCCATGAACTCGGCTGTCGGCTCTTTCGGCAGCTGCCTGACGATATGTACGGTCTGGCCGTTCTCGCGCTTCGAATCGATAACCTCAATGGTCTCGTTCTCAGAGACGAGTACACCCTGGTCGCCCACCTGTCCGCCCATCTCACCGTAGAACGGGGTGTAGTCGAGCACCAGCTCGTAGTATTCGTTCTTCTTCTGTGTCACCTTGCGGTAGCGCAGGATATGGCACGTGTATTCCGAGTAGTCGTAGCCTACGAACTGCTGTTCGGTGGCAGCGACAGAATCGCCGCCCACAGTCACCCAGTCGCTGTTCTCGACCTGAGCGGCATTGCGGGCGCGCTCCTTCTGCTTCTGCATCTCCACCTGGAACTGCTCCTCGTCGACAGAAAAACCGTTTTCGCGGCAGATGAGCTCCGTCAGGTCGAGGGGGAAGCCGTAGGTGTCGAAGAGGCGGAAGGCCTGAACGCCATCCAAAACCAGTTGAGAGTTGAGAGTTGAAAGTTGAGAGTTGGCTGCCGCCTTCTCTTTTATTTCACTCATGGCTTTATCCAACAGCTGGATACCCTTGTCGAGAGTACGCAGGAAGCTGTCTTCCTCCTCCTTGATTACCTTGGCGATGAGCGTCTGCTGGGCTTTCAGTTCGGGGAAGGCGTCGCCCATCTCCTCGACGAGCGTCGGCAGGAGTTTGTAGAGGAAGGCCTCCTTCTGTCCGAGGAACGTGTAGGCATAGCGGACGGCGCGGCGCAGGATGCGGCGGATGACGTAGCCGGCCTTGGCGTTCGACGGCAGCTGGCCGTCGGCTATGGAGAAGCTGACGGCGCGCAGGTGGTCGGCGCAGACGCGCATGGCGACATTGATTTGTTCTTGTTCTCGAGGTTCGAGGTTCGAGGTACGAGGTACGAGATTACCTTGTACGTCCTCTTCTTCTGCATTTGAACTATTCTCGCACCTCGCACCTCGTACCTCGCACCTCGACATATCCTCTTCATACGTCGTGTATTTCAGGCCGGTAATCTGCTGTTCAGCCTTGATGATGGGCTGGAACACGTCGGTGTCGTAGTTCGAGTGCTTACCCTGCAGCATACGCACCAGACGCTCGAAGCCCATACCCGTGTCGATGACATTCATGGAGAGTTTCTCCAGTGAGCCGTCGGCCTTGCGGTTATATTGCATGAAGACGAGGTTCCATATCTCGATGACCTGCGGGTCGTCCTGGTTCACCAGCTCACGGCCGGGTTTGCCGGTCTTCTTCTCATCTTCGGGACGTGAGTCGACATGAATCTCCGAGCAGGGACCGCAGGGTCCCGTGTCGCCCATCTCCCAGAAGTTGTCGTGCTTGTTGCCGTTGATGATGTGGTCGGCAGGCACGTGCTTCAGCCAGTAGCCGGCGGCCTCGTCGTCGCGCTCCAGTCCCTCCTTCGGGTCGCCCTCGAAGACGGTGACGTACAGGTCTTCGGGGTTCAGTTTCAGCACGTCGACCAGGTATTCCCAGGCCATGTCGATAGCGCCCTCCTTGAAGTAGTCGCCGAACGACCAGTTGCCGAGCATCTCGAACATCGTGTGGTGGTACGTGTCGTGGCCCACCTCCTCCAGGTCGTTGTGCTTACCGCTGACGCGCAGGCATTTCTGTGTGTCGGCGCGTCGGCGCGGCTCCGGGTCGCGGGTGCCGAGGATGATATCCTTCCACTGGTTCATGCCGGCATTGGTGAACATCAGCGTGGGGTCGTCTTTAATGACCATCGGTGCCGAAGGCACGATGGCATGCTGCTTCGACTCGAAGAACTGTTTGAACGAGTCGCGGATTTCTTTTGCTGTCATCTTTTTCTTTACGATTTGATAATTTGGCTGCAAAGGTACGAAATATTTCTTAAAATCTGCCGATTCTTGATTTTTTTATATAATTTTGCAGTCGAAAGTAAGCTTTAGGCAATATGATACTACTGAGTTTTGACACCGAGGAGTTCGATGTGCCCCGCGAGCACGGGGTAGACTTCTCGCTGGAGCAGGGGATGGCCGTCTCGAAGGTCGGCACGAACCGTATCCTCGACGTGTTGAAGCAGAATGGCGTCAGGGCGACGTTCTTCTGCACCGGCAATTTTGCCGAGAACGCTCCCGAGGTGATGCAGCGCATCATGGACGAGGGACACGAGGTGGCCTGCCACGGCGTCGACCACTGGCAACCCTGTGAGACCGACTTCGCCCGTTCCAAGGAGATTGTCGAGCGTGTCACCGGCCGTACCGTCACCGGCTATCGTCAGCCGCGCATGTTCCCTGTCGTCGAGTCCGAGATCAAGCGTGTGGGCTACCGCTACAACTCATCGCTCAACCCCGCCTTCATCCCTGGCCGTTATATGCACTTGACGGCGCCCCGCACGTGGTTTATGAAGGACGGTGTCATGCAGATTCCGGCCTCGGTGACGCCCTGGCTGCGTTTCCCGCTCTTCTGGCTGTCGCTGCACAACCTGCCCGAGGGACTGTATCACGCGATGGTGCGCCGCGTGCTGCGCCACGACGGTTATTTCGTCACCTATTTCCATCCGTGGGAGTTTTTCCAGCTGAAGGAGCACCCGGAGTTCAAGATGCCGTTCATCATCCGCAACCACAGCGGGCAGCAGATGTGCGACCGTCTCGACCGTCTGGTCAAGATGCTCAAGGGCCGTGGCCACGAGTTTATCACCTATAATGAATTTGTGAATCGTCATAACGTGATGGCGTCATGACGTGATAACGAAATAAAAAGAATGATTAAGTTAGCAACTGTTTCGCCATGCTATAACGAAGAGGAGGTGCTGCGCCACAGCGTGGAGCGGCTGACGGCTCTCTTCGAGCGTATGATCAAGGAAAAGCTCATCAGTGAAGACTCGATGATGGTGTTCGTCAACGATGGCAGCCGCGACCGTACGTGGGAGATTATCAGCGAACAGCACCGTGAGAACAAGTATGTGTGCGGCATCAACCTGGCCCATAACGTAGGCCATCAGAACGCCATCATGGCCGGCATGATGACCGTCCGCGAATGGGCCGACGCCATCGTCACCATCGATGCCGACCTGCAGGACGACATCGAGTGTATCCCCCAGATGGTGAAGGAGCTGGCTGCCGGCCACGACATCGTCTACGGTGTGAAGGTGTCGCGGCAGGCCGACCCGCTGCTGAAGCGGCTGACGGCCCAGGCCTTTTATAAGATTCAGAGTTCGATGGACGTCGAGAGCATCTACAACCATGCCGACTTCCGTCTCCTCAGCCGCCGCGCCCTCGACATGCTCGCCACCTATCCTGAGCATAACCTCTACCTGCGCGGTCTGATTCCCATGATAGGTCTGCCGCATACCACCGTCGACGATGTCATCAGTGAACGTTATGCCGGACAGTCGAAGTACACATTAGGAAAGATGCTCAGTCTGGCCCTCAACGGTATCACGGCCTTCTCTGTCAAGCCGCTGTATCTCATCTTCAACATCGGTCTGCTGTTTCTGGTCATCGCTTTCGGCATCGCTGTCTACGTGGCTTATTCGCTCATCAACGGTACAGCCGTTCCTGGCTGGGCGTCGCTCATCCTCTCCATCTGGTTGGTCGGCGGCTTCATCCTCATCTCGATGGGCATCATGGGTGCTTATATCGGCAAGATCTTTATCGAGGTGAAACAGCGTCCGCTGTATCATATACAGGAAATCTTAAAGAACTAATATATGGCACTGAACGAATACAAACCACAGAAGCTCTATTACAGCATCAAGGAGGTAGCCGCGATGTTTGGCCTTAACGAGAGCACGTTACGCTACTGGGAGACGGAGTTCCCCTTCCTGAAGCCGAAGACCAGCGGATCGGCCAAGGTGCGCCAGTATCAGGAGAAGGATATCGAGCAGATCAGGCTCATCCACAACCTGGTGAAGGTGCGCGGCTTCAAGTTGGCTGCTGCGAAGAAGGTTATCAACAGCAACCGCGACGGTGCCGACCGCACGGCCGACGTGCTGACACGCCTCATCGGTGTGCGCGACGAGCTGCAGGCGCTGAAGCACCAACTCGACTATCTGCAATGAGGCGCCGCTTGTTTCTTGCTGTCAAGGGCCGCCGCCTGTTTGTCGTTGGCTTTTGGCTTTTCGCCTTTAGCTTCTGTGCTGTGGCGCAGAAGCGGACGAAGTATGAGTTCAAACGCAACCTCCCTGTCTATGCCGACTCGCTGCTGAAGGACCTGACATTCCCGATGGCCTGGGGCAACAGCCCTATCACCGATTTCGACGAGTGGCGACGTGCCGCCCGCCAGCGTGTCTTCGACTGTATGCTCACGCCGCCTCCGGCTTCCGACGGTTACGACGTGAAGGTGCTCTTCGAGGAGCGGCGCGACGGCTATACCGCCCGCAAGCTCGAGCTGCGCCTGTCGCGCTACTATACCGTGCCGGCCTACGTGCTGATACCCGACGGCGAGGGCCCCTTCCCTGCCGTCAACCTGCTCCACGACCACGGCGGCCACCTCTTCATCGGCAAGGAGAAGATGATCCGCCCTCTGGCCTGTGAAGACTCGACGGTCATCAAGGATGCCGACGAGTGGGTGCGGAGCCTCTATGAAAGTCAGTTCCTGGGCGACTATCTGGCGCGCCACGGCTATGTCGTCTTCTCCGCCGACGCCCCGATGTGGGGCGAGCGCGGTCAGCAGGAGGGACCACGTCGCGACCGCTATGACATGATTGCCGGCAACATGATGATGTACGGCATCGACCTCAGTGCCTATATGACCTACGACGACCTGAGTGGAACGGAGCTGCTGGCGCAGATGCCCGAGGTGGACGCCAGGCGCATCGGCTGTGCCGGCTGTTCGATGGGCGGCTACCGGGCGTGGATGCTCGCCGCCCTGAGCGACCGCATCAAGGCCGGCGCCGCCATCTGCTGGATGACGACCACCGACGAGCAAATGTCGTTCAAGTACAGCCGCACCGAGAATGGCGGCTTTGCCAACTGCTTCCCCGGTCTGCGCCGCTGGCTCGACCACCCGCATGTGGCCTCGCTGGCCTGTCCGCGGGCCATGCTCTTCATCAACGGTTCGCAGGACAAGCTGTTTCACGTGCCGGGGGTGGAGAAGGCCTTTGCTATGATGCACGACGTCTGGCGCTCGCAGGGGGCCGACGACCGGCTGGAGACTGAAATCTGGGACATGCCTCACAGCTGTCCGTTGCGAGCTCAGGAGCGAATTCTGCAGTTCTTTGGGAGGAATTTGTAGGAGTTTAGGAGTTTAGGAGTTTAGATATATGATAAAGAAAACAATGCTGCTGATGGCAGTCCTGCTGCTGACCGTCGCCACCTACGGCGAACGGCGTGAGATTCACATTCTGGCCACTAACGACATGCACGCCTCCATCGAGCGCTTCCCCCAGCTGGCGGCGCTCGTCGACAGCCTGCGCAGTGTCGACCCGGGCCTGCTCGTCTTTTCCGCCGGCGACAACCGAACGGGCAACCCCCTTAACGACCAGTACGAGATACCGGCGTACCCGATGGTGTCGCTGATGAATCTGGTGGGCTTCAATGCCTCCGCCCTCGGCAACCACGAGTTCGACAGCGGTTCGCTGCCGCGTCTCGTCGGCCTCAGCGGTTTCCGCTATCTCTGTGCCAACATCCTGGTCGACGACACGGTGGGCATCACGACGGCCCCCTGCCAGACATTCGATGTCGGTGGCATCCGCGTCGGTGTCGTCGGTGCCATCCAGGTGGGAGCCAGCGGCATCCCCAGCAGTCATCCCGACAACCTCCACGGCATCCGTTTCGTGCAGGCCTCGACGGTGTTGGGACAGTATGAGTGGATGCGCCGCCAGTGCGACGTCGTCATCCTGCTGTCGCATCTCGGCTATTTCACCGATGTCGAGACGGCCGACCAGTTTCCGTGGTTCGACGTCATCCTCGGCGGCCACACCCACAAGCAGCTGTCGGCCGACGAGTCACTGCATAACGGTGTGCTCATCACCCAGACGAACGGCTACCTGAACCGTGCCGCCTACGTCACCCTTGGCGTCGACAGCGGACGTGTCACCGACAAGCGTGTGGAGTATCTCGACGTCAGGGACTACCCGCGAAAAAATAGTGTGGTGGCCTCCGTCGTGGCGTCCTTTGGCGAGAGTCCGCGGTTCAGCCGCGTCGTCGGCCGTGCCGAGACCCCCTTCGGTGTGAAGGAGGAGCTGGGCAGCATGATCTGCGATGCCTATCGCGACGCCTTCGAGGCCGACATCGCCCTGACCAACCCGGGCGGCGTGCGCCTGGGTCAGCTGCCTGCCGGCGACATCACCGTGCTCGACGTGCTGCGCCTCGATCCCTTCGACAACAAGACGGTGGTGCTGACGCTCACCGGTCGGCAGCTTGCCGACCTGATGGTCAGCTGCAGTCAGCATCGCCTGCGCAGCTTCCCCTTTGTCAGCGGTGTGCGCTGCGAGCTGACGCCCGACGCTGCCGACTCCACCCTTGTGGGCAGTGTCCGTCTGCTGACGGCCGACGGCCGTCCGCTGAAGATGAAGCAGAAGTATCGTGTGGTGACCAACAGCTACGTGGCTTCTACCAACAAGCAGGACGGTGTTGAGAGCCGCACCTACGACGACCTGACGCACGACCTGATTATCCGTTATCTGGAGAAACAGCAGACGGTCAGCTATCGCGGTGTGCGCCGGCTGACCGTCCGTTAAGTTGTTGGTACCTCGCACTTCGTACCTCGAATAAAATATCTCAAAGTGCTGCGTTCAGCGTGATGACGAACCGTGCTCCTCGCCGGTAGGTCGTGTCCAGACTGATGGTGCCGCCCAGACGTGTGACGATGATGCGGCAGAGGGGCAGTCCCAGTCCGAGTCCCTCTTTGAACGTGTCGAGCTTGACGAAGCGCTCAAAGATATGTTCGGCCTCTGCCGGCGGTATGCCGCAGCCCGTGTCCTCGACGGTCAGCGTCAGCCGGCCGTCGCTGGTGGTGGCGCCCAGGGTGATGGTGCCCTTCTCTGTGTATTTCAGTGCGTTGTCTACCAGGTTCGTCAGTGTGCGGCGCAGCATGTCGCGGTTGGTGGTGATGGTGTAGTCGTCGCCCAGTGTCGTGCTGACCACCATGCTGACGCCCTCGGCAGCATATTTCTCCTTCTCACTCTTCAGTCGCTGCAGCAGTGTGTTGATGCTCACCTTGTCGTTCATGGCGATGTCGCCCGTCGACTCGCTGAAAGCCAGCTCTATCATCTCGTCTATATGACTCGTTATCAGGTAGTTGTTCCTCTGGATGATCTCTGCCATCTCCTTGCGCTTCTCGGCGTCAGGACTCAGGTCGGGGTCGGCCAGCACCTGGGCGAAGCCGGCGATGACGTTCAGCGGCGTGCGCACCTCATGGCTCATGTTGCGGATGAAGGCGTCCTTCATGCGGTCCGACTCCATAGCGTGCTCGTAGGCCCGCTTCAGCTGTTTGATATGGCGCTGGCGGATGAGGGTGATGTAGATGAAGGCGACGATGAGCAGCAGCAGCAGGACGATGATGACCGCCATCGTGACGGCCCGCTGGTGGGTGGCCTTCCGCTCGACGTCGTAGACGCGCAACTCGTCGCCGAAGCCCTGCATGGAGTTGCTCAGGATGACGTTGTTGATGGAGTCGTTGGCCGTGGCCTCCTTCTTCAGCGACGCGTAGGCCTCACGCCAGCGGCCCGCCCGTTCGTAGATGAGTGTCACCGCCTCGTGGGCATCCTCGCCGAGGGCCTCGCGGGCCATTGCCACCGCCTTGTCGGTATTGCCCATGCAGGCCTGGTAGTAGACGTCCATCGAACGGCCGTGGACGCTGCTCTTGCCCTGGGCCACGCCCTCGCGGTATTTCTTGTAGCCCTCCAGGAACTGTGGTATGTCGCCGCGGTTGAAGTAGCTCAGCGTCTTACGCGTCTCGATGTCGAACACGCGCTCCGGTGCGTATTTCTCGGCTATCTCCTTCGCTTTGTCGAGCATCTCGGAGGCCTCCTCGGGGTTGTCGTTCAGCGACACGTTGACGATGTTCATGTAGATGGGCGGCATACTCTCGTAGTAGCCTGCCTCTTCCATCATGCCGATGACCTTGCGGAAGTTCTCCTTCGCCGTCTCCCTGTTGCCGCAGTAGCGGTTCAGGTGTCCCAGCATGTTGTAGGCCATGTACATCTCCTTGTCGAGCTTCTTCTCTGACAGTTCCTTCGTCAGTTCGCGTGCCAGCTTATAGGCCTCGAAGATGCGCTGGCGGTTCATCTGGAACACAATCTCGTTGCATCGCTGCGTATAGTAGGCATGCAGGTCGCCCTGTGCCAGCAGGTAGTCCTGCAGGTTCTTCAGGGCGGGGAAGAAACGGGCACTGTCGCCGCTGTTGAAGGCGTGGTGCATGGAGTCGCGCAGTGTCAGGTATTCCTTCGACTGTTTGTAGTCGTCGGCAGCGTTTATGGTGATATAGCCTGCTAATAACGTCAGAATAAGGAATAGTCGTTTCATGAAGTAGAATCTATGTTACAGGTATGGTGCTGCAAAAATACGTAATAATTTTGTATTATCCAAATTTTTTTACTATTTTTGCAGCGATGAATATCGAGCCGATAGCCTTTTTCCGTTCGCCGCTGACGTCGAAGTTTGGCATCCCCCGCCAGAGTGGGCTTGCGCCGGCGTTGCCCGGCCGCATCGTCTTCACGCCGCAGTACCGCCACGCCGAAGCCGTCCGCGGTCTCGACGCCTTCGACTACCTCTGGCTCATCTGGGAGTTCTCCGCCAACGACGAAGGGCAGGGACTCACCGTCCGGCCGCCCCGTCTCGGCGGCAACGAGCGGGTAGGGGTCTTCGCTTCGCGCTCGCCTTTCCGTCCCAACCGGCTTGGCCTCTCGTGCGTTCGTATAGAGAAGGTGGAACTGACAGGGGCCGAGGCGCCCGTCATCCATGTCCTCGGCGCCGACCTGATGGACGGCACGCCCATCTACGATGTCAAGCCTTATGTCGCCTATGCCGACGCCCATCCCGAGGCTTGCAGCGGTTTCGTCGACAGCCACGGGTGGCAGCCGCTTCAGGTCGTCATCCCCGCCGATGTCGCCGCTCTTTTCACTGATGCCGAGCTACAGACGTTGCGCGAGGTGCTCGCCCAGGACCCTCGTCCCCGTTACCACGACGACCCCGAGCGTCTCTACGGCATGCCCTTCGCTGGCCGCGATGTCCGCTTCCGCGTCGCCGACGGCCTCGTCACCGTCGTTCTTGCCTTGCAAGCGACCAGAGCTTGCGAAAGTTAAAAATCTAATTAAAAATTACACAGAATATAGGGTTAAGGCCTTAAAAAATGGCAGCTTTCCCTTTCAACACATTATGTAATGACATTGCACGCCATCCCATCCTACCTATTAAGGTGGAAAAAGTGACACGGTCTTGGGCTGGAACTTCCAATTGATAGGTGTCTGTCTGAAGGTCAGCCTCATCAGCCAAATCGGATGCGTCGTAGTAATAACCTGGCTCTGGCAGCATATTCTCAGTAAGGTCTTGCGACTGCAATATTGATGTTGCTGTCAAAACCTCCTGTTTGGCAGTGACTATATAAAGGGCATTCTCAACTTCAGGATGAATATATGCTTCACGAAGGTCAAGTTGACCACCTACAAATGCCATCAGACGAGGTTCGGAAATCTGCACGCCCAAATAAAGATAGCCGTCCTCTGCATTATTCTCATACAGAGTACAGAGGTAGTTCGTTCCTGTTGCATCGGCTGCCACCAGAATCTGTGGCACATCGTAATATTCTAGTGTATTGATTAATGTAAGCGGTCTCATAATTGCAGCATTGTTAGGTTTGACATTTTGAAAGATTCTGTTCTCCACCATGTGAAATGGGAAAGGTGTACACCCGTCTGTTTCACTACACCATCAGTGGGATTCAATGTTATTGCGATAATACCATTGAATTGGCGAAACATAGGTAATTTTAAGTTCTTGCGAGCCTTAACTTCGTTGTCGATGAGTGACAGTCCAACAGCTAATGGAAGTTTTTCTCCCCAATTCCTCTGAGGGTCGGCTTCGGCATAAGACTTAAAATCATCTACCGTATAAGTACCTGCTTGTTTAGCGAGACGGAAGAAAGGATGTTCACTAGGAATCAAAATATCCTCAGGCGGACAACCATCCGGCATCTCGCAAGCCCACTTAGGCTTGTATTCCTCGCTATAGGCACTTATCTTATATGGGGTCAGCATAGTTTCAAATAGTTGTTTGTGCACATTTGCGTGCAAAGATACGCTTTTCTGTTGAAACAAGCAAATAATAGTCTTGAAAAAGTGGTTCTTCGCCGCATGACGGTGTGAAAACGAATGTCGCCACCCCGTCTTGTGTGTGGGGTGGCGACATTGCTGTCATGATGTGCCTGTCGGCGGCTTACCAAAGCAGTGACTCCTCGTCGAGGCCGAAGAAGCGGCTCTCGGCAGCAGAAGGATTAACAGTTTCTTCGCTTAAGTCAACTGACGCTGCAATCATCTGTGCTACCTGCACGTTGACGATTGTTATTTCTGGATTCTGATATATCTTTTTCATCTTCTTTCTGTTTTTAACGACAACTAGAACAACTTAAACAACTATCCGTCATAAGGTTGTCCTTGTTGTCTGGGTTGTCTTTATTTTATAATCACTTTCTTACCGTCCTTGATGTACAGGCCCTTCGTGGGCTGAGCCACGCGCTGACCAGCGAGGTTGTAATAGCCGTTAGCATTTGGCTCTTGGCTCTTGGCAATAGCGCTGATGACGGTAGCGTCGCCGAAGCTGATGGTCAGTTCACGAGCAGCAGGAGCGCTGTCGAGATGCAGGTAAGCCTTGCCGACGGCCACCGTACCAGCATTTGCACGATGGAACACACCGCTGCTCAGCACGTAGTCATATTTGCTGTCGCCGCCGATTTCAGTCGTGCCGTCGCCAGCTACGAGCAGGTTCGCTGCAGGAGCGGAGGCGGAAGCAGCCACGGGAACAGTGTACTCAGTAGAAGCTGTACCGATGAGCACCAGCGGAGTGCCGGCAGGAACAGCACCTACCTCTGTCAGCGTGACGGCAGAAGCAGAGGCTGTTGTAGCAGCGTATGCCTTCAGACCTTCAACAGCCGAGAAGTCGAGAGCCTTGGTAGTAACGTATGTTGTCGTTGCCTTGGCGGGAGTGATGGAAACAGCCTCATTGGCCTTCGTCAGAGTAATATAATAAATGTGTAGACCCTTGGTGGGCGTGATGGTCACGTCGCCGTCAGCAGTAACAGTCCATTTGCATACCTGATAAGCATTTGGCTTGGCGTCACCCTGCGTCTGCGTACTATTGGTCAATGTTAAGCCACGAGCATCATTTTTCTTGTGCGGCTCTAAACCAATTTCAATGATAGAGCCTTTGGTAACATTCTCTATCTTAATCTTTGTATTTGTATTATACAACCAAATGTATTTACCGCTGTGATATCCACCATCGGGAGACATTCCCGACAATTCTTGTAAATTAAAGAGCAAAGCTAATCCATAAGCATCACTAGAAAACTTCAAACCATCTGTCTCAGCAATATTAGTGCCGCTGTAGGATAGCGAGTTGTTGCTAAGTGAACCTATATTTGTGCGACCGATATTTCCTGTCATATCAACACCACTGTTGTCTGACTTTTCATTAGTATACCAGTTAGTTCCGTCGCCAGTTACTCCTGTAATAGTAGCATCACTCCAAGAGGTGAAGTCCCAAGTTACGGGAGTATCATACGTAGTAACGGACGATGCGTATTCTTCACCGTAAATCTCAATGTATGCACCCAACTGGTTGGTGCTTGGACGCATAATGATGGACGCGCCATAGCCAAGTTCAGATTCAGGCGTGAATTCAATGGTATTTACATAGGTCTCGTCAACAAAGTCGAAGAAAGAACCGGAAGCTGGCGTAAAGCCGTCGAATGCAAGAGTAGAGGCATTGCCTGCGCTACCCTTCAACCAAGACTTACCAACCACGACAATTTTTGTTACCTTGATGTTGTTGCTAATCTTAAGGGTATAGGTGTCGGTATGGTTCAGCTTGAAAGCATCATTTGTTGCAGCAAGAGTAGCTGCGTTTATTCCACGGTCTGCTACATTATCAGTAAGAATGTAGTTGCCGTCAGTACTTGTCCAGACATCGCCAGAAACGCTGCCGCCGCTATAGCCGAGAACGACCTTTGCAGAGGCGTGCGACACATAGCAGTCCTTGAGCATCAGGCTGGAAGCATTCTCACCCTTGATGGCGATGGCACGCACGGTACAAGGATTGTCAATGGTGATAGCATCACTGTAGGCCGTGCTGGAAGAGGTTGGCTCAGAACCGTCGGTGGTGTAGTAGATGGTAGCACCGTCGGTGCTGCAGGTGATGGTCACACTGCTGCCGCTCTGAGTGATGACGGGGTTGGCAACGTCGTCAGCACCGGGACGGGTGATGGTGAACGACGTAAAAGAATTCGCACCATCTTTCCAAAGATAGACATCCTTTTGGCCAATCAGGGGAGAACCACTCGGCACGGTATAGGGGAAGGTAACAGATGAACCCTTTGTTGATGTGGCACTGACCTTCAGCGTTCCACTTGCACAAGTGATAATATCGCCTTCGGCTATAGTCTCAGTACCTGTTAAGATTGCATGGAAATAGCTGTCACTTGAACCGCTTAGTTTAATATTTCCACTTTTATCTGCTAATGCAGCTGAAGAGCTTTTGCCATTATATGCCTGAGCTGAACCGCCAACAAAAGTAGCTACAATGTCCACCGTTGTTTTTGATTCAACGTTTGTTGTCGGCCCTGTCACATTAGTCATTGAATAGATGGTGGTAGCTTCACCCCACGCAGAAGTTGCCCCCCCCAAGGTGAGGAGTAGCGTCAATAAAGTAAAAAGTTTTTTCATAATAGTTTTAGTTTGTTTTGTTAGTAAAATGATTGGTTTTGAGCGCAAAGATACGAAGAATAAAATTAAACGCCAAAGGGGGCGCCCGAAATCTTTTACGTAAACGTTTTCCTTGTTGTGCTTGTTTGATACTGCAAAATATATCGAGAATCAAATCTCATCATTGCAACTCTTACAGTTTTTTTGTCGTTTTGTCGTCACTTCTGGTATAATGCATTGAAATAGAGGGTGTTGCGGAGTGACGGCAAAAAGCGGAGTGACGACAAATGCTTGCCTTACTTCTTGCGCCGCGAAAAATTTCTCTCGCGTCGCGAAATTTTTCTCTTGCGCCTATATTTTTTTACGTCACGCCCTCTGGTTGTTTGCAAAATAATGTGGCAAAGCGTGTCGACACGCCATCATTTGTCGTCACGCTGTAAGTTGTTGATTGTCAGTCTGTTAGGTGCTATGTGACGACAAAAACGAAAAATAAAAAAACCTCACAGGGGGCAGACCCCCTGTGAGGTAGCTGTGAGGCTGATGGGCTTAGAGTCCGATGATCGAGGTGAGGTCGTCCTCCCAGGGGAATACGCTCTCGCGCGATTCGGCGCCTGTTGCATCATCAATGGGCTCGCCGATGCCCAGTGTCTCTGTCGAGGCTGCAATCATCTGTGCTACCTGCACGTTGACGATTGTTATTTCCGGATTCAAATATGTCTTTTTCATTATCTTCTTGTTTTTAACGACAACTAGAACAACTTAAACAACTATCCGTCATAAGGTTGTCCTTGTTGTCTTGGTTGTCTTTATTTTATAATCACTTTCTTACCGTCCTGGATGTACAGGCCCTTCTGAGGCTGAGCTACGCGCTGACCAGCGAGGTTGTAATAGCCGTTAGCATTTGGCTCTTGGCTCTTGGCAATAGCGCTGATGCCTGTAGCGTCGCCGAAGTCGAAGGTCAGCGAGCGAGCACCTTCGGGCACGTCCGTTGCCAGCAGATAGGCCTTGCCGGCGGGGATGGTGCTGGCGTTCTTCACGATGTGGAACTCACCGTCCTGCAGGATGTAGGCAGCGTTGGCCTCGACGGCGGTAGCCGTCACGGCAGCCTGCAGCTTATTGCCGGTGATGGCTTCGATAGCGTCGGCCTGCACGTCGATATTATAGTTGCCAGCTTCGCCTGTCAGGATAACACCGGTGTTGGCAGGAATCAGGTTGTTCGAAATAGGGCTCAGCGTCACGGCAGTGTTGCTGATGCTGCTCACCGTGTAGGCAAAAAGCGACACACTGCTCAGGTTGAGGTTGTAAGCACTTGCAAGCGTAGCGTAGCCGCTGGCGGGGATGGTGACGGGGACGGAAGCAGGCGAGTACACATTGATGGTGCGCAACATGGTGTCATAACGATATAGACCGAAGGTAGCGTCACCAGCAAGAACGGTATTGAACGTGCCACTTCCGTAGTTGTTCCAGCCGTTGTAGACAATGTAGTCTGTGGCAGCCCCGCCGTTCACCTTGAAATTCATATAGTTACTAGAACCACTGATAGAAGAATACGGGGTCAGCAGACCGTAGCCGATATACACCTCAGGTGCACGCTGATTGTAGTTGGAAATAGTAATACCATCGAGCACTGCAGAGTTATCAGGGTCGCCAGCGGTAGCACTGGTGTTTGTCAACTTGTAATAAGTAACATCAGCGGGAATAGCAGCAGCACGGCTTGTCCAATAGTCGCGGGGAGCGCCTGTAGCGGTGGTCCAAGTAGCACCATCGAAATCAGAAGCGGTCAATGCACCGAAGTCTATAGTTTTGCTAAGCGAATACTTGTTGTTAACAGTAAATGTGCTGCTGCTTGATGTGTAGCCTTCGGCAGAAGCCGTTACGGTGATAGAGCCTGTGCTGGTGAAGGTATAGGGACTTGCAACGTCGAAGGTAGCTGTAGGAGCACCCTCCAGCGATGAGTTGTTAGATGCAAATGTGATAACAGGATAGAAGAATCCGTCGGTAGCTTCCACCATATCTGTAACGGTGAACACAGGAGCAGTAAGCGTCAGGGTACCGGCAGTAACAGCCTGAGGAGTTACAGGTGAAGTTGTCGTACCGTTGGTGTGTAGCACGTATGCATAATATGTGCCGCTCTCGCTGAAGTCAACGGTTGCTGTGGCCTCTGTCGTTGATGAGTAAGCAGCATCGCCTTCTGCGGGTGCAACGTCTGCTGGAGCTGTCGTATAGTAGAGCGTACCGCTACCGTTAGGATTGGTGATGGTGTAGTTACGTTTTGCACCGTCAACCTTATTGAACTTGAATGTAGGAGCTGTTACCGAAACAGTTGCAGTGTAGTCATAAATCTCAAGATTGTCGAAATTGAGCTTACCAGACCCACGGCCTACCTGTCCACCAAAACCAGTTATCTTAGAGATACCTGTGATAGTTTTTGAGCCACTCTTAACTTCTTCCGAAGTGGTGTTGCTTGTAATGGTGTAAGCAGCCGAAGTTGCTGTAACCACCAACTTTAGGTGATACCAAGTGCTTCCACCAAGATCTACTGTTTCGTCAGTAGCATTCGTTAGGTCATTAACATACCAAGTGGTCACAGCTTTACCTGTGTTTCCAGCGTTTTTTCCCTCATTTGCACCTTCTGCTGCAAGCAAGGGCTGTGAAAGAGTAAATAAAGGATCTCCCGAAGTATTTACAGTAAATTGAGATTCACTTCTTTGAACCACATTGCCACCAACGAGAACGAAGTCAAACTCAACGTTGTATCCATCTGTTGTCATGGCTGCTGTAGTGCTTCCATCTGGTTCGGAACTTAAAGTTACGGACTTGGAGATAGTGCGATTACCTGAACCACTAGGGTAACATTGAGCATATTTACCATAGGTGGCATCACCAGTCTGTAAAGTAGCGACACCATTAGTACATGTCCAGTCTGTCGCATCAGCAGTTTCATAGTTTTGTGAGTTAAGCACACGTTTGTTGCCATCTGCCCACGCACTCGTTGTCCCCACGCCGAGCAAAGCTGCCACGAGGAACCCTCTCATTGTTTTGAGTAGTTTTTGTTTCATTGTTTTTAAATTGTTAGTTATTAAAAAGAAAAAGTATGCTTGCAATGTGACGGCAAAAATACAAAATAAATTGCGAACTGCCAAGGCAATTCGCAAAAATTATTCGAAAAAGTCAAAAATCGCGGTTTTTCCTTCTCACATTTCTCGGTCTAACCGGCCGCGCCAGAGGTATTTGCGCGTCTCGTGGACGAGGATGCCGCTGAGGAAGAGGAGCGAGAGGAGGTTGGGGATGGCCATGAGGGCGTTCATGCAGTCGGCGAGGTTCCAGACGACGGTGAGGTTCATGATGCTGCCGACGAAGAGGGCGGCGATGTAGAGCAGGCGGTAGACGATGACCCAGCGACGGCCGCGTAGGTACTCGACGGCCCGTTCGCCGTAGTAGCACCAGCCGAGGATGGTGGAGAAGGCGAAGGTGAGCAGACCGAAGGTGAGCAGGGGTGTGCCTACAACGGGAATCTTTGAGAATGCCGCCTTGGTCAGGGTGGCACCGTTGTCGAACGTGATGTCGGGGTAGGCCAGAACGCTGCTGACGATGACGAGGCCGGTGAGGGCGCAGATGACGACGGTGTCCCAGAAGGTGCCGCTGCTGCTGACCAGCGCCTGGCGCACGGGGTTGCGCGTTTGTGCGGCGGCAGCGACGATGGGTGCCGAGCCCATGCCCGACTCGTTGCTGAACAGGCCGCGGGCGATGCCGTAGCGGGCGGCCATCATCACCGTGGTGCCCACGAAACCGCCGCCGGCGGCCTGCGGCGAGAAGGCCGAGACGACGATGAGCTTCAGCGCCGGCCAGAGGTAGGGGGCGTTGACGCAGAGGATGTAGAGACAGCCGGCGACGTAGAACAGCGCCATGAACGGCACCAGCAGTCCGCAGACGCGGGCGATGCTCTTGACGCCGCCAAGGACGACGGTGCCGGCGAGCAGACAGATGACGGCGCCCGTCAGGGCCGGGTCTATCGCGTAGGTCTCGTAGGCGACGGTGGCTATGGCGTTGGCCTGCACGGTGTTGCCGATGCCGAAGGAGGCCAGAGCCGTGAAGACGGCGAAGAGGATGGCCGCCCAGCGCCAGCCGAGACCGCGCTCCAGGGCATACATCGGTCCGCCGAGCATACGGCCCTGCGGCGTTTTTACACGGTACTTGATGGCCAGCAGACCCTCGGCATACTTCGTCGAGATGCCGAAGACGCCCGTCAGCCAGCACCAGAGCACGGCCCCCGGTCCGCCGAGGGCGATGGCCGTGGCCACGCCGATGATGTTGCCCGTGCCGATGGTGGCGGCCAGGGCTGTGGCTAAGGAGCCAAACTGCGACACGTCGCCCGTAGCGTTGGGGTCGCGGCGTACGGAGAGGCGTATGGCGGTCAGGATCTTCCGCTGCGGGAAGCGTAATAGTATAGTAAGGTATACGTGCGTACCTAATAATAATACAATCATGGGCCAGCCCCACAGCCAGCCGCTCACCTCGGTCAGTATCGCGTTGAGTCGTTCCATGCGGCCAAAGGTACGAAAAAATCGTGAGTTGGCCGCAAAAACGGAAAAATTTTTTCGTCGGCGATTAAACTTTCCGCCCGCCCGGACGTCAGATAGATAGTTTTAGCAAGCAAGGCTACCCGGGGCTGAGCAACACTTACAACAACTAAACATAACGAAAAGTATTAACTAATAAAAATCTGAAGAAAATGAAAAAGATGATTCTGGCTCTCGTAGCCGTGATGAGTATGACCGCCGCACAGGCACAGGATGGTAACCGACAGAGAGGCGAGCGCCGCCAGATGGACAAGACCGAGATGGCAAAGCACCGCACCGACGAAGTAGTCAAGCAATACGGGCTCGACGAGCAGCAGGCCGCCAAGCTGCTGGAGCTGAACAAGAAATATGCCGACAAGATGGGTCCCCGCATGGGCGGACCGCGCGGCCAGCGCCCCGGCGCCCGTCGCGGTGGCAACGGCGATAGTCAGCAGCAGGGCCAGCGTCCTGAGCTGACCGAGGAGCAGAAGCAGCAGATGGCAGCCGAGCGCCAGGCCCGCCAGAAGGCGATGGAGGAGTACGACGCCGAGTTGCAGCAGATCCTGACTCCCGAGCAGTACAAGGCCTACAAGGCCGACCAGGAGAAACGCCGTCCTGACGGCGGGCGCCGCGGTGGCCAGCGCCGCGAGAAATAAAAAAATCTCCCAAATCATGCGTGGTTTGGGAGTTTTTTTTGTACTTTTGCAGTCGTAAGACAAAACCCAATGAACATGAGCAACAAAACCATGCTGACGCTGCTGGCAGCCCTGACGCTGCTGGCCGGCTGTAAAGAGAAGAAACAATCAGAGGATATCATCGCACCGAAGGTGGTGGAGACAAAGCCGTCGGGGCCAATCAAGATGCAGACCTATAGCGACACGCGCGACGTGGCATGGCTGGGCAAGCAGTATAAGGTGGAGGTCAAGCGGACGCCCGACGAGAGCCTGCCGCTGGTGAAGGACGAGACGGGACAGCAGTTCGTCGACAACACCATCCGCGTGGTCGTCCGCCGCGCCGACGGTTCGGTAGCCATCGAGAAGACGTTTACGAAGGCGTCGTTCGATGTCTATGTTGACGCCAACTACCGTAAGATGGGCATCCTCGAAGGGCTGGTGTTTGACGAGGTCGACGGCAACACCCTGGAGTTTGCCGCCAGCGTCAGTCTGCCCCAGACAGACGAGTATATCCCGCTGGAGGTGAAGATCGACAATTTCGGCAATGTGAAGATAGAACGCGACTCCGAGCTGGACACCAACGGCAGCGGTGAGCACGACGACGATGACGACGAGGTTTAGAACAGCTGGGGCCAGTGGTCGCGCAGGTCGGTCATCTTGGCAAAGAGCAGGTCGCAGCCAGCGGATAGCAAAACCTCGTCGGGCAGCGGACCGGTGTTGACGGCGATGGTAAAAGCCTGTGCTGCCGTGCCGGCGGCGACGCCGAGGGGCGCGTTCTCAACAACAATAGTCTGGCTGGGGGTGACTCCTGCCTTTTTCATACCCATGAGGTAGGGTTCAGGATTGGGCTTGCCGTGGGTGACATCGTAGGCCGTCACGATGTGGTGCTCGTCGAGGAACCCGTCGAAGTCTTTGATGAGGCGGTTGATGAGCGGTCGCTGACCACTGCCGGTGACGACGCCGATGGTGATATGCTGCCGGTGGATGAGATCCATCAACTCCAGGATGCCGGGCATAAGTGGTGCCTCGCCCATGAGGTGGAAGAGGCGTGTCTTCTCGTCGTACATCCGCTGGGCCTCCTCCAGCGTGATGTCCTCGCCCCGCTGCTGGCGCACCATGCGGCGGATGGTGTCGATGCCGCGTGCCCCCTCGGTGGCATAGGCATCGGCCTCAGTCATGTGGATGCCGAACGACGCCATCGACCGCTGCCACGCAATGGCGTGGCGAGGCATAGAGTCGTAGAGTACGCCGTCCATGTCAAAGAGCACGGCTTTGGGCTCAAACCGCTCAAAGCCGTGCTTCTCTAAGTATAACTTTTTGGCTTTTGGCATTTAGCTTTTGGCTTTTGGCATTGCAAACAGCTAACAGCCAGAAGCCAGCCGCTCCTGAATAGCCTTGCTCTCAGCCTCGTAGCCGGGCTTGTTCAGCAGGGCGAACATATTCTTCTTATAAGCCTCGACGCCGGGCTGGTTGAACGGGTTCACGCCGAGCACGTTGCCGCTGATGCCGCAGGCAATCTCGAAGAAGTAGATGAGCTGTCCGATGTAGTAGGCGTTCAGCTGGGGCACCGAGATGCGGATGTTGGGTACACCACCGTCGACATGAGCCAGACGGGTGCCCAGCTCGGCCATCTTGTTCACCTCGTCGACACGCTTGCCGGCCAGGAAGTTCAGACCGTCGAGATTCTCCTCGTCGCTGGGGAACAGCAGCTTGCGCTCAGGCTCCTCGACGGAGATGACCGTCTCGAAGATGGTGCGCTCGCCGTCCTGTATCCACTGACCCATCGAGTGGAGGTCGGTGGTGAAGTCGACCGAGGCAGGGAAGATACCCTTCTTGTCCTTACCCTCAGACTCGCCGTAGAGCTGCTTCCACCACTCGCTGACGAAGTGGAGCTTCGGCTGGTAGTTGACCATAATCTCAATCTTCTTACCCTTCTGGTAGAGGGCGTTGCGCACGGCAGCATACTGTGCTGCGAGGTTCTCTGCGAAAGGCACGTCCTTGCCGCACTGCTTCTCCATCTCCTGGGCACCGGCCACCAGCTGCTTGATGTCGAAGCCGGCACAGGCGATGGGCAGCAGACCAACGGGGGTGAGCACCGAGAAGCGGCCGCCGACGTTGTCGGGGATGATGAACGACTTATAACCCTCCTTGTCGGCACAGGTGCGGGCGGCACCGCGCTTGGCATCGGTGACGGCGACGATGACATCGCGGGCCACGTCCTTGCCCATCTGGGCCTCGCACTGCTTCTTCAGCAGACGGAAGGTGAGGGCGGTCTCCGTCGTCGTGCCCGACTTCGAGATGTTGATGACGCCGAACTTCTTACCCTTGAGGTACTCCGTCATCTCCGAGAGGTAGTCCTCGCCGATGTTGTTGCCGGCGAAGAGGATCGTCGGGTTCTGCTTGTCCTGGATGAGCCAGGCAAAGGTGTTGCCTAATGCCTCGATGACGGCACGGGCACCGAGGTAGCTGCCGCCGATGCCGGCGACGACGACAACCTCGCACTTAGAGCGCAGCGTGTCGGCCACGGCCTGCACCTCGTCGAGGAACTGGGGTGTGATGCTCGATGGCAGGTGGAGCCATCCCAAGAAGTCGTTACCCGGGCATGTGCCCTCTTCCAAGGCCTGCTGTGCGGCCTTCACTTGCGGCTCGAAAGCCTCCACGGCGCCTGCCTGAAGGAAACAGGCGGCCTTTGTGATGTCAAGACTGATGTTCTTCATTGTTCGTATTCGTTAAAAAGCTGCCACAAAGTTACGGCTTTTTTTTGGTACCGCCAAAGAAAGTCAGAAAAATCAGTCTTTCGGCTTCGCACTTTTCTGTCCGTGCTGTCAAAAGTTGTGGCAGAAAATCAAATATTGCAGGCAGAATTCCGCCTTTTTCCCGTACCTTTGCGGCAGAATAAGATGCGACTATAGAAATAACGACTTAAAACTAATCTTCCAATCAGCAAGATGAAAAGACTATTGATGATGCTGACCGTCCTGGTGGCCTGTTGCCACACGATGACGGCACAACGGTTTACCGACAACCTGGACCGCGGACTCGTGGCAGTACCGACGGGTGCAGCAGGCAACAGTAAAAGTAACATGGTGAGCTGGCGACGCCTGGCCAATGAGTACTACAACGTGACCTACAACCTTTATAAGAACGGGACGAAGGTGGCCTCGAACCTGACGACTACGACCTACAGCGACGGGAGCAATGCCACGGCGACGACGAGCTACCAGGTGGCAGCCGTCGTGAACGGCGTGGAGCAGACGAAGTGTGCAGCCGTGACGCCGTGGTCACAGTATGTGTATAGTCTCGTACAACGCTGTCCAACAGGCTATCTCGACATTGACCTCGCTCCCGTCTACGACCGCACTGGAGCCGACGTGACGGCCAACTACAGCCCTAACGACGCCGAGATGGCCGACCTCGACGGCGACGGACAGCTGGAAATCATCATCAAGCGCCTGAACACCTATGACGCCTCGACGGCGCAGACGGGCAAGCTCTATCCGCAGGAGTCGACGCAGTTTGTAGTGCTCGACGCCTACGACGTCGACTGGCAGACAGGTGCCGCCACACTGCTGTGGCGCATCGACTGCGGTCCGAACATGGTGAGTCTGAACTCTACCGAGATCGACATCATCGCTTACGACTGGGACGAGGACGGCAAGGCTGAAGTCGTGCTGCGCGGTGCCGACAACATGATTGTCTACGGCGCTGACGGACAGACACAGCTCTACACCATCGGCGACATGACGGTGAACACCCGCAATGAGTTTACTGCCACTGACGCACAGTACGCCTGGACGCATACGGGCGCAGAGTACCTTCTCTATATGAACGGACAGACGGGCGCCCTCTACCAAAAGACCGACTATCCGCTGAAACGACTGGAGAGCGGCGAGACCGACTTGAAGAAGGCCTGGGGCGACAACTACGGTCACCGCTCGTCGAAGTACTTCTTCGGCGCACCCTTCCTCGACGGCCGTAAGGCCAGCCTCTTCCTGGCACGCGGCATCTACACCCGCCACAAGATGATGGCGATGGACCTCGATGCTGCCTCGCACACCTGGAGTGAGCGCTGGCGTTGGACCTGTAACAACAGTTCCAGTGCATGGTACGGCAACGGTTACCATAACTTCATCGTTGCCGACGTTGATGAGGATGGCCGCGACGAGATAGTCTACGGTTCGATGGTCATCGACGACAACGGCAAGGGCCTCTCCACCACCGGCTATGGCCACGGCGACGCCCAGCACGTCGGCGACTTCGACCCCTACCGCAAGGGACTGGAGTTCATGGGCTGTCTGGAGGAGAAACGCGGCAACTATGGCTTCAACTACCGCAATGCCACCACCGCACAGGTGTACTACAAGTATGATGGCGGCAGTGACGACGGCCGCTGTCTGATGGCCAACTTCTCGAATACCTACCCCGGCTCTGTCGGCCGATCGGTAGGTGGAAGTATGATCAGCAGCGTCACTGATGCGACCATCGACAAATACAGTGGCGACAGCTACATAGCCTGGGGCAACCTGAACTTCCGCATCTACTGGGATGGCGACCTCTGTTCGGAGATTCTGGACAGTCCGGGCACCGCCAAGGAAGCCTGTGTCATCAAGCCCGGCACGGGACGACTCTTCACCTCCAACGGCTGTAACATGAACAACAGTTCGAAGAACAACCCCTGCTTCCAGGGCGACATCATCGGCGACTGGCGCGAGGAGATCGTCGTGCGCCGCGGCACAGGACTGCGCGTCTACACCAGCGGCTACGGCACCACCTACTCGATGCCCTCGCTGTGGTTCGACCACCAGTACCGCCAGGCAATGGTGTGGCAGATGATGGCCTACAACCAGCCGCCTCACGTGAGCTACTTCCTCGGTGAGATGGAGAACATCACCATCGCCCCGCCGCCACTCACCACCCGCGGCCGCACCATCGTGGCCGATGGCGGAACCATCGGCACCTCGCATAACAGTCAGCATGTCCTGCTGTGCGACGCCTCGGCGGTAGGCATCGCCAGTGCCGGCGTCAGCCCCGAGGTCATCACCGTCAACGTCAACGCCGTGGTGTCGGGCAACGACAATAACAACAGCATCTCTACCAGCGTTAAAGCCACGCAGCTGGGCAACGGTAGCGACAAGGGCGACATCACCGGCACCACACGTCTGGTGAAACAGGGCAACGGTCTGCTGAAACTGACGAACCGTGACTTCAGCTATACTGGCCAGACCGACATCTGGGGCGGCACACTGCGCTTCCGCGGTACGCTGACGGGCAGCGACGTGTGGATGAACCGCCACACCAGCTTCTTCTCGGGTGCAACGATCAAGAAGTCGCTCACCATGGAGTATGGCTCGACGCTCTATCCCACGGGCGGCGACGTGAACGATGCCGACGCCGTCAGCTACGGCACGACCACCGTCGGCACGCTGAACCTGCACGAGGGAGCCCGCATCGTCATGCAGCTCGACCCGAAGAACTCGCAGTTCGACCAGGTGAACATCGGCACCCTGAACATCCGCACACGCAGCGGTGAGGCCTGGGAACAGTACGGCCCCCAGCTGCTGAAGCCCGTCATCGAGATACAGCCCGTCTCCGCACTGAGCAGTGCCACCTACGTCTTAGGTACTATCGGCAGTCTCGGTGAGGGTGCACTCAGCGACATCATCGTTGAGGGCGCCGGCGACGACAGCAAACTCGCCATCGAGGACGGTAAACTCGTGCTGATGGCCGGACTGGAGAAGGTGACGGCACCCGCCGTCAGCGGCGAAGGAAAGGTCAAGACCGTGACGCCCGGTGAGTCGTCGCTCGGCAACGACGTCTCCGTCTACTACACCACCGCGCCCTCGACGAACCCCGCCGTGGACGGCACGAAGATGGAGAAGAGCTATGTCAAGATGCCTAACGAGACAACCTACTACTTCTACACCGTCTCATCGGCCGGTGGTGTCAGCGCTGCTACCCAGGTCTACTTCGACGGGTTGGTGACGGAGACCTACGACTTCGCAGCTATCGCTACCGAGGCCGGAAACAAAAATGCCACCCTGTCGGACGATGCCATCACTCAGGAAACCTCTGAAGCAAAGGTCTATCAGGCAGCATACGGCGATTACACCCTCGGTAACCGCTTCGCCACTTCGAAGAGCCGTCGCACCGACTCGGAGTACCAGGACTGGTGGATACGCAGCGGCACGGGCTGGAACTGCCTGCTGACCTACACGGGAAACCCGAACACCTACTACCTGTCGGTGCTCAACCTGAAGGACGGCGACAAGGTGACGTTCTACATCTCTAACGGCAACCTGACACTGCTCTCGACAAACGTCAGCGGCATGAGTGCCAACAGCACGCTTGTCAGCGGAACGGAGTACACCATCAGTACGACCGATGCAACGACGCATCTCGACCTCTCGGGCATCGGACAGAGCACCCGTATCACTAAGGTCGTCATCAAGACATCGGCAACGGAAGAGACCGTCAGCGAGCCTGTCATCAAGATCCTGGCAGCCAACGGCGGCACGCGCACCGTCGAAATTACGCCGGGTGCAGGCAGCCATGGTACGGCAGCCACCGAGACCTACTACACGCTCAACGGCAGCGATCCTGCTGACGCCGCCAACGCCGCCCGCCAGCTCTACACCAAACCTTTCGACGTGACGGCATCGTGCACCGTCAAGGCCGTGTCGTATATCGTCGACGAGGCCAGCACCCCCGCTTCCGTAGCTGTGGAGGCCGGCAGCACCCTTACACTCGCAGCGCCCTTCTTCACGAAGACGGGCTATGCCGACGGTAAATATGAAATAGTCATCGGCAGCAACCAGTCGTCGCTGGCTGCCGCTCCATCGGAGGTCATCATCTACTACACCATCGACGGTGAAGAGACCTTGCGCTGTACCGCCGGCAGTGCCGTCAGCGTCTTCTGCGGCTCTACGCTGTCGGCCTACGCCGTGGCCGAGGGCTACAACGACTCTGAACCGGCTGAGACCGTGCTAGACGTGATGCCCGTCTTTGCCAATGTCTGGAACATCGACTTCACAAAGATTTCGTCGACGAGCTACTCCGATACGAAACTCGGCAGCTACACGGTGCTGAAGGACAACGCCGACGACCTGCTGAACGCCAACTTCGGCGTCCCCGGCGACGGCACCAGCAACAATAATGCCTATATCCACAACGGTGGCCTTTACATGGCATTCAGCGGTGGCCGTAACATTGCCATCCAGGCCAACGAGGGACAGTATGTGCGCATCACACTGAGTGGGACGGTGAACGACGTGTCAGGTCTGGAGGCGATGGGTCTGGACTATGGTAATACCCGTATATATAAGGTGAAATCGACAGGCATCAATACCGTGAACCTCACACGATACTCCGTTGTCTACTCCGTCGAGGTGCTCGATGTCTTGACGTCGATCTTGAAGACCATCAGCAGCGCCGGATGGGCCACCTACTGCAGCCCCTACGCACTCGACTTCAGCAGCGCTATCACGAACCTGACACAGGCCTACCTCGTCACAGGCGTCGAGGCTAACGGCACCACACTGACACTACAGACCGTCGACGGCACCGTGCCCGCAGGCACCGGACTGCTGCTGAAGGGCCAGGGCACCTGCGTTATCCCCGTCGTGGCAGGCGGCACCACCGACACCTCAGCCAACAAGCTGGTGGGTGTGACGGAGCAGACCGTCAAGGAGGCAGGCACTGTCTACGTGCTGCTCCAGGAACAGGGCACGACGGGATTCTTCCTCAACAACAATGCCTTCACCGTGGGTGCACAGACGGCCTACCTGCCGGCCGATTTCGCTCCTGCGGAAGCACGCTTCTATCCGCTGACGGATGAGGCCACCGCCATCAACGGCACTTCGCTGACGAATGGTGAAAAGGCGAATGTCTACAACCTGAAGGGCCAGCGCGTCAGCAAGCCCACAAACGGCATCTACATCAGAGACGGCCGTAAGGTAATCGTCAAATAACGCGAAAGGAGGATCACAATATGAAACGGAAATATCAGACACCTACCACCACCTGCGTCAACATACAGTTACAGCAGATGATAGCTGTGAGCACAGCAGGCACCACCGACACGACAGAGGGAAACCTGTCGCGCGAGCTGGACTTCTATCCGTCTGAGTGGGAACAGCTCCTCTCTATCTGACAACGACCTTCCGCCGGTCGCGGAGGTAGATGCCACGACGAGGAGTGGCGACGCGGCGCCCCTGCAGGTCGTAGACGGTCTGCAGGCGCCCGTCGGCCTCGACGGAGACGATGGCATCGGGATTGGCGACGACGGTGAGCTTCCCTGACACATACTTGAAAGCATAGTTGAGGGCATCGGCACCACTGGGCACGATGTCGTACTCACCTGCCGGACTGTCGATCGTCGCCTCACAGGTGACGACCGGTCGTACCGTCAGCACGGTGTCGGTCTCCCTATTGCGGAAACTGGAGAAGGTGACCTCGAACGCCGGGTTGGGCTCTCCCACCTGCCGGGTGTAGCTCTTGGCCGTGATAGTGACGGGCGCCGGCTCGATGGTCAGCACACCCTCACGGTACGTCACATTGGCCGTCGTGATGGTTCCTGGCAGCACGGTGATGGGATAGTCGCCAACAGGCAGTTTGCTGTTGCCGGCAGCCTCGCACTCGAAAGCCGCCTCACCGTCGACGGGGGCTCCCGTCACCTTCATCTTGAAAGTAGTCGAGCTGCGACCGTAGACGCGGCTGGCCTCGCCAGTGACGACCGGCTGACCCGTATAGTCGACAATGGTGCAGCGCTCCGCCCATGACGCGTCGGCATTGTAGGCGTCGACCATCGCGACGGGCACGAACACCAGCGCGTTGTTGGCCAGGTTTGACATCCCCTTGGCAACAAGCGACCGGCCGTTGAGCAGCACGAGATTCTTGACAGAGGTCTGCAGGAAGGCGTACGTGCCGATAGAGGTGACATTCTCAGGCAGATAGACCGTCTCCAACACCGTCGAGCCGCGGAACGCATTGTCGGGAACGGCTGTCAGCGACGTGAAGTAGCGCAGGTCTTCCAGACTCTTCAGATTAGCGATGTTGCTGAAGGTGGTGCCGATGTCGGTGACGGCAGCCGCCTCCTCCAGCGACAGCTCCTCGTCGGCATTGCTGTCCCAGAAAGCCACACAGAGTGTCTTGGCCTTCGCATCGACGAAATCGATGTAGTGCAGCTTCTGACGTAGGGACTGACGTGCGTCGTCGAGGTCGGCGACGGTGCTGTGGATATTGTCGTAGACGGCCTGCTCACGGCTGACGTCGACGCCGGCCTCGCCGGCACGTTTCAGCAGGTCGGCAAGCTGCGTGAACTTGGTGTCGAGCTCCTGGGCCTCACGCATGTCGTCGGCGGTGATGAAAGCCCAGCGCGTGCCAGCGCCCTTGACATCCCAGTACAGTCCGTAGGTGGGACTGCTGAAGTCGCTGCGATGGCTGTCCTGTGTGCCGAGGTACTCGTCGGCGACGTAGCTGGCATCGGTCTGCGGCACCTGCATCGTGAAGGTGCCGTCATCGTTCATGACGACCTTCCAGTAAGCCTTCGCCGAGACACTGCCGTCGCCGAAACAGGTCTTGACGCCTGTGCCTACCTTCGTGTCGGTATCGCTGCGGAAGAGACACTTGCTGCCCGTCGTCAGATAGTAGACACCGTCGGCCATGGCGCTGGTGTGCTTGAACTGGTACTGCAAGCCGTTGGCGGCCACCACCGACTGTGTGCCGTAGGCTTCACCCGTAGCGATGTACTTACGTGTGGCCGTATTCATGATGTAGCCGGCGACATCGGGTGTCACGGCCGAGAACTTCGGCTGTGTATGGCCGCGTACCTCGACAATCTGTCCGAAGCTCCTCCAGACGGGCGTCTGTTCGTAGACGGCCTTCGACCCTTGCGGCACATAGAGGGTGCACAGCGACAGGTTGATGCCGTTGAACGCATTGGTGCCGAGGCTGATGACCGACGGGTCGGGGGTGCCGAGCGTCACCGAGCGCAGGGCCGTGCAGCCCAGGAAACAGCCATCGCCGATGGTATTGACATACTCCGGCAGGGCGATGGACTGCAGACTGCTGCAGTTGCGGAACGCATAATAATAAATATGTACGAGGTTCGGGGGCAGCACGACGGACGTCAGGTTGGTACAGCCGCTGAAGGTGTTGCCGTAGATGTCGTTGACACTGGTGAAATACTGCAACTCGTCGACGCTCGTCAGCGTCGTGTTGTTCTGGAACGAGATGTCGAAATCGCTGACCTTGGCAGCCTCGGTGTAGCTCAGCTCACCATTGCTGTCGATATCCCACTTCGAGATGCTGACGGTGCGCACGGCATCGTCGGCGAAGTCAACAAACTTCAGCTTCTTACGCAGGGAGCGCTGGGCCTGCCGCAGTTCGTCGTAGGTGCTCTCAAGACGGTCGTAGACGGCCTGCTCGGCATCGACGGCGAGGTAGCGCGTGGCGGCAATGTCAAGCAGGTTGCCCAGCTCCTTGACGGCGGCATAGGTCTGGGCCGCCTGTTCGTCGTAGCGCACAAGCCGCCATTGGCAGTTCAGCGGGTGTGTGGCGTAGTCGATGTCGCTGTAGACACCATAGGTGGGTGAGGCGGCATTGCTCTCGTGGCTGCTGAGGACACCCAGGAACTTCCCGTCCTCGTAGCCCGTTGCCGTGGTGGGCACCTGGATGGTGTAGGTGTCGTCGCCAATAGACAGGATGGTCCAGTAGGCGTTGGCGCGGTTGGCGGAGAGGGCCCCGTCGACGAAGGTGGCCTTCACGCCCTTGCCGACATTACCGTCGGCCGACGTGCGGAAGAGGAGGTTACCCTCCCTGCCGGTGTCGGGCGATGTGAGGTAGTAGACACCGTCGGCCATCGTCGCCGTGTGGTTGATGACGAAGCGCATGGGACTGTCGCCGACAACGGCCTGTGTGCCGTAGGCCTCGCCCTTGGTCAGATACTGTCCCGTGCCCACGTGATAGAGGTAGTAGGTCTGCTGGGCCTCCAGTTCGGCAAAGCGGCCGCCCGACAGTTCGCGCTGCTCGCTGATGTTGCCGAAGTCCTGCCAGACAGGTGTAGAAGAGAAATAGGTACGCAGGCCCTGCATACAGCTGAGGGTGACGCGTGACAGGTCGGTGCCGTTGAAGGCCGACGGACTGAGGCTGATAGCCGACGGCCGGTAGGTCTTCACCTCGATGCGTGACAGACTCTGGCAATTCGCGAAGGCCTCGGCACCTATCGCCGTCACCGTGGTAGGCAGTGTGACGGCTGTCAGTCCTGTCTGGGCGAAGGTGCCGTCCTCGATGACGGTCATATCATCGGGCAGCGACAGACTCTTCAGTAGGACGCATCCCTGGAAGGCGCGTGCACCGATGGCCGTCACGTGGTTGGGCATGTCGAGCTTCGACAGACGGGCACATCCCATCAGGGCCTGTGCGCCGATACGCTGGATGTTCTTAGGCAGTCGCAGCGTCGTCAGCTGGCTGCAGCCGCTGAAGGCGTCGTCGGACAGTTCGGTGAGTCCGGTGAAATAGTAGAGTTCCGTGAAGGTCTTGATAGTGCTGCCCTTGAAGACCGTCCCCAGACGCTCCACGGCAGCGGCCTCGCCGTAGGTCAGCTTGCCGTCGCCGTCGGTGTCGAAGTGCTCCAGACAGATACGGCGTACCGTCAGGTCGGCAATCGTCATCTCCTTCTCCCCGTAGTTCTCGGGCTCGATACCGATGATGACCTCACGATAGTCGTTGTAGCCGTCGTTGGAACCGCCGATGCCCTGCTGGCCGGGGGTGAGGTTCGTCAGCAGGTAGTAGCCGTTGCTCGTGCCGCCCCAGCCCCAGTTGATATGATAGCGGAGGTTGCCGTCGTAGCCGTCGGCCACGAAGGCATGGCCGCCGCCGCTGTTGGCACCGCTGATATAGATAGGACGACCTGCCGCTATCTCCTTGTAGATGATGTCGTCCCACTGCGTGTCGCTGCTCACCGACGAGGCGCTGACGTAGCGCACCGACGAGCCGTAGCCGAAATACTTGCCGAAAGCCTGGTAGGCATCGTACGACTGGGCACCCGACGAGGCGTTGGTATAGTCCATCTTCACTGCCACGCCGCAGTAGTGCATGAGGTCGGCAACGGCCTTGCGCTGCTTCTCGGTGGCAGAGCCGTACTCGTCCTTCATGTTCTCCCAGTCGATGGGCGAACCCTCGGGGATGCCCTCCACATGCAGGTGGCCGTAGGTGGCGTGGGCTGTCCACGTGTCGTAGGCGGGCATGTCTGTCGTCGTCTCCGACACCGACTTCTCGCGGTTATAGTATAGCAACTGGGCCATGGCCGTAGCCACACAGCCCGTCACCGAACGGCCCAGCGAGAAATACTCGGGGCAGGTGAGGTTGTAGGGATAGCCCTGGCTCCATCGGCTCTTCATCAGCTCGTCGACCTTGGGATGGGTGGGGATGGCATCGCGGATGACTGGTGCACCCTCCGTCTGGATGCGCGCTATCTGACGGGCATAGCCGTCGAGCCACTCTTTCATGTTCGGCGGCAGGACGGCGTAGTCGAACTCGCCAGCGTCGCAATAGCCGAGGATGGGTTCCGTCTGGTCGTCGCCCGACACGATGACAAAACCTTGCTGAACACCTTTGTTGAAGACGTAGTATTCGCTCGTGACGTCACCGGCACGTCCGGCCTTGCGCCGCGGCGCCAGCTTCTTGGCGCTCTCCACGGGGACGAGCAGCTGCCGGCTGTCTTGTCCGGCCATGAATGTCTCGGCTTTCTTGCGGGCCTGTTCGCGGGTGATGGGATCGGCACTGGCTGTCATTGCCGACAGAAGACAGATAAGGGTAATAGTAAGTAATCTCATAGGAAATAAGGATGTTAGTTATAGTTAGAAAGTGGCAAGCCGCCTGTTACCGGAACGAGTCGGTGAGCAACTTGATTTCTATCTGCGGGCTGATGCGCTCGTAGAGGATGTTGTAGACAGCATCGAGGATGGGCATGTTGACATGCCAGTGGCGGTTGATCTCCTTCATACATTTCGTGCCGAAGAACCCCTCGGCAATCATCTCCATCTCCATCTGGGCGGACTTCACGGAGTAGC
This sequence comes from Prevotella sp., assembly GCA_017471465.1. GTDB lineage: Bacteria > Bacteroidota > Bacteroidia > Bacteroidales > Bacteroidaceae > Prevotella. The sequence goes on along the minus strand of JAFUTI010000025.1, from coordinate 17,365 downwards.
CCTTGCCAATCATCGTGCCAAAGGTGCGGTTGCGCGAGAAGTTGGAGTAGCCCGTCACCAGCAGGTCGCCCAGATAGACGGAGTCGTAGGGGTTGCGCTCGATGGGGTGGACGGCCGTCAGGAAACGTGCCATCTCCTGTACGGCATTTGACATAAGGACCGCCTGGAAGTTGTCGCCGTATTTCAGACCCGAACAGATGCCGGCGGCGATGGCGTAGACGTTCTTCAGCACCGACGAGTACTCGATGCCGATGACGTCGTCGCTGGTCTTCGTCTTGATGAAGTCGCTCGACAGCACGTCGGCAAAGGCCTGTGCCTTCTCGATGTCGGCACAGCCGACGGTGAGGTAGGAGAGTCGCTCCAGGGCCACCTCCTCGGCATGGGAGGGTCCGCCGAGACAGGCCAGGTTGCTGTGAGGCACGTCGAACACCTGGTGGAAATACTCTGAGCAGATGAGGTTCTCGTCGGGGACGATGCCCTTGATGGCGGTGATGATGAACTTGTCCTTCAGACGCGTCTTGAGCTTCTTGAGGTGGTTCTTCAGATAGGGCGACGGGACGACGAACACCAGTGTGTCGTAGAGTTGTACGATGTGGTTGAGATCGCTCTCGAAGTGTATCTCGTCGATGTTGAAGTGGACGCTGGTAAGATAGCGTGGGTTATGACCCATGCGGCGGAACTCCTCTATCTGGTCGTCGCGGCGCATATACCAGCCGATGTGGTGCGTGTGCTGCACCACAATCTTGGCAATGGCCGTCGCCCAACTTCCGCCACCGATAATTGCTATTCTACCGCAGTCGTACATGCCTTCATTATTATCCTTGCATAGCAGCCTCTATCCACTGGCCGATTTCGTCGACCGAGGGCTTCTGCAGGTCGAGTTTGTATTTCTTGACAATCTCGCCAATCTTCTGCTGCAAGCCCTGAGGTTTCTCGTCGCGGATGTTCTGTATCAGGTTGAAGCCGGCCTTGCGCAGTACGTAGACCCAGTCTTCGCTGACGCCGATGGCTGCCCACTCCTGGATGCTGCTCTGAGGTGCCTTCTTCTCGGGTTTCATCTGCGGGAAGAGCATGATCTCGCCGATGGCAAACTTTCCGGTCAGTAGCATCACCAGACGGTCGATGCCGATGCCGATGCCGAAGGTCGGCGGCATACCGTACTGCAGGGCGCGGAGGAAGTCGTGGTCGATGATCATCGCCTCGTCGTCGCCCTTGTCGGCCAAGCGCATCTGCTCCTTGAAACGCTCCTCCTGATCTATCGGGTCGTTGAGCTCGGAGTAGGCGTTGGCCAGTTCCTTACCGTTGACCATCAGCTCGAAGCGCTCGGTGAGGCCGGGCTTGCTCCTGTGCATCTTCGTCAGCGGCGACATCTCAACAGGATAGTCGGTGATGAAGGTGGGCTGGATGAAGGTGCCCTCACAGAACTCGCCGAAGAGTTCGTCGATAAGCTTACCCTTACCCATCGTCTCGTCAACCTCCATGCCCTTCTCCTTACAGAAAGCACGGATCTCGTCCTCCGTCTTGCCGTCGCAGTCGAAGCCGGTCTTCTCCTTGATGGCGTCGAGGATGGGCAAACGGCGGTAGGGCGCCTTGAACGAGACGATGTTGCCGTCGATCTCTACCTCGGGCTTGCCGTTGACGGCGGTGCATATCTGCTCCAGCATATTCTCTGTAAAGGTCATACCCCAAAGCAGGTCCTTATACGAGACGTAGAGTTCCATGCAGGTGAACTCAGGGTTGTGGGTCTTGTCCATGCCCTCGTTGCGGAAGTTCTTGCCCATCTCGTAGACACCCTCGAAGCCGCCCACGATGAGGCGCTTCAGATAGAGCTCCGTAGCGATACGCATATACATATCCTGATTCAGCGCATTGAAATGGGTGATGAAGGGACGGGCCGAAGCACCGCCGGCGATGTTCTGGAGAATAGGCGTGTCGACCTCCGTGTAGCCGGCATCATCGAGGATGCGGCGCATCGTGCGGATGATGGCGGCACGCTTAAGGAACGTGTCCTTGACACCCTCGTTCACCACGAGGTCGACGTAGCGCTGGCGGTAGCGTAGCTCCGGGTCGTCGAACTTGTCGTAGGCCACACCGTCCTTGTACTTCACGATAGGCAGGGGCTTCAGACTCTTCGACAGCAGCGTCAGCTCCTTGGCGTGGATACTGATCTCGCCCGTCTGGGTGCGGAACACCGTACCGCGGATGCCGATGAAGTCGCCAATGTCGAGCAGCTTCTTGAAGACGACGTTGTACAGGTCTTTGTTCTCGCCAGGACAGATGTCGTCGCGGGTGACGTAGACCTGTATGCGGCCTTTGGAGTCCTGAAGTTCTGCAAAAGAGGCCTTACCCATCACGCGGCGGCTCATCATACGGCCGGCTACCGACACTTTGCGTGGTTCGGCATCGTCGCTGAACGTGCTGAGGATGTCGGTGGAAAAGGCATTGGTGGTATACTCTGCTGCGGGGTAGGGGTCGATACCCATCCGGCGCAACTCGTCAAGCGACTGACGTCGCAGGATTTCCTGTTCGCTAAGTTCTAAAATGTTCATATATAAATTTGAATCTTTTTGCTTGTTGGGTGCAAAGATACTAAATTCTTCGGAATTATTTGCGATTTCGGTAAATATTTGCAAAAAAATAGAGAAAGATTTGGACGGTTGTGGAAAATTGCTTACATTTGTAGCTGTTTAACTATAAAAAACCGGAAATAATGAGTGACATGATGGTTAAGGATAGGGTCGTTGGCGTTGATATCAGTCTTGATGTGACGATTCTCGCTATTGTCGATATCCGTGGTAATATCATGGCTAAAGACAGCTTTCCCACAGAGGATTATCCCGAGATAAACGACTTCGTGTCAACACTGAGCGAGCATATCCTGAACCTGGTGGAGCAGAACGGCGGCTACGAGACGGTACGCTCGGTAGGCGTCAGTGTGTCGAGTGCCAATTTCCTTGCCGGCAGCATCGTCAACGCTCCCAACTTGCCGTGGAAGGGTGTCATCCCCCTGTCGGCTATGCTCCGCGACCGTCTGGGACTGGCCGTTGCCGTGGCCAACAACTCCCATGTGGTGGCCCTCGGTGAGCAGGCTTTCGGCAGTGCCCACGGCATCCGTGACTTCATCGTCGTGACACTGGGCTCCGGTATGGGCAGTTGCATCTTTACCGAGGGAAAGATGACGCTCGGCCACGAAGGCTACGCCGGTGAGATCGGTCATACCTGCGTCGACATCCACGGCCGTACCTGCGGCTGTGGCAAGGCGGGCTGTCTGGAGACCTATACAGCGGCAAAAGGAATCGTCAGGACGGCCCGCGAGGTGATGGCCGAGAGCGACAAGCCTTCGCTGATGCGCCAGGAAGAAAAGTTGACGCCGGGAAAGATTACGCAGTTCTGTGACCAGGGCGACGAGCTGGCGATCGAGGTCTACCGTCGTACTGGTGAGATGCTGGGACTTGGTCTTGCCAACTACGCGTCGGTGCTCAATCCTGAGGCGATTATCGTGACCGGTGGCATCTCGAAGGCTGGGAAATGGCTGTTGGAACCCGCTTGGCAATCGTTCGATATACATGTTTTCCACAATATCCGGGGAAAGGTGAAGCTGCTGGCATCGCAGCTTGACGACCGTGAGTGCAACCTCCTCGGTGCCAGCGTACTGGCATGGAAGGTGAAGGAGTACTCCTTGTTTAAGTAGATAATTTTTTACAGTTAAGGATATGATTTATAATATTGTAAAGACCAAGGTCATTGGCGTTGATATCAGTAATGACAGAACGACCTACGCTGTTGTGGACATCCGTGGCAATATTTTTGCAAAGGACCACTTGGATACAACGCGCTTTGACAATCCTGATGCGTTCGTCGGCGCTCTCAGCGAAGGTGTCGTTGCCATGATCGAGGCTAATGGAGGCTATGAGAGTATACGCTCCATCGGTGTCAGCGCACCCAGCGCTAACTCGCAGACAGGATATATCGAGAACGCGGCTAACCTGCCGTGGAAAGGTTCCATCCCCCTGGCGGTCATGCTGCGCGAGCGCATCGGACTGGCTGTCGGCCTGTCTAACGACGCCCATATTTCAGCCCTCGGCGAATATGCCTTCGGCTCTGCCCACGGCATGAAGAATTTCATTGTCGTCGCGCTGGGCGTCGGTCTGGGAAGCTGTTTCTTCTCTGAGGACCGTGAACACTTCGGAAACAACGGTTTTGCCGGTGAGTTCGGCCATACTTGTGTCGAACAAAACGGCCGTCTCTGCGGCTGCGGTCACCGTGGTTGTCTGGAGTCATACGTCGCTTCGAAGGGTATCGTCCAGACAGCCTGCGAGCTGATGGCGGCCAGCGACAAGCCGTCGCTGATGCGTGATATCAGTAAGCTGACACCAAAGCTGATTACCGACTGCTGTGAGCAGGGTGATGAGATGGCTATCGAGGTGTACCGCAGGACAGGTCAGCTGTTGGGCATGGGCCTTGCCAACTATGCGTCCATCATCGATCCTGAGGCCATCATCCTGACCGGTGGTATCGCCCTTGCCGGCAAATGGCTTTACGAGCCTACTTACGAGTCCTTTGAGGCGCATATCTTTGGAAATATGCGCGGAAAGGTAAAGCTGCTCCTGTCGCAGATTGACAACCACGAGCGCGATGTTCTGGGTGCGAGTGTGCTGGCGTGGAGTGTGCCGGAGTATTCTCTGTTTAAGTGAAAGTGAGTAGTGAAGAATGAACATCGACAAGATTAACGATATCGTCTCTTCTACACCCAATCTCAGTACCGCCCTCGGCATGGAGTTCATCTCCACTCCCGAGGACGATACATGTATGGCCCGTATGCGGGTCGACGAGCGTAACCGCCAGCCCTTCGGCTTCCTCAGTGGCGGCGCCTCACTGGCGCTGGCCGAGAATGTGGCGGGCGTCGGCTCCTGTTCGCTCTGCCCCGGCTGTGCCTGTGTGGGCATCGAGGTCAGCGGCAGTCATGTGAAAGCCGTCGCCGAGGGCGATACCGTCACGGCATACGCACGACTGCTGCACTGTGGGTCGACACTCCACGTTTGGAATGTCGATATCCGCGACTCCTCTGGTGAGCTCATCTCTAATGTCCGTGTCACCAACTATGTCATCAGCCAGCGAAAGTCCTGATACCAAGACGCCGGCATACGCCCTCTACCGTCTGCCCCATGCCGACCGTTATGTCCGTCTGGAAGGACAGACACGGGAGTTGTCGACATATACCCAGCTGAACGGTGCGGCGGGATTTGTCGTCGCCCCCTTTGAACTGACGGCCGCACAGCCCCTCGTCGTCATACGGCCCGACAAGGTGGAGACGATAGCCGTCCCTGAGACACCACGACTTTACGGTGATTCCGGACAGACCGGCGTTTCTGCTGATTCCGGTATCTCCAGTGTAACTGGTGATACAGGCCCCTCTGCTGCTTATTCCATCGACTTTGCCAACTTCTATGCCCAGCTGATGCAGGGCACGTTCCGCAAGATTGTCCTGGCACGCAGTGCCGACGAACCGTTGCCGCCGTCGCTCTCTCCGGAGATGCTCTTCTTCCGAGCCTGCCAGCTCTACCCCCGACTGTTTGTTGCCCTGGTCTACACACCGCAGAGCGGCCTCTGGCTGACGGCCACACCGGAAATCCTGCTGGAGGGTGTGGCTGAAGAGTGGCGCACCATCGCCCTGGCCGGCACGATGCGGCTGGAGGGTGACCAGCTTCGCGGCGAGGGTGAGAGTGCTGTGTGGAGTACGAAGAACATTGAGGAACAGCGTATCGTCGCCACGTATGTTGCGGAGTGCCTGGAACAGTTTTCGACCTCCTTCAGCGAGGAGGGACCGCGGACGGTGCGCGCCGCCAACCTCGTCCACCTGCGGAGTGACTTTACGTTTACCCTGCCCGACAACCGCCATCTTGGCGACCTCATTGCCCGTCTGCACCCCACACCGGCCGTCTGCGGACTGCCGAAGCGCGAGGCGTTCCAGTTTATTGTCCGCAACGAGTACCGTCCCCGTCGTTACTACAGCGGTTTTATGGGGTGGCTCGACCCGGCGGGCGATACTCATCTCTATGTTTCGCTGCGCTGTATGAACATCGGTGGCGATGGCTGCCATCTCTATGCCGGTGGCGGACTGCTGCGCGACAGTGTCATGGAGCAGGAGTGGCAGGAGACCGAGGCCAAACTGGAAACCATGCGCCGCTTATTAACGGCTTAACGTCATCCCGGTATCCCGACATAACGACATAACGTCATAACGTCATTGCGAAAAGTGTATTCCAACAAACAAAACGTCAATATCCTGACAGCTCTGCTCGTCGCTCATGGCATACGCCATGCTGTCGTCTGTCCTGGCAGCCGTAACGCTCCCATCGTCCACAACCTCAGCGTATGTCCCGACATCAGCTGCTATCCCGTCACCGACGAGCGCTCGGCGGGCTTCTATGCACTGGGCATGAGCCAGTGTCTGAAAGAGCCGGTTGTCGTCTGCGTCACCAGCGGTACGGCCTTGCTCAACCTCGCTCCTGCCGTCGCTGAGGCTTACTATCAGCACATCCCCCTGGTGGTCGTCTCTGCCGACCGTCCCCAGGCGTGGATCGACCAGCTCGACGGCCAGACGCTGCCACAGCCCGATGCCCTCGGACGTTTTGTACGCCGTGCCGTCGCCTTGCCCGAACCTCACGACGCCGAAGGGTGTTGGTACTGCAACCGCTTGGTGAACGAGGCACTGATGGTTCGTCAGGCTCCGGTGCATATCAATGTGCCCATCACGGAACCTCTGTTCGACTTCACCGTTGCCGCACTGCCTCACGAACGTAAGATAGAGCTGATTCCTGCCGACACGCCTCCTCATGTGCTGAGCCATGTCTGCCGGATGTTCATGCAGTCGAAGCGCCCGATGCTCATTGCCGGTCAGCCTTTGAACGCAAACCTTGACGAGGCGGTGGCCCTCGTTGGCGATGACGGGCGCTATGTGCCTGACTTCGTGCTGTATATCGGCGGCGCCATCGTCAGCAAACGGCTGAAGCATTTCCTGCGAAAGGCCAAGGAGACGTGGGCGGTGAACGACCCGGGCGAGGTGAACGACACGTTCCAGAACCTGACACACGTCATTCAGGGCGACGGTGCCGTGGTGGCCGACCAGATACGGTTCCTGCTCGAACAGCAGCCTCATCCGTTCGTCACCCTTTGGGACGAGCTTGTGGCCAAGATCCGTGCCGCTGCCGACGCTTACCAGCCTGCCTATTCTCAGCTGGCCACCATCAAATTCCTCGAATCACACAAAGTGTCTGACCCTTTGTGTGGATTTCACTATGCCAACAGCATGGCCATCCGCCTGGCGAATATCTATGCCCGTCACCACGTGTGGTGCAACCGTGGTGTCAACGGCATCGAAGGTTCGCTGTCAACGGCAGCCGGCTTCTCCGTCGTTTCTGATGAGAAGGTGTTCTGCGTTATTGGCGATCTCAGCTTTTTCTACGACCAGAACGCCCTGTGGAACCAGAACCTGCGAGGGAATTTCCGCATTCTCCTGCTGAACAACGGCAAGGGTGGCATCTTCAATATGCTTCACGGCTTAGAGCAAAGTCCGGCCCGCGACCGCCTGGTGGCTGCTGCTCACCATACCACAGCCGAAGGCATCTGCCAACAGAATGGTGTCGTCTACTTGAAGGCATCGACTATGGCGGAGATGCAACAGGGCATCGACACCTTGTTACATTTAGAGATCGACCGCCCCGTCCTCCTCGAAGTGTTTACTGATGCCGACGAGGACGAGCGTGTCTTCAAAGACTATTATAGCGCGTTAGCCCGTTAACGGGACTTCTTTCTGTCTAATATTTGAATGACGAACCGCCGACGAACTCGCGCATAATCGAGGTGGGCGGTATCTCCTTGTCGCTGATGGGCAGGAAGAAGTGGATGAACTTCAGCAGACGATGGGCCTCGCTGTACTCCGGACAGTTCTTCGGCACGGTGGCGAGGATGAGTTCCGCATGGATGCGCAGGACTGCAAACTCAATGTTCAGCGCCGAGTTGAACATCACGTCGGCCGTCTCCTGAAACGGGAATATCCACTGCTCCTCAGCCTGGCACACGTTCTTCCACTGGCTGATGGTCTGCTGGGCGGTGAAGGCGCCTTTATTGTAGTCGCGGATGATACGGCGCAGCAGACGGTTGTCGCGGGTGGGTATCCAGTTGTGGTCGTCGAGTGAGATGCTGGTGAGGGCCGAGATGTAGATCTTGTATTTCAGGGCGTCGTCGACCCCTTTCGTCAGCAGCGGATTCAGGGCGTGGATGCCCTCGATGATGAGCACCGTGTCGCCCGACAGCCGGAGCCGTTTGCCGTTGTATTCGCGCTTGCCGGTGACGAAGTTGTACTCAGGCACCTCCACCACTTCGCCCTTCATCAGTTTCGACAGATGCTCGCCTAACAGTTTGTAGTCGACGGTCTCCACATTGTCGAAGTCGTAGTCGCCGTTAGGCAGCTTCGGCGTGTCGACACGGTTCACGAAATAGTCGTCGGTAGAGAACGAGACGGGGCGCAGACCACAGGCCAGCAGCTGTACCGACAGTCGCTTGCAGAAGGTCGACTTGCCCGAGCTTGACGGACCTGTTATCAGCACCAGCCTGACGGGATTTTTCTTGCGGTGGAAGCGGCGGTCGATCTCCTCGGCTATCTGTACGATCTTCTTCTCCTGAAGGGCCTCACTGACCTGTATCAGCTCTGAGGCATGACCGCGCATGATGGCCTTGTTCACGTCGCCGGCATTCGACAGCCGCATGATGATGTCCCAGCGCGTCTTCTCGGCAAACATCTCAAAGGTCTTCGGCTGCTCCACCTTCTCGGCCAGCTGCGACGGGTTGTTCCAGTCGGGCACTCGCAGCAGCAGCCCCTCCTCGTAACGCTCCAGACCCCACACCTTCAGGTAGCCGGCCGAGGGCACCAGCGGACCGTAGTAGTAGTCGACGGTGTCGCCCAGGGTGTAGTAGTCGCTGTATAACTGTCCGCTGGTCTCCAGCAGTTTCACCTTGTCGGAGAATCCGCGGTCGGTAAACACGCGGATGGCTTCCTCGTTGGTGGCCTCTGTGCGGCGGAACGGCATGTCGAGGTCGATAATCTCCTGCATCCTCGTGCGAATCTGTTGCACATCGTCATCCGTCAGCGGGTCGTTGCCCTTCTTCTTGAAGTTGCAGTAGTAGCCTCGACACAGCGAGTGCTCGATAAACAGTTTCGAAGCGGGGAACAGGTCCTTCGTAGCCTTGTAAAGGACGAACGACAGCGACCGGACGTAGACGCGGTGGCCACTGCCCTCGCGGGCGTCGAGGAACTCCACGTCGCGGTTCTGGAAGAGCCGGAACTTCAGTCCTTGCGATACGTTGTTCACCTTCGCCGAGACGACGGGGTGGGGGAGCTTTATCTCGTCGGCAAACTCCAGGTAGACGTCGAGCAGCGACGTTCCCTCAGGGAAACTTTTCGTCACATTGTTGTTTTTGCAGCGGATTTGCAACATGGTTTCTGGCGTTTTGATGGCAAAGATACAAAATTATCGTGAAAAAGAGAAAGAAAAAGGTGTTTTATTTTGTAAATTCAACACTAATTGCTAACTTTGCAGCAGAATGTTACGACTAACCAGAAACCTGACCATCCCACTGTCCGTCCGACTCAGTGTGACAATCGTCTCGGCAATGTCTGTTTTGCTGATGGCTTCACTGGCTGTGATGCTGTATTATTCGCGTAAGGTGGTGAAGGAGGAGACTCTGGAGAAAGCGTCGCAGACGCTGGAAGCCATGGTGCAGCGTATCGACAATATCCTGATGGGTGTGGAGCAGTCGACCGGCAATGTGTATTTCGTGGTCTTGTCCCATCTCGACCGTCCTGACATGATAGACGTCTGCTGTCGTGAGTTGGTGGCGTCCAATCCCTATATCGCCGGTTGTGCCATTGCCTTTGAACCTCATTTCTTTGAAGACCACGATCTGTTCATGTCGTACTACCGCCGCAGTGACGACGGTATGACACCAATCGTCAAGTGCGACTCCTTTGGCGATGGTCCCTATACCGGTCAGGAGTGGTATACTGCTCCGATGCAGTCGGGATACCCTTGTTGGCTGAATCCTGCCAAGGGCATGTCGGAGAAGGTGGAGCCGCTCAACACCTTCTGTCTGCCTATCTACAATATCGAAGGCCGACGGGTGGGAGTCATCGGCGTCGACGTGTCGCTGAGTCTGCTCTCGCGTATCGTCTTGGAGACGAAGCCGTCGCCGAACTCCTATTGCACACTCCTCGATGCAGAAGGTTTGTATATGGTTCATCCCGACAGCAGGAAGCTGCGCTATGAACGGGGCGTCTATCAGACGGCCATCGGTGCCGACTCCTCTGTCGTGGAGGTTGGCAAGGCGATGGTGTCGGGCGAGACGGGCTACAGGCCTTTCCGTATGGATGGCAAGGACTATTACGTCTTTTATAAACCCTTTAAGCGCTCGGCAGTCCCCGGTCGTTACCTCAGCGACCTGGGGTGGAGTGCGGGCATCATCTATCCGAAGGATGATATCTTTGGTGAGTATAACCGGTTGATTTACTATGTCTTGGCAATCGCCATAGCCGGTATGGCATTGCTTTATGTCCTCAGCCGACTCGTCATTCACCGTCAGCTGCTGCCTCTGCGACAGCTGACGCATGCTGCCGGCCGTATAGCGGAGGGACATTATGATGAACCGATTCCTGAAAGCCGCCAGCAGGATGAGATAGGCTGTCTGCAGGAGGATTTCCAGCAGATGCAGTCGGCCCTGGCCAATCATCGCACCGAACTGCAGCAGTCGCTGACGACACTGAAGAACAAGGGCGAGGAACTGCATATAGCCTACGACAAGGCGAAGAAGGCCGACAGCGTGAAGGTGGCGTTCCTGCATCACATGACCAACCAGATGGTGCGCCCCTCGCAGGCTGTCTGTATGGATGTCGATGCCTTGTGTCACCTCGATGTCGGCAAGGACCCGCAGAAGGCGGCGCGGCTGGCAGACGATATCGCGGAGCAGGGAAAGGTCATCACGGGCTTGCTGAACGACCTGCTGAAGATAGCGGAAGAGGCTGATGTGACGAGAAAGGAGGTGACAGATGAAGCTTAATATACGCAGGTCGCTTTCGACAAAGCTCGGCATCACCACCCTGCTGCTGGCTATCCCCATCTTCATCCTGTCGCTGGGCATCCTGTACCTACAGTCACAGTATATCGTCCGCAAGACGGCGATGGAACGTGCTAACAGTGCGCTGGACGCCACGATGCAGCGCTTGGAACTCTCACTGGGGCTTGTCGAGACGGCTACCAACTCTAACAGTTGGCTGGCGACGGCTTACCCGACGCCCGACTCCCTGCTGGCTGTCTCGCGTCGCGTTGTCATGTTCAACTCGCATATCAGTGGCTGCTCCATTACCACCGAGCCCGACTTCTTCCCGCAGCGTGGCCGCTATTTCTCGGTCTACACCGTTCGTGAGGGCGATTCTGTCGTCACCGCGGTTGAGGCGCCCTATGAGTATTTCGAAAAACCTTGGTACAAGGTTCCTAAGACCCTGAGAAAGGCTTGTTGGATAGACCCCTTCGACGACTATAACGAGGGGACTCTCTCCAACAAGGAGATGATTGCCTCGTACTGTAAACCGCTGTACGGCAGAGACGGAAATCTCTTCGCCGTCATCTCCACCGACCTGTCGCTGCGTAAGCTCAACGAGATTATCGTCCGCGAGCACCCCTATCCTAATTCCTATTTTATCATGACGGGAGCTGACGGGCGCTTCTTCATCCACCCCGACACGACACGGCTGTTTGTCAAGACCATCTTTACCGATGCTGAAGCCATGCAACAGCAGGAGGTGGCCGACCTGGGACGTGAGATGACCGCCAGGAAGGCGGGCTCCCGACGGGTCACCATCGATGGCGTCTCCACGGTTGTCTGCTACCGCCCGTTGCCGGGTACGGCGTGGAGCCTCGCCCTGGTATGTCCTGAGAGAGACATCCTCAAGGGTCACTATATCCTCTCTAACATCCTGGCGCCGATAGTCATTGCCGGTCTGCTGCTCATCCTCCTCTTCAGCATGCGTATAGTCAAGCGGGCCATCAGTCCTCTTTACCATCTGCTGGATACCACCCGTCAGATTGCCGCCGGGCAGTATGACACCGCCATCCCCCGCAGCCATCGGCGTGATGTCGTGGGACGACTGCAGAACAGTTTCGTCGCCATGCAGGAGGCCATCGACCAGCGTGCCAAGGACAAGCAACAGGTGGCCGAGGAGACGACGCTGCGTAATGAGGAACTGGCGAAGGCCACCCAGATGGCCGAAGAGGCCGACCGCCAGAAGACGGCCTTTATCCAGAATATGACGCACCAGATACGTACGCCACTGAACATCATCACCGGATTCGCCCAGGTGCTGCGCGACAGTCATGGCCAGATGCCCGAAGAGGAGGAGAAGAGCGTCATGACGATGATGGACTACAATGCCAAGACGCTGAACCGCATGGTGCTGATGCTCTTCGACAGTTCCGATACCGGCTTCTCGGAGGAGCTGAACTGCCGCCGCAACGAATACGTGTCGTGCAACGAGGTGGCCGACAGTGCCCTTGGCGCCATGATGCTGCATTTCCCTGATATGCCCGTGCAGGTTGACAGTGAACTCCCCGACGACCTCTGCATACACACCAACCGCCTCTACCTCATGCGCAGTCTCCGCGAGCTGCTCTATAACGCGGCGAAGTATTCCGACAGACAGCATGTCAGGCTGCGTCTGACGCAGACCGCCGACCGTGTGCTGTTTGTCGTCGAAGACCGTGGACCGGGCATTGCCGAGGAGTATATCGAAAACCTGTTCAATCCCTTCGTCAAGGTCAACGACCTGTCAGAGGGTCTGGGCCTTGGCCTGTCGCTCACCCACCGCCACATCATGAATCTCGGTGGCGAACTGACCCTCGACACCGACTATCACGATGGCAGCCGCTTCGTTATCTGGCTGCCGAAGAAATGATATTTAAATGAGGACAATAGAAGATAGTTTTCTACCTAAATCATTCCTATTTGATTATGCTCATTGATGATTTCATCAACTTCTTCTTCAGAAGAAGCTTTACTAAGTTTAACCATCATTTGCTTAAACCTCGCTCTGTTATGCAATCAATTATATTGTTCATCGTCTTTATATCTTTAATGGAACATGAAGGTATTTCCAAAGTTAAGTTCGCCAGCCTCAGAGTTTAGGCTGGCGAAAAGATAATAGAGGTGTGCGCGAAAGATTACTTCACCACCACCTTCCGTCCGTCCACGATGTTCAGACCCTTGCGGGGCTGTGATAGGCGCTGGCCGGAGATGGAGTATGATTGTTGGCTTGATATGTCGACAATACAGACACTCCTAACACCTGTTGCTTATGTTTGTCTCTTGTCCCTGTCGGGAGGGCGGCACCTGGTGCCGGCTGTGGCTCCCTGTTGTTCATCTGTACTGTCTGTTTCTTGTTATTATTGTTTTTATTGGTTACTATTATTGGCGATATATTGCTTAATCTTATCAATGAGTTGACGGGTAGGTTCAATCTTCTCGCAGACTTCATCCTGTTGGATGTCAATGGAGCAGTTGTAATCCCCATCCTCTCGCAACCCCTGAAGCTGTGAGTAAAGCCGCCCTTCTTCAGTGGAAAAAACACCTGTTTTTACATAGTACAAACTGAATCTGTTGACAGCCCCACGATGAGTTCCAACCTCGTGGCCATCGCTGATGAGCAAAGCACTGACAGCATGGAACAGAGAATAATAGAGACGGTTGGCAACCATCCCCCACAGCTTGTTTTGCAGTTGGATTTCCATTTCTTTCATGGTTTTTTCAACTCTCTCCAGCTCTAATGTGACGATGATTCGTCTGTCTTCCTCCTTAAGACTCATACAATAATTTCTTATCTTCTTCTACATTAAAAAAGAACATGGTGTGCGGCCCGTTAAACCAGTGGTTTTTAGTGAAGGTACGTGCGCTGATATCCTCTTGCAGATCCCATCCCTTCTCTATAAAAGGAGCGGCATAGTTCTCCCAGTCATGGATGTCGCGTGTCGGTTTGTCAAGCAGTATCAGCAGATCCCAGTCGCTGTCTTTGTGATAGTCGCCTCGAGCCCTTGAGCCATAGAGATAGAGACTGCTGCCTTTTGGCAGTACGGTACGTGCTACTTGCTTGATGCTCTCTATGACCTTGCTCTCGTCCATTTGTGGAAAAACGATTTAGTTTGGTGCAAAGATACAAATATTTTTGAAAAAAAGCAGAAGATTGGCTTTTTTTTTGTAACTTCGCCGACAAAACCGATAGGATGATGAAAGAAAGACAGTGGAAAGAGATTCGGAAGTTCGAGGAGATTCTCTTCGAAGAGTATAATGGCATTGCCAAGATAACCATCAACCGACCGCACTACCGCAACGCCTTCACGCCGCGGACGACACAGGAGCTGTCGGAGGCCTTCGCCGCGTGCCGCGAACTGCAGCGTATCCGTGTCGTGCTGCTCACGGGTGCTCTGTCGGAGGTGCCGGCTGGAAAGCGGCTGGAGGACGTGAAGCACGCCTTCTGCAGCGGTGGCGACATGCATGTGAAGGGGCGCGGCGGCTATATCGACGATGAGGGTGTGCCCCGCCTCAGTGTTCTCGATGTGCAGATGCAGATACGGCGCCTGCCGAAGCCCGTCATCGCGATGGTGGGTGGCTACGCCATCGGCGGCGGACATGTGCTCCATCTGGTCTGCGACCTTACAATCGCCAGCGAAAATGCCATCTTCGGACAGACGGGCCCCAAGGTAGGCTCCTTCGATGCCGGTTTCGGCTCCTCATACCTGGCCCGCATCGTCGGTCAGAAGAAAGCACGCGAGATATGGTTTCTCTGTCGCCAGTATTCGGCACAGGAAGCCCTCGATATGGGACTTGTCAACAAGGTGGTGCCCCTGTCGCAACTGGAGGACGAGTGTGTCAGCTGGGCGGAGGAGATGATGCTGCGTTCACCCATCGCCCTGCGTATGATCAAGGCCGGCCTCAATGCCGAGCTCGACGGACAGGCAGGCATACAGCAGCTCGCCGGCGACGCCACCATGCTCTACTACTTCCTCGACGAGGCACAGGAGGGTGGCAAGGCCTTCCTCGAGAAGCGCAAGCCCGACTTCGAGCAGTATCCCAAGATTCCTTGATGGTTTCTTACTTCACCCGCCAGACGTTAAGGACGATACCCTTGAAGTCGGGCGAGAAGGCTGGAGAACAGACGAAGAGGCTGTTGTTCAGCCAGGCATATTTGCTGTCGGCAGGCGCCTCAAACTGTGGGGCAGCCTTGAAATAGAACGAGGGTTTACCGTTGGCATCCTTGCCGGTGTTGATGATGCCGCGGTTACGGATGTGGATATAGACGCCGTCGTCCGTCTTGATGCTGGGACACAGTGGGGTCAGACCCCCTTTGTGTTCCTAATAGGGAGCCGGATATAACAGAATAATGTCGAATTATTTGGAATTTAGAATTAAGTGCGTATATTTGCAGCAGACTAAGACGATTTAAGACTTATAGATATGTCAGCAAAACATTATAAAAAGTTGAACTACCTCATGATTTTCGTGAAGATGTTCGCAGACAAGTTCGGACTTACTGAACGGCAGGCGTTCAACTATTTGGATGCTCATAAGGGATTAGTTTTCGTCGATAAACATTATGATGCTATTCACACAATGGATTTTGCCTATGCCATACAAGATGTGCAGGAGGTGTGCAAAGTTTATGGGGGGCGTTTGTGATGAAAGTGTATCATGGTTCAGACGTTGAGGTTATAAATGTTGACTTGGCCCACTCATGTATAAAGACTTCGGGCCAGGTTTCTATGTTAGTGTGGACAAGAAACAAGCCATACATTTTGCCAAATATAAAGCAGATCGTCCAGCGTCCAAAACCCACAAGGCAATTGTTTCTGTCTTCTATTGTTCGACGTTCTTAGTTATTTTGCCACAAAGTAGCCGTGGGGACAGATACCTGAGTCATAGCAGCCGTCATACCCAAGTACCTGTCCCAGCGACTAATGCATCATGATGGTTGCCAGCAATAATTTGATTTTCTGTTTCATCATTGTTTTGTTTTTAATTATTATTGTTTTTGTTGTTTTTGTCTTCTGACGATACATGAGACAGACGGACAAAAGCAAACCGCCGAGGCTCTCTGACCAGAGAATCTCGGCGGATATTATTTTCTGAGGGGGATTTTGGGGAATCAGTCGTGCATATTTTGCGCGTGGCAGGCATCGACCACTGTAATGGTGTCGCCTTCGATGGTGTAGGCATAGTACCATCGGTCGGTATTCGCCATGTGGTAGCCCGCCCATCGGCTGATGGTAGGGCGGCGGCGAGGTAGCGTTCTCTCTATGGCGTAGATGGCGAAGAATGCGTCGCGCACATTACGCTCCATATCTTCGTAGGAATAGGTGTGCTGGTACTTCTTGGCCACGTTCCGATAGAAACTTCTTATCTTGGCAGCCGTGCGCTTGGTGTAGAAATACTTATACTGCATATTCCTTGTCGTAGACGGCCTTGATGTCCTTCATCGTCAGTTCGTAGGCCTCTTCTGGCGTATATAGTTCCTTGTCCATATCGGGAAAGTCCTCCTCGAGTGGCATGTCAGGCAGCATCCTTGTCTGTATGGGCTTGACACTCTCTATGAGTATCGACACCAACTCCAGCTTCTGGCTGTCGTCCATGTCCTTCACCATTTCGCGATAGTAGCTCATGGGATGAGCAGTGCGTTGTTTTGCGGTTGTTGTTGCCATATCTTTTGCGTTTAGAATTTCTGGCTGCAAAGATAAACAATTTCCGCGAGATAATCGCAGAATCCCCTCAAAATTTTATATCCGTCTGTCTCAGTATGTCAGGAAGATCGAAGAGGTCTTTGATTTATTTGCAACTTAAACACTAAAATTGTATGCTCACAAAGTGTCTGACACTTTGTGAGCATAGGAAGTAGCAAACATTATAAGAGCCATTGCTAAAACTGATAATCGCCTCATAGATATTTACTTTTCAAGTACCGCCCGAACATTTATTCCTGTATTACGGCTGTAATCATTTGCCGTGATATTCATTGATGAACCGCCATTTGCGCTGAAATTGAATCCTTGTCCACCCATAGTAGTCTTAAGCGATGAGGACCAATAGACACCTATGCTTTCCCACGTCAATACACCTCCAGTAGCACGAATTGGAAAAGCCGCGCGAGTTTGACCCCCGAGGGCAAAGCGACGATGACCCCTTAAAACTTTTTATTTTTGACCCCTGTAAAGTCCTGACCGACGGGGTCATTTTTATTTTGCCCTTTTACTTCTTTGCATTCATCTTGCGG
>JAFUTI010000024.1 GCA_017471465.1 Prevotella sp. | reverse complement strand
GTAGGGCGAGTTGTGGTTGTGCATGTGCTCGGCGAGCTTCTTCAGGTCGTAGGTCTCCTGCTTCTCGACGCGGCCGTAGATCATGCCGTAGCCCTTCGACGTGGTCATCGTGTTGCGATACAGATTCAGTTTAAGCATAGTGTGTGTGTTTTAAAAAATGTTAATTAATAGAGTTCTTGTCTCGTGCCTTGAAAAATTTTTTTCGCGGCTCCAGAAGATTTTTTCGCGCGCTGAAATCATCTCCTTTCGACGTTACAAAGGTACGACATTCGCCGCAGCCGTTTTCCTTTTCCTTCCGTTTCCTCAGAGGTCGATGCACAGTTTTTCGGAGAGAAACGCCACGACGTGGGGCGGCAGCTTCTTGGCACGTGGATTGAGACCCATGCGTGAGAGCTCTTTGCGGAACGGTCTGCACCAGTTCTTGAGCGTCTTCACGCTGACGCCGGCGCGCCGGGCCAGCTCCGTTTTGCTGTAAGCGCGGATTGCAGGCTCCTTATCCATTGTCGTGAAAGTTTAGTCCTGAATCGCGATACCTGACGTAGTAGTCGGCGAAGTCCTTGCAGCCCGGCGGCAGCTGATGGCGCACCAGTCGTGGCAGCACCTCGCGGAGCTGCAGGTAGAGCCGTTCGCCCGGCACGTCGTTGTCGGGAAAGATATGAAACCGGGTGTCATGTTTCCTGCTCCAGGTTTCAAGCAGCTCTCTGTCCTGCAGGCTCAGCAGCGTGGCCGAGGGTATGGCGATGGCCTTGCGTCCGGCTGAGAGCATGGCCCAGGAGTCGCTGCACCCTTCGGTGATGTAGAGGGGCTCGCCCTGTCGCAGCAGGTTGAGCACGGGCAGGTTGTAGATGCCGCAGCGTGAGCCTTGCGGAAATCGGAAGCGCGGCCCCGAACCTGAACCTTGAACCTTGGAACTTGAAACCAGGTTGCGGTTCTGGAGACCTGTCAGTCTGCCCTCGCGGTCATAATACGGGGTTTGCAACCAGCTGACGCCCTGCTTGTCGGTCCACGACGTCAGGCGGCACCAGCGCACCACCCTCGGGTCAATCCTGCGCTCGTCGTAGAGAAAGCGCCGCGCCGCGTCGTTCAGCCAGGGATGCTCGAAGAAGCGCTCGTAGCGGCTGGCGTCAAACGGTCTACGGTTCATGGTTAAGGGTTCATGGTTAATTGAATCCTGAGTCTGGAAACTTGTGATGATCACGTTGTGCTCGTCGGCCAGCCAGCGGCAGGCCTCGCGGAACGGCTTCCCCAGATGCTTCATCACCAGGTCGATCCTGCCGCCCGAGGCGCCGCAGACGAAGCAGCGATAGGTGTTGCGCCTGACGCTGAACGACATCGACGCATGGTGATCGTCGTGGAACGGGCAGAGGCACTTGTGCCTCACCACCCGTAGCCCAAGTCGCTCTGCGACCGCCTCAATGGGCAGGTCGCGGAGCTTTTGAAGTTCATACTTATCCATAATACATGAATCTTGAAACTTGAAACTTGAAACTAAGACTTCTTTTTAAGGTAAACGTCAGTCTTGGTGTACAGGCCGGTCTGGTTGGAGTACACTATAAAGCCTCTTGCAGACCATACCGACAGCTGTTTCTTCGAGGCGGCACCCGTGGGTTTCCCCATCTGCTGACGCAGGGCGTCCAGCTGCTGCTCGCTGAAGGTGTTACCCTCTATGCTGTCCAGCATGTTGGCCGGTCCTGTCTTGCTACCCTCGGCAACGCTGGTGTCACCACCCTCCTTCAGCATGTCGCCCATGACGGCCCACACACTCCAGATGCCGTGCCAGCAGAGCCATTCCACCATGTCGCCCATGCCGCGCGTCCACTGCATCTTGTTGAGTGCCCACATCACGCAGCCTGCCTTGAAGCTGGCCACGATGCTACGCTTGGCCATATCCCACATGACGTCGTTGTCGGTCAGGTCGGCATACTCACAGATTTCAGCCGCGAGTCGTTTGCACACCTTGTTGAGCTGAGGGATGACGTAGCGACCCTTGCAGAGAACGAGCGGTGCCATGCGGTTGTTCAGCTCCTGGTAGAAGCCCTCGTCGAACTGTCCGATGACCGGTATGTTCGGGTCGCGCTTCGGGCCGCGGGGCTTGTAGGAGAAGGCAATTCTGCCCAACGTTCCGTCCAGCAGGTTGTATTTCAGAAACTTCCTGATGTCCGTCGGGTTCGACGCCATCGAGATGTTTGTCCTCAGGATGGCCGACCCCGTAATGCCGTCCACCGTAGCTCTCAGAGCCTTGTATCGCGAACGGTCGTGAATCAGGCGCAGTATCTGCGTCATCTGCTTGTGGCCGCCGCAGAGGTTGTCCAGCATGACAGCCTCAGGCAGGTCGATGAACGTGGTGTAGCCGCCGTGCTTCTCGGCAGCCATCTGAGCCTTCAGGTATCCCGGGCGCGTCGTGTCGCTCGGCATCACATGGATGCACAGGTCCTGTTCCATCGGCTTGTCTTTCTTGTTGGCTACCTTGTAGGCTTTCTGCCATTCCACATACTTATCGATGGCCTCTTGGTCAGAACGTAGTTCATCGCGCATGATAGCCTCTACCAAAAGCGGGTGCTGACCCTTGTTATTGCCGCTGTCGGCGCACAAAAGGCGTATCTGACCGCATGGTTCGAGCCATTGACCGCTCGGGTACTGAAACTCTGCACCCGCCATTTTCGCCCCCAACGGTGCGTAAAGCATGGGGTGTTCGGGCTGAAACATGTCCTTGCTCATCTGTGAGAGCAACAGTCGTTGCGTCTCCAAGCCCTTGCCGAGGTTGGGCATCTCGGGGGGCGTTGGTCGTGTAATGTCGTATATCATAATGAGTTACGTGCTTTTTAGTAAAAAAATGTAATACATGTTTTCTCCTGTTTCTTCAGTTCTTCAGTTCTTCAGTTAGGTTTTGAGGGGCATGCATCTCCCGGATTCTTCCTATATATAATATATAATATATAACTTATTAATTATTAATTAGTTA
The DNA here is from genome assembly GCA_017471465.1 of Prevotella sp. Taxonomy (GTDB): domain Bacteria; phylum Bacteroidota; class Bacteroidia; order Bacteroidales; family Bacteroidaceae; genus Prevotella. The sequence continues at coordinate 92,015 of JAFUTI010000024.1, read as the reverse complement.
TAAATACTAAGATGTGGATTCGCAGAACCACCACCCCCCTGTTTCTAACTGAAGAACTGAAGTAACTGAAGTAAAACCGCTTCATCCCGTGTTTACCACTCCGTGCCGAACGGTTTCCAGCTATCCTCTACATGGAGCAGCTCCCGCAGCACTTTCCGGGCGATGGCGCCCGCCTGCTTCTGCAGTTTCTGAGGCAACAGCCGCAGCTGGTCTTCGTCGACTGAGAAGCAGAAGTACCAGCGACCGTCGCGTCCGTGCGACAGCGTACAGTTGTCGTCGCGGAACAGCGGCCCTTTGTTCTTGATGCGCTTCTTACGCTCCTGCATGTAGAGGTTGCCATCGCGCATCAGCTGCACGCGGAAGATTCCCTTGAGAGGCTCCATCACCACATCATCGCAGCACGCGAAGTCAATCGTGCGCTCGCCTGTTTCCAACTTGCCGATGGTCATCATACCATCCAGCGTTACCTGATTCTCGGTAGAAATTTGAATCTTTTTCATACTTTCTGATTGTTTTTTGTTGTTAAGCCTGAGTCTCTTTTTTCGGGGGAGGAGCAAAGTAGTTAGTTGAGCTCATTTAAACCGGTACTCTTCCCTCACTCTCTAAGCCTACAAAGAACTCAGAAATTATTGTACCTGCGTGTACGTGTGTACCATAAAGAAATTCTGTTACCTATCACATCAAGTCTTTGGGATTATTGCGCCTCAGACTTCTGATTTCGCCGACAAAGGTAAGGGAGATTATAAACAAGTCCAAAACCTATAACCGCAAATATAAATCCCCTCAAAAACCACTGGTTTTCAAGGGGATAAGAGAGTCTTGAGATTATACGATTTTGAGGATTATATCATATTCTCTTAAAATCCTAACTAAATTCCGTAGAAAACATTATAAGGATGAGCCTTTAAGTCTTCAATATTCCTTTTTGTCCACAGATAGATTTTATCTTTAGTATGATCAGACCGATAATCATTGATATAATCAGTAATTGATGACGCCGAAGGCTTACCATCGAAAGCCTCGCTGAGTGTTTTAGCCAAGTCTTCAGATACCGCATCTACCCTGAAAATTCGATGGAGGTCCAAAGCGGCGATGATTAAACACAAACATTTTTTTCTTAACCTGCCATTACCCAACCTTTCTACTAAGTAGTTCTTGATTTCGCCATCATGTAAGGCTTTAGTCAAGAATTCTCTTAATATTGTATTCCTCAAATCATCTCTTAGATATTTCTGACAACTGTTTAGTATGGGAGTACCATAAGCAAGTATTTCGCTGACCTTGTTGCCCTCATAGTTTTTCAGATAAACTTTGAGGCTTGGTCTGACACTCGCCATTTCCTCGTTGATGCAATCCATCATTACGTCAAAGTCTACAAGGCCAACATATTCCTCATCTTTAAACTTGGCTCCATTCAAAGTGATATATCTGCCAAGCATTTCATAATCGAGAGTGAATATCAAATCCTTCTTAAGGCTGAAAAACTTTTCGAATCTGGCACACTCTTCTTTAATTTCATCGGATAGTTCCGTACCTGCAGGAAGGGAGTCTTCATTTCTCAGAAGCAAGCAGTTCTTCACTTCGCCAATACTGGGTCGGTCACAGTATCTGAAGAATTTGCTCTTCATCATCTCATATATCTCGCAAAGTTGTTTCTTCTGCAGAATGGTCACATCAACCTTAGACCTGTCATTCAGCCAACGGTTGAACTCATAATCGATGCCCTCGTCCTTATAGGCATCATACAATTCATCCCATACTTTCCTGTAGACGTATGAATGTGGGTTATCAATCTTTCTCTTTATATCGGCCAATAAAGATTTCATTTTCGATATCGCTTCGTTCAAAGCATGAGCCATAACCCCAAAACTCAATTTCTCTTCGTCCAGGAATTGATGGAATGCAGATTTAAGTGATTCTACCTGCGTGTCTTTGAACCGCTTATCCTTATCATTAGCCGTAAAATAATCAGGAATTAAATTGATAAAAGAAAAATAATCTCTTTTGTTTTCTTCGTGATCTTCTTTAAAAAGGATTGTGTCAGGCCAATAGTTTTCTTTCAGTATTTCTGAGAAATTTAAACCTACTGCTTCGCTTACGATATTATGATTTAGTTCCTCATCCAACTCTTCCAAGCGTATATTGATATCATGGAGTTGGCATAGTATAGCCACACACAGCATGCGCTCGCTGGATGGTATCAGCCAGAACTCATCGTTATGGTATCGCTCTATGAGCGAACGTAAATCCTCTATCAACTTATTTATATACACTTTTTAACTTTATATCTTAGAAAGCGTGAGTCATCAGATGGCAATGCAAAATCACTCCAGGCTTGCCGACCTTGACAGACTCTCACACTGCACAAATGATGCTCACGCTGTAGGTTTTTACTTCTACGCTGTGGGCGCCACTTGTCGCATCGTGCGGTCTGCGTCTGTCTTATCTCGTGTTTGGCAAATTTGGAGTGATCAGAACTTAACGCTGCTACCTTCTTGGCGACTCGCTTCCGTTTGCCTACCTATAGGGATAGGCTCCTTTTCTTTACTTCTCTCTGCTTATTCGTTCGTATTTAAGAATTTCGTCAGATATGCTTTCAGCCTCTCGATCACCGTCTGCTTCTTCTCGCCACTTTCTGGCAGGAAGGGGTTCACAGGCGGCAGTATCTTGGCAATGCCAGTACCTGTTTCTGTGACATAGCCGTCTTGGAAGGCTCGCTGCATGAAGGCTTTCGTCTCAGCAGGCTTCAGACGTTCTTCGCTGATGATGGCATCCAGCTGCTCTTTCTTCTCCTGCTCGATGTATGCCTCCCACTTGGCATCCACATCGCCATCCCCTTCAGGGGTCATCTGGGCAATGAACTTCTCTATCAGGTCTCGCTTGTCGCGCATGTCAGGACTGGCATCCATCTCTTTGCGCAACCTGACGATGATTTCCACGTCCTGACAGTTCGAGTCGTGATATTGCTGAACCAGCTGGAGGATGTAGCGGATGTTGATCTGCACCTGCTTCACCAGCTCCATCTCAAATTCAATATCGTCTGCAATGCTTTCCTCTTCGCCTTTATGCGAGGGTGAGCAGAACTCTTCGTAGTAGTTGTTGTACCAGCCCAGATAGTCCTGATAGCGCATGTCGTCTATCAGTTTGTTGGCTTCGTCAAACTCATCGAACACGCTGAGCACATTGCGCACTCTCAGCATTTCGCCCATCAGTCGGATAAAGTTTTTCTTCTCCTCTTCGTCAATGATTTCTGCCATCTGCTCCACAGGGAAGCCTTCCAGCAGCTGACGTACAAGTTCTGTGTAGGGTTCGTGCCACTTGCCTCTATCGTCTTCATAGCCCTTGCTGTAGTAATCCTCAAACGGCTTCATGAACACTATGCCAGAGGCATTATTCTCATCGCCGAAAATAGCAAGGCTCTTGTTGGTGGCCTTCTCCAAGTCGCGGAAGCAGACAATGTTTCCACAGTCTTTTACGGCATTCAGTATGCGGTTGGTGCGACTGTAGGCTTGCAGCAGTCCATGCAACTTCAGGTTCTTATCTACCCAAAGCGTGTTCAGCGTCTTGGCATCGAAACCTGTCAGGAACATACCCACCACTATCAGCAGGTCTATCTGCTTGTTCTTCATGCGCAGCGATATGTCCTTATAGTACGACTGGAACGAATCGACATCCGTTGAATAGCTGGTGTTTGGCTCCCACATCTGGTTATAGTCCTTGATGGCTGCCTCCAGCGCATCGCGGCTTTGCAGGTCAGGGGCGGAGCCTACGTCCTCAGGATTCTCGTCACCCTCGAAGCCCCACTCATCCACCTCTTCCTCGTTGGCAGCGAAGGTGTAGATGGTAGCAACCTTGAGATTGGGAGCACCTGGCTCAGACAACTGACGTTTGAATTCATTATAATAGAGAATAGCAGCCTTCACACTGTCAACGGCAAAGATGCTGTTGAATTTATGGTTCGTCTTCTCTGCGAAATGCTCAATGATATAGCGCGTCACGATTTCTATTCTTCTCTTGTCGTGCAGCGCCTCTTCTGTGTCGATGCCCCACACCTGCTTACGCTCCACGTCGTTCTTCATCCGCATGGTGCGATTGTAGTCAACGTGGAACTTCAGCACGTTCTTGTCCCTGATGGCGTGGATGATGGTGTAGGTATGGAGAGCCTTTGTTGGTCTGCCTTTATCGTCAGGTTCACCACCAAACAGCTGGGCTGTCGTCTGGTATCTGCTGCCTGCGCTGGCATTGGCCGACACAATAGGTGTGCCTGTAAAGCCGAACATCATGTACTTCTTCACCTTCTTCGTGATGAGTTTGTGCATATCGCCAAACTGACTTCTGTGGCACTCGTCAAAAATCAGTACGATATTCTCTTTTGTCAGAATCTCTTTCAGTTTCTCATCGCTGTCATAGATGCTGGGCTTCATCAGGTTCGACAGCTTCTGTATTGTAGTGATGATGATGTGCGCCTGGTCGTCCTTCATCTGCTTGCGCAGAATCTGGGCAGAACTGTTGGAGTTGGCACAGTTAGGTTCGAAGTTGTCATACTCCTTCATCGTCTGGTAGTCCAAGTCCTTTCTATCTACCACGAACAGCACTTTCTTCACACCCTCCATCTTCGAGGCCAGTTGTGCCGTCTTGAATGAGGTCAGCGTCTTGCCTGAACCGGTGGTGTGCCAGATGTAGCCACCAGCACGGATGCTGCCTTGCCATCGGTTGTTGATGGCTGTACGGATGCGTTGCAAAATCTTCTCCGTTGCTGCTATCTGGTAGGGGCGCATTACCAATAATCGCTTATCCACATTGAACACACAGTATTTTGCCAGTATATTCAGAATGGTGTGCTTGGCAAAGAAGGTGGTGGTGAAGTCGCGCAGATCCAGCAGCAGATTGTTCTCTTGGTCGCTCCAGTAAGAGGTAAACTCAAATGTGTTGCCGTCTGTCTTGCCTTTGCGCTGTCCGCCTGCTGTTTCCTGCTCCTTTGAATAGCGTGTGGTGTTGCTGTAGTATTTCGTCTCTGTACCGTTTGAGATGACAAAAATCTGCACAAAGTCGAACATGGCCCGTCCAGCCCAGAACGAATCTCTCAGGTAGCGGTTTATCTGATTGAAGGCTTCCTTGATGCTTACACCTCGCTTCTTCAGCTCCACATGCACCATCGGCAGTCCGTTCACCAGTATCGTCACGTCGTAGCGGTTCTTGTGGGCACCACGTTCTTCCTCAAACTGGTTGATCACCTGCAAGCGGTTGTTATATACGTTTGTCTTGTCAATGAGCTTGATGTTCTTTGTCAGGCCATTATCCATCGTCAGGTTCAGCACATAGCCTTTGCCCTGTAGCATCTCTGTCTTGTCGAGGATACCCATCTGCTCATTGCTAATCATAGGCATCAGGCGTTTCCACTCGCTGTCGCTTAAGGTCACATCATTCAGCAGTTCCAACTGGCGGCGCAGGTTCACAAGCAGGCTTGCCTCGTCTTTCACCTGCTTGGCATACTCGTATCCCTGCCCCTCCAGCTGCCTGATGAAGTCAGCCTCCAGCCGTGCCTCACTCTGGTAACAACCTCCGTCCCGCTTTGGAACCTCATAACGGCCTACCACCGTCGAGTTGTCTTGCTCTATGATGATTTTATAGTCGTCCATTATGATTTATTTGATTTTTAATTTGTCGTTTCGAAATTATTGCTTATCTTTGCAGCAGAGAAACAAACATGAATGTATATGAGCATAAATGGTTTGAATGTAACATCGCCTGTCAGCGCTCGATATTGGTCGGAACTGAAAGACCTAAGTGATACGGAGAAAATAGAGTTGATAGCCCTGCTTAGCAGTTCTATGACGACAGCCAATGAACAACCAGCCTCCCACAAGAAAGGCTGGGCCAGCCGTTTTGCAGGAACATGGAAGGACTCTCGTTCTGCTGAGGAAATCGTACATGATATTCGTTCTGCAAGAACCACTAACACTTTCGATGTTGAACTATGAATGGATACCTGCTCGACACCAGTATCTGCGTGTTTCTGCTCAGAGGGAACCGCATTGTTGAGCAAAGGCTTAACGAGATAGAAGAAGACGAATGCTACATCACGGATGCTGTCGTTGCAGAACTCTTGTTTGGAGCATACTACAGTGATCGGGTTGAGGATAATCTCAAACAGGTAGAAGAGTTTGTTGCCGAAATGAAGGTTATCCCCTTCCACGAAACCGTTCACACCTTTGCCCAAGAGAGAACCACGCTCTGGAAGGCAGGAAAGAAGATCGACGACTTCGACCTGCTCATCGGAAGCGCAGCAAAGGCTAAGGATCTTGTGATGGTGACTCACAACCGCAAGCACTTTGAGCATATCAAGGGCATCAGTATCGAGGACTGGGTGTAACTGCTTCATCTTCATTCAAACGTCAAGAGTTTATTCCTGTAGTATTCATACTGCTTTTCGCGCTGTTCCAACTGTGCTTCCAAGTTCGAGATGCTTGCCTCGAAGGTGTCGAGGATGGAGACGATGCGCTGCTGATCCTGAAGAGAGGGAACGGGGAAAAACAAACTATACAGTCCGCCCATATCTACTGAGGCAAATCCACCTTGATTTATATGTTGTTTGCACCATTCATCAACTTTAAACATGTAGTAATAGACGTATTTCATGTTTATTTTATCTTCGAATATCTTCTTAGGATAGAAGTTCGTAAAACGCTGATTACATAAATGCTCTACCGTAATTAAAGCGTGCTCGCCAATTGTAGCGGAAGTTGCCAAAATTATTGAATTAGCTTTAAACAACCCCTTCCCTTTAACGGCCTTGGGAGTAATGTGCAAGATAGAATCCTTTAATATTCTACCATTAATACGAATATCTTCCATTTTGAACCATGGAAGAGTTCCATTATCCCAAAATGCATCATTATTTGTAGAAGGAGTATAGCCATTACGTGTATCAAATATTTCCCTTATCTGTTTCATCTCAACCCCTTCTTTCCCTTCAAGGTCAAGAAGTTGATCTCGATAATACTCAAACTGCTTACGACGCAAGGCAATTTGCTCCTTTAGGTTTTCTATGGCAGCGGTAAAAGTATCAAGAATACCCACTATCCGAGTCTGCTCAGCGAGAGGAGGAATTGGAATTTCAATATCCTTTATAGATTCATATGGTAAATTTCTTCTACCCATTCCTTCCACCCCCTCTCTGTTTTTTAACAAATCTTTCTTCCCTTTATAGGTAAAGAAATAACCAAGCAAAAAAGAAGGTAAACAAATGTTTTTATCAACACTAAAAACCACATCAATAGGACTAACAATCACCGGCCCTTCATCTTTTAAATAGCTAATAGAACCCACATCAATCCTAGAGGGTGAATAAACAAACCACTCTTTTTCTACTATATAGTATCCAGAGGTATCACTGCTTGTTACATTAGTTTTTTCTTTAAAAAAACTTTTAGTTGGAATAAGGCCTGCTTGAGTAATACTATAAGCATTCTCAGTTACATGCTTCTTGTTTTTCGCTTTTTGATGGGTTGTAAACTCCCCTAATTTCTTCCACTCCACCATACGCTACTCTCCCAATTCTTTAATGATTGCCTCTATCTGCTCATTTAATTCACCCCCTTTTGCAACAAGGCTTCTCAATTCTGAGTTTACCTCATTAATCTTGATGACCTCACGTGTATCTTCCTGCTCTACATAGCTGCTGACTGAAAGAATACTCTCGTTGGCAAGTATGTCGTCGTTCTTCACCAAACGAGCCAAATACTGTTCGTCCTTACGATTCTGGAACAATTCAACGATTTTGTCCTGATACTCTGGCAACAGCACGTTTTTGTTGCCGTTCTTCTGGAACAACTTACTGGCATCAATAAAGAGCACTGAGGCATCCGTCTTAGCACTCTTTTTCAGCACGATGATACAGGTGGCTATGCCTACACCAAAGAAGAGGTTGGCAGGCAACTGGATAACTGTGTCAATGCGGTTTTCTTTTATCAGGTACTCGCGAATCTTCTTCTCATCGCCGCCACGATAGAGCACACCAGGGAACTCTACGATAGCAGCTGTGCCCTGCTCAGATAGGTGCCACAGCATGTGCATAGTAAAAGCAAGGTCAGCAGCACTCTTAGGGGCCAACACGCCAGCAGGGGCATAGCGCTCATCGTTTATCAAGATAGGATTTTCCTTGCCTTCCCACTTCAGCGAATAAGGTGGATTGCTGACAATGGCATCAAACGGTGCGTCCTGCATGTGCTGGGGTTTCAGCAACGTGTCTTCCAGACGGATGTCAAAGTTGTCGTAGTTCACGTTGTGCAGGAACATGTTGATGCGACACAGGTTGTAGGTCGTTGGGTTAATCTCCTGACCATAGTATTTCAGGTGTGGGTTTTCCTTGCCTATAGTCTTGGCAAACTTCAGCAACAGCGAACCGCTGCCACAGGCAGGGTCATAGACTTTCTGAATATTGGGATTGTTCCATGAAGCCAGTCGTGCCAGCAACTCAGAAACTTCTTGTGGGGTAAAGAACTCTCCTCCGCTCTTGCCAGCCGACGATGCGTACATCTGCATCAGGAACTCATAGGTGTCGCCAAACGTATCGTTGTTGGTATCGTTGAATTTCGAACCAAGCTCCATGTTGGCTACTACCCACAGCACCTTTGCAAGCAACTGGTTTCGCTTGATGACGGTGCCGCCCAGTGCCTGATTGTCCACAGAGAAGTCGCTGAACAGACCTCGCAGGTCATCCTCCGATGCCGTCCCCTGTGCCGATGCCTCTATAGAGCGGAAGATGTTCGTCAGGTGTTCATTCAGGTTCTCATCCTTATCAGCCTTTTGCACCACATTTTGGAACAGTTGCGAAGGGAGGATAAAGTAGCCCTTCTCTTCCACCATCTTCTGACGGATATTCTCTGCTGTTGCATCGTCCAGTTGAGCGTAGTCAAAGTCAGGCTGTCCTACTTCCTCCATAATCTGATGGATGTAGTCGCACATGTTCTCTGAGATAAACCTGTAGAAGATGCTGCCCAGCACGTAGGCCTTGAACTCCCAGCCATCCACGCTGCCACGCAGATCGTTGGCTATCTTCCATATCGTCTTGTGCAATTCCGCACGCTCTTCTTTTGTTGCCATATATTTTGTCTTTACTTTATTTCGCTTTAAAATCCCGCACGAGCTTCACAGATGGTGCGGGAAAGAAACAATTTTACAAAATCTCTGCCGGTCTTACCTGGCAAAGTTTAACAAAAAAAAGACATGCGACGGCCTAATAGCTGACGTCGATGACGCCAGCCCACGCGGTGTCGACGGTAATGTCGAGCGTCAGGCCGCCATGGTCGGCAGCGGTGCTGTCGGCAAGGGCTCGTGTGTCGAGTGTGTTAGCGGGATTGGGGCCTGCGGGATCGTCCTCGGTGCAGGCGGATAGAAACGGGAGGAATGTGAGGACCAGAACGGCGATGCTAAATTTTACCCCCCCCCAGACCGTCCGATAAAGGACGCTCAGGGCTGACTGAGGCAGCTGTGCGGTGACGTAGGTTGAGCGGTGGTGTGTCATGTTGCTCTATCGGTTTTGTTAATTCGATTGCAAAGATAAAGGAAATTTGGCGAAAAGCAAAAAATATAACGTAGTTTTTTCACTTTTTCTCGGCGGAAATGGCTATCTTTGCAGCAGAAATAACGAAAACAGACAAAAGGAGACGACAGATGAAATTCATTGCAATCATCCCGGCGCGCTACGCCTCGACGCGATTTCCGGGCAAGCCGCTGGCGATGCTGGGCGGGAAGACGGTCATAGAGCGCGTCTACGAACAGGCCGTCGGCGTGGTGGGCGAGGCATACGTGGCCACCGACGACGAACGTATATTAAATAAGGTGAAGGCCTTTGGCGGACAGGCCGTGATGACACGCAGCGACCACCAGAGCGGCACGGACCGCATAGAGGAGGCGGCCGCGAAGATAGGGACGACGGCCGACGTCGTCATCAACGTTCAGGGCGACGAGCCCTTCATCCAGCGGTCGCAGATAGAGACGCTCTGCCGCCTGTTTGACGACCCGAAGACGCAGATAGGCACGCTGGGCAAGCGGTTTGAGACGATGGAGGCGGTGATGAACCCCAACTCGCCGAAGATTGTGACCGACGTGAACGGCTTTGCACTGTACTTCAGCCGCAGCGTGATACCCTACGTACGGGGCAAGGAGCAGGCGACGTGGCTCGCGGAGTTCCCCTTCCTGAAGCATCTGGGCGTCTACGCCTACCGCCGCGAGGTGCTCCGTGAAATAACGCAGCTGCCCCGGAGTCCGCTCGAACGGGCGGAGAGTCTGGAGCAGCTACGATGGCTGCAGAACGGCTACCGAATACGGGTAGGCGAAACGGATGTCGAGACGGTGGGCATCGACACGCCCGAAGACCTGGTGCGCGCCGAGGCGTTCCTAGCCGACGCGCATCTGCTGTAGCAGCTCGCGCTGACGGTTGCTGAGCGTCGTGGGCAGCGTCACCTGGTAGGTGATGATGAGGTCGCCCCCACCCTGCCCCTTGCCGCGCAGACGGACCTTCGTGCCGGGCTGTGTGCCGGCCTTGATCTTCAGCTTGAGCTTCGTGGCGCCTGCCTGCACGATGACCTCGCCGCCGAGCAGGGCGGTGTACATGTCAATCTGGACAGAGGCCTGCGACTCGCGCGGACCCTGCTGACGACTGAAGCCGCTGAAGCCGGAGCCGCCGCCGCCGAAGAGACTCTCGAAGAACGATGAGAAACCGCCACCGCCGCTGCCCTTGGTGAAGCCTGAGAAGTCGAACCCCTCGAAGGGATTGCCGCCCCCCTGACCGCCGAAGCCGCCAAAGCCGCCGCCCATCTGGTCGGCCTCTCGCCATTGCTCGCCGTACTGGTCGTACTTACGGCGCTTCTCGGGGTCGCCGATGACGTCGTAGGCCTCGTTCAGGGCCTGGAATTTTGCTTTTGCCTTCGGGTCGTCGGGATGCAGGTCGGGATGAAACTGCTTGGCACGCTTCAGGTAAGCCCGCTTCACATCCTTCTGAGGTATCGTCTTGTCGACGCCTAAAATCTTGTAGTAATCAATAAATGCCATACGTTTGTCCTCCTTATTATGTTAAAAAAGAGTCAGCAAAAAGTGTGCCAAGCAGGCAGCGGAAGAAAAAAAACGGACTTTTCGATGGCCGTACGGAGAAAAATTAGTAAATTTGCACCAGAAAAAAAACTAAAAACCGCATGAACTGTAAACTTACTTGCCTGGCAGCACTGCTGCTGACAGCCGTCATGACTACGACCGCAACAACCAAGACCATCAAGCTGAAGGTCATAGAGACCAGCGACGTGCACGGACACTTCTTCCCCTACGATTTTATGGAGAAGAAACCGCTGAAGGGCACGCTGGCACGCGTAAACACCTACGTCAAAAGACAGCGACAGCAGTATGGCGACCGCCTGCTGCTCATCGACAACGGCGACATCCTGCAGGGACAGCCCTGCGTCTACTGGTCGAACTACGTCATGCCCCAGGACGAGAACCTGGCGGCCAGCGTCGTCAACTACATGAAATACGACGCCGAGACCGTAGGCAACCACGACATAGAGCCCGGCCACAAGGTCTACGACAAATGGATACGCGAGGTGCACTGCCCCGTGCTCGGTGCCAACATCGTCGGGAAAGACCAGCCCGACGCCCGGCGGCTGAACGGCCGCCCGCGAGCCGTCTATGGACAGCTGCAGCCCTACTCCGTACACTACGTCGACGGCGTGAAGATCTGCATCATCGGCATGCTCACACCCGCCATCCCCAACTGGCTCAACGAGAGCGTATGGAAGGGCATAGAGTTTGAGGAGATGGTGAGCTGCGCCAAGAAGTGGGTCAGCTACGTCAAGGAGCAGGAGCGCCCCGACCTGATCTTCGGACTCTTCCACAGCGGCAAGGACGGCGGCATCGTCACACCCGACTACGAAGAGGACGCTACGGGCTCGGTAGCGCGCGAGGTGCCCGAGTTCGACATCATCTTCTTCGGACACGACCACCAGGTGCACAACGAGTGGATCGACAACGTGGCCGGCGGACGCACGCTCATCGTCGACCCGTCGTGCTACGCACAGAACGTGGCCGAGGCCGACATCACACTGACCTACGAGAACGGCCACCTGACGAAGAAGGACTTCAAAGGCCACATCGTCAGCGTCAGAGACGAGGAGATAGACCAGCAGATGGTAGACCACTTCCAGCCCACCATCGACCGGATAAAGGCCTACGTCGACCGCCGAATAGGCCGCTTCGAGAAGCCCGTCTACACCCGCGAGAGCTTCTTCGGCAACTCCGCCTTCACCGACCTGATACACAACCTGCAGATGCAGATCTCGAAGGCCGACGTGTCGTTCAACGCACCACTGTCGTTCAACTCGGTCATCGAGGCCGGCGACGTCACACAGGCCGACATGTTCAAACTCTACCGCTTCGAGAACCTGCTCTACGTCCTCCGCATGACGGGCGAGGAGATACGCAAGCACCTGGAGTTCTCGTACGACATGTGGGGCAACACGATGACCAGTCCCGACGACCACGCACTGCGACTGAACGACAGCTCGAAAGACGACCAGCAACGTACTGGATTCCAATACTATACATTCAACTTCGACTCAGCCTGCGGCATCGACTACGAGGTAGACCTGACGAAGCCCGACGGCCAGAAGGTGCGCATCCTGAAGATGTCCGACGGACGACCCTTCGACGAGAAGAAGTGGTACAAGGTGGTGATGAACAGCTACCGCGCCAACGGCGGCGGCGAACTGCTGATACGCGGAGCCGGCATACCCAAGGACTCGCTTGAGAGCCGCGTCCTGTTCCACACCGAACTCGACCAGCGACACTACCTGACCGAGGAGATAGAGCGGCAGGGAACCATCACGCCGAAACCCAACAACAACTGGCGATTCGTGCCCGAGGCATGGGTGAAACCCGCCCTGAAGCGCGACAGCCTGCAACTCTTCGGACGATGAAGAAATATTATTTCGTATTCTGTAAGGACGAGCTGCTGCTGGAGGAGCGCCCCGACGGCTCGTTCACCATACCCCTGAGCGAAGAACCGCCAACCGACGTCAAACCCTGGACACACCTCATGACCGTCAGCCCTATGGACGACGGCACAGAGGTCACTGCCTACCGACTCGACACACCGCCAGACCTCCTAAACCCCCAAACTCCTAAACTCCTAAACTCCCAATTCCAAACTCTCCCCCTGCGCCAAAGCTACTACAAACTGCCGCGAGAACTGTATCTCAAGGCCGGCAAGTGCCAGGAACTGCTCTACTGGGACCAGAATACAAAGTACTGCGGCGTATGCGGCGCACCCATGCGCATGGACACTATCATCTCAAAGAAATGCACAGAGTGCGGCAAGGAGATATGGCCACAGCTGGCAACCGCCGTCATCGTGCTCATACACCGCGGCGACGAGGTGCTGCTGGTGCGCGCCAAGAACTTCCGTACCGACTTCTACGGACTCGTGGCAGGATTCGTCGAGACTGGCGAGACGCTCGAAGAGGCCGTCGCACGTGAGGCGCTGGAGGAGACCGGCGTCAGCATCACCAACATCAGATACTACGGCTCACAACCCTGGCCCTATCCCTGCGGACTCATGGTGGGATTCCACGCCGACTACGCCGGCGGCGAACTGCATCTGCAGCAGAGCGAGATAGCACGGGCAGGATGGTTCCGCCGCGACAACCTGCCCACCATACCTGAGAAACTGTCAATCGCCAGGATGCTCATCGACGACTGGCTGGAAAATTTTTCGTAGCTTTTTCTTGGCAATCTCATAAAAAAGCAGTAATTTTGCACACGTGATTGAACTCGACAGACATATTGAAATCCTACTGCTGGAGAACGACTGCGTCATAGTGCCCGACCTGGGCGGATTTATGGCGCATTACTGTGAGGCACGCTACGACGACAGCGACCAGATCTTCCTGCCGCCGCAGCGCACGCTGGGATTCAATCCGCAACTCAAGATCAACGACTCACTACTGGCACAGTCATACGTAGAAGCCTACGACATCAGCTACCCTGAGGCCGTCAGACGCATCGAAGGCGAGGTCGGCGAGCTGTGGCAACACCTGCACAACGAAGGCAGCTACGAGCTGAACGACATCGGCCGACTGACCATCAACGACGAGGGACACCTGCTGTTTGAGCCCTGCGAGGCGGGAATACTCACGCCGGAGCTCTACGGACTGAGCACCTTCGAGGCCATACCGCTGGCCGGCAAGAACACCGTCACAAAAACTGCCGACACCACATCGACACACGACGAGACGGAAACCGAAGAAACAACGGGACGCAGTGAGGCACTCACCATACCTCTCGCATGGGTACGCAACGCCATCGCCATAGCAGCCGCCATCCTGGCCTTCTTCCTCATCGCCACACCCGTCGACAACACCAGCTACTCGGGCGTCAGCATGAGTCAGGTCAACCTGCCGCTGATGACAAAGGACAGCAACGCCAAGGTCGACACAAAGCTCGACAGAAAGACCATCCGCAAGACCGTTGCCCGGAAAGACACGACAATAGCCACTACCGCTGCCGCTCCCAAGGAGCAGACGGAAGAGACGGCTGCAACGGCTGAGAAGGCTAAGCCGGCACCGGCTTACTGCATCGTGCTGGCCAGTCAGGTGTCGGAGCGCAATGCCAAGGAGTTTATCGGACAGCTGCAGACAAAGGGCGTCGATGCCCGTATCTATATGCACAACAACGTCCGCCGCGTCGTCTGTGGCAATTACATCACCGAGGCCGAGGCTTACAAGGCGCTGAACGACGTCAACCGCCAGAGCGGACTCACCGAGGCTTGGGTCTACAAATTGAGAAACTAAGCCATGAAACGCGTACGTTGTCCGAAGTGCGACCACTACATCATCTTTGATGAGACGAAATACACCGAAGGCCAGTCACTCGTCTTCCAATGTGAAGAGTGTGGCAAGCAGTTTGGCATACGTATCGGCGTTGCCAAACTGAAGGCAACACAGAAAGAGGACAAGCCCGACGAAAAGGCCAACGAGGGCGGATGCGGCTCTATCGTTGTCATCGAGAACGTGTTCCACTTCAAGCAGGTCATACCCCTCCAGATGGGCGACAACGTCATTGGCCGCTACCAGAAGGGAAACCCCATCAACACTGCGTTTGAGACCGTCGACCCCAGCGTCGACCTGAACCACTGCACCATCAGCGTCAGCCGCGACAAGCGGGGACTGCTGCGCTACACCCTCTCAGACAACAACAGCAACACCGGCACCTTCGTCGACAACGTGGAGATAAAAGGAAAAGAGCGCCGCGTCATCGACGACGGCACCCTTTTTACCATTGGTGCTACAAGCATTATCCTGCGTACGGCCTAGTATCCTGCTAAAAGCCTAAAGACCTAACAGCGGCTTCAGCAATCCATCCTTATACAATATCCATGTTGTTGTTCCCAAAAATGCGAGGAACAAGAACACCAGAACGATGCGCACCTTGCGGGGACCAACCGGACGGATGGGCACGGTGGCACTCTGAAGCGTCGTAAAGGCAGGCGTCTCCTCCTGAACCTTCGCCTTAGCATTCTGCAACTGAGAGGCAATGGCGTTGTAGGCATTGTACTTCAGCTGCATCTCGTTCTCCAAGTCCACCTGACGCATACGCACACTCTGCAGAATCAGATCCTGGTTGGCATCGGCAAACGTAGCATACATCTGACGGGCCTTGTCGTACTCACGCTTGGCCTCGACATAGAGCTTCTGGCTGTACTCCAGATCGTTGCGGGCCTTCGACGTGCGGTATTCTGTGATGAAGGTCTGCAGACGCTCCTGTACGGAGTCGGCCATCGTGGCACAGACGACAGGATCCTGGTCGGTCACCTGAATGGTGATGACCAGCGTCTTCTTGTCGACATCGCACACCACAAGTTTGTCGATTGCCTTAGCAATAGCCGTCTGGCGCTTCGTCAGACGGAAGGGGTTGACGTCCTTCTTGGACTTCGACAGCGTGTCGCTGCCGGCCAGCAGACTGCCGATGCCTTTCATCACACCACCGATAGCAGCACTCCACCAGGGACGCTTCTGCTCGTTCAACAGGTAGTCGTAGTAGGTCATCTCGTGGTCGTCCTTGTCGCGACGCACCTTGACGGGGAACAGGCTGGTCTTGAAGTCGACGGAGTTCATCAGGTCGGGATACAGCGTCGGGAACAGGGCCTCGCTGGAGTTACGGCCGGCACCCATATTCATGCCGAACGTAGAAGCCAGCATACTGAGCGACGACCGGCTGCTGGCACTCGTCGACAACTCAGGAGCCAGCATCACCTGACAGGTATAGGTGCGGGGAATACTGAGGGCATAGACGCACGCCAGGACAAACGTGACGCCCAACACCTTCATATAAAGTTTCTTACGGCGCTTCACCGACTGCCACATCGCACCGAAGTCGATGCCGCTCTCCTCGGGCTCCATGCCGTTGTTGTTTTTATTCTCTAATTCTTCCATGATGGTCAGTCGATTACTTGGTTAGAACATAGTAAATCATAGCCATTGACGAGATGATACTAGCAGCACCTGTGCCAATGCTTACCCACTGGGCACTCGTCAACGTCTCACGCTTCGGCTTCGACGGTACGATAATCTCACAGCCGGGAGTGATCTCGGTACTGCGCTTGGCAAGGGCCATCGTGCCGTTAGGATAGAGGACGTAAGCCTTCGACTTCTTGGCGCGCTGACCATAGCCGCCGGCCTGCTTCACATACCACTTGTAGTTACGGCCCTCTTCATACGTCACGGTATTGGAATACATCACGTCGCCGCTGATCTTCACCGTACTCTCATACTCAGGCACAATCAGCTGGTCGCCGGCACGCAGCACAATATCAGCATCGCCACCGGGATTCTTCAGGGCTTCCTCAAGATGGATACCGACAGTATAGGTGTCGCTCAGGGCCAGCTTCGAAATAGATACGGAGTCGGTAGAACTCTGAGACTGACGAGCCGTCTGAAGGGCCATATCACGACGCGAGCGCTCCATATCGTTCATCCGGCGCACCAGACGGGCACCCTCGACGTAGGCATCCTTCGTCACACCGCCGGCCATCTTCACAAGGTCGCTCAGACGCTGGTTCTTCTTCTCCATCGTATAGCCACCGGCAAAGGTGACCTCGCCGCTGATGCTCACCTGACGGGGCGTGTGGAATCCGGGACTGCGGCGTACCTGCACCACATCGTAAGGCTCCAGCAGGAAGCCCGGCGTGCCGTCGACGACAAAGCCGTCCTTCAGTGCGAAGGTGAAGGTCTGGGCTATCTGGGTCGTCGCCTCCATCGACTTCGGATCCTTAATACGGCGCGAGACGTCGACCTTGACGACAGAAGCGGCATCGGTAAGACCACCGGCCTGCATCACCAGGTCCTCGATGGTCAGGTTCTCAGCCCAAGGATAGTCGCCGGGAGCCAGCACCTCACCGCTGATGGTCACCAGTCGGCTGGCTATCAGCTCGGACTGTGTGGGGATGAAGAGCTCGTCTTCGTTCTCAAGGGGAATATCAGCAACGGTGCCATTCATGATACCAGCCACATCGACGCTGAGCACCTTAAACGAACGGTCGGGACGTAAACGACGCAACACAGCGTGGACGGCGAAGGCATCCTCCGTCAGACCGTCGGCAGCCTCGATCAGCGAGCGTACCGTCGTCACACCCTCCTCACCAATGCGATACTGGCCGGGACGGAAGACGGCACCACGAATCTCGACAACAGAGTCGTAGCGGTTGAGAATACCGTCGACCTCGACAGCATCGCCGTCGGTCAGGCGGAAGGTGGCCTGGTCGAACTCATCGATATTATAGACACCGTAGCGGTCGCCGCTGAAACGCGTCAGGCGCACGCTCTTACGGTAGGCGTCGCCCGTCATTCCGCCGGCATACTCCAGAAGGGTTTTTACACTCTCGGAAGGACGCATCTCGTAGAACATCGGACGCTTCACATTACCCGTCACACCGACGATGCAGTCGTAGGCTCCCACCTGGATGACATCGCCCTCCTTCAGACGGATGTTACCGGCAAGACGACCGTGGAGAATATACTCATAGACGTCGACAACGGTAACCAGACGGCCACCGCGAAACACCTTGATATTACGGAGCGTACCGATATTGTTGATGCCACCGGCCACATACAGGGCGTGGAACACCGATGCGAAGGCACTCAGATGATAGTTGCCGGGAACTTTCACCTCGCCCATCACGCTGATCATGATGGTGCGCGTCTGGCCGACGGTAACCCGTATGTCGGAACTGCTATAACGGCTTCCCAGACCGCTACGCACCTTACTCTGTGCGGCAGCAACCGTCAGTCCGCTCACCTGGACAGGACCATAGCCGGGAACGGTCACGGTGCCTTCGGGTGACACCGTCAGGCTGTACGACTTCTGTGAGGCGCCATAGATGTCGATGATAAGCTGATCGCCAGGACCAAGGACATAGTCCTGAGGTGTGGCGATGTTCATATTGGGCTCGAACGAGAGCAGACGGTTGTTGAAGATATCGCGACCGAAGACTTTCATACCCGATAATTCACGGTTACGCTCGGATTGCTCTTCCTTAACGTCCTGGCGAGCCTCTTCATAACGGGCAACGGCCTCTGACGTCTGCGTCAGCTGACTGCCGCCGCGACCTGAGGTCAGATCTTGCTCGGTATCGCTGTTATTGGAACGCATGCGTGCCTCAACTTTCTCGACAGCGGCATCGGCCGTTCCTGACAATCCGCGGTTGTTAAGCTCTTTCTCGTACTGGGCACGTACGCGGCGAATCTGGTCGATCTTGACGCCACGCTGCACAAGCTTCGTCACAATCTGCGACTGCGACGTGCCCGCATTCACCTCTTTCCTGATGAAGTCAACCACCTGACTGTCACTCATTGACTGAGCTTGAGCGGCGGCACCCGACAGCAGCAACGCTGCTGCCATCATCAATAGTTTCTTTCTCATTCGTTATCTTTTAATTTTATCAAGTTCTTCATAGACGGAGTTGTTCGACTTGTATTCAGGCACAATCTCCTTCATCTTCTTCACCGTCGCCATGTTGTCGTAGTGAGATGCAATCTCGAGCAACTCGGCAATCTGACGGTTCACAACGTTGTAGTCGAAAGGACGGACCTCGGCAATACGGATCTTCTCATGGAACGAGGGCTTAGTACCCTCCTCGACGTTGAGTACCTCTTCGTAGAGCTTCTCGCCAGGACGGAGACCCGTAAACTGAATATCCACGCCGGAAACGCCCGACAGACGTATCATGCGCTTCGCCAAGTCAGCAATCTTCACGGGCTTGCCCATGTCGAAGACGAAAATCTCGCCGCCATTGCCCTTCGTGCCAGCCTCCAGAACCAGTTTGACGGCCTCGGGGATGAGCATGAAATAGCGGACAATCTCTGGGTCGGTGACGGTGACCGGTCTGCCGTGACGTATCTGCTCACGGAACAGGGGAATGACAGAGCCGTTAGAGCCCAGCACATTGCCAAAGCGAGTGGTCACAAACTGTGTCGGCTCCTCAGTAGCGTCCTTACCCTCACGACGATTCGTCGTCTGCTGCCATTTCAGTTCGCTGTCGAGCGACTGGACATAGATCTCACAGATACGCTTCGAACAGCCCATCACGTTGGTGGGGTTCACCGCCTTGTCGGTAGAGACCATCACGAACTTCTTCACACCGTACTTCACACTCAGGTCGGCAATGACCTTCGTGCCGTAGACGTTGTTCTGGATAGCCTCCGACGGGTTGTCTTCCATCATGGGCACATGCTTATAGGCAGCAGCATGGAACACATACTCAGGGCGGAACTCGCTAAACAGCTGCTCCATACGGTCGGCCTTGCAGATACTGGTGACAACCGTCTCGGCATCTACCTCAGGATAGTCGTTGGACATCATCAGACGGATGTCGTGCTCGGGGGTCTCAGCCTGGTCTATCAACAGCATCTTGGCCGGCTTGCAAGAGGCAATCTGCCGAACCATCTCGGAACCGATGGAACCGGCGCTGCCGGTAATAAGAACCCGGCGGCCGGTGAGCGCCTTCCACACCGACTTCATGTCGACACGGATCTGATCGCGAGGCAGCAAGTCCTCAACGCTGACCTCACGGAAGCTGTACTCTTCGTTTGTTTCCTCACCGGCATTGGAGTCGTCAATCTTATGCGCATTCTGCATCACATAAATCTTGATACCGGAGGCGAGCAGGATATCCTGCAGATAGGTGTTGTTGCGGAACTTGTCGATCATCAAGCCCGGCACCAGAACGGCCTGTATGCAGTTCTTGCGTATCTCAGCCTCTAAGTTGTCGTCGATATTATACACACGCTCACCAACGAGGCGCACATGCTTTGACATATCCTCGGGCGAGATGAAGCCTTTCACGATAAATGGCCTGGTGGGCAGGGTGCGGATGTTCTTTGCCAGGCCGACACCACCCTCCTTCACACCAAAGATGAGGGTACGCATCGTGTGGGAATTCAATGTCAGCAAGTCATACAGCGACTTCACAATCAGACGGGTGCACCACATCAATGCCGTTCCGATGATATACATCAGAACGATATGGTAGAAATGCAGGTGATAGAAAATAGAAGTAGGGCACGACAAAACGTAGAAATGCCAGGCGAAAGCTATCATCAGCGAAACGATACTCGCCAGTCCGATATGCAACAGGTCGACAAACGACGAAAAGCGGATGATGCCGGAATAGGTATGAAACATGCGGGCTCCTACCAGTAGAGGCAAGACATACATGCATAAGGTCCGGAAAAGCTTGGGATAATCGACGCCTATGTCGCTGGCCGAGACAAAAATCCAGTAAGCGAACAGGCCTCCGAAGAGGAGCGTCAGCATATCGACAATCAGAATACACCAATAAGGCAGGGCGTCTCGACTAAAATACCATTGCAACAGCTGAAGAATCCTTTTTTTCATGCTTTTCTCTCTTGTCTTTCAAAAAACGCTACAAAATTACTCAAAATACAGATGTAAAACACCAAAGAGAAGGTTAAAAATAATTAAAACCAGCTTTAGGGCAAGAAAATCTGCCATTACTGCCATTCCCGACAGTTTTCACGTTCGGCCAAAAAGTTGCTCACCTGTTCCTGCATACCACGCGTGACGGCAATACGACCGCTTCGGGTGTACTGGAACACACAACCGAAGGCATCAAGGGCCCGATAAAGGTCGATTATCTGCTCCGTCAGACCGTACATCATCACAATGACATAAGTGGGATTTACCTCGATAATGCTGGCACCATAACGACGGACGGTACGTGATATCTCAGCGTTGGACATCACCTTCTCCGTAGACAGCTTATACAAGCCCGTCTCACGGATGAACAGCTGGTCGTCAGTGAAGTAATTGGCTTTGATGACGTCTATTTTCTTCTCTATCTGACGGGTGATCTTGACAATCTGGTCCTCATCGCTCCATGCTGTTATCGTGTACTTATGCACGCCCGGTATGCTGGAGGCTGACACATTCAAGCTCTCGATATTCACTTGCCTACGGGTGAAGACAGCCGTTATCTGGTTCAAGATACCGGCAACGTTCTCGGAATAGACAAGCAGGGTAAACAGTTTCTTATCTTCCATAACTATTCTCTTTTGACTTTACGCTATTCACTAGCGAAGCGTTATATCTCTAACATCATGTCGTTCACATTCATGCCAGGAGGCGTCATCGGCAGCACGTCGTCATCCTCCTTGATGGCACACTCCAGGATAAACGGACCGTCGGCGGCGAGCATCTTCTCTATGGCTGAATCAAGGTCGCTGCGGTCGGTAACGGCCTGATAGGGAATGTCGTAGCCCTGCGCTATCAGCTCGTAACAGGGGTTGAGCATCTTGGTGAACGACTTGCGCCGCATCCAGAACATATCCTGCCACTGACGGACGTTGCCCAGATAGTTGTTGTTCATCAAGATCATCTTTACGGGTGACTTCTGCTCCATGATGGTGCCGAGTTCCTCGATACACATCTGGAAACCGCCGTCGCCCATGAAGCAGCACACTTGACGGCCGGGGGCTCCAAACGTGGCACCGATGGCAGCCGGCATACCGTAGCCCATCGTTCCAAGACCGCCACTGGTACAGATACTGCGCTTGTGGTGATACTTGAAGTAACGAGTGGCAAAGAGCTGATTCTGACCGACATCCGTCACGAGGATAGCGTCATCCTGAGCTCTCTCGGCAACGGCGTTCACCACCTCGCCCATCAGCAGTGGCCCTTCCTTGGGATGGATGGCTGGCTCAATCACCTTCGTACGCTCCTTGTCGTCGAGTGTCTTGAACGAAGCGCGCCATTGACTATGGTCGTTCTTGTTGACCAAAGCCGTCAAGGCAGGCAGCGACTCCTTACAGTCGGCAACGACGGCCACGTTGGTCTTCACGTTCTTGTCAATCTCCGAGCGGTCGATATCGAGATGGATGATCTTCGCCTGCTTGGCGTAGGTCTTGAGGTTGCCCGTCACACGATCGCTGAAGCGCATGCCGATGGCAATCAGCACGTCGCACTCCTGCTCCTTCAGGTTGACGGCATAGTTGCCGTGCATACCCAACATTCCCGCGTTCAGAGGATGGTTAGAAGGCAGGGCACTCAAGCCCAGCATCGTACGTCCAGCGGGGATGTCGGCCTTTTCAAGGAATGACTTCAGCTCATCCTGAGCATTACCCAGTTCAACGCCCTGTCCTACTAATGCCAAAGGCTTCTTGGCATTATTGATCAGTTCGGCAGCCTCGCGGACAGCCTCTTCGTCGAGTTTGGGATAAGGCACGTAGGAGCGCACGAAGTCAACCTTCTTTGGTTCCCAGTCGATTTCCTCCGTCTGTGCGTTCTTGGCAAAGTCGAGCACGACAGGACCAGGCCGTCCTGTGCGGGCAATATAAAACGCACGGCTGACAGCCCACGCTACATCCTCAGCACGACGTATCTGATACGACCACTTCGAGATAGGCTGCGCCACACCCACAAGGTCGACTTCCTGAAAGGCGTCAGTACCAAGGGCGGCAATAGGCACCTGTCCGGCAATAACCACTATCGGCGTCGAGTCGAGCATAGCATCGGCGATACCCGTCAGCGTGTTGGTGACGCCAGGACCGCTGGTAACCAAGGCGACGCCTACCTCTCCGCTGACGCGGGCATAGCCCTCGGCGGCATGGGTGGCTGCCTGTTCGTGGCGCACCAGAATATGGTCGAAACATTTCTTCTCACCTCGTGTATAGTCGAACAGCGCATCGTAGACGGGCATGATGCTACCGCCTGGATAGCCGAAGATTGTCTTCACGCCCTCTGCCTGCAAGGCCCTCATCAGAGCTTTTGATCCTGTTATTCTGTCTCTTAACATACTTCTTAGTCTATAATCCTGATTCCTCCTTTATCGGCCGAACTGACACTCTGTGCGTAGGCACGCAACGCCTTCGACACAGGACGGTTACGCTTCAGCGGCTGCTGCTCACGGGCTGCCAGTTCCTCATCGCTGAGCTTGACATTAATGGAGCGCGAAGGAATGTCGATGACTATAATGTCGCCGTCCTTGATTTTTCCAATATTACCGCCGTTGGCAGCTTCCGGAGAGATATGGCCAATGGAGAGACCGCTGGTTCCGCCAGAGAAGCGGCCGTCGGTAATCAGGGCACATTCCTTGCCCAAATGCATACTCTTAATATAAGAGGTGGGATAGAGCATCTCCTGCATACCAGGACCTCCCTTCGGACCTTCGTGGGTGATGACCACGCAGTCGCCTTTCTTCACACGTCCGCCAAGAATTCCCTCACAGGCGTCTTCCTGACTGTCGAACACGACAGCCGGACCCTCGAAATGCCACAGGCTCTCGTCGACACCAGCCGTCTTGACGACACAGCCGTCCTGGGCAATATTACCAAACAGGACAGCCATACCGCCATCTTTCGTATAGGCATGAGCGATATCACGGATACAGCCGTTCTCGCGGTCGGTGTCAAGACTCTCCCAGCGAGTGTCCTGTGCTCCCAGTACGTTGCAGAACCTGCCGCCTGGGGCGCTATGGTAGATGCGGTCGGCTTCAGGGTCGATCTCGTCTTTGAGTATGCTGTATTTCTCAATGTCTTCGCCAAGTGTGGCACCGTTGACGCGCTTGCACGAGAGGTCCAGCAGATTGCCTTTGGCTAGTTCGCCAAGTATGCCGAGAATACCGCCGGCGCGATTCTCTTCCTGAATACTGTACTTCTGCCAGTTTGGAGCAAGCTTGCAAAGGAAGGGCGTTTTTCGCGAGAGGGCGTCAATATCGGCCATTGTGAAATCTACCTCAGCTTCCTGTGCAACGGCCAGCAGGTGGAGCACCGTATTCGTTGAGGCCCCCATTGCGATATCGAGCGTCATCGCATTAAGGAAAGCCTGACGTGTGGCGATGCTTCTCGGTAATACCGAAGAATCACCGTCTTCGTAATAAGCGAGTGCATTTTTGACAATCAACTTGGCTGCATCCTTCATAAGCTGGATGCGGTTCTTGTGTGTAGCCAAGATACTGCCGTTGCCTGGCAGCGAGAGCCCGATGGCCTCCGTCAGAGAGTTCATCGAGTTGGCGGTAAACATTCCCGAACAGGCACCGCATCCAGGACAGGCCATCTGTTCAATCTGAGCCAGTTCTGCGTCGCTGACCGTTGGATCGCCACCTTTGATCATTGCCGTGATGAGGTCGGCATTCTCTCCATTCAGCTTGTGTGCCTCCATCGGGCCACCCGAGACAAACACGGCTGGTATGTTAAGCCTCATGGCAGCCATCAGCATACCCGGCGTAACCTTGTCGCAATTTGAGATGCAGATCATTGCATCGGCCTTGTGGGCATTGACCATATACTCGACAGAGTCGGCAATGATGTCGCGGCTGGGCAATGAGTAGAGCATACCGTCGTGACCCATAGCGATACCGTCGTCGATGGCGATGGTATTGAACTCGGCAGCGTAACAGCCGAGAGCCTCTATCTCGCGCTTCACAATCTGCCCTGCCTCATGCAGGTGGGTGTGACCCGGTACGAACTGGGTAAACGAATTGACGACGGCAATAATGGGCTTGCCAAACTGCTCTTTCTTCATGCCGTTGGCTACCCAAAGAGCACGGGCTCCCGCCATACGGCGGCCTTCTGTGCATACAGCACTACGTAAGGGATGTTTCATAATTCACGGATTTGTGGGCGCAAAGGTACACTTTTTCTGTCTAATAGCCAACAAATTGCGTGAATTTCTTTGTTTTTAGTCTTTCTTCAATGGTATCAAGACGCTAAAGGTAGAGCCTTCGCCCTCGACCGACTGTACCATCACGTCGCCGCCAATCTTACGGGCAAAATCCTGACAGAGCTGCAAACCCAGTCCTGAACCCTCTTCACCATCGGTGCCGTAAGTGGTCTCTCCCTTATGGAAGATGGAGCCGATGCGGTCGGCAGCGATACCTACGCCATAATCCCTGACACTGATCTTGGCACTGTCGCCTTCCGTGGTAACAGAAATCTCGATGGACGAATTCTCCGGCGAGAACTTGACAGCGTTCGACATGAAGTTGCGGACGATGGTCTTCAGCATATCGTTGTCTGCACGCACAATAGTTGAGCTGCCTGTATAGGCAAGCTTGATTTTCTTGGTGGCAGCAATCATCTCGAAGATATCAACGACACCGGGTATGATGTCATTCAGGTCAAGATCCTGCATAACCACATTGAGGCGGCCCGTCTGACTCTTCGTCCATTTCAGCAGGTTGTCGAGCAAATCGTGAACGTCCTCCGACTCCTTGTTGGCCTTGTCGATAAGGTCAAATATCTCCTGTCCTACAACGTCAGGCGAGATAGCCGCCACAGCCAGGTTGAGCACCATACGGATGGAGGCCATCGGCGAGCGCAAGTCGTGAGCGATAACGGAGTACATCTTGTCGCGGTTGTTGATAGTAGCCAGCAACTCGCGGTTCTGTTTCTCAATAAGCCGTTTGGCAGCTACGAGTGCTATCTGGTGCATCACGCGTACGACGAGCTCTTCTTTGTTAAATGGTTTCGACAGGAAGTCGTTAGCACCGACCTGGAAGCCTTTCACTAAGTCGGCAGGACTGTTCAATGCCGTGAGGAAGATGATGGGAATATCCTTCAACTCCGGGTCTTTCTTCAGAATAACAGCCGTATCGAATCCACTGATGTCAGGCATCATGACGTCGAGCAGGATAAGGTCTGGCTTCTCTGCTTTCGCCTGTTCAATACACATATTACCACAGTTGGCCGTGCATACCTGGAACTTTTCGTTCGTAAGCAGGATTTTCAGCAACAACACGTTACTGACGACATCGTCGACGATCAATATCTTGTAATCACTGCGGTTGATTTGTGATTCTAAAGTATTAGCTGCTTCCATGTAATTAGGAGTTGTTATTGATTCAGTATGCAAAAATAATGCAATAATTTGGAATGACCAAATTATTGCACCATTTTTTCAAAATTTACACATTTTATTGGTATTCTATTGGTATTCTATTTGTATTCAGACCAGGCTTTAATGCCTATACCCTCGATGCCTACCGTACAGAAAGCATGGATGAAGGCCGCCGCAAGCCGGGCGTTAGTGATAAGCGGCACATTGAGGTCAATAGCTGCACGGCGTATCTTGTAGCCGTTGGTCAGCTCGTGCGTCGTAAGGTCCTTTGGTATGTTGACCACCATGTCTATCTTGTGTTCATGCAACAGGTCGAGAGCCTGTGGCTGATGCTTGTCCGACGGCCAATGTACCAGCGTGTTGCTAATGCCATTATCGGTGAGATACTTCGACGTGCCTCCCGTAGCATACAGCTCGTACCCGTGTTCGGCCAGCATCCGTGCAGCATCGAGCATTTCTGCCTTCTGCTTGGCACCGCCGGTTGACAACAGCACGGTCTTCTTGGGAATACGCTGCCCGACAGAGAGCATTGACTTGAGCAGGGCAGTATCTGTGTTGTCGCCTATGCAGCCAACCTCGCCCGTTGATGCCATATCAACCCCAAGTACGGGGTCGGCTTTCTGGAGGCGGTTGAATGAGAACTGCGAGGCTTTGATACCGACATAATCGAGGTCGAAGAGATTCTTCGACGGTCTCTCAACCGGCAAGCCGAGCATCACCTTCGTTGCCAGCTCAATAAGATTCAGCTTCAGGACTTTACTGACGAAGGGGAAGGAACGTGAGGCGCGCAGGTTGCACTCGATGACAAGGATGTCGTTGTCGCGTGCCATATACTGGATGTTGAACGGACCGTTGATGTGGAGCGCCTTAGCTATCTGGCGCGAGATGCGCTTGATGCGTCGGACGGTTTCTACGTAGAGCTTCTGCGGCGGGAACTGGATGGTGGCGTCGCCGCTGTGAACGCCGGCAAACTCGATATGCTCGCTGATGGCGTAAGCCAATATCTCACCGTCGCGTGCCACAGCATCCATCTCTATCTCTTTGGCGTGTTCGATGAACTTAGACACGACCACAGGGTGGTCTTCGCTGACGTTGGCCGCCAACTGCAAGAAGCGTTCCAGCTCGTCCTTATTGGAGCACACGTTCATCGCCGCACCGCTCAGCACATAGCTGGGACGAACGAGCACGGGGAATCCTACCCTGTCGACGAAGCGGTCGATGTCGTCCATTGATGTCAAGGCCGACCACTCTGGCTGGTTGACGCCTATCTCGCCTAACATCTTCGAGAACTTGGCACGGTCTTCAGCGCCGTCTATGTCCTGAGCTGAAGTGCCGAGGATGGGGACGTGCTGTTCGTCGAGATAGACAGCCAGATTGTTTGGTATCTGTCCGCCTGTCGACACGATGACGCCATGAGGCTGCTCCATATCGATGATGTCGAGTACGCGCTCAAACGTGAGCTCATCGAAGTAAAGGCGGTCGCACATGTCGTAGTCGGTGGAGACGGTTTCCGGATTGTAATTGATCATTACCGAACGCCAGCCTTCGCGACGAATGGTATTCAGAGCCTGTACGCCGCACCAGTCGAACTCTACGCTGGAGCCGATGCGGTAAGCTCCTGAACCGAGCACAATAATACTGCGGTGGTCGTGCTCATACTGTATGTCAGCGGCAACGCCGGAATAAGTCACATACAGATAATTTGTCTGCGCAGGATATTCAGCCGCGAGTGTGTCTATTTGTTTGACGACCGGCAGGATACCCATCTGTTTACGGCGGTTACGAACCAACAGCATCGCGTTGTGCATCGTGTTGATTTCGTCCTCCAACCCGATGGCACGTGCTATCTGGAAGTCGGTAAATCCATAGACCTTGGCCTCACGCAGCAACGATTCTTCCAGCGTGTTGATATTCTGCCTCTTCAAACGTTCGTCGATATCGATAATATGCTGCAACTTATAGAGGAACCACTTGTCAATCTTTGTCAGGTCGTGTATCTTGTCGATATCATACTCAGGCAGGTGCATGGCCTTCGATATGACGAAAATGCGCTTGTCGGTAGGCTCCCTGAGAGCGGCATCGATGTCGGCTAGCTTCAGCTCCTTGTTCTCAACGAAGCCGTGCATTCCCTGTCCGATCATCCGAAGTCCCTTTTGCAGAGCCTCCTCGAAATTGCGGCCGATGGCCATCACTTCGCCTACGGACTTCATCGACGAGCCCAGTTCCTTGTCGACGCCGTGGAACTTGGAGAGATCCCAGCGTGGAATCTTACAGACGACATAATCGAGCGCCGGTTCAAAGAACGCACTCGTGGTCTTTGTGACCGAGTTCTTCAGTTCAAACAGACCGTATCCCATTCCGAGCTTGGCGGCCACGAAAGCCAGCGGATAGCCTGTCGCTTTTGAGGCTAATGCTGACGAACGCGAGAGTCGGGCGTTGACCTCGATGACACGATAGTCCTCCGACTGCGGATCAAAGGCGTATTGCACATTACACTCGCCGACGATGCCGATGTGGCGGATAATCTTGATAGCCAGCGCACGAAGCTTATGATATTCTGAATTGGTTAACGTCTGCGAGGGTGCGATAACGATAGACTCACCGGTGTGGATGCCCAGCGGGTCGAAATTCTCCATGTTACAGACGGTGACACAGTTGTCGTAGCGGTCGCGTACCACCTCGTACTCTATTTCTTTCCAGCCCTTGAGCGATTTCTCTACCAACACCTGTGGCGAGAATGCGAATGCTTTCTCGGCCAGTTTGTCGAGTTCCTCTTCGTTGTCACAGAAGCCTGATCCCAGACCGCCCAAAGCGTAGGCGGCACGGAGGATGACAGGATAGCCAAGTTCGGCTGCCGCCTTACGGGCATCGGCAATGTTGTCGCAAGCCTGCGACTTGATGGTCTTGACCTGAATCTCGTCAAGCTTGCGTACGAAGAGCTCCCGGTCTTCGGTGTCCATAATCGCCTGCACGGGCGTACCCAGCACCTTCACATTGTATTTTTCCAAAACGCCGCTCTGATAGAGCTCGACACCACAGTTCAGAGCCGTCTGTCCGCCAAAGGCGAGCAGGATGCCGTCGGGCCGCTCCTTCTCGATGACCTTCTCGACGAAATAGGGCTGAACAGGCAGGAAATAAATCTCGTCGGCGACGCCCTCTGAGGTCTGTACGGTAGCGATGTTGGGGTTGATCAGGACGGTCTTGATGCCTTCTTCGCGCAAGGCTTTTAACGCCTGCGAACCGCTATAGTCGAACTCACCGGCCTCACCGATTTTCAATGCGCCGCTACCGAGCAGCAGCACTTTCTTGATATTCTGGTCTCTCATAATGCTTCAATAAAACGGTCAAACATAAATTCTGTATCAACAGGTCCGGAACAGGCCTCCGGATGGAACTGTGATGAAAACCAGGGATTTGTCTGATGGCGGATACCCTCGTTGGAGCCGTCGTTCATGTTGACGAACAGCTCCCTCCAGTCCTTGCCCAGCGTGGCGGCATCAACGGCATATCCATGGTTCTGAGATGTCACATAGCAGCGATTGGTGCCCACTTCACGAACCGGTTGGTTGTGAGAGCGGTGACCGTACTTCAGCTTGTAGACGAAAGCGCCTCCTGCTTTGGCCAGCAACTGATTGCCCATGCAGATGCCACAGATGGGCTTACGGCTCTGCGACATCTGTTTCCTGAGTGTCTCGACGGCGGCAACACACTTGTCGGGGTCGCCAGGACCGTTGGCCAGGAACAGCCCGTCGAACGTCATACCGGTATAGTCGTAGTTCCAAGGCACACGAATGACCTCACAGCCGCGACTCACCAGACACCGGATGATATTGGCCTTCACGCCGCAGTCGACAAGTACCACCTTATGGCCGCCGCCTTCGTTGTAGCGCACGACGTCGCGGCACGATACACGTTCCACCCAGTTGATAGCGCCGTAGTCCTCTTCTTCCAGATCGTTGTCAGAACTGTCAAACAGCAGTCGGCCCATCATGACACCGTGCTCCCGGAGCGCCTTTGTCAGCTGTCGCGTGTCGATGCCTGTCACACCGGGCACGTGCTCGCGTTTTAACCAGTCGGCAAGACTCTCGACGGCGTTCCAGTGACAATAGTGTTCTGAATAGTCGCTCACGATGAGAGCCTGAGCGTAAATGCGGTCGCTCTCCATAAACGTAGGAATACCATTCTTCTCAACCGTAAACGGCGGCACGCCGTAGTTTCCTACCAACGGGTAGGTGAGCGTCAACAACTGACCGGCATACGACGGGTCGGTGAGCGACTCAGGATAGCCCATCATAGCCGTGTTGAACACCACTTCACCGGCCACCGGCTTTTCATAGCCGAAACTCTCTCCGCGAAATTCTGTTCCGTCCTGAAGGACGAGTGTTACTTTTTTCATTAGCTTCCTTATTACTCTATAAAAAAGGCGAAACGTTGATGAAACGAATCGCCCTTGAAATTATTCGACAGTTACCGACTTGGCCAAGTTTCTCGGCTGGTCGACATTCTTGCCTTTGCAGACGGCAACGTGGTATGCCAGAAGCTGCAGGGGGATAGTTGCCACCAGCGGTTCCAGACATTCTATGACGTCGGGCAGCTCTATCACTTCGTCGGCAATCTTGGCTATCGTGCTGTCACCTTTGGAGACGAGGGCTATCACCCTACCCTGCCGGGCTTTGATCTCCTGAATATTCGACAGCACCTTTTCGTACATCGCATTATGGGTTGCGATGACGACGACAGGCATGTCGGAGTCGATCAGCGCTATCGGCCCATGCTTCATCTCGGCAGCCGGATAGCCTTCAGCGTGGATGTAGGATATCTCCTTCAGCTTCAAAGCCCCCTCAAGCGCTACGGGATAGGAGTATCCGCGACCCAGATAGAGGAAATTATGCGCGTATGTGAACGTGCGTGCCAAGTCCTTGATGCGACTGTTCAGCTGCAGCACCTCACGGATCTTGTCAGGTATCTCGCTCAGTCCCTTCACAACCTGCTGGTATTCCTCACGCCCGATAGTCCCTTTTGCGTCACCCAAGGCAAGGGCTATCATCGTCAGGACCGTCACCTGACCGGTGAAAGCCTTCGTTGAGGCGACACCAATCTCAGGACCTACGTGAATATACGTACCGGTATCGGTAGCACGGGGAATGGAAGAGCCGATGGCATTGCAGACGCCATAGATGAACGCGCCACGTTCCTTGGCCAGCTGTACGGCGGCTAACGTATCGGCCGTCTCACCGCTCTGGCTGATGGCGATGACAACGTCGCCCTGACCTACAACGGGATTGCGGTAGCGGAACTCTGAGGCATACTCCACTTCGACGGGAATACGACAGAGCGACTCGATGATCTGCTTGCCGATAAGTCCGGCGTGCCAACTGGTGCCACAGGCAACGATGACGACACGCTTGGCATTGAGCAGCTGACGGCGATAGTCGATAAGCGCCGAAAGCGTCACGTGGTCGGCCTCCACGTTGACACGCCCGCGCATACAGTTGGTGAGGCACTCTGGCTGTTCGAAAATCTCTTTGAGCATGAAGTGGTCGTAGCCGCCTTTCTCAATCTGGCCGAGGTCTATGTCGACGGTTTTCACGTGCAACTCCTGTTCCTGGCCGAGGATGCTCGTAACGTGCAGCTCTTCGCCACGACGGATAACCGCAATGTTGCCGTCTTCCAGATACACCACCTTGTCAGTATATTCCACAATAGGGCTGGCGTCAGAGCCCAGGAAGAACTCACCGTCGCCGATGCCCACCACCAGCGGGCTCTGTTTCCGGGCGGCGATAATCTGGTCGGGGTCGCTCTTGTCGAGGACGGCAATGGCATAGGCACCGATAACCTGATACAACGCCACCTGTACAGCCTCCAGTAACGACAGCTGCTTGCGATTGGCGATATACTCGATAAGCTGGACGAGCACCTCGGTGTCTGTGTCGCTCATGAAGTGGACACCTTTCTCGATCAGCTTTGCCTTGATGTCTGCATAGTTCTCAATGATGCCGTTATGGATAATCGCCAGATTGCGAGATTCTGAATAATGCGGATGGGCATTCCGGCTCGACGGCTCACCATGAGTGGCCCACCGCGTGTGAGCTATGCCTACAGTACCGCTGACATTCTTGTCGCTGCAATACTCACAAAGATTATCAACCTTACCTTTCGACTTAAAAACGCTTAAGTCACCATTGTCATTGACAAGTGCTACCCCTGCGCTATCGTAACCACGATACTCAAGCCTGCGAAGACCTTTAATCAGAATGGGATATGCCTCCTTGTTTCCAATATATCCGACTATTCCGCACATTTTCTGAAATGTTGTTTGTGTTATTGGCTGCAAAGGTACGGCAAAAAAATCGTTCTGCCAAAAAATGACAAAAAAAATTGCATTTAAATTTTTCCACACAAAGGGTCTGACCCTTTGTGTGGAAAAAATATTATTCGCGGCTTGAAAAGATTTTTTCGCGCGCTGAAATCCTTAAACTGGCCCTTATTATCGCCAGAATTGGCCACCAGATTGGCCATTAAGCCCGTCGGCTCCTTCCAACTGAGGTCGGGATATTGAAATTCTGCGCCGCTGATGTGTGCGCCAAGAGGCGGGAAAAGCATCGGAACGAGGGGTTCGTGCATGTCTTTTGAGGCCTGTGAGAGCAGCAATTTGATGCATTCTGTGCCCCGTCCAAGTGTCGGCATCTTTGGTGCCGTTGATTTTGAAATATCGTATCTCATTGATTTTCTGCTATTTAGATTGTTTTTTGAATGAACGGTGTGACAGATGACAGTTGTGACAGTTGTTTTTTTGAAGGGGGTATTACCTCCGTAATATGTGGTTAACTATCTATATATCAGTTAGTTATATAACATTTAAAGACTATACCCTTATCATTTTTTTACTGTCACAACCGTAACTGTCACACAACCTGTACCTTTACCACTCCTTGCCGAGCAGAGTAAACACACAGAAAAGGAGAACCTTCACAGGCTCTCCTTTTTAGAATTCTCATTCGCAGATGATGCGAATAAGCGGATAATCAATTGTCTCACGACAAATGAAAACCGATTAACCTTAATAATCTAATACCATGAAAAACACTCTGCAAATATAAAAAAAGATTTTCAAGATTCCAATATATTAGGTGTCATACCTGCGAAAAATTAGTTTTTGTTAAGCTTGTCGCCTATAAATTTAAGAATCTTTAAGGGCTTTTCGCGTGATTCCAGCCGTTTTCTGTCGTCGGCAGTCAACGTCGGTACGGTTGTCAACCGATTCCAATTGACGGAATAATATTCAACCGAGCTCTCCTGATAGCCATCGTCCACACCAACCGTCGTTATCATTGCGATTACATGGCGGCTGTTGTCTACTGGCTCTATTGTCGTCAGCAGGAGCAGATCCAGCGTACAGGCATCGTTTAGCCGGATTGTCAGCGAATCGTCGCCCAATGCCGTCATGAGGCTTTTACCGCCAAAATCGTTGGTTATTTCGGCTTTCATCTGTGAATCCATGAAGTCGATGAAGTCGAGCCGGCTGTTATGCGACAGATAGGGTATCAGGGAGTCGGGCATTTCGATAAATGCCTGACGTATGGTCAGCGTATCGGCCGTTGACGGGAGCATCGTCAGAGCCAGGAGTGAGAATAGTAAAAGTCTTTTCATGTTCGTTTTTAACTTAATTGTTTGGCCAGTTGTATGGCCATAACTGCTGAGAGTCCAGCCGTCTCGGTACGCAGGCGGCTCTTGCCCAGGTCGACGCTGACGAAGCCGGCATCGACAGCCATGCGAACCTCGTCGATGCTGAAATCGCCTTCTGGCCCTACCAGCACCAGAACGTCGTCTGCGCTTTTCAGACGGCATAACTGGTCGAAGAGATTGACTCGCGGCACTTCCTGATAGCAGTGGGCGATGTAGCGGTGGCCGCCAGGATGTGAAGCGATGAAACGGTTAAAAGGTGTCATCTCGTTGATTGTCGGCTTATAGGCTTTATGGCTCTGCTTGACGGCTGCCACCACAATCTTCTCAAGGCGTTCCGTCTTCAACTGGCGGCGTTCAGAGAACTGGCAATCGAGGAACGACAATTCGTCGACACCCACTTCGACGGCTTTCTCTGTCATCCACTCTATGCGGTCGTTCATCTTTGTAGGCGCAATGGCAAGATGGATATGTCCGGGCCATTGGCGCTGCTGTGGTTGCTTGTCAACAATGCGGTAGCAGCAATGATGATTAGCAACCATAGTGACTTCAGCCCGATAGAATGTTCCCGCACCGTCTGTCAGCATCAGTTCGTCGCCTTCCTTAAGTCTCAAGACTCTCAGGGCGTGACTGGCTTCGTCGGGAGGCAGCTCCTGTCGTGTGGCCGCCTCGGGCACATAAAAGAAGCGTATCTCCTTCACGGCCTATACCTTCTTAGGACGGAATATCACGGCAAAAACGACACCGACGATGAGTGCGTAGACAGAGAACGTTGTCCATACGGACGTCCAAGCCACCACACCGTCGGCCGATGTGTTGGCGTTGACAACGGCCTGCGCGGCAATAGAGCCGATAGAGGCGCCAAGTCCGTTGGTCATCAGCATGAACAATCCCTGTGCCGACGAACGGATGACAGGATCGGTGGTCTTGTCGACGAACAAGGAGCCGGAGATGTTGAAGAAATCGAAAGCCACACCATAGATGAGCATCGACAGGATGAAGAGAATGACTCCTGGTGTGCCGGGATTCCCCATCCCAAGGAATCCGAATCGCAGCACCCAGGCGAACATCGCTATCAGCATGACCTGCTTGATGCCGTAGCGTTTCATGAAGAACGGGATAAGCAGTATGCAGCAGGTCTCGCTGACCTGCGAGAGCGAATAAAGGATGTTGGCATGCTGCACGCCGAATGTGGAAGCATATTCCGGAATGGCCTTGAAACTCTCAATGTAAGGCGTAGCGAAGCCGTTGGTGATTTGCAGGCTTACGCCAAGCAGCGACGAGAAGATGAAGAAGATGGCCATCTCTTTCTGCTTGAACAGCGTAAAGGCGCGAAGGCCGAGGGCGTCGACCAGCGACTTGGCCTGTCCCTTTGGGGCCAGCGGGCAGGGAGGGAGCGTGAAGGTATACAGGAACAGGAGGATGCTAAGCACGCCAGAGGTGACAAACTGCAGCTCATTGTCCTTGAAGCCGGCAAGGTCGACCAGCCACATGGAGCAGATGAATCCGATGGTTCCGAAGACGCGGATGGGCGGGAAGTCCTTGACGGTATCCATACCAGCCTTTGTCAGCGTATTGTAGGCCACAGAGTTGACCAGCGCGATGGTAGGCATGAAGAAAGCGACGCTCAGGCTGTAGAGCATGAAGAGCACGCTAAACTGTACGTTGCTTCCTGCCTGATAGCCATAGTAGGCCGCGGTAAACATGAAGAGGCCTGCCAGCAGGTGGCAATAGCCGAGCAGTCGTTGAGCGGGAATCCATTTGTCGGCGACGATGCCCATGACAGCCGGCATAAAGATACTGACGATGCCCTGAACGGCAAAGAAATAGCCAATTTCGGAGGCCATTCCGATACGACCCAGATAGAGTCCCATACATGTCAGATAAGCTCCCCAGACGGCAAACTCCAGGAAGTTCATCACAGCTAATCGGATTTTCAGATTCATATTTCTTTCAGTTTAAAGTTATCTTTTTCTAATTTCAGACTTGTAGAATCTTCAGGCACTGTCGCGGCTGATTCTTTCTTGCGGAACTTAATGAGCTGTATGTCGCGAACAAGCATGATCTTTGTCGTTGTCTCACTTTCCTTCTCAGGCGTCATGTATATAAAGCCACGTATTTCTTTTACCAGATGATTGCCATTGGGCGGTATGCGTATCTGGTTGGCTCCGGAAGCCGACAGACCTGTAGCACGGCTGACGATGCTGTCGTTGTCGTAGCGTAGTGAAAGACAGGCCTCAGCACTGCGCATGCCGTTCTGGCAGATGAAGTCTGTATTAAATATCAGCATGAACGAGTCGCCCTTGTGGAACGATGTGTCGCTTTTCTGCTCGAAGCTGTAGATGTTGTAAGGGGCGTAGGGGATGAGGATTTTCGAGAGATCACCTGTCCATACGTTGGTCGTATCGCCTCCTGAGTTCAAGTTGGCAAAGCGGTTGATCTCGCCCTCGGCGGTGCCCAGCTCCATAGCTTCATCGGCAAGCCTCCCTGCAACACGCTTATAGACTTCGCTGAAACGGTCGGCGCGTATATAGTAGTAGACAAGTGAGGAGTCGAAGTCGGCTCTCGTGACACCGTATTTCTCAAGTACGGATGCGAAGTAAAGCGTCTTGAGGTAGTTGCGCTCCTGTTCGCTCTTCCCTTGCTGATTGGCCATCGCCTGCGACACATGGAAGTCGCAAAGGATGTCTTCCATGTCGCTTGGCTGTATGTAGCGCGAAGGGACTGATGGCTTACAGGCGGCTATTGCCAATGAGACTATTATAATATATAATAGGTGTCT
This sequence comes from Prevotella sp., assembly GCA_017471465.1. Taxonomy (GTDB): domain Bacteria; phylum Bacteroidota; class Bacteroidia; order Bacteroidales; family Bacteroidaceae; genus Prevotella. Next base: position 55,153 of record JAFUTI010000024.1, on the reverse strand, counting down.
ATTCACGTTTCAGGCTTATTTGACTGATTTCCTTCCGATAGAACAGCAGCAACAGAACTACGCCTACAGAGATATTGGCATCGGCAAAGTTGAAGACAGGGCTGAAGAAGATGAACTCGTCGCCTCCCCAGTAAGGAACCCACTCCGGCCATGTGGTGACAATGAGCGGAAAGTAGAACATGTCGACAACCTTGCCCATCAGGAACGGTGCATAACCGCTGCCAAAGGGTACGAAGTAGGATGTGTAATAGGGTGACGATGCGTTGAAGATCAAGCCGTAGAACATGCAGTCGATAAGGTTTCCGATGGCCCCTGCCAATACCATTGACAGGCAGAGGATGTATCCTGTTCGTGCCCGCTTCCTAACTTGCGTCCATATATAGTAGGCCAGCAGGGCTATAGCTAGTATGCGGAAGAGCGACAGGGCCAGCTTCGAGCCAATCTGCATGCCGTAAGCCATACCGTTGTTCTCGATGAACGAGATGTAGAACCAGTCGGTCATGCGGATACTCTCATGGAGCGTCATCGACGTCTTTACCCAGATTTTGATGAGTTGGTCGACGACGATGCTGGCAACGACGAAAAGCGTTGCCAGCCAACCGTCAGAGAGTATGTGTCTTGTTAACTTCACTTCTTCTGATTCATTTTCGACTCTACAGAGAGCGTTGCGTGTGGAACGGCCTTCAGACGCTCTTTAGGTATGAGCTTCCCCGTCAGACGATCGACGCCGTAGGTCTTATTCTCAATGCGGACGAGTGCTGCTTTCAGGCCCTGAATGAACTTCTGCTGGCGGGCAGCCATCGTGATGATTTCCTCCTTCGACTGTGTGGCCGAGCCCTCCTCCAGGGCCTTGTATGTAGGCGACGTGTCATCGACGTCATTAGAGTCCTGATTGGTGATGGCGGCCATCATTTGGTCGTAGTCACGCTTGGCCAACGCCAATTTTTCATTGATGATAGTGCGGAACTCTTCGAGCTCTTCGTCACTGTAGCGTGTTTTTTCTGTCATGTTTATTAGTTTTTAGTTATTTGAATATTAAGTTTAAAGTCGTCAAACTCTACTTCTGCGCCATCATTCGACGCGACAGTAATAACGTCGGCCAGAACCTGCGTCTTGATATATTCAGCGAAAGCGTCCACCGACTGTTCTATCTCGGCATTAGGAGTCAAGGTAATGTTGATACGGTCGGTGATTTCAAAACCGGCTTCCTTGCGCAGGTTCTGCACACGGTTGATGATTTCACGGGCCATACCTTCCTTGCGAAGTTCGTCATTCAGTTCTACCTCAAGGGCTACGGTCAGGTTACCTTCATTCGACACGAGCCAGCCGGGGATGTCCTCACTGATGATATCGACGTCTGCGGCTTCGACTGTGAGCGTCTGTCCGTCAACGCTGATACCGATAGTGCCATTCTGCTCCAACTCGGCTATCTGCTCCTGCGACAGATGGTCGACAGCGGCGGCTACGGCCTTCATGAGCTTGCCGAACTTCTTACCCATCGTCCTGAAGTTGCACTTTACCTTCTTGACAAGAATACCCTGTCCCTCAACGAATTTCAACTCCTTGACGTTCACCTCGTTCATAATGAGTTGCTTCACCGCCTCAATATGCTTTTTCTGCTCCTCATTAGCAGGAATCATGATGGCCTGCAGCGGCTGGCGCACCTTGATATTCACCTTGCGGCGCAGAGCCAGCACCATCGAGGTAATCTTCTGGGCCATCTCCATGCGGGCCTCCAGCTCCTTGTTGATGACCGATTCGTCGGCCACAGGGAACGTTTCAAGATGGACGGAGTCGAGCCGTCCGCCAAGATCCTTATAAAGCTGGTCGGCATAGAACGGTGCGAACGGTGCCAGCAGCCGTGCGACGGTCATCAGGCAGGTGTAGAGCGTGTCGTAGGCCGAGCGTTTGTCGTCGCTCATGTCCTTGCCCCAGAAGCGCTTGCGGTTCAGACGGACATACCAGTTCGACAGGTCATCGTTGACGAAGGCGTCGATGAGTCGGCCGGCGCGTGTCGGGTCGTAATTGTCGAGCTCCTTCTGCACGCCCTTGACCAGCGTGTTCAGGCAGCTGAGAATCCAGCGGTCGATTTCAGGACGCTGCGACAGCGTCTCAGCTCCGCCAACGGACGGATCATAGTTGTCGACATTGGCATACAATGCGAAGAACGAGTATGTATTATATAAGGTACCAAAGAACTTGCGGCGTATCTCGTCTACGCCTTCGGGGTCGAACTTCAGGTTGTCCCACGGCTCCGAGTTGGTCATCATGTAGAGTCGCACGGCATCCGAGCCGTATTTCTCGATCATCTCGAACGGATTGACTACGTTGCCCACATGCTTCGACATCTTATTGCCCTTGGCGTCGAGCACCAATCCCGATGAAATCACGTTTTTGAAGGCTACGGAGTCGAACACCATCGTGGCTATGGCATGCAGCGTAAAGAACCAGCCGCGCGTCTGGTCGACACCTTCGTTGATAAAATCGGCGGGGAAAGCCTCGCGCTTGTCAATCAAGTCGCGGTTCTCAAACGGATAGTGCACCTGTGCGTAAGGCATAGAGCCGGAGTCGAACCACACGTCGATGAGGTCGGTCTCGCGCTTCATAGGCTTACCGTCGTCGCTGACGAGAACGATGTTGTCGACATACGGACGGTGCAGGTCGATGCGGTCGTAGTTTTCCTTGCTCATGTCGCCAGGAACGAAGTCCTTCTCCTTCAGCGGATTGCTCTGCATGACGCCCGCCTCGACGGCCTTCTCTATCTCGTTGTACAGCTCCTCGACACTGCCGATGCACTTCTCGGCCTTGCCATCCTCGTCGCGCCAGATGGGCAGCGGGGTGCCCCAGAAGCGGCTGCGGCTGAGGTTCCAGTCGTTCAGGTTCTCAAGCCAGTTGCCAAAGCGACCGGTGCCTGTCGACTCAGGCTGCCAGTTGATGGTCTTGTTCAGTTCGAACATGCGCTCCTTCTTGGCTGTGGAGCGGATAAACCACGAGTCGAGTGGATAGTAGAGCACGGGCTTGTCGGTACGCCAGCAGTGGGGGTAGTTGTGTACGTGCTTCTCAATCTTAAACACCTTGTCCTGCGCTTTCAGGTCCATGCAGATGCTGATGTCTAGCGTCTCGTCCTTATCGATCAGCGTGTCGTCGTAAGCGTTCTTCACGTAGCGGCCGGCGAACTTGTTCCACTCGTCAACATTGACATACTTCGCAACGAAGTCGGCATCGAGGTCTTCGACGTTGAAGTACTTACCCTGCAGGTCGACCACAGGCCGCTCTGCGCCCTTCTTGTCGATGAGCACTATGGGACAGATACCGGCTTTCTTGGCCACGAAAGCATCGTCGGCACCGAAGTTTGGCGCGATATGCACGATACCGGCACCGTCTTCAGTCGTGACGTAGTCGCCGGGAATCACGCGGAAGGCATCGCCCATAGGCCGTATGGCAGGCATCAGCTGCTCGTATTCCATCCCGACGAGGTCGGTGCCCTTGTAGCGGCCGACGATGCGGTAGGGAATGAATTTCTCGCCTTTCTTGTATTCAGGCATCTCGCCGCCGTCGGTGATGTTGCCCTCGGCAGGCAGGTAAGCGTTCAGACGGGCCTCGGCCAGCACGACAGTTATCTTCTCGGCGCTATAGGGGTTGTAGGTCTCTACGGCCACGTAGTCAATCTTCGGACCGACGCAGAGAGCCGAGTTGGCGGCCAGTGTCCACGGTGTGGTCGTCCAAGCCATGAAGTATGGTGTCCCCCACCCTGTCATCTCCGGCTTCGGATTCTTTATCTTAAACAGCGCCGTGCACGTCGTGTCCTTCACATCGCGATAGCATCCTGGCTGGTTCAGCTCGTGGCTCGACAAGCCTGTACCCGCTGCCGGCGAGTAAGGCTGGATGGTATAGCCCTTGTAGAGTAGCCCCTTGTCGTAAAGCTGTCGCAGCAGCCACCACAGCGTCTCAATGTATTTGTTGTCGTAGGTGATGTAGGGATTGTCAAGGTCGACGAAGTAGCCCATGCGCTCCGTCAGGTCGCGCCATTCCTGAGTGTACATCATCACGTTCTCACGGCATTTGCGGTTGTAGTCCTCCGTAGAGATGTATTTTTCCGACTCCTTGTTGTCGATGTCGGCCTTGGTGATGCCCAGTTCCTTCTCGACGCCCAGCTCCACAGGCAGTCCGTGGGTGTCCCAGCCGGCCTTGCGCTTCACCTGGAAGCCCTTCATGGTCTTGTAGCGGTTGAAGGTGTCCTTGATGGTGCGTGCCAGCACGTGGTGGATGCCGGGATGACCGTTAGCCGAGGGCGGTCCCTCAAAGAAGATGAACTGCGGACAGCCCTCGCGCTCGGTTACGGAGCGCCAGAACACGTTCTTCTCGCGCCACATCTGCAGCACGTCGTTGTTGACTTGTGTCAGGTTCAAGCCGTTATGTTCGGCAAATCTCTTACTCATTTCTATTATGATTTTTATGATGTTCCTTTTTAAGACATGCAAAGGTATGAATTTTTTCCGATACTGCCAAATATATAAATATATTTTAAGTTTTATGCCGGCCGGGCGATAACTCTTTCTGGCCAATGGCTGTGAAAGTGAATTCTCGCGGCGCGAAATTATTTTATCGCGCCGCAACAGTGCGTCCGCGCGGTGTCACGCATAATGCATAATAATTATTTGCAACTCTTGCGCGTTTTATTTTTTTTTTGTAACTTTGCACCCGAATTGCATGAACCAACAAATTTAACCAACTATAATGAAGAAACAACTCAAGAAAGTGCTCGTACTCGGTTCGGGCGCGCTGAAAATCGGACAGGCTGGCGAGTTCGACTACTCCGGCTCCCAGGCTCTGAAGGCATTGCGCGAAGAAGGCATCTCCTCCGTGCTGGTAAACCCCAACATCGCAACCATCCAGACGTCGGACGGCATTGCCGACAAGGTGTACTTCCAGCCCGTGACCCCCTACTTCGTGACGGAAATCATCAAGAAGGAGCGTCCGGACGGCATCCTTCTGGCTTTCGGCGGACAGACGGCGCTGAACTGCGGAACAGAGCTCTACCAGAGCGGCGTTCTGAAAGAGTACGGCGTAGAGGTGCTCGGCACCAGCGTTGAGGCCATCATGAATACCGAAGACCGTGACCTCTTTGTCAAGAAGCTGGCCGAGGTCGATCTGAAGGTGCCCGTGAGCCACGCTGTGGAGAATATGGACGATGCACTGAAAGCCGCCCACGAGATTGGCTTCCCCATTATGATTCGTAGTGCATACGCGCTTGGAGGTCTCGGCTCGGGCATCTGTCCCGACGAGAAGACCTTTGTTGAGTTGGCTGAAAGCGCCTTCACCTTCGCTCCGCAGATTCTCGTCGAGGAGTCACTGAAAGGTTGGAAGGAGATAGAGTTCGAGTGCATACGCGACGCCAACGACCGCTGCTTCACTGTGGCCTCGATGGAGAACTTCGACCCGCTGGGCATCCATACGGGCGAGTCGATTGTCGTAGCTCCCACCTGCTCGCTGAAGGAGGAACAGGTGAAGATGCTGCAGGACATTACTATCAAGTGCGTAAAGCACCTCGGTATCGTCGGCGAGTGCAACATTCAGTTTGCCTTCAACGCCGAGACCAACGACTACCGCATCATCGAGATCAACGCCCGTCTGAGCCGTTCGTCGGCACTCGCATCGAAAGCTACCGGCTATCCCCTCGCCTTCGTGGCCGCCAAGATTGCGCTTGGCTACACGCTCGACCAGATTGGCGAGATGGGGACCACCAGCTCTGCATACGTCGCACCGCAGCTCGACTACATGATTTGCAAGATTCCGCGCTGGGATCTCACGAAATTCGTTGGCGTGAGCCGTCAGATAGGTTCCAGCATGAAGTCCGTCGGCGAGATTATGTCTATCGGCCGCTCCTTCGAGGAGATGATTCAGAAAGGCCTGCGAATGATCGGTCAGGGTATGCACGGCTTCGTCGGCAACGACCACACGAAGTTCGACGACCTGGACGACGCGCTGGCCAACCCCACCGACCTGCGTATCTTCGCCATCGCACAGGCTCTGGAAGAGGGCTACACTGTGGAGCGTATTGAGGAACTGACAAAGATCGACGTCTGGTTCCTGGAGCGCCTGAATCACATTGTCGACCTGAAGCACAAGCTGCAGCAGTACAACCGGCTAGAGGACCTTTCCGACGAGCTGCTGCTCGAAGTGAAGCGCTGCGGCTTCTCCGACTTCCAGATAGCACGCTTCGTCCTGAAGTCGACCGCTACGAACATGGAGAAGGAGAACCTGCTGGTGCGCCACTATCGCAAGGAGCGCGGCATCATGCCATCGGTGAAGCGCATACCCACCGTTGCTTCCGAGCACCCCGAACTGACGAATTACCTCTATTTCACATACACGCACACGCCAGCCTTCGGCAATCCTCAGGGAGAGCAGTACAAAGCCAAGCACGACATCAATTACTACAACAACGAGAAGTCGGTCGTCGTGCTGGGTTCCGGCGCCTACCGCATCGGTTCGAGCGTAGAGTTTGACTGGTGTAGCGTAAATGCCATCAACACCGCACGCAAGCTGGGGTATAAGTCGATCATGATCAACTACAACCCTGAGACCGTGTCGACCGACTATGACATGTGCGACCGCCTGTATTTCGACGAGCTGTCGCTGGAGCGTGTGCTTGACGTGATGGACCTCGAACAGCCGCGTGGCGTCATCGTCTCCGTGGGTGGTCAGATTCCCAACAACCTCGCCATGAAGCTGCATCGTCAGGGTGTGCCCGTACTGGGAACGAGTCCAGTCAACATCGACCGTGCTGAGAACCGCGACAAGTTCTCGGCCATGCTCGACAAACTCGGCATCGACCAGCCGGCCTGGCGCGCGCTGACCTCGTTTGACGACGTCAAGGAGTTTGTCGACAAGGTAGGCTATCCCGTCCTTGTACGTCCCTCGTATGTTCTCTCGGGTGCCGCCATGAACGTCTGCTACGACGACGAGGAGCTGCACCGCTTCCTCAACATGGCCACCGAGGTGTCAAAGGAGTTTCCCGTTGTCATCTCGAAGTTCATGACCGAGACCAAGGAGATAGAGTTTGATGCCGTTGCCGACAAGGGTGAGGTCATAGAGTATGCCATCTCCGAGCACGTGGAGTACGCCGGTGTTCACTCCGGCGACGCTACGATGGTGTTCCCCGCCCAGCACATCTACTACTCCACCATCCGGCAGATTAAGAACATCTCGCGCAAGATTGCCAGGGAGCTGAACATCTCAGGACCGTTCAACATCCAGTTCCTGGCCAAGAACCGCGAGGTGAAGGTTATAGAGTGTAACCTGCGTGCCTCACGTTCGTTCCCCTTCGTGTCGAAGATACTGAAGCGCAACTTCATCGAGACGGCCACGAAGATTATGCTCGACGCCCCCTACTCGCGTCCCGACAAGAGCGAGTTCGACATCGACCGCATCGGCGTCAAAGCTAGCCAGTTCTCCTTTGCCCGTCTGCAGAATGCCGACCCCGTCCTGGGTGTCGACATGAGTTCTACGGGTGAGGTAGGATGCTTGGGAGACAGCTTGAACGAAGCACTATTAAACGCCTTGATAGCAACAGGTTATCGTCTGCCAAAGAAGTCGGTACTCATCTCTTCGGGTGGTGCTAAGGGCAAGGTGTCGCTCTTAGAGCCAGCTCAGGACTTGGTGAAGAAGGGCTTCGAGGTGTACGCCACCGGCGGAACGGCCAAGTTCTTCAATGACAACGGTGTGAAGGCCACCCCCGTGAGCTGGCCTGACGAGGAGGGTGCCAACAACGTGATGGACATGATTGCCGAGCACAAGTTCGACCTCATCGTCAACGTTCCGAAGAACCACACGAAGCGCGAGCTGACCAATGGTTACCGCATTCGCCGCGGCGCTATCGACCACAATATCCCCCTGATGACCAACGTTCGTCTGGCAAAGGCCTTTATCGAGGCTTTCACGGCCATGAATGAGGAGGATATCCAGATAAAGCCCTGGCAGGAGTACAACGCTTAAAAACAAACAGAAAATGAAAGACGAGATTAGAACGCTCTTGGAAGACTTGCTGCCGCTGGTGGATTTCGACTCCGACTTCCTCTTTGCCGAGTTGAACTCACTTGATGTCACTACCATCCTGATGACGCTGGCCGACAAGTATGGTATCAAACTGGAAGCGACTGACGCCACGCCAAAGAACTTGAAGTCGCTGGACAACATCGTGGCGATGGTGGAACGAAAACTCGCTGAGAAGCAATGACACTCGAGGATTATCTCGCACAAAACGCACGTCTCTACCCCCAAAAGACAGCCGCTGTCTGCGGGGCGGAGACATGCTCTTATAGTGATCTTTACGAACGCTCATGCCGACGTGCTGCCGACTACGTCGGACAGCGCGGACGTGTGGTGCTGTTCAGAGCCTCACAGACCATCGACTTCCTCGTAACCTACTTCGCTATTCACATAGCAGGAGCCGTTGCCGCCCCTATGGAGAAAGACACACCACAGGAAATCATCGATGAATTGGACGGAAAACTCAGTTCTGCCACCGTTCCCGAAGGTATAGCCGACGTGCTATACACGACAGGCACGACGGGACGCTCGAAGGGCGTGATGATCAGTCACCGCACCATCATTGCCGATGCTGAAAATCTTATAGGTGGACAGGGATTTAGCCACGATTTGGTCTTCATTATCAACGGGCCGCTAAACCACATCGGGAGTTTATCGAAAATCTACCCCGTTGTCGTACTAGGAGCAACCCTGCTGATCATCGATGGAATGCGGGATATCAACAAGTTCTACGACGCTCTCGACTATCCCGCTGAGAAGATGGCCACGTTCTTCGTGCCGGCCAACGTGCGAATGTTGACACAGCTGAGTGCCGAACGGCTGGCTTCCTACGCTGAAAAACTCGATTTCATCGAATGTGGTGGCGCACCACTACCCCACGCCGACATGCTCGACCTGTGTAGACTGTTGCCCCATACTCGCCTTTACAACACCTACGCCTCGACAGAGACAGGCATTATCAGCACCTACAACTACAATGACGGCGAGTGTCTGGTAGGATGTCTGGGGAAAACCATGCAGCACTCACGTATCATCATCACCCCCGACGGACACATCTCCTGTCAGGGCGAAACTTTGATGAGTGGTTACATCGGCGAGCCAGAACTGACGGCCAGTGTGTTGCACGACAATACTGTCTACATGTCAGACTTGGGACGCATCGATGAACAGGGACGCCTGCATATCGGTGGACGACAGGACGATGTCATCAATGTCGGCGGCTACAAAGTGGCCCCTACAGAGGTGGAAGACGCTGCGCTGTTGCTGCCCCTTGTGAAAGACTGCATCTGCATCTCGGCCCCCCACCCGATTACCGGTAATGCCTTGAAGCTGCTCGTTGTGACGGCTGGCGGTGAAAAATTGAACAAACGACAAGTGGCACTGCATCTGAAACAGCGACTCGAAATCTACAAAGTCCCTATGCTCTATGAGCAGGTCGACCACATAGAACGGACGTATAACGGGAAGTTAAATCGTAAGTTTTACAGAGGATTATAAATCTCTGTTGTTTAATACTTTAAAACGCTCTCTTACGTACGTTATCACTTCAAAATCCAGGTCGACCGTTATTGCTGTCTGTTGATTTCTGCCACCTTCGGCAAGCGTATCGCCCTTGGTGTCACAGACAACACTTTCTCCGCAGTAGTGACAGAATTCGTCATCGCCTACGCGGTTGGCTCCTATCAAGTAGCATTGGTTCTCAATAGCACGGGCACGCGTCAGCACCCGCCAAGCCTGCTGGCGGCTTTCCGGCCAGTTGGCAACAACGATAATGGCATCATACTCCCCTGCTCTTCCATAGCGCGCCCATAATGGAAACCGCAAGTCATAACACGTCAGCAGCAGGAAACGCACACCTTTCCAGCTGACTATAACATGGTCATTGCCTGGTGTGATAAAACGGTCTTCGTGTCCGTAAGTGAACAGATGGTGCTTATCGTAGTAATACACGTCGGATGGCGTGATAAAATATTGACGATTTCTGTATTTTCCATCGTTCGTCTGAATCAACAAGCTCCCACTGACTGCACACGAGAAGTCGCTAGCCGTCTGCTTCATCCATTTTAATGCGATAGAATCATCGGTTTCTGCTATTTCCTGAGGTGTCGTAGCAAAACCGGTGGCCCACATCTCAGGCAGAACATATAAGTCTGACCCTGTGTTTTTGCCAAGCAGTTGCTCTACATTCCTGACGTTTTCATCGGGATTAGCCCAATGGACATCGGTTTGAAAAATCGTTACTTTCATAGATAGAAGTCTTTTGTCAGTTCTTCATACCATCGCGAGCGCTCACCTGGCGATGTCTCAATGATGCCCTCGGTCAGTTCCGGCTCTGAAGGGTGTTTACGGAAAGCCAACAGATATCGACGCGGTTGTTTCTGTGGCGTTGTCTTCACGGCACATTGTCGCACCTTGAAGAAGCCGGCAAGTGCCGCTTCCTGTTCGAGACGAGCTTTGCAATCGAAAGGGATGACCATCGACAACTCACCATTGTCAGCCAGCAAACGATGCGCGGCAGCCATTAGCTCTGCGTATGTCAAAGATGACGCATGACGGGCTATCGTGCGCTGAGTGTCGGGACATTGGAGTGAGCGGAGAAAAAATGGAGGATTGCAGACAACGGCATCGAACGGATCGGCTGCAAACAACTTTACATCGGCTTCTGCAGCTGTCAAGCGATCGGCAAAAGGTGATGCCCACATGTTTTCGCGTGCCTGTACGACAGATTCACGGTCGATGTCGATGCCAACCACACGGGCTTCAGGAAAACGTTGAGCCATCATCAGAGCCACAAGGCCGGTTCCTGTTCCAATGTCAAGTATACTGCTACCACCTCTGCCCCATGCTCCAAGTAAAGTGCCGTCGGTACCTACTTTCATAGCACAGCGGCTCTGAAAAACGGTGAATTTCTGGAATTTAAAATAGTCGTTTGCCATTTTCGAGTGCAAAGATATACATTTTTTTGTTAATTCTTAATCCTTATATTCTTAATTCTTAATTAAAATGTGTAACTTTGCACGCTCATTATAAAGAAATATGTTTTTAGACAGTCAGAATAACAAGGCATTCTCAATGATTGCCGACATCGAAGGAGATTTTAAAGACCTTATTAATAATGTGCCGACACCCGACGAGGTGCCTATCTTGCCCGTGCGCAATCTTGTGCTCTTTCCCGGTGTTGTCTCGCCAATACTGATAGGACGCGAGTCAAGCTCAGTGCTCATCAAACGTGCCGAGAAACGCTCGATGGTCATCGGCATCGTCTGTCAGCGCGACCCCGAAGTGGACGAACCCACTAAGGAAGACCTCTACGAATACGGTGTTTTTGCCAAGGTGGTTAAGCAACTGACGCTGCCCAACGGCAACATTACGGCCATTGTGCAGGCCCTAGGAAGGCTGAAGCTGGTAGAACTGCTGGGAGACCACCCTTATCTGACGGGGCACGTAGAGCTGGCACCTGAAATACAGCCGGATAAACGTGACAAGGAGTTCAGAACAGCCATGCAGGACTTACGTCAGCAGGTTCACGACTACATCAACATGAGCGAAGAGATTCCCGACGAAGCCACCTTTGCCGTTCAGAATATCAACAACGACGTGATGGCTCTGAACTTTACCTGTTCGAACATGCCGTTCAGCATCAAAGAGAAGATGATGCTGCTGGAGTGCGAAACAGTAAAAGAGCGGCTTTTTGCCACAATGAAGGTGCTCAACCGCGAAATCAACCTGCAGCACCTGAAAGCAGACATCCGCAATAAGACCCGTGAAGACCTGGACGAGCAGCAGCGTAACTACTTCCTTCAACAACAGATCAAGAACCTGCAGGCAGAGATGGGCAACGGCGAATCGTCGCCTGAGAAGTCGGAGCTGATTAAGAAGGCACAGAACAAGAAATGGCCGACCGATGTGGCCAAACTCTTTTTCAAAGAGGTGGACAAACTAGACAACCTCAATCCGCAAAGTCCTGATTTCAATGTGCAGCTGACTTACCTCCAGACGATGGTTGACCTCCCTTGGGGCGAGTTCACCGATGACGACCTGAACTTGAAACGGGCACAGAAGATTCTCGACCGCGACCATTATGGCATGGAGAAGGTGAAGGAGCGCATCCTGGAGCACATGTCGGTACTCTCGCTGCGCGGCGATCTGAAATCACCGATTATCTGCCTCTATGGTCCTCCGGGCGTAGGCAAAACGTCGCTGGGCAAGTCGATAGCTGCTGCCATGAAGCGCAAATACGTACGCATGTCGCTCGGCGGACTCCACGACGAAGCTGAGATTCGCGGTCATCGGCGCACCTATATAGGTGCAATGCCTGGACGTATCATCAAGTCGATACAAAAGGCAGGCTCAAGCAATCCTGTATTCATCCTCGACGAGATAGACAAGGTGACACAGAACACGCACAACGGCGATCCGGCATCGGCTTTACTGGAAGTACTAGACCCTGAGCAGAACAATGCCTTTCACGACAACTATCTGGATGTTGACTACGACTTGTCAAAGGTCCTCTTTATCGCTACAGCCAATAATCTGGCAACCATTCCCGGTCCATTACGCGACCGTATGGAAATCATTGAGGTCAGCGGTTATATAACAGAGGAGAAGATAGAGATAGCAAAGCGTCATCTTATTCCTCGCGAAATGGAGAACACAGGATTGAACCTGATAACTCCCAAACCGTCATTTAACAAGACTGCCATAGAGATGGTCATTGAGCGATACACACGTGAGAGTGGCGTCCGTCAGCTGGAGAAGCAAATCAACAAGGCAATGCGCAAGCTGGCTTTCAAGCAGGCTCTCGACGGTGCGATGCCTTACAATAAAATCACACCCACGGAAGTGGAAGAGCTATTAGGCAACCCGCCATTCTATCGTGACATCTATCAAGGCAATGACTATGCTGGTGTGGTGACAGGATTGGCATGGACAAGCGTTGGCGGCGAGATTCTGTTTATTGAAACTTCGCTCTCAAAGGGTAAGGCCGGTAAGTTGACGCTGACAGGTAATCTCGGCGACGTGATGAAGGAGTCGGCCATCATCGCTTTAGAGTATGTCAAGGCTCACGTCGACAAGCTTGGCGTCGACTATCGCATCTTTGAGAACTGGAACATCCATATCCACGTGCCTGAAGGTGCTACGCCGAAGGATGGGCCGTCTGCAGGCATCACCATTGCCACATCCATTGCATCAGCACTAACCCAGCGCAAGGTACGCAAAAACACGGCAATGACGGGAGAGATAACGCTGCGCGGGAAGGTTCTTCCCGTAGGCGGAATTAAAGAGAAGATCTTGGCTGCCAAGCGTGCCGGTATCACCGATATAATGATGTGCCGCGAAAACGAGAAGGATGTCAACGAGATTCCTGACATTTATCTGAAAGGCGTCACTTTCCATTATGTGGAAAACGTGCAGGACGTGTGGGATTTCGCATTGACAGGCGAAATGGTGAAAAATCCGACAGACTTCACGATACCTGAAGAAAAGAACGAGGATAAGAAATGACCTTTGAACTACAGCATACCGACGTTTCCAGCAATGCTCGCACAGGCTTGATAACGACCGATCACGGCCAAATCAAGACCCCCATCTTCATGCCTGTCGGCACCGTTGGCAGTGTCAAGGGCGTGCATTTCTCGGAGCTGCGTGAACAGGTCAAAGCGCAAATCATCCTTGGCAACACCTACCACCTGTATCTGCGACCTGGACTTGACACACTACGCAAGGCAGGCGGTTTGCACAAGTTCAACACCTGGGATCGTCCAATCCTGACTGATTCCGGCGGTTTTCAAGTATTCTCGCTTACGGGTATCCGCAAACTGCGCGAAGAGGGTTGTGAATTTAGAAGTCACATTGACGGCTCTAAGCACATCTTCACGCCTGAAAATGTAATGGACACGGAACGCATTATCGGAGCTGATATCATGATGGCACTTGATGAATGTCCACCAGGACAGAGTGACTATCAGTATGCCAAAAAGTCGTTAGGACTCACCCAACGATGGCTTGACCGCTGTATTAAGCGTTTCAATGAGACAGAGCCACTTTATGGTTACAAGCAAAGCCTTTTCCCTATTGTTCAGGGCTGCACATTCAAGGATCTGCGCCGCGAAGCTGCCAAATATGTGGCCGACAAGGGTGCCGACGGCAATGCCATCGGAGGATTAGCTGTTGGCGAACCTACTGAGGTGATGTATGAAATGATTGAGGTAGTGAACGAAATACTGCCTAAAGCCAAACCCCGTTACCTGATGGGCGTAGGTACCCCTCAAAACATTCTTGAAGCCATTGAACGTGGCGTCGACATGTTTGATTGTGTGATGCCTACGCGCAATGGCCGCAATGCACTTCTCTTCAGCTACGAAGGAACAATGAATATGCGCAACAAAAAGTGGGAACAGGACTTTACGGCCATCGATCCTGACGGATGCGATATTGACCGTATCCACACCAAAGCCTATCTGCACCATTTGTTTAAGGCTCAGGAATTGCTGGCTATGCAAATCGCTTCAATTCACAATCTGGCTTTCTACCTGCGGCTGGTTACTGATGCCCGTCAGCACATTGAGCAAGGCGACTTCGTCTGTTGGAAACGTTCTGTCATTGAACAACTTGGAAGAAGAAGATGAAGAAACTGTTCAAGAGGAAGTCGAAAACGTTTGCCAAGATACGACGGCATCATAAGCGCTACCATCGGCTGCGTTCAACAGGTCGTTTTATGCGTCGTATAGGTCACTGGCTGAGCTATCTGAAGCACGTTAACCCCTTTCACTACCTGACACGCATTGACCGTTATATCATTAAGAAGTTTATTGGCACATATATCTATTCTATCTTGCTAATTATTTCTATTTCGATAGTATTTGACGTCAACGAGAATTTGGCCAAGTTCACTACGAACCACGCACCTCTGAGAGCCATTGTATTAGACTACTATGCAAACTTCGTACCTTACTTTGCCAACCTCTTCTCACCGCTGTTCGTCTTCATTGCCGTTATCTTCTTCACGTCAAAGCTGGCTGGTAACAGTGAGATAATTGCCATGCTGGCATCAGGATTGAGTTTTAAGCGACTGATGCGGCCCTACTTCATATCGGCGGCCCTCATTGCTGTGCTCAACTACTATCTCGGCTCGTTTGTCATTCCGCAAGGAACGGTCATTCGCCAGAATTTTGAGACGCAATACAAGAACAACAAGAAGATTACATCGGCCACAAACGTTCAATTGCAGGTTGGAAAAGGAGTAATCGCCTATATCCAGCAGTATGATGACAACATAAAAACAGGCTACGGATTCTCTCTCGACAAGTTTGAGAAGAAAAAGCTGGTAAGCCACATGACGGCCAGTGTCATTCGTTACGACACCATCAGCGAGTCACGCTTCCACTGGCGCGCACAGAATTATAAAATCCGTACACTAAAAGGCCTGCGTGAGGAGATTAAGACGGGTGTGGAACTGGACACTACAATCATGATGGAACCAATGGATCTGGTCTTTTCCAAAGGGCAGCAGGAGACATTTACAAGTCCTGAACTGCGTCAATACATCTCCAAGCAGCAGGAACGCGGTTCACAGAACGTCGTTCAGTACGAGGTGGAGTATCACAAGCGTATTGCGATGTCTTTCGCCTCATTTATCCTGACGGTCATCGGTGCCTCACTGTCATCGCGAAAGCGAAAGGGCGGTATGGGTCTCTACTTAGGTATTGGTCTTGCCCTGTCATTTGCCTATATTCTCTTGCAAACCATTAGCGCCACCTTTGCCATCAATGCTGGCACACCCGCCATGTTGGCAGAGTGGATTCCCAATATATTATATGTATTCATAGCCTATTTCTGCTGGCGACAAGCTCCTAATTAAATGAAATTTGAAGAAACTTATTTGAACGATAATATTCTTGATGCGCTCTACGACATGCGCTTTGACGATATGACACCTATTCAAGAGAAGTGTATCCCAGAGATTCTTGACGGGTACGACGTGCTGGGTGTGGCACAGACGGGTACAGGCAAAACTGCTGCCTATCTGCTACCTATTCTATCGATGCTTGATGATGGTGACTATCCGAAAGATGCCATCAACTGTGTTGTCATGTCGCCTACACGTGAGCTGGCTCAACAAATAGATCAAGCCATGCAGGGCTTTGGTTACTATCTTGACGGTGTATCCTCAGTAGCTGTCTATGGCGGTAACGATGGCAACCGCTATGATCAGGAGTTGCGGGGTATGCGTCTCGGAGCCGACGTCCTGATAGCCACACCTGGTCGTCTTATCAGCCATTTGAAAGTAGGTAACCTTGACCTGTCTCGTTGTTCGTTCTTCGTGCTTGACGAGGCCGACCGTATGCTTGACATGGGTTTTTCTGAGGATATCATGAAAATTGTCAATGAGCTGCCAAAAAGCTGTCAGCGGGTGATGTTCTCAGCAACAATGCCCTCCAAGATACGCGAACTTGCCGTCTCGTTGCTTCATAATCCTGTAGAGGTGAAACTGGCCGTTTCGAAGCCCGCAGAGAAAATCCATCAGTCAGCTTATCTATGCTACGACCCGCAGAAACTTGGCATCATCGAACATCTCTTCAAAGCCGGTGACCTGAAACGTGTGATAATATTTAGCGGCAAGAAAGACCGTGTGAAGGAGATTACCCGGCAGTTGAAACGTATGAAAATTAATTGTGCCGAAATGCACAGTGACCTTTCACAAGCCGAGCGCGACGATGTGATGTATCGTTTCAAGGCCGGTCAGGTTGATGTTCTTGTGGCTACCGACATCGTAAGCCGAGGTATTGACATCGACGACATCCGTATTGTCATCAACTACGACGTGCCACATGATGCTGAAGATTATGTGCATCGCATAGGACGTACAGCTCGTGCCGATCGCGACGGAGTCGCCATCACTTTTGTCAACGAAGCGGAGATGGGTAAGTTCCACGAAATAGAGCATTTCTTGGGTAAGGAGGTTTTGAAGAACGCCTTGCCAGAAGCATTGGGTGAAGGTCCTGCATACACTAAGCGCGAGAAGAAACGCTCAAACACCCGTCGACACGGACGTTGGCACAGTCATGGCAATGGAAAACGCAACAACCGTCCTCGTGGCGACAGGAAGAAGCGACAGGAATAAGCTTTCTATGATTCTTCATTCAGCGTTGGCAGCGAGATATGGTATCTAACAGCCAGGAAACGGACAGAACATGTAGTAACGAATGAGGCAATGACAGTCGCTTCTAACGGCATTGTCAGATAAGCAAGTGCCCAATAGACGATTCCCCCAAGCACAGAGGCCATTGCATAGATTTCCTTGTGGAAGATGACGGGTTCGTTATTCAACAGTACATCACGAATCACGCCTCCAGCCGATCCTGTGATGCATCCCATGATGATAGCAACCCAAAAAGGCTGACCAAAAGTCAGCGACTTCTGAATACCCGCTATCGTGAAAAGTGCTAATCCTAGTGTGTCGAAAACAAACCAGGCATTTTTCAAAGGTTCCATCCAACGGCCGAAGAAAGCGACTGTCAGTAGTGCTATCGCCGTACAAATCATATAAATAGGTGTCGTCATCCAGAATGGGGTTGTCCCTAACATCACGTCGCGGATAGTACCGCCGCCGATAGCAACGGCAATTCCGCATACATAACCTCCAAACCAGTCGAACTGCTTGGCTGCTGCGTGCCGTATTCCGGATATGGCAAAAGCAAACGTCCCTAACAGCTCAATGATTCTGATAACAATATCCTGTTCCATCGTTATTCTTTAAATCTGTCACCCCAATAGGCCAGCATACGTTCATATAGTTTTTGTTCTGAAGGTGAATGCTGAGCGTGCCACAGCCGTTCATCGCGCAAAGCATCAGGCATATATTGCTGTGGAGTGAAATGGCCAGGAAAGTCATGAGGGTATTTATAGCCGTCATGATATCCTAATTCTTTCATCAGTTGTGTAGGTGCGTTTCGGATAGGGAGTGGAACTGGCTGATTACCAGTACGTCGCACCAAATCGATGGCAGCGTCAATGCCCAAATAGGCAGAGTTGCTCTTTGGTGACGTAGCCAGATAGACAGTAGCTTCAGCCAAAGGAATACGTCCCTCAGGCCATCCTATCTTCTGAATGACATCAAAAGCTGTATTTGCCAAAAGCAAGGCATTAGGGTTTGCCAGACCGATATCCTCTGCTGCAGAGATGACCAAACGCCGCGCAATGAACTTCGGGTCCTCTCCACCCTCTATCATCCTAGCCAGCCAATAAAGAGCTGCGTCAGGATCGCTACCGCGAATACTCTTGATAAAAGCCGAGATAATGTCGTAATGCATCTCGCCATCCTTATCGTACGCCAGTGGATTCTGCTGCAACCTTGAGACAACCAGTTCGTCCGTTATTACCACATCGCCAGATTCTGCCTCCACTACAAGTTCTAGAATATTCAGTAGTTTACGTGCATCACCGCCGCTGTATCTCAATAGGGCATCTGTTTCATGGAGCTCTATATGTCGTTCCTTGAGTATCACGTCTGTGGTAATCGCCCGTTGCAGCAACTGTAGCAGGTCCTCTTTCTCCAGCGACTTCAGAACGTAGAGCTGACAGCGAGATAGCAATGGTCGTATGACCTCAAATGAGGGGTTTTCTGTCGTAGCGCCAATCAGCGTGACAATACCGCGCTCAACGGCTCCAAGCAACGAGTCCTGTTGCGATTTGGAAAAGCGGTGTATTTCGTCTATAAAGAGAATTGGTGAAGCCGCATTGAAGAAACGTCCCTTCTGGGCCTTTTCTATGACGTCGCGCACATCCTTTACACCACTAGTAACAGCCGACAGTGTATAGAATGGTGTATCAAGACGGTTAGCAATAATCTGTGCTAATGTCGTTTTGCCAACACCTGGAGGCCCCCATAGAATAAAGGAAGAGACCCGTCCCGCATCAATCATCCGACGCAGCACAGCCCCTTCGCCAACTAAATGTCGTTGCCCGATATAATCGTCAAGCGAGTGTGGTCGAAGCCTCTCAGCTAATGGTTGTGACATAATCGACGGCAAAGGTACGAAATATTTCGTGAAATATAATCCATATATCAAAATTATTTTCTATCTTTGCAGCAGAAACCAAATAAATATGAACATGGATAATAAGGAAGAAAATAGTAAGAGTCTGACACTCAAGGCCTTAAACAAGAGCAGTGTTTGGGATTTACAGGAAAATGATGTGTTCAGGCTTTGGGAAAGTGCTGAAAAAGACACTGATGTTCAGGAGAATCCCCGTCATTTTCAGGACATTATTCGTAGTGCCTTCTTAATTGAAGAGATCAAGGATGATTCAAAAGCCTTGAAGGAGAAATACGAGCAACAGGGCTATAAGGTAGCTCAAGTCAAGTACAGTGAAAACGCAAAAGTGACGTGGGCTTTGAAAAAGAAACCTATTGTTCGTGTTACCGACCTTACATACGAGAACATCCGCCATATCTCTGCCGCAAAGTTAGTAGAAGTTTTGGATCGCAATTTTGGCGGTGGCTGGGACTCGCTTTCTCAATCCATAAAGGATATTATTGAAAGTGGCTTTGACATTTCCACCACTACGCTACCCAAAGATCGCCTGCACAAGAAGGGGGGTATGTATGAGAAGAAATTGGCCGATGGCTACGACGTTCTCGAAGTCGAAAAGGGCACATGGGTCGAGGCCATCTTTGCCAAACTGAAACCTGAAGCTGAGAAGCCTCGTATGAAATTCTCTCTTAATGAGGATTCTGAAGACGAAGACGGAGAGGCTGATGTTGAGATAGAGGACACCTACAATAAGCCTGACGAGGATGATGTTGAAATAGGAGAGCCTGACGATGACGAAATCAACGAAGACAACTACTCGACAATGATGGACTTAAGCGGCGATGATGATGACATCACTGCCGATAGTCTTGAAGACTACGCCGATGAGTAAAACGCTGCAATTCGGTATATATGCGCTGTACCGGCAGTCCCATGACGTTATAATAGCTGCCGTTGAGCCCCGTGCATCCAATATAGCCAATCCATTCTTGGATGCCATACGCACCAGCCTTGTCATAAGGCTGGTATTTTTTTATGTAGAATTCAATCTCAGTGTCCAGTAGCTGTTTAAAGGTGACATCTGTTTTCACAGAAAAGGCCACCGTCTGTTCAACAGTTGTCAGGCATACGCCGGTCGTCACCTGGTGTGTACGTCCGCTGAGTTTTTTGAGCATCTGTGTCGCTTCTTCCGCATCTGCCGGTTTCCCTAACACCTCCTCGTCGACGATGACGACAGTGTCGGCCGTTATTACAAGTTCGTCGTCAGCCATCTGCCGACGATATGCAGCCGCCTTTTTGCAGGCAATATATTCTGCTGTCTCGGCAGCTGGCAGCGATGCAGGATAACTCTCATCGATATCAGGTAGTACGCGCACCGTAAAGTCTACTCCAAGACCTGCTAGCAATTCACGTCTGCGCGGCGAGTTGCTGGCCAGAATCATCTTATATTCGTTCACCATCCGAAAGCTTTTGCGTCACTTAACCATTTATTCTGGGCACGCAGTGTCTGTTCAATGACATCACGTCCGCAACCGTAACCACCGCGGTAAGGACTGACATAGATACTGGTATCCTTCACGTCGGGACAGGCATCCTGAGGACAGACAGGACACCCCACGCGACGCATAATCTCAATGTCAGGCACATCGTCGCCCATATACATTACCTCCGCGTCTTCCAACTGGTATTTCTGCAGGAGTTCGTCGTAGGTTTTGACCTTTACGGCACACCCCATAAATATGTCCTTCACCCCCAGCCTTTCGTAGCGTAGGCGTACGGCTTCTGTCCGGCCTCCAGTCAGGATAACCACACGCAATCCCATCTTCATTGCCAGCTGAATAGCATAGCCGTCCTTGATGTTTACCGTCCGAAGGGGTTCGCCGTCAGCTGACAATGTGATGGTCTCAGCCGACAACACGCCGTCGACATCGAAAATAATAGCTTTGATAAGCCGAAGGTCATAGTTAATCATTGCGGTATCTGTCTATATGTACATTCTCCCATTTCAGTTTGTCTTCGTTCTGAGGTTTACGTTCATCTGCTTTATAGCCAAATGCAACGACACAGAGTACGCTGAGGTTCTCTGGTATGTCAAGTATGCCGCGAATGACAGTGTCGGCTGTCGTCCCGTCCGAAAGTCCGCGACCTCGCATCTGAATCCAACAGCTACCAAGTCCCAGGTCTTCGGCCTGGTATTGCATCGAGATGGCGGCTATCGATCCGTCTTCAATCCAGCAGTCATTCTGTATGGGGTCGCCCAGCACAACGATGGCTAATGGAGCTTCTTTCAGGAACTGCGATCCCAGCTCCTTTGCATCAGCAACTTTCTCTATATCCTGCCTGTTATCAACAACAACGAACTGCCACGCCCGCTGCCCCTTGGACGTAGGGGCCATAAGGGCGGCACGAAGAATCAGACGCACCTGTTCAGCCTCCAGTTCCTGACCGGTAAATTTTCGATGCGAACGGCGCATCTGCGCCAAGTCTTTAAAATCAGTCATATTCTTATTTGTTAATTATTCGCTGCAAAGTTACAAAAAAAACATAATTTATTTGTCACAATTCATATAATTTTTCTATCTTTGCCACATGAACAAGCTCGTCGTACGTGTCATAACCAAACAGAAGGATTTGCCAGAACTTGACAATAGCAACTTCTTCCATAGCCGCCAACTGTTTGAAATTATTAAGATGACGCCGCGTCAACGGCCTTATATGTTGGTTGCAACGGCGGCAGACGGACGTGTCCTTTCCCATGTTTTGGCTATCGTGCGCTATCGCACGCTGTGGTTGCCACCTTATTTATATATGCACTGCCGCATCCTTGGTGAAGGTGTCTACAGCTACGACCATGAAGGCTACAGCAACGATGAGCTCTTCAGCCAGATGCTCGAGACCTTGCGCTCCCATATTGGCTATCGCGTTCTATTCTATGAGGTCAGCAACCTCAGACAAAAGATGTTTGCCTACCGTGAACTGAAGCAACAGCAGTATTTCCCTGTGCGATGGATGAGTATTCACAACTCTCTGCATAGCCACACTCCTGAGGAACGTATCAGCAAGCGACTTGCCAGGCACATCAAGGGCGCCTACGCAAAGGGAGTGGTTACCAATGAGGTGAAATCAGAAGAGGATTTTCGACAATTCATCAAATTGCTGAGACAGCATCACTGGCTGAAGCCCAAGCGCTATATACCTGACGAGGTGTTCTTTCGCAAGATACGGCAAGAAAGTCATGGACGGCTATACCTCACCCGCTACCACGACCACATTGTTGGTTGCTCTGCCGTTGCTTATAGCCAGCAGAATGCCTATCTGTGGTATATGGCCTCCAGACGTAAGTCATTCGCCTTGGTTCATCCCGACGAACTGACCCTGTGGCATGTTCTTAAAGACTCCCACTATCGTGGCTATCAGCACGTGTTCTTTCTCGATGTCGGCCTGCCATTCTCGCATAACCCTTTCCGCGAATTCATTCTGCGTTTTGGCGGAAAACCCGTCAGCACCTATCGTTGGTTCCGATGCTCCATACACTGGATAAACGCCATTTTATCATGGATTTATCGTGACTAAACAGCTATCTTTTCACAAAAAAAACTAAAATCGAAGCGTAAAGCTCCCGAATTAAAGTTTTTTTTCGTACCTTTGCGCTGCTAAAAATCATGAAAAGATGGCAAAGAAGAAGATATTATTCATCAACCAGGAGATTTCTCCATACGTGCCTGATACGGAACTGTCTCTGATGGGGCGTGCTCTGCCGCAGGCCATGCAGGAGAAAGGTCACGAAATTCGTACATTTATGCCCAAATGGGGTACTATCAATGAGCGCCGTGGGCAGTTGCACGAGGTCATTCGCCTATCGGGAATGAATCTTATCATCAATGATACTGACCATCCACTGATAATTAAGGTTGCTTCTATCCAGCAAGCACGCGTTCAGGTCTATTTCATCGACAACGACGACTACTTCTCCAGACGTCAGATGGAGAAGGACGAGATGGGCAACGACTATCCTGACAACGGCGAACGTGCAATCTTCTTTGCACGTGGCGTGCTGGAAACGGTTAAGAAGTTGCGCTGGGTGCCCGACATCATCCATTGCCAAGGCTGGATGAGTGCGGTAGTTCCTCTTTATATCAAGACAGCATATCAGGACGAGCCCTCATTTGCCGACACAAAGGTTGTCACGTCGCTCTTTGCCAAGAGCCTCACCAACAACTTGGGAACCAACTTCAAGAAGTGTCTGGAATTCCGCGAGACAACAGCCGACTTGCTCACTGGCTATAACGACAATTTCGACTTCGTTGAAATGGGAAAGCTTGCCATCGACTACAGCGACGGTGTTATCCTGTCTAGCCCTGAGGTCAACAAGACACTGGAGAACTATGCCGCAACGAAGGGAATCCCTCTGCTTGGTTATCAGGAGGATTTTGCTGAAGGCTATGAGGCTTTTTACAATCAGATTTGTCCAGAAGAGGAATAAACAATACACACATTCAATGACAAACAGGAAATTGCTGACAGCAATGATACTCACAGCACTATCATTTGCTGCATGTAGTGACGATACTTTCGACTTTGGAAACACACTGACTGCGCAGGCTGACAAACTGGATATCAGCGACACCGTCTATCAGGTAACGACACGCTCTGTATTGGCCGACTCTGTGCTGCTAAGGAGCAGCAAATGCTATTTGGGTCGTGTGAAAGACCCCGAGACGGGTGCTTACGTCACCAGCGAGATGATGACACAGTTCAATGTTCTCAACACCTATACCTTGACTGCCGAGGACAAGATTACTAGCCGGTTCGACGATGATATGGCCGGAGCTGACTCGTGCCAGATAGAACTGTACATGAGTACGGCAACGGGCATCACCGACACGCTGGCAGCCTTGAAAATAAGACTGACAGAACTGTCGGAGCCCTTGGAGGAGAACGTCAGGTACTATTCTAACTACGATCCGGTAAAAGCCGGTAAGACGCGCAGCAATGGACTTGTCATCGACAAGATGTTCTCCTACAATGACCTTACCGTCTCCGACAGTCTCCGCGCCACGTCCAACTATTACAACTGCATCGTCTTCAAGTTGAACAAACCGTATACTGCAAAAGACGGAACGACTTACAACAACTACGGTACATACCTGATGCAGCAGTACTATCGTCACCCAGAATATTTCCGCAATTCCTACGCTTTCACCCACAACGTGTGCCCAGGCTTCTATGTCTCCGTCCACGATGGCGAGGGTGTCTATACCGAAGTGCCCGATATGGCCTTGCGCTTTTTCTACAAGGGTAAAAACAGCAGCGACAGCATTGTCAGCTATTCCAGCACCGTTGCAGGCACAGAGGAAGTCCTCCAAACCACGAAGATTATCAACGAGAAGGCCGTCCTTGAAGAACTGCAGCTCATCGACACCTGTACCTATCTGAAGGCTCCTGCTGGTCTCTATACAGAGGTCACCCTGCCTGTCGACGACATCTTCAAAGGTCACGAAAACGACTCCATTATGACGGCTAAAATCGGTTTCCAGCGCATCAATAATGTTATTAAGGACGACGCACTGTCCGTTCCACCCTACATTCTAATGCTGCCTACCGACAGTCTCTCGTCATTCTTTGAGAAGAAGAAACTGACCGACAACGCGACAAGCTTCTATGCGGCATACGCTGTCAGTAGCGGCTATGCTAATCAGTACTCATTTGCAAACATCTCGAACCTCATTTCGTCAATGTATCATGCTAAAAAAGCTGGTGGCGAACAATGGACGGCAGCGCATCCCAACTGGAATAAAGTACTCCTCGTCCCAGTTCAGCTGAAACGGAGCACGACGTCGTCTACAACGTCGACCGTCACAGGCATAGAGCACTATGTCGGTATTGCCAGTACGAAACTTGTCGGCGGCAGTCGGAATGGTCATGCCCCCATCACTTTGGACATTGTATACGGCAAATTCAAACAATAAGGGGAGAGACGATGGCTGACGGCTACCTGGAGACCCACCAGAGGGATTACGAGAAGCGTAAGACAGCCTGGCTGCGTAAAAAGGCGCACCTGCAGAAACTGCAGACGCGCCAGATAGCAAAGCCCGATGACGAAGCGTTATGAAATGATTTTGTAACGAGCAAACTTTAATAGCAACTGTTTGGTCCCGGTATTCTTGAACTCAACAGTTGCTTTTTGGTTCTCACCACTACCGTCCACTCTGATGACACGGCCTATGCCGAAACGCTGGTGCTCTATCATGCTACCCTCCTGGAGTGTAGTGCCAGCCGAAGACTGTGGCGAGGCAACTGCACGGCTGACAGGCTTGAACTGCGGTGCTACTGAGGTACGAAGAACCGTTTTCGGCATTATCGGCTGCGTCTGTGGCATCACAGGCTTGAACTGTGGCATCACCAAGCGCGGTGTCTGTCGCTGCTGTGACGTTGTCCGTGAGGTATAATCGCCACCAGTCTCCGACTCCACACGTATCAATTGTGGATCAAAATCCCTGATGAAGCGCGACGGCGTGTCATACTCCATACGGCCATAGCGGAAACGGTTCTGTGCACACGTCAGGATGCAATGCTTCTCAGCCCGCGTAATAGCCACATAAAGCAGTCGCCGTTCCTCCTCTAATTCACGCATCGAGCCTGTAGACATTGGCGAGGGGAAAATATTCTCCTCCAGGCCTACGACGAATACCGTAGGGAACTCCAGTCCTTTGGCAGCATGTATGGTCATCAGTGTCACTTTGTTGTTGTCATCGCTATTATCGCTGTCGAGATCGGTCAGCAGAGCGACCTCCTGCAGGAAGTCAGGCAGAAATACCTGTTCACCCTGATCCTCCTCGCGGCGTCCCTCCACAAAGTCCTGCATGCCGCCGAGAAACTCCTCCAGGTTTTCCTGCCGCGCGATGTCGTCAGGATTTCGCCCGCCATAGATATCTCGGCTGATGCCGCTGCTCATGATGATGTCGTGCCCCAATTGGTAGGCATCTTCCGTCAGCAGACGGTCGCGCCAACCATCAACCATTGCCTTGAAGTTGCCTAACTTTGTCAGCGTTGCCTTGCTCACGTCCAACGGGAACAGTACAGGGTCGGCAATGACGCGCCAGAGACTTACGCCATAGCTATTGGCCGTTTGTATGATCTTGTCGACAGTAGTGCTGCCGATACCGCGCGTAGGATAGTTGATGATGCGCTTGAAGGCTTCTTCATCATCAGGATTGGCTACCAGCCTGAAGTAGGCAATAACGTCTTTGATTTCCTTGCGCTGATAGAATGACAGGCCGCCGTAGATGCGATAAGGGATATTGTCCTTGCGCATCTGTTCCTCGAAAGAGCGGCTTTGCGAGTTTGTGCGATACAGAATAGCAAAGTCACTCCACTCACAACGGTCCTCACGCTTCAGCCGCTTGATGTCCTGACAGACGATGATGGCTTCCTCACGATCGGAATAGGCAGGCTTCAGCGTCACCAGCTCGCCGTGTTCGTTGCGGCTGTAGACGTCCTTCGGTATCTGGCGTTCGTTCTTACGTATCAGCGAATTAGCTGCCTCGACGATGAGCTGCGTCGAACGATAGTTCTGTTCAAGTTTGAAAAGGCGGGCATCGTCATAGGCCGAACGGAAATTCAGGATATTGTCGATGTTGGCACCACGGAAGCTGTAGATGCTCTGTGCATCGTCGCCCACCACGCACACACGCTGGCGCTCCTGTGTGAGCTGCAACACGATGGCCTGTTGCGCGAAGTTCGTATCCTGATACTCGTCGACCAACACAAACAGGAACCGTTCTACATACTTCCGCAGTATATCCTCATGGTTCTGGAAGAGCATGTAGGTGTGTACCAGCAGGTCGTCGAAATCCATCGCATTGGCCTGGCGGCAGCGTTCGGCATACCTTGTATAGATGGCTGATATCTGCGGCCGCTTACGGTGAACGTCGTCTTGTGCCCAGGCCGTCTGTCCGTACTGCCCAGCCAGTATCAGGTGGTTCTTTGCCATCGAGATGCGGTCGGCAACTGATGACGGCTTGTACACCTTGTCGTCGAGTCCCATCTCCTTGATGATAGCCTTCACCAGCGAGCGGGCATCGCTCTGGTCGTAGATGGTAAAGTTGGCGTTGAAGCCTATGCTGTCTGCCTCGGCTCGCAGAATCCTGGCGAAAACCGAGTGGAACGTGCCCATCTGCAAGTAGCGAGACCTCTCCTCGCCTACCAGTCGTCCTATTCGCTCTCGCATCTCGCGGGCAGCCTTGTTGGTGAATGTCAGTGCTAGTATCTGCCACGGCTTCAGACCTTGTTCCAGCAGCCAGGCTATCTTGTACGTCAGCACCCGTGTCTTGCCAGAACCTGCACCGGCTATCACCAGCGACGGTCCGTCGCAGTAGAGCACCGCCTCGCACTGACTCTCATTCAGTTCCTTTAATAGTGTTTCTTGGTTCATGCTGCAAAGATACGCATAGTTTTGCATTTCACCAAAACAAATCAGACAAAAAAGCATTGGAGTTTCGCGCCGTGAAAAAATATTTTCGCGGCCTCAAATATTTTTTTCGCGTGCTGAAAACAGTGCAATTTGTGTTACAAATATTTGGCCGTTTAAAAATATAATTGTAAATTTGCAGACAAAACCTTTAAACTGAAAAAACAATGACCGCAAAGCAAACAATCGAGGCTGGAAAAGCCATTCTGGGAATCGAGTTCGGTTCCACGCGTATTAAGGCCGTACTTATCGACCAAGACAACAAACCCATCGCTCAGGGCAGTCACGAGTGGGAGAACCAGCTCGTCGACGGTCTTTGGACTTACTCTACCGAAGCCATCTGGTACGGTCTGCAGGATTGCTACGCCGAGTTGCGCAAAGACGTACAGAAGCAGTACGACTGCGAGATAGAGTCGTTGGCAGCCATCGGTTTCTCGGCCATGATGCACGGCTATATGGCATTCAACGAGAAGCAGGAGATTTTGGTGCCCTTCCGTACCTGGCGCAATACGAACACGGGCAAGGCCGCTGCCGAGCTTTCCGAACTGTTCAACTATAACATTCCTCTGCGCTGGAGTATCAGCCACCTGTACGAGGCAATACTTGACAACGAGGAGCATGTGGGCGACATCAAATACCTGACTACGCTGGCAGGCTATGTGCACTGGCAGGTGACAGGCCAGTTTGTGCTGGGCGTCGGCGACGCTTCGGGCATGATTCCCGTTGACCCCGCTACGAAGACCTATGACGCCACGATGGTTGAGAAGTTCGACAAGCTTGTTGCTCCCAAGGGCTTCGGATGGAAGCTGCTCGACATACTGCCGAAGTCGCTGAACGCTGGCGAAAGTGCTGGATTCCTGACACCTGAGGGTGCGAAGAAACTTGACGTCAGCGGCCACTTGAAGGCAGGCATCCCCGTCTGTCCTCCTGAGGGTGATGCCGGCACAGGTATGGTTGCCACCAACGCCGTGAAGCAGCGCACGGGTAACGTCTCTGCCGGTACGTCGTCGTTCTCGATGATTGTGCTGGAGAAGCCGCTGTCGAAGCCCTACGAGAAGATCGACATGGTGACGACACCTGACGGCAGCCTGGTGGCAATGGTGCATTGCAATAACTGTACAAGCGATCTGAACGCATGGGTAAACCTCTTTAAGGAATACCAGCAGTTGCTGGGTGTGCCTGTGGATATGAATGATATCTTCGGCAAGCTATACAACAACGCCCTGAACGGTGATGCCGACTGCGGCGGACTGGTGAGCTACAACTACATCAGCGGCGAGCCTGTGACGGGTCTGAGCGAGGGTCGTCCCCTCTTCGTGCGCTCAGCCAACGACAAGTTCAACCTGGCCAACTTCATGCGTGCCCACCTCTATGCATCGGTAGGTGTGCTGAAGATAGGCAACGATATTCTGTTCAAGGACGAGAAGATTCGTGTGGACCGCATTACTGGACACGGCGGACTCTTCAAGACCAAGGGCGTGGGGCAGCGCGTATTGGCTGCCGCCATCAACTCGCCCATCTCTGTCATGGAGACGGCTGGTGAAGGCGGTGCCTGGGGTATTGCTCTGTTGGCAGGCTATATGGTGAACAACCCCAACAAGCTGAGCCTTGCCGACTATCTTGAGACCGTCGTCTTTGCCGGTAATACCGGTGTCAGCATCGCTCCCACGCCTGAAGACGTTGCAGGTTTCGAAAAGTATATCGAGAACTACAAGCGCTGTTTGTCTGTCGAGCAGTGTGCCGTCGACAACAAATAAGCGCTAATGAGAGTCACATTCATAGCCGTAGTCATGTCGCTGGTCCTGATGGGCTGTCAGGAGTCGCTCGACGAGAAGGCTGCTAAAGAGGCAGAGCTCTATACAAAGAAGAACTGTCCCGCGCAGATAGCTGAAAACCTGACGATGGACAGTCTCACTTTTGAGTCTCAGACACGCACGCTGCACTACTACTACACCATAACAGGTGCAGCCGACAGCGTTGGGCTGCTGAATCCTGAGACAGCAAGGAGCGCTTTGCTGACGGAGTTGAAGAACACCACCTCTATGATGGCTTATAAGAAGGCTGGCTATAGCTTCGCCTACACCTATCATTCCAAGCGGCAGCGAGGGACAAAGCTCTTCGAGACCGTCTTTAAAGCCAGCGATTACGGCAGACAATAACACTGGGGAGGCAGAGTATTTAAGACTCTGCCTCCATCATTAAACGACTTTTGGCACACTTTTTGCATAATCACAGTCGGAAACATATAAACAACAAGATACAGAACTATGCAAAAAGGTAACATCGGGGTTACGACTGAGAACATATTCCCCGTCATCAAAAAGTTTCTCTACTCTGACCATGAGATCTTCCTGCGCGAGATGGTATCAAATGCCGTCGATGCTACACAGAAACTGAAAACCCTCCAACAGAAGGGCGATTTTAAGGGAGAGCTGGGCGATCTGACGGTGCGAGTCAGCATGGACGCAGACAAAGGCACCATCACAATCTCCGACCATGGTATCGGCATGACAGAGGATGAGATTGACAAATATATCAACCAGATTGCTTTCTCAGGTGTCACCGACTTCTTGGAGAAGTACAAGGACACGGCCAACAGCATTATCGGCCACTTCGGACTGGGTTTCTACTCCAGTTTCATGGTAGCCCAAAAGGTGGAGATTGTCACAAAGTCGTACAAAGAAGGTGCCAAGGCCGTCAAATGGAGTTGCGACGGCAGCCCTGCCTATGAGATTGACGAAGCAGAACGCGAGGACCGCGGTTCAGACATTATCCTTTATATTGACGACGACTGCAAGGAGTTTCTCGACAAGTATAAGCTGGAACAGTTGCTCAACAAGTATTGCAAGTTCCTGGCCGTTCCCGTCGCCTTCGGCAAGAAGACCGAGTGGAAGGACGGCAAGCAGGTGGATACCGATGAGGACAATATTATTAATAATGTGGAACCTCTGTGGACGAAGGCACCGTCGACACTGAAGGACGAAGACTACAAGTCTTTCTACCGTACACTCTACCCCATGAGCGACGAGCCACTGTTCTGGATTCACCTGAATGTTGACTATCCGTTCAACCTGACAGGCATCCTCTACTTCCCCAAGATTAAGTCGAACATCGAATTGCAGCGCAACAAAATACAGCTTTATTGCAACCAGGTGTTTGTGACCGACCAGGTGGAGGGCATTGTGCCGGAGTTCCTGACGTTGCTACACGGTGTCATCGACTCGCCAGACATCCCTCTGAACGTTAGCCGTTCGTATCTGCAGAGCGACCGTGAGGTGAAGAAGATCTCGACCTATATCACCAAGAAGGTGGCCGACCGCCTGAAAGCCATCTTCGGCGAGGACCGCAAGCAGTATGAGGAGAAGTGGGACGACCTGAAACTCTTCATCAACTACGGCATCCTCAGCGAAGAAGGTTTTTACGATCGCGCCAAGGAGTTCGCCCTGATGAAGGACGTCAACGGCAAGTATTTCACGTTCGACGAGTACAAGACACTCATCGAGGCCTCACAGAAGGACAAGGACGACACGCTGATATACCTCTATGCCACCGACAAGGAGGAGCAGTACAGCTACATCAAGGCTGCTGAGGACAAGGGCTACTCCGTGCTGCTGCTCGACGGCCAGCTCGACGTGCCCACCATCCAGACGCTGGAACAGAAGTTCGAGAAGAGCCGATTCACCCGTGTTGACAGCGACATCATCGACCGTCTTATCGTAAAGAGCGATGCACCAAAGAGCGACTTGAGTCAGGAAGAGAGTGACAATTTGTCAGCCGTTTTTAAGAGTCAGCTGCCGAATCTCGACAAGACCGAGTTTATGGTACAGGTGGACGCCCTCGGCGCCGAGGCCCGACCTGTCATCATCACCCAGAATGAGTGGATGCGCCGTATGAAGGAGATGAGCCGCTTCCAACAGGGCATGAACTTCTACGGACAGATGCCCGACTCATTCAACTTCGTGCTGAACAGCGACCATCCGTTGGTGAAGCGTGTATTGGCCGACTCTAAGGCTGCTACGGAAGAGGCCCTGAAGCCCATACAGTCGGAACTGAAGGGACAAGAGGCACGTCTTGCCGCTATCCAGCAACAGCAGGAGAAGAAGAAGTATGACGAGCTGACACAGGAGGACCGCGACCAGAAGAGTGAGGCCGAAAAAGCCGTACAGGCTGAGAAGGACAAGATGCAACAGATTTTTGCCGACTATGCGAAGACTAACGATGTGGTGCATCAACTGATTGACCTCGCCCTGCTTCAGAACGGTATGCTGAAAGGTGAAGCCCTCGACAGGTTCCTGAAACGTTCGGTCGATTTGATTAAGTAAACAGACAAAAGAAAAGACGTTCGCTGCAACAACGAACGTCTTTCTTTTTATTTATCAGTTATTGTTTATGCCAGCAGCTTCTTTACCTGCTCATAAACGTTCTGTCCTGTGAAGCCAAGTTTCTCGTCAAGCACCTTATAGGGAGCAGAGAAGCCGAAGCTCTCAAGACCCCAGACAGTACCATCGGCACCTACCAGGCCTTCGAGGTTGACAGGCAGACCGGCGGTCAAACCGAACTTCTTCTTGCCTACGGGCAGTACGCTCTGCTGGTACTCCTTGCTCTGAGAACGGAACAGTCCCTCAGAAGGAACGCTCACAACGCGTGTCTTGATGCCGTCGGCAGCAAGCAGCTTTGCACCAGCCTCAAGTGTTGACACCTCGGAACCTGAAGCCAACAGGATGACATCATAGTCCTCGTCAGAGCCAGCTACCACATAAGCACCCTTGGCGGCTTGTGTGTAGTCATTGCCCTCAGGCAGCATCTCGATGTTCTGACGCGAGAAGATAAGAGCGGTAGGCGTGTCGACATTCTCCATAGCCATGCGCCAGCAGACAGTTGTCTCCTCAGCATCGGCAGGACGAACGACGAGTACGGAGTTCTTGCCGTGGTGGTTCTTCAGCTTCTCCATCAAGCGAATCTGTGCCTCCTGCTCAACAGGCTCGTGAGTAGGACCGTCCTCACCAACGCGGAAGGCATCGTGAGTCCAGATAAACTTCACAGGCAGTTCCATCAGGGCAGCCATGCGGACGGCTGGCTTCATGTAGTCAGAGAACACAAAGAAAGTACCGCAGGCGGGGATGACACCACCATGCAGTGCCATACCGATGCAGCAGCAAGCCATCGTCAACTCAGCAACACCCGCCTCGAAGAAAGCACCGCTGAAGTCACCCTTCACAATGTCGTGCGTCTTCTTCAGGAACCCGTTGGTATTGTCAGAGTTAGACAGGTCGGCAGAAGCGCAAATCATATTGGGCACCTGCTCGGCCAGCTGACCCAGCACGGCAGCCGAAGCACTGCGGGTAGCCGAACCGGCTTTCTGCTCGACCTTGCTCCAGTCAATCTTCGGAGCCTTGCCGCTGAACCACTCCTCGAGCTGCTGAGCTTTCTCAGGGTTAGCCTTGGCCCACTCAGCCTTGGCTGCATAGCGCTCAGCCACAATCTTCTTCAGCTCCTCAGCACGCTTAGCGTAGAGCTCTTTCACTTCTGGGAATATCTGGAACGGATTCTCGGGATCAGCACCCAGATTCTTCATCGTCTGTACGAAGTTGTCGCCGCCGAGAGGAGCACCGTGAGTAGCACAGTTAGACTCGTAAGAAGAACCATCGGCCTTACGGGCACCCTTACCCATGATACAGTGACCGATAATCAACGAAGGACGGGCCGTCTCAGCCTGGGCATTCTTGATGGCCTTGCGAATCTCGTCGACATTGTTACCGTCAATCTTCTGAACATACCATCCCCATGCCTCATACTTTTTGGCAGTATCCTCGCAGGTGACGACCTCGGTACGTGTTGACAGCTGGATATCATTGGCATCATAGAACATGATAAGATTGTCCAGCCCCAAGTTACCGGCAATACGACCAGCTCCCTGCGAAATCTCTTCCTGCACGCCACCATCGGAGATATAGGCATAAATCGTCTGGTTCATCACATCACCCAGACGAGCCTTCAGGAACTTGGCGGCAATGGCAGCGCCAACGGCAAAGGTGTGACCTTGGCCAAGGGGACCGGAAGTATTCTCAATACCACGAGCCAGCTCACGCTCAGGGTGACCAGGAGTGACAGAGCCCCATTGACGTAGGTTCTTCAAGTCTTCAATCTCATACTTGCCGATAAGGGCCAGCTGTGAGTAAAGCATCGGAGCCATGTGTCCCGGATCGAGGAAGAAGCGGTCGCGTCCCTCCCAATAGGGATTCTCGGGATCATAAACTAAAAATTCTGAGTAAAGCGTGTTGATAAAGTCAGCACCTCCCATAGCGCCGCCGGGGTGGCCCGACTTTGCCTTTTCAACCATTGCTGCAGCCAGGATTCTGATGTTGTCTGCTGCGCGGTTCATTACTTTGTTGTCGTTCATAAACGTGTTTGATAATAATAAAAGGTTATAACTGGCTACAAAAATACAAAAATTATCTGAAAGCACATACTTTTTTCTAAAACTTTTTCTCAAATGAAACATAAAAACAAAAGTTTTATCTTTTTTGGCACAGTGTTTGCAAAATAATCAGTAAATTTGCAAACGAAAAAGAGGTAAAAAGAAGATAATGACAAGTCAGTTTTCACCCAAAGTGTCTGAGGTACTGGCCTTCTCGCGTGAGGAGGCGTCAAGACTGGCCAGCCGTTCAGTAGGGCCGGAGCATCTGTTACTGGGTCTGCTGAGAATGAATGAAAGTCCGGTGATTGACGTTTTCCATCGTCTGAATTTGAATTTACAATCCGTGAAATCGGAAATAGAAGATAAAGTCAAGGAAAACGAGCTACAGACACCTATCCATGCCAGTGACCTTGTCCTCAATGAAAAGGCGAGCAACATTTTGAAACTCGCTGTACTTGAGGCACGTATACAAAGAAAAGAACAAGTGGAAGAACAGCATCTGCTGTTAGCCATCCTGCATGATCAAGTGCAAAATGGTGCTAAACAAGTGTTAGAATCCAACGATATGAAATATGAAGACATTCTTGCTATGCTCGCACCGATGAAAAGTAGTGTGAGTGACGGCATTGGACTGCCAGAAGAGGATTATGAAGAGAGTGACGCTCTGGACAGTAACCATTCTGCCAGTCATAGCAGTCAGTCAACAACAGCACAACAGGTAAAAGAAAAGTCAAAGACACCTGTACTCGACAGCTTTGGCACCGATCTGACGCATGCTGCAGCTGAAGGGCTGCTCGACCCCTGCGTGGGACGTGAACATGAGATCCAGCGCGTAGTCGAGATTCTGGGTCGACGCAAGAAGAACAATCCTATATTAATAGGTGAACCTGGCGTCGGCAAGAGTGCTATTGTGGAAGGGCTGGCTCAGATGATAGCCCAACATCACACCTCGCCCATG
This sequence comes from Prevotella sp., assembly GCA_017471465.1. Classification (GTDB taxonomy): domain Bacteria; phylum Bacteroidota; class Bacteroidia; order Bacteroidales; family Bacteroidaceae; genus Prevotella. The sequence continues at coordinate 20,219 of JAFUTI010000024.1, read as the reverse complement.
CTCTTTGGCAAGAAGATCTATACACTCGACATGACATCCGTTGTTGCCGGCACGAAATATCGCGGACAGTTTGAGGAGCGACTGAAGCAGCTGATGAAGGAGCTGGAACAGAACAAGGATATTATCGTCTTTATCGATGAAATCCATACTATTATTGGGGCTGGTTCTGCTCCCGGTTCAATGGATGCTGCCAACATCATGAAGCCGGCCTTGGCACGTGGCACCATTCAGTGTATAGGTGCAACCACGCTGGACGAATACCGCAATTCCATTGAGAAGGACGGTGCTTTGGAACGCAGATTCCAGAAGATACAGGTTCGACCTACGACGAACGAGGAGACCTTGCAAATCCTTCACAACATTAAAGATCGGTACGAAAGTCACCATCATGTCAGCTATACAGATGATGCCTTGGCGGCATGTGTCAAATTGACAGACCGCTATGTCAACGACCGCTTTATGCCTGATAAGGCCATTGATGCAATGGACGAAGTTGGGTCACGTGTTCATCTTGGCAACGTACAGATACCATCGGAAATCACAGAAAAAGAACAAGAGATTGCCACCGTCAAGGAACGTAAGAAGACGGCTGTCAAAAACCAGAACTACGAGTTAGCTGCCAGTTACCGCGATCGCCAGACACGACTTGAGAATGAGTTGGAGGAATTGAACAAGAAATGGCAGACTGGTGAAGGCAATGAGCGACAAGCTGTCACTGAGAAAGAGGTGTCAGAGGTTATCTCGATGATGACGGGTGTGCCCGTCCAACGGATGGCAGAACAGGATGTCATCCGTCTGAAAGGGATGGGGACAGAGCTGAAGAGCGCTGTTATCGGCCAAGATAGAGCTATTGACAAGATGGTGCGTGCCATCCAGCGCAACCGTGTAGGACTGAAGGAGCCAAACCATCCCATAGGGGCATTTATGTTCCTCGGGCCGACAGGCGTAGGAAAAACCTATTTGGCCAAGAAGCTCGCAGAGTTTATGTTCGGCAATAGCGACGCCCTGATTCGTGTCGACATGAGTGAATATACGGAGTCGTTCAACACCAGTCGTCTTATCGGTGCGCCTCCGGGCTATGTGGGCTATGAGGAGGGTGGACAGTTGACCGAGCGTGTACGCCGCCGCCCCTACTCTATCGTCCTGCTTGACGAGATTGAAAAGGCTCACCCCAACGTGTTCAACCTGCTGCTGCAAGTGCTCGACGAAGGACGTCTGACGGATGGTAACGGTCGACTTGTCGACTTCCGCAACACCGTGATTATCATGACCTCCAACGCTGGCACCCGCCAGCTGAAGGACTTCGGCCGTGGTATAGGGTTCAGCGCACCGACAGGCAGCGGACTTGCCCTCAACGAGCAGGACAAGGAGCACGCCCGGAGCATTGTACAGAAAGCGCTGTCAAAACAATTCTCGCCAGAATTCCTGAACCGACTGGACGAAATTATCACTTTCGACCAGCTCGACCTGGATGCTATTAAGCGTATCATCGATATCGAGTTACGAGGACTGTATCAGCGAATCGGCGATCTGGGATACAGCCTTGAGATGAGCGACGACGCCAAGGAGTTTGTGGCAACAAAGGGCTACGACGTGCAGTTTGGCGCCCGTCCGCTGAAGCGTGCTATCCAGAACTATGTCGAGGACGGCGTCTGTGAACGTATCGTTAACGGGGAAATCGAACCTGGTTCAGTTATCCACATAACAAAGTCGGCCGACAAGGAAGAACTGTCCTTCAGCACCATAAAGGATTGAATTCTGCAATGTGAAGATTCCAATTCTGTATACAGCAGAATTAAATAAGGTTAAAGTAAATGGTGATTCTACCAAGAATTAGGTATTATTTTGTATCTTTGCAAATGATTTGAATCATCATTTATTTTTATTTCTTAAATATGCAGTATTCTAACGAAGTCAACAACATGTGTGTTGTTGCCAAAGGTCCTAACCACGGACCCGCCCCCATTCCTGAAGAGGGCAAATGGATTCAGGCAAAAGAGATTAAGGATATCTCAGGTTACACTCACGGAATCGGCTGGTGCGCACCTCAGCAGGGTGCCTGCAAGTTGTCGCTCAACGTCAAGGACGGCATCATTCAGGAGGCGCTTGTCGAGACGATCGGTTGCACGGGTATGACTCACTCAGCAGCAATGGCTTCTGAGATCCTGCCTGGCAAGACCATCCTCGAGGCCCTGAACACCGACCTCGTCTGCGATGCTATCAACACCGCTATGCGCGAGCTGTTCCTCCAGATTGTCTATGGCCGCACACAGAGCGCCTTCTCTGAGGGTGGTCTCGTTATCGGCGCCGGTCTGGAAGACCTGGGTAAGGGTCTGCGCTCACAGACGGGTACGCTCTACGGCACCGTTGCCAAGGGCACACGCTATCTGGAGCTGACCGAGGGTTACATCACCAAGCAGTTCCTTGACAAGGACAACCAGGTTTGCGGTTACGAGTATGTACATCTGGGCAAGATGATGGAAGCTATCAAGGACGGTATGGACGCCAACGAGGCTGTGAAGAAGTTCACCGGCAGCTATGGCCGCACCACCGCCGAGCAGGGAATTGTTAAGGTTATTGATCCACGTAAAGAATAAGGAGGACCAGGACTATGATTAGAAAAGTATCATTCGAGAGCTACGAGCGTCGTATCAACCAGGTACTGGCCGCTCTGAAAGAGAACGGAATCAACAGCATCGAAGAGGCCAACGAGATCTGCGAGAAGGCTGGCGTCGATCCCTACCAGATGTGTGAGGACACACAGCGCATCTGCTTTGAGAATGCTAAGTGGGCATACGTCTGTGGTGCAGCCATCGCCATCAAGAAGGGTGTGAAGAACGCCGCTGACGCTGCTGAGGCTATCGGCATCGGTCTGCAGTCGTTCTGTATCCCCGGCTCTGTGGCCGACGACCGCAAGGTTGGTCTGGGTCACGGCAATCTGGCTGCCCGTCTGCTGCGCGAGGAGACCGAGTGCTTTGCCTTTCTGGCTGGTCACGAGTCGTTCGCTGCTGCTGAGGGTGCCATCAAGATTGCCGAGAAGGCTAACAAGGTTCGCCAGAAGCCTCTCCGCGTCATCCTGAACGGTCTGGGCAAGGACGCCGCCATGATCATCAGCCGTATTAATGGCTTCACATACGTTCAGACACAGTTTGACTACTACACCGGCGAGGTGAAGGTCGTCAAGGAGACACCGTATAGCGATGGTCCCCGTGCCAAGGTAAAGTGCTATGGTGCCGACGATGTTCGTGAGGGTGTAGCTATCCTGTGGAAGGAGAACGTTGACGTCTCTATCACCGGTAACTCTACCAACCCCACCCGCTTCCAGCACCCCGTGGCAGGTACCTACAAGAAAGAGCGCGTGCTCGCTGGCAAGCCCTACTTCTCAGTAGCCAGCGGTGGTGGTACAGGTCGCACCCTGCACCCTGATAACATGGCTGCCGGTCCCGCCTCTTACGGTATGACCGACACGCTGGGACGCATGCACAGCGATGCTCAGTTCGCTGGTTCGTCTTCTGTGCCTGCCCACGTTGAGATGATGGGCTTCCTCGGCATCGGTAACAACCCGATGGTAGGTGCTACGGTATCTATCGCCGTTGAGGTGAGCCTTGCTCTGAACGGTAAGTAAACAGTTATTTATCATCATAAAGCAAATCAGGTATATCGCGCTGACATACCTGATTTCTTTATATTGTATCGTATACTAATAATGTTACTTCCATGTAGCACCTTCGCGCAGTACAAACTGCAAACGTGACTTCTTGGGCAACTGAGGCTTCTGCCATTCACCGCCAAGAATCTGTATTGTGACAGGTTGTTTGCTGTCCTTAACAGCAGCTACAGCTGCCTCCAAATCCATATAGTCGCCACGTCCTTTGCTGTCGACGGTAATATCAGCATTGCAGCGATACTTCTTCAGCACAGGAATTTCCTCACACAGCGCATCGGCAAGGAGTTTTGCAACGACATGCGCACCATATATATTATAATGTGTATTATCCTGCTTTCCCTTGGGTTCTGTCGGTTCTGTATCAGGAAGATACCACATGTGTAGTTTTTTAGATGCCTCTGTGCCCAAACCCTGTTCTAAGTCGTGTGTTAACTTGTTGGCATCAACAAAGTGAACATTCATGCGTTTGGCAACGTCACGGGGAGCCACGCGATAGAGTCCATGAGTATCAATCAGCGAGTCGCCCTCTACCATCTTCACACCATCTTTAAAGGTCTGCGTACGTAGTTTCTCGTCATCGTCGTTCTCTGGCGCTTGAACGAAGAAATTGCGGCGAACGACACAGTTCATCAGTACAGGTATGCCACCGTGCTCACGCGTCTCGCGGACGTAGCGGGCCAGCATATAGTCGAAGGTAGAACCAGGATCGGTATGACGATCGGCTTTAGGCTTCTCGTCGTTATGGCCGAACTGGATGATGACATAGTCGCCTGGCTTCATCTTCTCGAGCACTTTATTCCAGCGCCCCTCGTTAAAAAACGAGAGCGACGAACGGCCGTTGACAGCATGGTTGTCAACACGGATGTTGTCGTCGAAGAAACACTGTAGGGCCATACCCCATCCACGCTCCAGCTTGCCTTGCGAGAGGTCTTTGTTGGCAGCAGTAGAGTCACCGATAATAAATATTGTTGTCGTCTGGTCCTTTGTTGCGGCAGTGGCCAACAATAACAATGCTGCAAAAGCAGCAAACAGTAAATTAGCTTTTGTCTTCATCATAGTTGTTAAAATGCATTTCTTTCCTTTATAACGTGAAAACTCCAAGGTTATTGTGTCAAGAACGGAAATACCCGCACCTCTTACACCTGGCACTTAACTGCCTGAAAAACAGACGGATGAGATAATAAAGCGGATACGCTTACCTATAACTCTAATCAGTACGTGAGTTCGAAATGCCGAACTCTTCACCAGACTGGTAACCATCTGTAATATACGTGGTTATGGTGAAGGAACGCCAATAGCCGTCCGGTAAACTTTTCGAGTCGCGAGATGAAAATTTCGAGCCGCGAAATGAAAAAAAATAGCCGCGAGGAGAAAAAAATAGCCGCGAGATTATAGCGAGTAGACTCCTTATAGGAATGACGAAATGACCGGCGCTCAGAACTGTTCACATTAACACACTGACAATCAGCACGTTACGACTTCGTGAAGGCTTTTGTCATCGTTCGTAACTTACGTTCTAAAGGCAATCACGTTCAATCACGGGGAGTCAATCACGGAGACAGGTTTTTGATTGAATTATGGAATTCACATCAAACAACCTGTTCCCGTGATTGCATCGCGAAAAAGATTACCCGACTGTCCGTAGATGCTGGATAACAACCGATTGTCGCAGTCGAAGTTTACGGTATCGGCAGCATCAACAGTATCCTGATAATAGTGGAGGGCTTGGGGGGCATCTCCAAGATCACGATAAGCACAGCCAAGAAGATAGTGAACGCGCATCTGTTGATTGGGGTTGCCGTGACTATCGTAATAGTACGAGGCCTCCAAAAGCAGCGAGTCAATGCCGTCAGTCAAAGGCACATAATTGCGATTGAGACTGTCGGCCCTTTCGAGTAGCGCCGACATCTTACTGCTCCTGCCACCTTCGCAGGCAGCAAACAGCAAAATAGTAAGGCAAATCAGAGTGGCAAACGCTGACTGCCTTGTAAAAAAACCTGTGATTCACTGCACAAAACCAACTCTTCCCGGCAAGGGAACAGGGATTATTCGGCAACAGACAATGTCTGTCTCCGTCACATGCTGAGGATTGCCACCAGTTCGTCAGGAGTCAGGAGTTGTTGCTCGCCTGTTTCCATATTCTTCAACGTCACCTTACCAGCAGCCATCTCACTCTCACCGGCCAGCGCCACATAGGGAATCTGCTTGGCATTGGCGTATGCCATCTGCTTCTTCATCTTCGTAGCATCAGGGAACATCTCCGTACGTATACCAGCCTGACGGGTCATAGCCACTATAGGCAAGCAGTAGGCCATCTCCTGTTCACCGAAGTTGATAAACAGCAGTTGAGTGCTGGTGACAGCGTCCTTGGGATAGGCGTCAAGTTGGTTAAGGACGTCGTAGATACGGTCAACACCAAAGCTGATGCCAACACCAGAAATACCGGGCATACCGAAGATACCCGTCAGATTGTCATAACGTCCGCCACCCGTGATAGAGCCTATCTGTACATCAAGGGCCTTAACCTCAAAGATGGCTCCGGTATAGTAGTTTAAGCCACGTGCCAACGTCAGGTCGAGCTGTAGTTCGTTGTTCAAAACATCTTTCAACATACCGAGGATAAAGCGTAGTTCTTCCACACCTTTCTGACCCGTCTCACTGTCTCTCAGAACATCGGCAATGGTATCAAGTTTCTCGTCATTGGAACCTTCAAGCGAAATGATGGGCTGTAGTTTTTCTATCTGCTCTTCGGAAAGCCCATCCTCGCGCAACTCAGCGTTGACGTTGTCAATGCCTATCTTGTCGAGCTTGTCGATAGCAACGGTAATGTCAAAAATCTTATCGGCAGCACCAATGACTTCGGCAATGCCAGTGAGAATCTTACGGTTGTTAATCTTAATCTGTACACGTACGCCAAAGCGTGTAAAGACGGTGTCGACTATCTGCATCAACTCGACTTCGTTCAAAAGCGAATCGCTACCTACAACGTCGCCATCAAACTGATAGAACTCACGATAGCGGCCCTTCTGCGGACGGTCAGCACGCCAGACAGGTTGCACTTGATAACGCTTAAAAGGCAACTGAAGTTCCTCACGATGCATCACTACATAACGGGCAAAAGGCACCGTCAGGTCATAGCGCAAACCTTTCTCACAGAGCTTAGCGGCAAGATGGAGGGTATTACGTTCCACCAATTCGTCATCGTTGACCTTTGTCAGGAAATCGCCTGAGTTAAGCACTTTGAAGAGCAGTTTGTCGCCTTCTTCACCATACTTGCCCATCAGTGTCTGAAGGGTCTCCATTGCCGGTGTCTCTATCTGCTGGAAGCCATATAGTTCATAGACCTGGCGGATGGTGTTGAAAATATAGTTGCGACGGGCCATCTCCTGAGGTCCGAAGTCGCGTGTGCCTTTAGGTATGCTTGGTTTGCTTGCCATTATTTACGAACAATAGTTTGTGCACGGTCAGGGCCGATACTGATAATACAAATAGGTGTCTCAAGCTGTTGCTCCAAGAACATGATATAGTCTTTAAACTGTTGAGGGAACTGTTCCTCCGAGGTAAACTGCGTCATATCAGTCTTCCAGCCAGAAAGTTCTCGATAAACAGGCTCAATACCGTCCTCGATATTGTATGGGAAATTGTCTATCTCCTGACCGTTCTGCTTGTAGGCCACACAGGCTTTGATGGTATCGAAGCCGTCAAGGACATCGCTCTTCATCATAATGAGCTTCGTGACTCCGTTGACCATGATAGAATATTTTAGAGCCACTAAGTCGATCCAGCCGCAGCGGCGTTCGCGCCCAGTCACTGCACCGTACTCGTGGCCAAGGTCACGGATTTTCTTACCTGTCTCATCGAACAGCTCTGTGGGGAATGGACCTGCTCCGACTCGTGTGCAGTAGGCTTTCATGATACCGAATACATCACCTATTTTATTAGGACCAATGCCTAAACCTGTGCAGGCTCCAGCGCAGATAGTGTTCGACGATGTCACGAAAGGATATGAACCAAAGTCCACGTCAAGCATCGTGCCCTGAGCGCCCTCGCAAAGCACGCTCTTGCCACTTTTGAGGATATTATTGATCTCATGCTCAGAGTCGACGATGGGAAACTGGCGCAAGTAGTCTATACCCTCCAACCACTTCTTTTCAACCTCAGTGATGTCGTACTCAAAGTTGAGCGACTTTAGGATAGCCTCATGACGGGCTTTGGCAGCAGCATATTTCTCAGGGAAGTTTTCTAAGATGTCGCCGACGCGCAAACCATTACGGCTGACCTTGTCGGTATAAGTCGGACCAATGCCCTTGCCTGTAGTGCCAACTTTGTTCTTCCCTTTCTGAGCTTCATAGGCAGCATCCAGGACACGGTGGGTCGGCATGATGAGGTGGGCTTTCTTTGAGATGTGCAGGCGGCTACGCAACTCGTGTCCGCTAGCCTCAAGGGCCTTGGCCTCGTCCATAAACAGGTCGGGGGCCAATACAACGCCGTTGCCTATAATATTTACCTTACCCCCCTGAAAGATGCCAGAGGGAATAGAACGCAGTACGTATTTCTGGCCTTCAAACTCCAACGTGTGACCTGCGTTTGGCCCACCCTGAAAACGAGCTATCACATCATACTTAGGGGTCAGTACGTCGACCACCTTTCCTTTACCTTCGTCGCCCCACTGAAGTCCCAGCAGAACATCTACTTTACCTTGGTTCATTGTTGTTGATATCTGTTTTTGTTTTTCGTAAATTCTTCTGTCTTGTTATTTTTGCCTGACAAGTGGAACAAATGCCGTAGATATAAAGTGTAAAGCCATCCTTGCGGAAACGTTTCAAATGCAACTCGTTGATGGCATTTGTTATTTCTAACGACCTTACTTCTGTCACCTTGCCACAAACGGTACACATCTGATGACAGTGGGAATTGTTGTCATAACATGCCTCATACTTTGTCGTCCCCTGGAACCGATGGCGAATAACCAACCGTAATTCCAAAAACAGGTTGAGCGTATTATACAGCGTTGCCCTGCTCACAGGAAACTTGTACACTTTTATCATCTTGTCTCCCAACTCGTCCAGTGTAAAATGACCATTCGTCTCGTAAATAGCGCGCAGAATAGCATAGCGTTCAGGCGTCTTACGGTGATTGTTCATTTCAAGGTAGCTGTCGAGAATCCGCTCCACGGCGGTCTTTACACTATCTTTCATCTAATATAAGCTTCATAAACCAGCCGCAAAGTTACAAATAAAATCGGAAACAGACGATAGTTTAACAACATTTTTATTTATACGCTGTCAATTTTATTTAGAACCTATATAAAGGAACACCATACCGAGAAGCACCAACATCAAATCGAGAGCCTTGGCCTTGAGATTTTTTTCGTGGAAAAGAAGAGCTCCAAAAAGGAAACTGACTACCACTGAACCTCGGCGTACCATCGACACGATGCTGATCATAGCCGACGGCAGTGACAAGGAATAGAAGTACATGAAGTCGGCCGTCGACAGGAAAATGCTGACACCAATGATGGACCAAGTCCAATGAAGGGGTGTCGTCTCCTTGTGCTTTGGCCACCACAACAGAAGCAACATCGTCAACATCATCAGACACTGGTAGATGTTATACCACGACTGCACCAGCATGCGGTCGAGGCCTAAGCCTCCTTCGCTGACAGGAGTCATCAGGTACTTGTCGTAAAGTCCGCTGACAGCCCCCAGGACGGCAGCACACACTATCATGTATATCCAGTGGTCGTGTTTGAAGTCGATACCTTCTTTCTTGCCTGAACGACTTAACATGAAGAACGAGGCAACGGCAAGCATCACGCCAACCCACTGCCACAAATTCAGTCTTTCGCCAAAGACAAGCAAGGCTCCGATGAGTACCATCACAGGCCGTGTAGCATTGATGGGACCAACAATTGTCAACGGAAGATGCTTCATGCCAAAGTAGCCCAACACCCAAGATGACAGCACGATAAGGGCCTTCAGCACTACATACCTGTGAACATTCCACCCCCCAGAACCGACGTGCAGGAAAGTGCCATCAAGCGCTGTTGTCGTACTGCTAAGGATGATAAACGGTAGGAAGATCAGCGATGAGAACAGCGTATTTAGAAACAGTACAGGTATTACCGCGTTATCCTTCAATGCTTCCTTCTTGAACGAGTCGTAACAGCCCAACAAAACTGCCGACATAAAAGCCAGTATTAACCACATTTTTAATATGTTATATCTTCAAGAAACAGAGCATGGGCAGGCATGGATTCACCTGCTTCTGTCCGTTTTTTTCCTTCTATTATCTTGCGGAAGTCGTCTATCGTCACCCTTCCCCGTCCAACATCTACGAGCGTCCCCACAACAGCACGCACCATGTTGCGCAGGAAGCGATTGGCACGTATCTCGAAATACCACGTCGATGCTGATGTCTGGTGCCATTCAGCTTCCATAACATGGCAGAGCGTTGTCTTCACATCAGCATGCGCTTTGCAGAATGCGCCGAAGTCTTCGTATTCTTGCAACACTTTTGCTGCATCGTTCATCTTGTTGAAATCCAACTGGTAATGAATCTCGTATGAAGTAAAACTTAGGAATGGTTTTTTTTCTGTATGAAGGTAGTAACGATACATGCGGCTGGTAGCAGAGAAGCGGGCATGCAGGTCGTCTGCTACACGCTCGATTTCAGCCACAGCTATGTCACGAGGCAAAATCTTGTTAAGTTTGTAAACCAATTGCTTGCAGTCAATTTCGTCCACGTAATCAAAGTGTGCAACCATCTTACGAGCATGAACACCAGCATCTGTACGGCCGGCTCCTGTAACAATAATTTCACGACGAAGCAAGAGTGACAATGCACGTTGCATCTGTGCTTGCACCGAATCACCATTAGGTTGAATCTGCCACCCATGGTAACGTGTTCCATCGTAGCAAAAAGTAACAAAATATCTCATTGCGGGTGCAAAGGTACGAAAATAATCATAATTCGTGATTCATATTTCACAATTATTTTCTAACTTTGCACCATGATATTCTATTTTTCCGGAACTGGCAATACAAGATGGGCTGCAGAACAGTTGGCTGCAGCCACAAACGAAAGACTGTTATTCATTCCAGAGATTCTGAACACAGCATGTGAATTCACTCTTGAGAATGACGAGCGTATCGGCTTCTGCTTCCCCGTTCATGGGTGGCAACCACCGCGCATTGTAAGCGACTTCGTAAGTCGACTAAACATCCATTGTCCACAAGGACATTACACTTATGTACTCTGTTCTTGTGGCGACAGCACAGGTCTGGCAGTCAGGATGCTGAGTCGACAGCTGGCCTTAAAGGGGATTATGGTGCAAAGTGCCCTTTCACTTACTATGCCTGAGAGTTATGTATGCTTGCCATTTATGTATACCGACACTCCTGAACGTGAACAAAACAAATTAAAGCAGGCAAGTCTGGAACTGAAGACCTATACAGAGATAATATGTAATCGGCAGAGCGGCTACCATAAATTAAAAACAGGACCGACTCCATGGGTTTTCAGTCATATTATCGGCGCTTACTTCAACCGTTATATGATAACCGACAAGAAGTTTACCGTCGATACCGACGTCTGCATCCACTGCGGGAAGTGTGCCGAATTATGTCCGGTTGGAGATATTGAGTTCAACGAGTCCCCTCAATGGAAAAATGATAGCAGCTGTACATGTTGTCTCAGCTGCTATCATCACTGTCCTGTCCACGCCATCAATTATGGACGTTTCACGCGTCGACGCGGGCAGTATTACTATGGCCATCATTAAAAGGGTAGGTCGTCGGCGGAACCCTCGGCCGGAACTTCCTGTGCTGGTGGGAATGGCGCGTCAGATGCGGGTGCAGCTGGCTGTGTCGGCGGGAATGGTGTTGCGCCGGCGGCAGGAGCAACCTGACCGCGAATGATATTATAGGCTCGGATGTCGTTGAACCAACGGCCTTGATATTCATGGGCATCAATTTCGAACTGTACAGTCACATCCTCATTCATCTGAACATTAAACTGCTTAATACGATCTTCTCCGAAGATACGGAAGACACAACGACGTGGATACTGTCCGGGGACCTCAATTACATAATCTTGAGACATCCACGAATTACCTGTGCGTGAAGAAACGCCACTCTGTGCTGGCAATACAGCAATGATTCTACCTGTTAAATCCATTATTATTTATGTATTAAAATGTTGATTTAAGTGATTTGCGACTGCGAAAGTACTAAAAATAGTTTGAAAAGCAGAATTTTTAAGCATAAATTTTTCTAATCACACTTTTTTTTTGTAATTTTGTAGCCCAATGAGTAGTAAATAAAAACAATATTATATTATGAGATTTACAGTATCAAGCACCGCACTGAGTGCAAAACTCGTAGCACTCGCAAGAGTAATCAACAGTAAGAACGCCCTTCCTATTCTCGGCGACTTTGTATTTGACATTAACGGACAGACTCTGGGCCTGACTGCATCAGATAGTGAAAACACTATGCAGACGACGGTGGAACTGAACGAAAGCGATGGTAACGGTCGCTTTGCTATCGGCAATCACGACCTGTTGGAAGCTGTCAAAGGGTTTTCTGAACAGCCCATCACCTTTGATGTTGACATGAGTGCGAGAATCGCCAAGATAACATACCAAAACGGTTTATTCAGTCTGCCTACGGAAAATGCTGACGAATATCCTACAGCACAAACTATCGGCGATGCTTCAACTTCCATCATTATCAATAGCCAAATGCTGTCAGAGAATATTAATCGCAGTATCTTTGCGACAGCTCAGGACGAGTTGCGTCCTGTTATGAACGGCATCTATTTCGATCTGACACCTGATTGTCTGGCTATTGTGGCATCTGACGGCCACAAACTGGTACGCAACAAATTATACACCATCAAAAGCGACCAACCTGCTTCATTCATTCTCCCTAAGAAACCTGCTACGCTGTTGAAGAACATGCTAGGCAAAGAAGGTGGTGACATCACCATCCGCTTCGATGAGCGTAATGCCGAAATCAACTATGGCGACGGTATCATCCTTTGCCGTCTCATAGAGGGTCGTTACCCCAACTACAACTCTGTCATTCCTCAGAACAATCCCAATGAACTTCGAGTTGACCGTCTTGGCCTGTTGGCAGCACTCCGCCGCGTACAGCCTTTCGCCAATGACTCAAGCAACCTGATTCGCTTCCATGTTGAGAATGCTGTTTTGCAGCTTGATGCAGAAGACTACGACTTCTCAAAGACAGCTACCGAACGTATGTCATGCGACTACAACGGTCAGGCCATGAGTATCGGTTTTAAAGGTTCGTCATTTATTGAGGTACTGAGCAACTTCGATTGTCCGGAGATTGTCATTCAACTGGCCGACCCAAGCCGTGCCGGTCTCGTTTTGCCATCTGAGCAGCCTGAGAACCAGGATGTTTTGATGTTGATGATGCCCATGCTGTTAAACGACTGATAGACAATGAAACTTAATCTGACGAAGCCTCTGGTCATTTTCGATTTGGAAACTACGGGATTGGACTTGGTAAAAGACCGTGTCATCCAAATATCTTATATTAAAGTATATCCTGATGGCCGCGAGGAGCGTGGCAACGAGATTATTAATCCTGAGTGTCCTATCGACCCATTTATCACCCAGCTGACGGGTATTGGTGCTGATGACGTGAAAGACAAACCCACATTCAAACAGCTTGGAAGTAAGCTTAACGAAGTTTTCTCAGGAAGCGACATTGCTGGTTTCAACTCCAACCATTTTGATGTACCCTTGCTAGCTGAGGAGTTTCTACGTGCTGGCATCGACTTTGATTTCTCCAAATGTCGATTGATTGACGCACAGACCATTTTTCACAAGATGGAACGCCGCAATCTGGCAGCAGCTTACAAGTTTTACTGCGGCCGTAAGATGGAGGATGACTTTGAAGCCCATCGTGCCGACCAGGACACTGAAGCCACTTACCGCGTGCTGATGGGCGAACTCGACAAGTATGCCCCTGGCGCTAACGAGGATCCTGAGAAAGTGCTGGAGAACGATATGGACAAGTTGGCAGAATTCTCAAAGCAGAACGACAATGTCGACTTTGCCGGACGTATCGTGTGGCAAGACGTCAACGGTCAGCGTACAGAAGTGTTTAACTTTGGCAAACATAAAGGCAAACCGGTTGCCGACGTCCTGCGCTTTGACCCTGGTTACTATAGTTGGATACTAGCAGGTGACTTTACCTACAACACGAAACAAGTGCTGACACGTATAAGACTGCGGGAAGCCACTATGAACAAGTGATGATTAGGAAAACTGTTCTCACTCTTGCGCTTCTTCTTGTAGCTCACGTGGCTAGTACTCAGGAACTGGAGGCAAAGATTAACATCAACCACTCCAAGATTCAAGGCACCGATGCCTCAGTCTTTGAGAACCTGAAACAGACGCTTGAGCAGTTTGTCAACGAGCGCCAGTGGACGGCATTGCAGTTTCAGCAGAACGAGCGCATACAGTGCAACTTCAACATTACTGTCGACAAGTACGTGCAGGCCGAGAACCGCTTCGAATGTACGGCCATCATCCAGGCCAACCGTCCTGTATGGAACTCTGCTTACACAACGACTATCTACAACAACACCGACAAGCAGTTCCAGTTCCAGTTTGCACAGTTCGACCAGCTGAACTTCACCGACGAGACCGTCGACAACCAGCTGACAGCTCTCTTTGCCTATTACGCCTACCTCATCATCGGTCTCGACCTCGACACCTTCTCCCCCTTGGGTGGCACTGACGTGCTGCAACGCTGTATGTACCTGGTGAACAATGCCCAGGACTTGGGATTCCCGGGATGGAAATCGTTCGAGGACTCGCGCAACCGCTTTGCCATCATCAACGACTACCTGGATGAGGCCATGAAGGCCTTCCGCCAGTTACAGTACGACTACTACCGCAAGGGACTCGACGAGATGGCCACCAATGTGGAGCGCGGCCGCACGGAGGTGACGACAGCTTTAGAAACAGGGTTAAAGAAGGCTCACGAGGACAAGCCCCTGAGTCTGCTGCCCCAGATATGGACGGACTACAAGAAGGACGAGCTGGCTAATATATATAAAGGTAAGGGCACGCAGAAGGAGAAGGAAGCCGTCTACGACATTCTCTTCAGTATTAATGCCTCACAGAACAATACCTGGGAGAAAATCAAACAGTAATCAACTGCCATGCTTCAAAAGCTATACATCAGGAACTTCACACTTATTGATACGCTCGACATACAACTGCACCCTGGCTTTTCGGTCATCACCGGCGAGACAGGTGCGGGCAAGAGCATCATCCTTGGCGCCATCGCCCTGCTCCTGGGACAACGGGCTGACTCGAAGACCATCAAGCAGGGAGCTGAGAAATGCGTGGTCGAGGCACACTTCGACCTCTCGCGCTATCAGATGGAGCCGTTCTTCAAGGCCAACGACATAGAATATGACGCTACGGACACCATTATCCGTCGCGAACTGACTGCCGCCGGCAAGAGCCGTGCCTTCATCAACGACACACCGGTAGCACTGTCTACGCTTAAAGAACTGGGCGAACAGCTGGTTGACGTACACTCTCAGCACCAGAACCTGTTGCTGCAGAAACAGGACTTCCAGTTGTCGGTGGTGGACATCATTGCTGACGATGCACGCGAACAGGAGGCCTATCGACAGACCTTCAACGATTTCCACGAGGCTCAGCGCCAGTTGCAGGAGCTGAAGGACAGCATCGGGCAGAACCGCCAACAGGCCGACTTCCTCAGTTTCCAGTACAACGAACTCTGTGAAGCCCGCCTGACTGACGGTGAGCAGGAGGAGCTGGAACAGCAAAGCGAGACGATGACCCACGCTGAGGATATCAAGAGTGCGCTCTACGAGACTGATAACGCATTGCAAGCCGAACAGACGGGTGTCGTCACGTCGCTGCGCAATGCCGCCAGTGCCCTCAAGGGCATCAGCCGCGTGTTTCCTCCAGCCGCAGAGTTGGGCGAACGCATCGATACAACCTATATTGAATTGAAAGATGTCGCACAGGAGGTCAGCAGCCTCTTGGAGGATGTCGACTTCGACCCCGCCGAGCTCGATGCCGTCAACGCACGACTCGACCGCATCTACGACCTTCAGAAGAAATACCATGTAGACAGTGTTGCCGAACTCATCGTTCTCCGTGACGACATCGGAAAGAAACTCGCTGCCGTCGAGAATAGCGACGAAGCCCTGGAAGAGTTAGAAGCCAAGTGCCAACAGCTAAGAGCCAAAAGCCAACAGCAGGCCGACGTCCTGACCCGTCAGCGCACGAAAGCCGCCCGACAGATAGAGAAGGAGATGCAGCAACGGCTCGTGCCGTTAGGGATGCCCCACGTACGCTTTGCCATCACCATCGAGCCGACCGAACTGTCGCGGAGCGGACACGACCGTGTGTCGTTCCTCTTCTCGGCCAACACCTCCACCCCACTCCAACCCGTGTCACAGGTGGCTTCGGGCGGTGAGATAGCTCGTGTCATGCTGTCGCTGAAGGTGATGATCAGCGGTGCCGTCAAGTTGCCGACGATTATCTTCGACGAGATTGACACCGGCGTCAGCGGACGCGTGGCCGAGCAGATGGCCCAGCTGATGCAGGAGATGGGCAGTCACGACCGCCAGGTCATCAGCATCACCCATCTGCCACAGATTGCTGCCCTCGGCACCAGTCATTACAAGGTGTCGAAGACAGAGACCGAGAACGGTACGACAAGTACGATGACAGAACTGACTGCTGAGGAGCGCGTGAACGAGATAGCACAAATGTTGAGCGGTAGCGACGTCACAGCCGCTGCCATCCAGAACGCAAAAGAACTGCTAAAATTATGAATAGAGTCTATACCATCATAATGGCGCTGCTCGTAGCCGTTGCTGTCACAGCGCAACCTTCGTGGGTGAAGAAAGCCTCGAAGTCAGTATTCATGCTCAAGACATTCGACGACAAGGGGTCGCTTCTGGCCAGTTCCTGCGGCTTCTTCACCGGAGAGCAGGGAGAGGCCGTCAGCAGCTTTACCCCCTTCAAAGGAGCCTACAGAGCCGTTGTCATCGATGCCCTGGGACGCGAGTTGCCCGTGGCTTGTATGTTAGGTGCCAACGACACCTACGACGTGGCCCGCTTCCGAGTCGATACCAAGAAGACTGTTCCCCTGACGATTGCTGCTACTAATGCGTCAGCTGATGATCAGGTGTGGTTACTGCCTTATCATGAGGTAAAAAACGTACCTCAAGGCTCCATTCGAAAAGCCGAGACATTCCGTCAGGGCTATGCCTACTATACCGTAGCACTGAACATGCCCGGGGGCACTGCCAGCTGTCCGCTGATGAACGAAGCTGGCGAGGTCCTCGGTCTGATGCAGCAGCCCTACCGTCAGGACGACACACTAAGCTATGCCGTCAGCGCACGCTTTGCCGACTCATTGTCCATCAACGGCCTGAGTATCAACGATCGCACGCTACGCAGCACCTATATCAAAAAAGACCTGCCTCAAAGTCTTGAACAGGCAATTCTGACACTCTACATGGCACAAGGTTCACTCGACTCCGCAGCCTACGACCAGATTCTCACCGATTTCATCGCCCGCTTCCCCGACTCCCCCGACGGCTACACCTACCGTGCAGAGAGAGCTGCCGCAAACAAACACTTTGCCGAAGCTGCTGCCGACATGGAAAAAGCCATTCGCGTAGCGGATAAGAAAGATGAAGTCCATTTCACCTACTCCAAACTAATCTACCAGAAAGAGCTCTACATGTCCAACGACCCCTACGACGGCTGGTCATTGGATAAGGCTTTGGAGGAGGCACGTACTGCTGAACGCATTAATCCCATACCCGTATATCGCCAGCAGCAGGCCGTCATCCTCTACGCACAGAAGAAATATGCCGAAGCCAGCGACATCTACACCACTATCACGGGCAGCGAACTGCGTTCTGCCGGACTCTTCTACGAAGCGTCACGCTGCAAGGCCGCTCTGAACGACACCATCGGCCAGCTCGCCCTGCTCGACAGCTGTGTGGCAATGTTCAGCAAGCCTTATCTGAAGGAGGCAGCCCCCTATCTGATGATGCGTGCACAGGCCCTGCTCGAAGCTGGCAAATTCCGTCAGGCCACTACCGACTTGAATGACTACGAGAAACTGATGCAAGCGACCGTCAATGCCAATTTCTACTACCTGCGCTTCCAGGCAGAAGTCGGCGGACGTCTGTACCAGCAGGCCCTCAACGATATCGACCAGGCTATCAAGATGCAGCCTGAGTACGATCTCTACTATGCCGAGAAGGCCTCGCTGCAGGTTCGCGTCGGTCTTTACGACGAAGCCATCGCGACGGCTAACGAGTGCATCCGCGTTGCTCCTGACTACAGCGACGGCTACCTCTTCCTCGGCATTGCCCAATGTCTAAAGGGTAATAAAGTCGAAGGCGTCAAGAACCTGCAACGTGCCAAAGAACTTGGTGATCCGCAGGCCAACGACCTGATTGAGAAATACTCACATTGACCAGTTCTAAACGCTCAAAAAAAACGAATTATCCGCTTATCCTGCACCCGCTACTGAATATCAGGGAGTTAGCGCGAAATTATCCGCTCATTATCCGCCAATTATCCTACACCATTTCAGAAATTGCAGCGGACTACAGGACTTAAGGACTACAGTTGGTCGGACGCGAACGGTCATTTTGCCTTAGCACTACAGTCTGTTCGCTGGGAGTCCGCGCCGTTCGGACTTTTGTCCGCCCTTGTCGGATTTTTGTCCGAGGCCGTCGGACGGTTGATTTGCCGGCGCCATAGAATGAGCTAAAAAAAATTTTACTTCATGTTCTGTTCATGGTATGCATCATGTATCGTTATGCTATTGCCATCAATAGAATAGGCATAATACCAATGACCTGTATTTGCCATATGCCATTTCTTCCAACGTTCAAGGGTTTGCTTTCTTCGTATAACAGAATTTTCAATGCAGTAGATGGCATCGACAGTTCTGTTGATATATCCTAACATATCAGAATATGAATATTCAAATTCGCAGACCTTGCGATAAACCCGTTTTTCGCATTTAGGTGTAGGATAATTAGCGGATAATTTCGCGCTAACTCCCTGATAATCAGTAGCGGGTGTAGGATAAGCGGATAATTTGATTTTTTAGCATATGTGTATGTCGCTGACCCATCTTCTGAATCACGGCAATGCAACTCAGCATCATCACCAAAGTCAACAATCTTCTCATAATATTTTATTTCTTCTTTTGTTAAATTTATCCTATATTTTTATGTCACTAGTGTGACATTTTCTTTATCATCAAAATTTTACCCAAGAAAAGTGATCAGAGAACCGTCCCCTGGTCATTTATTGTCGCCCGTACCGCTCTCGCCAGACACGATGACAAAGCCCTGGTCATTGCCCAGATTGACAACATAAGCATTATCCTTGTCAGCTACCTTCGACTTCAGCGTATGAGCTAGCGTAGGTGTGACCTCAGCCATAGGCGCTCTGCGCTTCGACAGCTGTTGCGTTGCGGGATTCTTGGCAAACTTGCCAGCAATCTGCAAAGCCTGCTCGACATTGATGTCATCAGCCAACACACTGGTTGTCGCAAACAATGCGACTATGAGGAGCGAGAAAATCTTCTTCATGACTTACGGAATTTAAAGGTGAAACGGGTGGTCTTGACGATATAGAGCTGTTGCCCCAGATGTTGTAGTGGCAACGTGGCGCATCCCTCGCCGTCCAGCACGTATTGGCCGGCCTTCACGCCTTTGATGTCGTATATGTATACGGTTGACCCTGGGTCTCCACCACTGATGACCAGCATGCCACCCTTGAAACGGAACTGGGCTTCGCGCTTCACTTCCTCGACGTCGTTGATAATCTCGTCCGACACGTCGATGACTACCTTCTGCAGCATATAGATGGGATAATGTACCGCTGTCTTGGTGGTTGTCAGCACCAAGTTGTTGCCTGAATAGGTCACAACGGGCTTTTCGAAAAAGGCAAACTTCGCTACCTGACCGTCCTTCTGATAGACAACGATAGCGTTCTCTGTGTCTGCCGTTGTAGCTGTATGCATGCTGACAACAGATGCCAACAGAAACAATAGGAGTAGTATTCTCTGCTTCATAAGCTTAAAAAAATAGGTTTTTAATGTTTATGTCGCAAAAATACGAACTATTTTCCTAACTACCAAAAATTCCATAGAATAATGCACTACACGTCAAGGTTTGGGAGGTAAAAAGAAAAATTGGAAGAAACAACTCGCGTAGATCAGGGGACGGTTCTCTGATCTGTTACAACTCTTTGGATAATTCCATAGCTTATCCCTGTTATTCTGGCCAGTTGTCTGAATCCTGCTCCCTGTTCGCACACTTCTCTAATGATTATATTCCTTTTGTTGTACTAATTTTCACTGCGGTGAAAAAGCTAAAGCCCTGCGGCTCCCACTCATCACCAATATTTTACACTATTTTTCGTTCTATTAAAGGTGCAGGGAGATGACGGACCGCTTCACCAACCCGTTCATTATTCCCCTGC
>JAFUTI010000023.1 GCA_017471465.1 Prevotella sp. | reverse complement strand
GACGTGCTGTCAAATGTATTGCTCTTCTTTGCCATGGTGCAAAGGTACACATTCTATCTCAAATATGTATCGTTTGCGGGTATTATTTGGATAGGATGGTGTGTCAGTTCATCCACGGACTATTGCAACTGAGCCCTTTTTATCTTAAAAAAAATAACATCGGCATCAGACTCCTCATACTCTTTGATTACCTCAAATGCATGCTCACAAAAGAAATCATCCGAATCAGCGAACAACAACCATTTTCCCTTGGCATGATCTAAGCCTACATTCCTGGCATAACCTGCCCCTCCGCCTTTTGTCGTGCGGATAAACTCCAAATAAGGGCGCGACAACTCTGGATATCTTTCCAAATACGTGTCTGCATTTGGACTATTATCATCCACAACAATCACCTGAATATCCTCTGATACAGGTATTGATTTCAGACAGCGCATCAGCAAGTCTGGAATATCGTAGTGAGGTATGATGATACTAAACGTAGGACACATAGATTTTATATTTGTCAAAATACTTACAGGTGTCTTGTCCATACCAATAATGAATATAAACAGAATTTGATTTTAAACCTTATGGATTTGTTTTTACTAATATCACGTAATGCCGAAAACTTTGATGGGTAAATCTCATCAAGTTTAAAAAAATAGTATTTGAACAGTTTCCGGTCTTTATTGAACATGAGTAACAAATATTGTTTCATGGACCTTTCCTTACACATTTGATGCTGATGCAAAAATAGATCTGAACGATAATGCACTTCTGCCCTTATTCTTAACTCATTTGGTTTTGAACAATAATTAGCTGCCAGCGAATCGGGGCGAGAAGTTAAGACATAAAGGACTTTATTAACAACCTTAATTGTTTCTGCATGGTATCCTACAAACAAAGAGAAAAATACATCATTTGAGTATCTTATTTCTTCAAAGCGGATGTTAAATTTATTAATCAAATCTCTTTTGATCATCTTGCCCCATGTAGGACAATACATAAATCTTAAAGGCCATTCGTCACCATTCGCATAATAATCATTAATCATTCTATCAATATAAACATCCCTATCTGTTTTTTGGATAATATTTTCTGAAAGTACAGATTCTATCTTGAAATATATGACGTCCGCTTCCGAGTCTGCATTTGAAGAAATGATATCATACATATCTTCCACATAAAAATCATCGGCATCAGCAAACAGTAGCCATTCACCCTTTGCATGATCCAATCCTATATTGCGAGCATAGCCAGCGCCTCCGCCTTTTGTCGTTCTGATAAACTCCAAATAAGGACGCGACAGTTCAGGATATCTTTCCAAATACGTATCGGCATCTGGACTGTTATCATCCACCACAATCACCTGAATATCCGCAGATATTGGTATTGATTTCAGACAACGCATCAGCAAATCCGGAATATCGTAGTGAGGTATTATAATACTATATCGAGGATTCATATTAATAATTTATGCTATTATTCTCATTATAATTCAAACTGCTCGCCTCATTGTCTTTTATGATTGCTTAATCGTACAGACCAACTATGATCACACAAGACAACCTTCCCTAACAGATGAGAGGCAATTTTTCTTCCACTACAAAAAAAATCATCATCTTCAACATTAAGTTTTACCACATTTCTTATACAATCGCCACAATTTACATTCACAAACGGATTTTTTGCATTACACCATAAAGTCAACCTATATGTCCCTACTGTCAACGGCAACTTGGGGATATCAAGGTCTGCAAAATATATTCCAGGAGTAAGTTTAAATTCATCCAATGTTACAAGAGATGGAAAATTCATAATGGGATCCCCAAAAATATTATTGACATTGATTGATATAGAACATCGCTCAGCCCCTTGTTCCGCTTTGATTTTTAAACGAATACGTAAAAACTTTCCGCAATGCGGCGAGATGACTTCATTATTCTCATTTAGAAATGATATATCTAAAAATCTTAATAACCCATTAACACGGTCTGTACGGGGTATTTGTTCTAAAGGTAATTCAGAATTATCATCAGCATAGACCTTCAGGTAATGTTCAACAGCTTCATCAGCAGTACCTTGGTAGTTAAGTTGTCCATCCTTCAATACGACACCAGACTTGCACAAACTACGAACAGCAGCCATATTGTGGCTCACAAACAGAACAGTCCTTCCTTGTCCTTTCGACACATCCTGCATCTTTCCGATGGCTTTCTTCTGGAACTCGGCATCGCCTACAGCCAACACCTCATCAACCACCAGAATCTCTGGCTCAAGATGAGCGGCAACGGCAAAACCTAAACGCACCTTCATACCAGAAGAATAGCGCTTGACTGGAGTGTCGATATAACGTTCGCAACCAGAGAAATCGACAATCTCGTCGAGTTTGCGGGTAATCTCTGCCTTGGTCATGCCCATGATGGCACCATTCATATAGATGTTCTCACGACCTGTCATCTCTGGGTGGAAGCCTGTACCTACTTCAAGCAGTGAGGCAATACGACCGCAGACGTTAATCTCGCCAACGGTGGGGGCTGTCACACGAGAGAGTAATTTCAGCAAGGTACTCTTACCTGCGCCATTCTTACCAATGATACCTACCACGTCGCCTTGCTCTACACTGAAATTGATATCCTTAAGCGCCCATACGAATTCGCTCTCGCCCTTCGTGGAACGTATGTTGGTATCGCCAATCTTCAGGAACGGGTCTTCCTTGCCCAAGACAGTCATGGCCCACCAACGACTCAAGTCATTTTTGAAGGTACCTGTGGATACCAGTCCCAAGCGATATTGCTTGCCTACATGATTAAACTCAATGGCCTTCATACAGTATCCATGAAATTACGTTGTACCTTATTAAATATTGCGACGCTGAACAGTAGCAGCACACTCATAAACAGGAAGCTATAGCCTAAGGCTAACCAAGAGAAATAGCCCTGACCCAAAGTGGCATACTTGAAAGCCTCGATGATAGAGGTCATCGGGTTGGCCATAATCAGTGTGCGAAGCGTACCTTTTTCCACCATGCTGAGTGGATAGACAATAGGCGTAGCATACATCCAGAGTTGGACGATAAAGGTGAAGAGAATCGTAAAGTCACGATACTTCGTGGTGAGCGAGGAGATCAGGATACCAAAGCCAAGACCCAGACCTGCCAGCATCATGACCAAAAGGGGCGTAAGCAGAATAGCCCAATTGGGGGCTATAGGAGCACCTGCCACAAAGAAATAGAGATAGAGCACCACAAAGAGTCCTACCTGTATGACAAATCGCAACAGATTGGATATCACCACAGCGATGGGCACCACCAGACGGGGGAAATAGACCTTGCCAAACATACTCTGGTTGGCTATGAACGTGTTTGACGACTGGTTCAGACAGTTGGAGAAATAGAACCAGCAGATGTTGCCAGCCATATAAAACAGAGCCTGGGGCATGCCGTCGGTACTCATCTTGGCAATGTTGCCAAATACCACCATATTCATAATAACGGTCAATATGGGTTGGATGAGATACCAAAGCGGGCCTAGGATGGTCTGCTTATACTGAACCACGATATTTCGCCTCACGAACAACTCTATCAGGTCGCGATAGCGCCAGATTTCACCGAGATCGATGTGCCACAAACGCTCGTGCGGCCTGATCTTCATGGTCCAGAATTGTTTTTGTCCTTCTCCAGTCATCTCAAACGATCCTATTATTTCAAAACAAGTCAATTCTTTAATGACGTTGCAAAGGTAATCAAAAATCTGAGAAAATTGCTTCTTTTGGCAGAATATTTTTCCTCTTGACAAATTAGACTCTATTCTGTCCTCTGTGATAGACTCTTGTCTGGGACTTCGCAGCACGCTGATAGTCTATATTTAATCTATGAGGCTTGGACACCTGACCTGGTTCTTACAGAGAATAGTAGCCCCTCTGCTCGCAGGGAGTGCCACAATTGTGGTAGCCTAATCCCACCCTTGCGAGCTGATACCACAATAGGGGTAGCCTACTACCCCTTTATGGCCTCAATGCCGCAATGGGAGTTGCCGCACACCAAGGTTGAGCAAGCTCAGCGGACAGTCGGCTTATAAGTTATTCAAACGTTAAAAACAGAGAACTAATTTTCAGCGCTGTATCGTTTGTTTGTTTTGATATACCTTTGCCGTCAAATTCACAAAAACTAAATTTGACTATGGAAGTAATATCTATTGAGCGCAGTACCTATGAGGAATTGCTGACGAGTTTCAACAGCTTCGTCAATCAGATGAAAGTAATGGCTGGTAGAGGAACAGACAAACGGCTTGGCGAGTGGCTTGATAACCAGGACGTGTGCCAGATACTGAACATCAGCCCAAGAACGTTGCAGACGCTCCGCCAGAACGGAACGTTAGCTTATTCCCAAATCGAGCATAAGACCTACTATAAGCCTAAGGATGTAGAACGCATCATCCCACTTGTTGAGGTCAGAAAGAAGGATTCTCGTTCGTATGGATGTCGTCAACAGAAAGGAGGTGGTATATGAACGAACTGATAATGCCACATAATGCTGGTGTGAAACGGGTATTGGAGAGTATGAAAGAGGTACTGGCATTGTATAAGAATGTCACAGGCAACTATCGTCCTATGCTTGATGGTGAGCGATACCTAACGGATAGGGAGGTGGCTGAAGTTCTGAAAGTCAGTCGAAGGACACTACAAGAATATCGCAATGATGGCGTGCTACCTTATATTCTATTAGGCGGGAAAGTTCTGTATCGTGAGAGTGATCTGGAGAGAGTCTTGGAATCATGCTATCATCCGGCTCGTTAACAAGAGGGAAAAAGAGAAAGCATCCACACGTCCGCTACATGAATAATAACGCAGAAAGACGGATGACAGACTTCGCTAATCATTCGTCTTTCTGCTTTGAAGGTTTTGAGCACCAACCATTATATTGTCTTAATGTCCTTGAATGATGCATTGAGCTTGTCACCCAGCATCGTCAGGTCATTGTTGAGTTTCTGGCTCGTTATCTTGGCATATATCTGTGTCGTGACGATGTTCGTATGTCCCAATACTCGGCTCACGCTCTCAATGGGCATTCCCTTTGAAAGTGCCAATGTTGCGAATGAATGTCTGCCACAGTGGAATGAAATCTGCTTTTCTATGCCGCAAGCCTCCATGACCTTCTTCAGTTTCTTACACATCGACCAGTAGTTCATCTTACCGAATACCAGCTTGTCTTCTTGTAGGTGCTTGTAGCGGTCGATAATCTGCAAGGGTACATCCATCAGTTTCACTTGAAAGGGGATGCCAGTCTTATGACGATGGCCGATAATCCATTTGTCGCCGTTGATGTCTACGATGTTGTCGGTTGTCAGTTCCTTTACGTCAATGAACGAGAGGGCGGTGAAGCACACGAATACAAAAATGTCACGCACGAAGGCCAGATTATCGTCCTCAAACTCATGCGTCACAACGGCTTTCAGTTCGTCTTCGGTCAGAAACTCCCTTTCCTTGCAGTTGGGGCTGATATGGAACTGCGCGAAGGGGTTACGGGGTATCTTACCGTTATAATGTGCTCTCAGCACGACGCCCTTCAGCCACATACAACGCTGCCAGATAGTACCGCTTGCCAGTCCTCTATCCGTACTGAGATAGGCAGAAAAATCCTTGATGAACTCTGGTGTCAATTCCAGCAAAGACATATCTCTCCGACGGTAATGCGACTGGATGAACTCAGCCACGTCCTTTCGTGAACGCTCCATAGCCCAAAGTGTGCTGGCAACTCTGTCCTTTCCCACACGTTTCTTCAGACTGGCGATGTCCTTGTCGAAAGCACTCAATATTGTCTCGTACTCGCTGCCAAATCCCTGATAGGAGTTGCGCACCATCTCAGCCGTCACAAAAGCCTCGCGGTCTGACAGGTACTGATAGTGCTTGATGATCTGCGCTTTGATGTTGTCCAACTCGCGGTTAATCTGCAAAGCCTCCTTACTTCGGCCCTTGGCACAGTTTCCCTTCACATCCCACATGTCAAGCGGGATGGTCTTCTTACAACTGAACTGGCTCTGACTGCCGTTAATTGTCACACGTCCCATCACAGGTACCACACCGTTCTTCTCCTTACTCTTGTTCACGTAGAACAAAATGTTGAATGTACTTCTCATTTCTTACTCCTTTTTTAATTTTGGGCTGCAAAACTACTGTCTTTTGGGGTATCCATCGCTATGCAAAATGTAGCAGTTTGCGGAATAAGGGAGGGACCACGAGATTGAGTATCTCGGGGAGGGTACCAACGGGCGGTAAGAGGTGCTTTCAGGGTTACGATTTGGAAACCTAACTCCTTCACCAATCCTCCATATTTTGCGTTACCCTCAATATTGAATTTCCTTGTTCTTCCCCGTTTTGCCTTTATTTTAGGTCGAATTGCGTTAATCTTCCAAAATCCGTTGTTCTTTACAAGCTTTTTTTGTAACTTTGCAGCCTGTTTTCCAGTAATCCGCAAATGAAATTCTATTCAGACGAAGAGTTAGCCAAGCTGTTAGACCTGCCGCTGTTCCATCAGATAGGCGATGTTGCCGACACCCTCGGCGTAGCGTGTTATGTAGTGGGTGGCTATGTGCGTGACATCTTTCTGGAACGTCCCAGCAACGATGTCGACGTGGTGGTCGTGGGCAGTGGCATTGAGGTGGCCAAGGAGTTGAAGCGCCGCTTAGGCCGCCGTGCCCATCTCAGCGTGTTCAGGAATTTCGGCACGGCGCAGGTGAAGTTTGTGGAGGAGAGAGGAGAGGGGAGAGATGAGAGCGGTGAGGAGAGAACGGAGATTGAAGTAGAGTTCGTCGGTGCCCGCCGCGAGAGCTACAGCCACGACTCGCGCAAGCCCATCGTCGAGGACGGCACGCTGGAGGACGACCAGAACCGCCGCGACTTCACCATCAACGCGATGGCCATCTGCCTGAACCGCGACCGTTTCGGCGAGCTTGTCGACCCCTTCGACGGTCTGGCCGACCTGGAAGACGGTATCATCGCCACACCCCTTGACCCTGAAGTGACCTTCAGCGACGACCCGTTGCGCATGATGCGCTGCATCCGCTTTGCCACCCAGCTGAACTTCCTGATTGAGGATGCGACGTTTGAGGCGCTGGAGCGCATGGCCGACCGTATCAAAATTGTCAGCGGCGAGCGTATCGAGGTGGAGCTGAACAAGATTATCATGTCGCCGCACCCCAGTAAGGGATTCGTCGACCTGCAGCGCACGGGACTGCTCGGCATCATCCTGCCCGAACTGGCAGCCCTCGATATCGTAGAGCAGAAAAACGGGCGGGCCCATAAGAACAACTTCTATCACACGCTGGAGGTGCTGGAGAATGTTGCGAGGTACGAGGTACAAGGTACGAGGTGCGAGAATAGTTCCGCCTCAGGACTCTGGCTGCGCTGGGCCGCCTTGCTCCACGACGTCGGAAAGACGAAGTCGAAGCGGTGGGAGCCTACCGTGGGGTGGACCTTCCACAACCACAACTATATCGGTGCCAAGATGGTGCCCGACATCTTCCGCCGTCTGAAGCTGCCGCTGGGCCCTGAGATGAAGTATGTGCAGAAACTCGTTGACCTGCACATGCGTCCGCAGGTCATTGCCGACAACGAGGTCACTGACTCGGCTGTGCGCCGTCTGCTGAACGATGCCGGCGATGACATCGACGACCTGATGACGCTCTGTGAGGCCGATATTACGTCGAAGAACGAAGGTAAGAAGAAGCTGTTTCTTGAGAATTTCCGGATGGTTCGCGAAAAGCTGGCCGACCTGAAAGAGAAGGACTACAAACGGCTGCTGCAGCCCGTCATCGACGGCAATGAGATTATGGAACTTTTCCATCTCAAACCTTCCCGCGAGGTAGGGACGCTGAAACAGTATCTCAAGGATGCCGTCCTCGATAATAAGGTGGAGAACGAGCGTGAGCCGTTGATGGCGTTGCTGTTGCAGAAAGCCAAGGCGATGGGCATCGTTTGATGGTGGTGGTAAAAAGTGCTGTCTTAGAAAAATAGTGATAAAGTGCAAAAAAGACTAAAAAGAATGTTCCTTTTTGCATCCGATTACTACTTTTTTCTTACCTTTGCAGGCTGAAAACTAATTAAAGACTCGCAGGTTTTCTCCCTGTTTTGCAGAATAACAGATTACAAAAGCATATTAAAGTATGAAGAAAAACAAGATTTTGGTGTTTGCGGCCTCTGCTTTGCTGCTCGCTTCCTGTGGCGGTAAGAGCGGCGGACGTCCGCAGTTTGGTGACAATGAGTATCCCGTCGTGACGGTTGGTACGAGCAATGCTTCATCGCAGGCCACCTATCCTGCCTCTATCAAGGGTGTGCAGGACGTACAGATCTGCCCGAAGGTAGGCGGATTCGTCACTCGTATTAATGTGAAGGAAGGTCAGACGGTAGGTGCCGGCCAGGTGCTTTTTGAGATTGACAACGTGACCTATCAGGCCCAGGTGCGTCAGGCCCAGGCTTCTGTCAATACGGCTCAGGCAGCGTGCAACACTGCTAAGCTGTCGTTCGAGAATTCCAAGAAGCTCTATGAGAACAAGGTTATCGGCGACTTCGAATTGCAGTCGGCCACCAACCAGTATGAGCAGGCAAAGGCCGGTCTGGCTCAGGCTCAGGCAGCCCTGGCCTCAGCCAAGGAGATGCTGAGTTTCTGCTATGTCAAGAGTCCGGCAGCCGGTGTCGTAGGCACCCTTCCTTATAAAGTAGGTACGCTGGTTAGCGCTGCCAATGTGCTGACAACCGTCAGCAACATCTCGTCGATGGAGGTCTATTTCTCGATGACCGAGAAGGATGCCCTGGAGATGTCGAAGACGGGTGATGTCCTGTCGTCCCTGCCAGCGGTGAAGCTGCAGCTGGCCGACGGCACCATCTACGGTCATGAAGGTAAGGTGACAAAGATGAGCGGTGTGATAGACCAGGCGACGGGCTCGGTGCAGATGATAGCCGTGTTCCCCAATCCTGAGAAGCTGCTGAAGAGCGGTGCCTCGGGTGCCATCGTCATTCCTCACGACAATGCCTCGGCTATTGTCATCCCGCAGGCCTGTGTCATGGAGGTGCAGAACAAGAAGTTCGTCTACACCCTTGGCAAGGACAACAAGGTGGCGTACACTGAGATCAAGGTGGCTCCCCAGAACGACGGCATCAACTACGTTGTGACCGACGGTCTGAAGGTGGGCGACAAGTATGTCACCAACGGTATCACCAAGCTGAGCGACCAGATGGAGATTGTGCCCATCACGCCCGAGCGTTACCAGCAGAAGATCGACGAGCAGGCCAAGGCTATGACAGCCGGCGACATCGTCGGAGCCATGAAGAAATAGTTAATAGTTAAAAGTTAAGAGATAAAAGTTAAGACAACTATGACTTTTACAACATTTATCAAGCGCCCGGTGCTGTCGACGGTGATCTCCATTGTCATCGTCCTGCTGGGTTTTATCGGACTTGCCACGCTGCCTATTGAGCAGTATCCGGATATTGCACCACCTACCGTCGTGGTGTTCACCAGCTATCCCGGTGCCGATGCAGAGACTGTGAAGAACTCCGTGCTGGCCCCGTTGGAAGAGAGCATCAACGGTGTGGAGGGCATGGACTATATGAGCTCGTCGGCCTCCAGTGGTTCGGCCAGCATCTCTATCCTTTTCCGCCAGGGACTGAACCCTGACATGTGTGCGGTCAACGTTCAGAACCGCGTCAGTCAGGCGCAGGCCCTGCTGCCTGCCGAGGTTACCCGCATCGGTGTGACGGTCATGAAGCGCCAGACCTCGCAGGTGCTGATGTTCACCCTGACCTCTGACGGCCGCTACGACGACCAGTTTCTGACCAACTACAACAACATCAACGTCGTGCCCGCCATCAAGCGTATCCAGGGCGTGGGCGACGTGCAGTCGCCAGGTGTGAAGACCTACTCCATGCGTATCTGGCTGAAGCCCGACGTGATGAAGCAGTACAACCTGATGCCGAGTGACATCAGCGGTGTGCTGGCCGAGCAGAACATCGAGGCCGCCCCGGGCACCTTCGGCGAGCAGTCGCCCGTGGCCTACGAGTATGCCATGCGCTACACCGGTCGTCTGAAGACCGAGGAGGAGTTTGGTAATATCATCATCTCCAGCGATGCCAATGGCCAGACGCTGAAGCTGAAGGATGTGGCCCGTATCGAGCTGGGCGGCCTGCAGTACTCCGTGTCGATGAAGAACAACAACATCCCGTCGGTCATGGGTATGGTGCAGCAGATTGCCGGCTCCAACGCCAACGAGATAGCCAAACAGGTGAAGGCCGAGCTGGAGGAGCAGGCTAAGCTGTTCCCCCCGGGCATGTACTATAAGATCAACTACGACGTCACCGAGTTCCTGTACGCCTCTATCGAGGAGGTGGTCTTTACCCTCGTGTTCACCCTCATCCTGGTGTTCATCGTGATTTACGTCTTCCTGCAAGACTGGCGCTCGACGCTCATCCCGCTCATCGCCGTGCCGGTGTCGCTCATCGGTACGTTCTTCTTCCTCGAGGTCTTCGGCTTCTCCATCAACCTGCTGACGCTGTCGGCATTGCTGCTGGCCATCGCCATCGTGGTGGACGACGCCATCGTAGTGGTTGAGGCCGTCCACGCCAAGCTCGACCAGGGCTACAAGTCACCGCTGACGGCCTCTATCGACGCCATGAACGAGATTTCGGGTGCCATCATCTCCATCACGCTCGTCATGGCCTCGGTGTTCATCCCCGTGTCGTTCATCGGCGGTACGACGGGTACGTTCTACCGTGAGTTCGGCGTGACGATGGCCGTCTCCATCTTCATCTCGGCACTGAACGCCCTGACGCTGTCGCCAGCCCTGTGTGCCATCTTCCTCAAGCCGCACGACAAGGAGGGCCACGAGAAGAAGATGTCGATGATCGACCGCTTCCACGCCTCGTTCAACACGGCCTTCAATGCCGCTACCGGCAAGTACAAAAAGACTGTTGAGAAGCTGGTGAAGAAGCCCGTGGCCATCTTCGTGACCGTCGTCATCGGCATCGCCGTGCTGGCAACAACCATGTTTACCACGAAGACCGGCCTCGTGCCCGATGAGGACACGGGTACCATCTTCTGCACTATCTCCATGCCCCCGGCAACGTCGGTGGCACGTACCACGCAGATTATCAACCAGGTGGACTCCATCCTCGCTGCCGACCCCGCCATCCAGAGCCGTGAGCAGATTCAGGGCTATAACTTCATTGCCGGTGCCGGCTCCGACCAGGCTACCTTTATTATCAAGCTGAAGCCGTTTGCAGAGCGCCAGAAGGGCTTCTGGTGGAAACTCAGCGGACTGTGGCAGGGCGATGGTATCTACCGCTTCTTCCTCAATCCATACGAGGCCAACGGTGTGCTGGCACAGATATACCTGAAGACCGCCCATATCAAGGACGCCTCCATCCTGGCTTTCGCACCGCCTATGATTCCCGGCTTCTCGGCCAACTCTGGTGTGTCGCTGGTGATGCAGGACCGCACCGGCGGTTCGCTCACGAAGTTCTTCGACATCACCAAGGACTATCTGGCTGAGCTCAACAAGCGTCCGGAGATACAGATGGCCCAGACGTCGTACAACCCCAACTACCCGCAGTACATGATTCACGTCGACGTGGCCAAGTGTAAGCAGTCGGGCATCTCGCCCTCCACCGTGCTCACCACCCTGCAGGGTTACTACGGCGGTCTGTATGCCTCAAACTTCAACGCCTACGGCAAGCTCTACCGCGTCATGGTACAGGGCTCGCCAGAGACCCGTATGACGCCTGAGTCGCTCAACAGCGTCTATGTGCGCACGCCGAAGGGTATGGCACCTGTGCAGGAGTTCTGCTCCATAGAGCGTGTCTACGGCCCGACTAACATCAGCCGCTTCAACATGTTCACCTCCATCACCGTCACCGCTACCGTGGCCGACGGCTACTCCACCGGCGAGGCCATCAAGGCCGTTGAGGAGGTGGCTGCCGACATGCTGCCCACGGGCTACACCTACGACTATCAGGGACTGACACGACAGGAGGCCAAGTCGAGCAACTCCACGGCACTCATCTTCGTTCTCTGCTTCATCTTCATCTACCTCATCCTGTCGGCACAGTACGAGTCCTATATCTTGCCGCTGGCAGTGGTGCTCTCCGTGCCCTTCGGACTGGCAGGTGCCTTCCTCTTCACCCAGCTCTTCGGTCATAACAACGATATCTACATGCAGATTTCGCTCATCATGCTGATTGGTCTGCTGGCTAAGAACGCCATCCTGATTATCCAGTTCGCCCTCGAGCGCCGACAACTCGGTATGGCCGTATCATGGTCAGCCATCCTCGGCTCTGCCGCCCGTCTGCGTCCTATCCTGATGACGTCGCTGGCTATGGTCATCGGCCTGCTACCTATGATGTTCGCCTCAGGTGTGGGCAAGAATGGTAACCAGACGCTCGGTGCTGCTGCCGTCGGCGGCATGCTCGTTGGTACTGTCTGCCAGCTGTTTGTCGTTCCTACGCTGTTCGTCATCTTCCAGAGCATCCAGGAGAAGTTCCGTCCTATGAAGTTCGAGAACGAGGATGAGAACGAAGAGGTGGCTACCGAGATTGCCCAGTATGCACATCGCCCTGTTGATTATGAATTAGAGAAGTAAGACTATGAAGAAGATAATGATATGCATGACCGCAACGCTGCTTCTCAGCAGCTGCGGTCTCTACAACAAATACGACCGTCCTGATGTCGTTGCCGACGGTATCGTCCGCGACCCCGTGGCCCTGAACGGTGCCCTTCAGGCTGAAGACGATGAGTCGTTTGGCAACCTGCCCTGGTGTCAGCTCTTCACCGACCCCCAGCTGCAGGCACTCATCCAGCAGGGACTGGAGAAGAATCCTGACCTGCTGAACGCAGCCCTGAACGTGCAGATTGTCAATGAGGCACTGAAATGTGCCCGTCTGGCCTTCCTGCCGTCGATAGCGCTGACGCCTCAGGGAACGATTGCCACGCTACAGACCGACCCCTCGGTGACGACCAAGTCCTACCAGGTGCCTGTCTCTGCCTCGTGGAGTGTCGACCTCTTCGGCAATCTGCTTAACGCCAAGCGTTCGGCACAGATGCAGCTAATGGCTACCAAGGACTATCAGGTGGCTGCCCAGTGCGGCATCGTCACCGGCATAGCCAACCTCTACTATACGCTGCTGATGCTCGACCGTCAGGTGGAGATTGTCAACGAAATGGAGCAGTTGACGAAGGAGACCTGGGAGAAAATGCAGTTCATGCACGAGAACCGCGTCGGCTACCGCTCTACTGCCGTGCAGAGTGCCGAAGCCGCTTACTACAGCGTGCAGGCTCAGAAGGTAGACCTGTTGCGTCAGATCCGTGAGACCGAAAATGCCCTGTCGCTGCTGATAGCCCAGCCGGCACAGACCATCAGCCGTGGCCGTCTGGCTGACCAGTCGCTGCCCTCGCAGTTTGCTACCGGTGTGAGCATCAATCTGCTGAACAACCGTGCCGACGTGCACGCCGCTGAGATGGCGTTGGCCCAGTGCTTCTACGATGTGCAGCAGGCCCGCTCGCGCTTCTATCCCAGCATCACCATCACCGGTACAGGCGCCTTCACCAACAACAACGGTCTTATCAACCCCGGTAAGATGTTGTGGTCGGCTGTCGGCTCACTGGTGCAGCCGATCTTCCAGCATGGACAGATTGTAGCTGGCCTGAAGGTGGCCAAGATGCAGTATGAACAGAAGTACAACACCTGGCAGAATACCGTGTTGAAAGCCGGCAACGAGGTGTCGAACGCCCTCGTCACCTATAACTCGTCGGCTGAGAAGGGCGCCCTCGACTCGAAGCGGGTGGCTGTGCTGAAGCAGAATGTCGAGGATACGAAGAAGTTGATGGAGTCGTCGTCGAACACTACCTATCTGGAGGTTATCTCGGCGCAGTCCAATCTGCTCAATGCCGAGATCAGTGAGGTCACCGACCAGTTCAACAAGATGCAAGCAGTAGTTAACCTGTACCAAGCTTTAGGCGGTGGTGCAAAGTAAAAGAGAAAAGTTATGGCAAGCGAAATATCCCCTAAGGCCGAAATAAGCCCCAAGGCAAAAATCGGCGACAACTGTAAGATTTTCCCCTTTGTCTATATCGAGGACGATGTGGAAATCGGCGATGGCTGTATCATCTTCCCCTTTGTCAGTATCTGTAACGGTACGCGCATGGGTAAGGGCAACAAGATTCACCAGGGCAGCGTCATCGGCGCCCTGCCGCAGGACTTCGAGTTCCGTGGCGAACGCTCGGAGTGTATCATCGGCGACGGCAATGTCATCCGTGAAAACGTAGTTATCAACCGTGCTACCCACAGTGGCGGGCAGACTATTATCGGCAACGAGAACGTGCTGATGGAGGGTGCCCACATCTCGCATGACACCAAGGTGGGCGACCGTTGTGTCTTCGGCTATGGAACGAAGATTGCCGGCGACTGTGAGATTGAGGACGGCGTCATCTTCTCATCGTCAGTCATCGAGAACGCGAAGACCCGCGTCGGCCGCGGCTCTATGGTGCAGGCTGGCACCACCTTCTCGCGTGACATTCCGCCCTATATCATCGCCACGAAGAAGAATACCTACGGCGGCGTGAATTTCGCCGTTGGTCGTCAGCACGGTGTCGAAGAGAAGACGCTGAAGCATATTGCCAATGCCTACCGGTTGGTGTTCAACGGCGGCACCTCCCTCTTCGATGCTATCAACCAGATTGTCGACCAGGTGCCCGACGGTCCTGAAATCCGTCACATCATCGAGTTCCTGCAAGCCACCAAACTCGGCATCATCTCGAGGATGTAAACGACAGTTAAGCAACTGTATCTCTTAATAGGATGCCGTGCAGGGGATTCCCATGGCGGCAACGCGGTCGCGAATGACGTCAAGTTGTTCGCGACTCGCTTTCTGCAGACTTTGGTCGGGCGTCTCGCGGTCGATGGTGTAGATCATCACCTGCTGCGGGGCTATCTCCTTGACGGCCTGCAGCCAGGGGCCGACGTAGCTGTCGCTGGTGTTGTCGATACCGGTGCCCCGTAGGAACATTGTCTGGATGATGACATGGCCTTTGAAGGCCTTCATCCTCTCGATGATGTGTTCGACATCGTAGGTGCCTACGGGACGGTCTACCTGCCGGATGAAACGTGCATCGACGGTGTCGAGCTTCAGAATGTTGTTGTCGACCCGCAAAAGGGCATCATGGACACGCTGGTGATGAATCATCGTAGAATTGCTGAGTACCGACACCTTGGCTGCGGGGCAGTACAGGTCACGCAGACGGATGGTATCGTCGATGATCTCGGCGAAGTGGGGATGGCAGGTGGGCTCACCATTGCCGGCAAAGGTCAGCACGTCGGGCATCTGGCCGTCCTCCTGCATTTGTAGCAGTTTCTTCTCTAGTGCCTTGGCAACCTCCTCACGGGTGGGGAGGGGCAGGGTGGGACGATGGTCCTTGTTGAAACCACACTCGCAGTAAACGCAGTCGAAGGAGCATACTTTACCGTCGGCTGGCAGCAGGTTGATGCCTAAGGAAATACCCAGCCGACGGCTCTGTACGGGGCCGAAGATGGGCGAAGGATAGATGATTGTACTCATAATGGGTGCAAAATTACGAAAAAGTTTTTTTTTCCAAAAATTTATTTGTAACTTTGCACGCGATTTCAAGATTTACGTACGTCAAGTCAATGAGCAGAAATAGAAGGACGACCCGTCGCCGGCACGGCTTACAGGTTGTGACACTGTGTATCAGTACGACGATGGTGCTGATATTGCTGGGTCTTGTGGTGTTTTCGGTACTCACGGCCCATAACCTTTCTAATTATGTCAAGGAGCATCTGACGGTGACGGTCATGCTGAGCGACACGGTGAGCGTGAACGATGCCCACCGGCTGTGTCGTGACCTGTATCACCGGCCCTACGCTCGCAATATTGATTATGTCAGTAAGGAACAGGCCCTGAAAGAACAGACGGCGGCTATGGGAAGCGACCCGTCGGAGTTTCTCGGCATGAATCCCTTTGTGGCCACGTTGGAACTGCAGTTGAAGGGCGAATATGCCAATCGCGACTCACTGCGCTGGATTGTTCGTGAGCTTCGGAAGAACTCCAAGGTGACCGACGTCGCCTATCAGGAGGACCTGATGGACCGTGTGAATGTGAATCTGCAGAAAGTCAGTCTGGTGCTGCTGGTGCTGGCCCTGCTGCTGACGTTTATCAGCTACGAACTGGTGAGCAATACGGTGCGTCTGCGTGTCTACTCGCAGCGCTTCCTTATTCACACGATGCAGCTGGTGGGAGCCTCGTGGGCTTTCATCCGTCGTCCGTTTATGGGCGTAGGCCTGGTCGTGGGGCTCGTTTCCGCGTTGCTGGCGTGCCTTGTCCTGGGTGCGGGTGTGTGGAGCCTCTACCGGTATGAGCCCAGTCTTACAGCTGTCATCAGCTGGGAGGTGTTGGCTGTCACGGCTTTGGCCGTCGTGCTTTTCGGTTTGGTTATTACGTCGCTGTGTTCGTATATCTCAGTAAACCACTTTCTCAAGATGCGTGCGCAGGACCTTTATAAAATTTAGAATTAAGAATCAGAAATGATATGGAAAAAAGAGACTTGGCGTTTGGTCGCATGAATTTCATCCTGCTTGCAGTGGGGATGGCTGTCGTTATCATTGGCTTTATCCTGATGAGTGGCGGCAGTTCGACAGAGGAGGCTTATAACCCCGACATTTTCAGTACCCGCCGCATCGTGGTGGCCCCTGTGGTGTGCCTGATTGGCTTCCTGTCGATGATTTACGCAGTAGTTCACAAGAGTAAGGATTAGCTCAGAAGGAGGTCATAAATGACGTGGATAGAAACCGTTATTATCGCAATTGTTGAGGGACTCACAGAGTTCCTTCCTGTCTCTTCTACGGGACACATGATTATTACGCAGAATCTGTTGGGTATAGAACAAGGCGATCCCTTTGTCCATGCCTTCACGTTTATCATCCAGTTTGGTGCCATCCTTTCCGTCGTCTGTCTCTACTGGAAGCGTTTTTTCAAGCTCGACAATACGCCTGCCCCTGAGGGAAGCTCACTATGGCAGCGTTTGAAGCATAAGTACTACTTTTACTGGCTGCTTTTTGTCGGCGTCTTACCAGCTGTGATTATCGGACTGGCAGCTAAGAAATCAGGCCTGCTTGACTGGCTCCTCGACAGTGTTGAAGTGGTGGCCGTTATGCTGGTTGTCGGCGGTGTGTTCATGCTGTTCTGCGACAAGCTGTTCAATAAAGGCACTGATGATGTGAAGGTCAATGAGAAGCGTGCGTTTAACATCGGTCTTTACCAGTGTATTTCGGTCATCCCGGGGGTTTCCCGTTCGATGGCAACTATCGTGGGCGGTATGACACAGGGTCTGACACGTAAGCGTGCTGCTGAGTTTTCGTTCTTCCTCGCCGTGCCTACCATGGCGGGTGCTACACTGCTCGACCTGCTTGATCTCGTGAAGGAAGATGCCGTGTGGGCTACTTCACACAATATGATGATGCTGCTCTTAGGTTGCGTTGTCGCTTTTGTGGTGGCACTGTTGGCTATGAAGTGGTTCGTGTCCTTCCTTGCCAAATATGGCTTCAAGGCTTTTGGTATCTATCGTATCATTGTCGGTACGATAATCATCGTGCTGCTTCTGACGGGTCACTCACTTGCAATGGTTGACTAATGAACTTCAACGAAGGGACATTCATTTATATCAACAAGCCGTACCGCATGTCATCGTTTGGTGCTTTGGCTCACATCCGCTATCTCGTGTCGAAGAAACTGCACGTCAAGCGGGTGAAGATGGGCCATGCCGGCACCCTCGACCCTCTGGCTACCGGCGTCCTCATTCTATGCACGGGGAAAGCCACGAAGCAGATAGAACAGTTGCAGTTGCACGACAAGGAATATACCGCCACCCTGCAGTTAGGGGCGACCACACCATCGTTCGACCGTGAGCACACCGTCGACATGACCTATCCGACACGCCATATCACGCGTCAGCTGATAGAAAGCGTGCTTGCCAGATTCGTCGGTGATATCATGCAGGAGCCGCCTCTCTTCTCTGCCTGTATGGTAGCAGGCGACAGAGCATACGAACTGGCACGTAAGGGTGTCGACCATCACCTGGCTCCCAAACCTGTGCATATCGATGAGATAGAGCTGACGGGCTTTGACCCCGTGACGATGCAGATGAGCATCCGTGTCGTCTGTGGGAAGGGTACCTATATCCGTTCCCTGGCGCGCGACATCGGTCAGGCTTTAGGCAGCGGCGCCTTCCTGACGGCCCTCTGCCGGACCCGTGTGGGTAACGTCCGTATCGAAGACTGCCAGACGTTCGACACTTTTCCTGCCTGGCTTGACCAGGTGGTCATCACGACATAACGGACATAACGTCAAAACGTCATTACGTCATCACGAAAAATCAAAATATGAAACTATCACAATTCAAATTCAGATTGCCCGAAGAGCAAGTGGCTCTTTATCCGCCTCACCGTGCTTTCACGAATGAGGATGGCACGATAGAGCGTGTTTACAGCCGTGACAAGGCGCGGATGATGGTCATTCACCGCAAGCGTCAGGAGATAGAGATGTATAAGAAAGACGCAGAGGGCAAGGACACGAAAGAGTTTATGACATTCCGCGACCTGGTCAACTATTTTGACGAGGGCGATACGTTTATCTTTAACGATACCAAGGTGTTCCCCGCCCGTCTCTACGGCACCAAGGAGAAGACCGATGCCCAGATTGAGGTGTTCCTGCTGCGTGAGCTGAATGAGGAGTTACGCCTGTGGGATGTGCTTGTCGAACCCGCCCGCAAGATACGTATCGGCAACAAACTCTTCTTTGAGGATGACGGACCCATGGTTGCCGAGGTTATCGACAATACTACAAGCCGCGGACGTACGCTGCGTTTCCTCTACGACTGCGATCACGAGGAGTTTAAGCGCGAGCTGTTTGCCTTGGGCGAGGCGCCCCTGCCACGTTACATCGTCGACCACCGTTCTGCTGACGCCGACGATATGGAGAACTTCCAGACTATCTTCGCCCGCCATGAGGGTGCTGTCACGGCGCCGGCCACGGGCTTGCACTTCAGTCGTGAGTTGATGAAGATGATGGAGATTCGCGGCTATAACTTCTCCTATCTCACCGTCCATTGTGGACTGGGATGTTTCGACTCCATAGAGGTGGAAGACCTGACGAAGCACAAAATGAGTTCTGAGCAGATTATCATCGGTGAAGAGTGCTGCCGTCTGGTCAACGACACGAAGGCGCAGGGGCGTCGCGTGTGCGCTGTTGGCGTCAGTACGGCCCGTGCCACCGAGTCGTCCGTTGGCACTGACGGTCTGCTGAAGCCATACGATGGCTGGACCAACAAGTTTATCTTCCCACCATACGAGTTTGGGCTCTCCAATGCACTGCTTGCCAATTTCTATCACCCTGAGTCGACGATGATGATGCTGACGGCAGCCTTCGGCGGTTACGACCTCATTATGGAGGCCTATGACCTGGCCGTTAATAATGGCTATCAGTTTGGATGCTATGGCGATGGCATGCTGATCCTCGACGATTAGGAAGGGTGAGGGTTATGACGCATAAGGTCTATCTGGGATTAGGCAGTAATCTCGGCAACAGAGAAAGCAACATCAATCGGGCCATTCAGCTCATTGAGGAACGGGTAGGGCTGGTGTCGCGCCGTTCGTCGCTCATAGAAACTAAGCCGTGGGGATTTGAGAGCAACCACAGTTTCCTCAATGCCGTCGTTCTTTGTCATACCGAAAAGACACCTCGCGAAGTGCTGATGCTGACACAACGCATTGAGCGAGAGCTAGGCCGGAAGAGCAAGACCACCCGTCAGTACGCCGACCGCCCGATAGATATTGATATCCTGCTCTACGACGACCTGACCGTTGATGATCCAGACCTGAAGATTCCCCATCCGCTTATGCGTGAGCGCGATTTCGTGATGATTCCCTTACGAGAAATATACAATAACTAAATACTACTACAATGAGAAAAAGCCTTCTTTTGGGACTCTGCCTTTCAGTAGCACTCTGCCTGAATGCCCAGAACCCGTACAAACAGTACACCGACAACCTGCCCTTTAAGATGGCAGAGATGAAAGCACCTGTTATTCCCGATGCCAAGGTGTCGCTGAAAGATTTCGGGGCCGACCCTACCGGTCAGCAACTCTATACCGATGCCTTTGCCAAGGCTATCGACCAGCTCTACAAGATGGGCGGTGGCCACCTCGTCGTGCCCCGTGGCGTCTGGCATACCGGTCCCATCGTACTGCGATCGAATATCGACCTCCATCTGGAGGCAGGAGCTGTCATACAGTTCGCTGCCGACGAGAGCCTCTACCCCCTCGTCAAGACCTCGTTCGAGGGACTCGACACCCGCCGCTGTCAGTCGCCCATCTCAGCCAACGGTGCCACCAACATCAGTATCACCGGTCATGGCGTCATTGATGGTAATGGTCAGTACTGGCGTCCCGTGAAGCGCTCCAAGGTCTCAGACAGTCATTGGAAACGGCTGCTGGCAATCCCCGGCAGTAAAGAGATGAAAAAGGACTATTGGGTTCCGTCCGAGGGCTATGCCCGCGGTGAGCAAGGTGCCAATATGAATGTGCCCAATGCTACGACCGAAGATGAGTGGCAGGCCATTAAGCGCTTCCTGCGTCCTGTCATGGTTGGCCTCGTCAGCTGCAAGAACGTCCTCCTACAGGGTGTCATCTTCCAGAATTCCCCCGCATGGAACCTCCATCCGCTGATGTGCCAGAATATCATTATCGACAATGTCCTTGTGCGTAACCCTGCCTATGCGCAGAATGGTGATGCCCTCGACCTGGAGTCGTGCACCAACGCCCTCATCGTCAACTCGCGCTTCGATGCCGGCGACGATGGTATCTGTATCAAGAGCGGAAAGGATGCCGACGGTCGTCGCCGCGGTATCCCCTGTGCCAATGTCATCGTCGATGGCTGTACCGTCTTCGCAGGACACGGCGGCTTTGTCGTGGGCTCTGAGATGAGCGCTGGTGTCCGCAATATCAAGGTCAGCAACTGCCAGTTCGTCGGCACCGATGTCGGTCTGCGCTTCAAGTCCACTCGCGGCCGTGGTGGCATCGTCGAGAATATCTTCATCGACGGTGTCTCAATGACAGACATCACTACCTATGCCCTGACCTTCAACATGTACTATGGCGGCAAGTCTGTGTCTGAAGTGCTTGCCGAAGGCGAACAGCCAGCTGTCCAGGCTGTACCTGTCACCGAGGAGACACCTATCTTCCGCAATATTGATATCCGTAATGTCGTCTGCCACAATGCTGGTTATGCTATGGAGTTCAATGGCCTGCCTGAGATGCCCATCGATGGTATTACCCTCAGCAATGTCGACATCTCTGCCCATCAGGACGCAACCTTCCAGAACTGCAAGAATATCAAGAAACAGAACGTCAATATCACGCTTCTCAAATAGAAAAAAGCCGACAATCCACACAAAGGGTCAGACCCTTTGTGTGGATTGTGAAATGAAAGGGGTGGCTTATGAGCCACCTCTTTTTAATATCTATTTCGTTCCGATAAACCGTTGCGGCTTTTCGGTGGTTGTCGAGTCGCTGACAGCACCGCGTGTCGTGCGCGAGTAGTAATAGTCGTCGTAGTAATAGTCGTCGTAGCCCCAGTGGTAGCTGCTCCAGTTGGGTGACGAGGTGTGGTAGAGCGTGAAGTCAACGCGTTGGCCGTCATCGTAGAGGGTGCCACGGAAGCGGTTGTCGTTGAGTACATAGTCGCGGATGTAAAGTGTGGTACCTTCTTCGCGGAAGTAGATCCTGACCTCGCCGTTCACCACCCGCCAGTCAATGTGGTTAGCCACGTAGTCCCAAGGGGCATCAGAGTAGTAGTCGACCCAGTATCCCACGCCGCTCGACCAGCTGTTGTCGCGCTGGAAGTCGATGATGGTATAGGTGGAACTGTAGGTGCGGCCTCCATAGCGTGAATTGATGTGCATCTCGCCTTTCCACGTGCCCTCCAGGGTGTAGGCGGTGTCGTAGTCTTCATCACAGGATGTGAATGTCAGCGTCATCAGCGTGGCGATGAGTGCTGGGAGTATGGCGTAAATCTTTTTCATAACAGTAATGTGTTAAAGGGTGAATAATTCTTTTTCTTGCTGCAAAGATACGGCATTTTTCTTGTTCACCAAGGGGTAAAACCATAAAACCGCATAGGGATTTCCCTACGCGGTTTTATCAGTGGTGTCTTGACAACGCGATTACTTACGCAGACCGAGCTGTTTTACGATGGCACGGTAGCGGTTAATGTCGTTGACATAGAGGTATTTCAGCAGCTTGCGGCGACGGCCTACCAGCATGGTCAGCGAACGGGCGGTACCGAAGTCCTTGTGGTTCTTCTTCAGGTGCTCCGTCAGGTGCTTGATACGATAGGTGAACAATGCAATCTGAGCCTCTGCCGAACCGGTGTCGGTAGCGCTCTTGCCGTACTGGCTGAAAATCTCAACCTTCTTTTCCTTGTCTAGATACATGGTTTTGATGAATTAAATTGTTAATATTACACATCTTTCAAAAGTCCTTTCCATCCTCATCACTGACGGGGGCTTCCTCAAATGCGGCTGCAAAGGTACAGCTTTTTTTTTGAACGGCCAAATTTTTTTACAACAGATTACATTCGAAGTTGTTTAAGCTCCACACACGTGCGCTATTTGACGCTCCATTCGAATAGTCCGGCGGAATTGTCGGCGGGGAGTACAATCTCCAGGCGCAACGTCTTTGTTTTCACAGGGTTGAAGTTGACGGTACAGGCGCTGCCCTTGTCTGTGGGGTAATGGTCGGCACCGCTGATAGGCTGCCACTGCCCCTGAGCGTCTTGGTAGAGGATGCGCCACGACTGAGGCACACGGCATCCGCCCCAGGGACCATCGTCGTACCAATAGACGGTACAGCTCTGGACGGTGCTCTCCTGCGGGAATTCATAGCTCAGCCATTCTGTCGTGCCATTCTTCGGCCACCAGTGGGTATAGGGCACGGAGCGGTCGTTCTCGTTCTTGGGCACCAGACGGTCGTTGATAGAGGAAATGGCAGGAATCCGCGATGAACTGCTGACCTTGCTTTCCGAGGCAAGGGTGGCAGGCTGTGAAGGGTTGGTGGCGTTTAGGTCTTGAGGCAGCCAGACGCGCATCTTTCCGCTGCCGCGATGACACCATGCGTAATAAGGAATGAGCTTCAGCGTCTGATCCGTTGTCTCCAGCTTGCCCTGCTTGTTGAAGTTCAGGGTCTGTGCATCGGTGGTGAGTGTCAGGATGGGTGTGCCTGCTATCTCGCCTTTGCCAACGGCGAACTTGGGCTCTTGGTTGACGAGGGCCCCCATGATGTCGAAGTCGTTGTCAGGATGTTCGGCGCAATAGACGAGTGGTCCACGCTCTACGGCAATCATCCCGCGGTCGGACTCCACCTTGTTGTTGGCACGGACAGTACGCGGCTCCATGTCGAAGTGAATCTGTACCTTGTCGCCTTTCTTCCACTTGCGGGAGATGGTGAAGTAGCCATCAGAGGTGAGAGGTGAGCGGTGAGAGGTGAGAGAATATTCCTGTCCATTCACCTTAATAGTATAGCCAAGGCGCTTGCCGTCGGTATATTGATAGAGGTTAGAGGGAACTGTCTGATTCTTCACCCAGCCAGGAATCCGGATCTTCATGGTAAACAGGCCGGCACTGTTCTGGTCGACAGTCAGGGTGATGTCGCCATCCCAAGGATACTCTGTTGTCTGGCTCAGAGCCACCTTCTTGCCGCCGACAGTGAGATTGCTCTTGTTAGACAGGAACAGGTTGACGTAGACGTTGCGGTCCTTCACGGCATAGATATAGCCGGGCAGAGAGGGTATGAAGCGGCAGATGTTTGAGGGACAGCAGGCGCAGCCGAACCACGGCTGACGCTGGTGCTGGCCCATTGACTCCAGCGGGTTCGGATAGAAGAATCCGCCGCCGTCGAGCGACACGCCGCTGATGAGACCGTTGTAAAGTGTGCGCTCCAGGACATCGTAATACTTGGAATCGCCATGCAGCAGGAACAAGCGGTAGTTGACGTAGACATTGCCGATGGCAGCGCACGTCTCGCAGTAGGCCGACATGTTGGGCAGTTCGTAGTTCTTGCCGAAGGCCTCACCGTTGGAGGTGGCACCGATGCCACCGGTGATGTAGAGTTTCTTCTGGACGATGTTGTCCCAGATGGCATCGATGGCCTTGATATAGCCTTCGTCGCCTGTCAGCGCTGCCACATCGGCCATGCCGGCATACATGTAGGCGGCACGGACGGCATGGCCTACAGCCTCGTCTTGATTGACAACAGGCTTGTGGGCCTGTGAGTACTCGTGTACGATGGTAGTCTTGCCTCGGTAGTCGAGGAAGAACTTTGCCTCGTCGAGGTACTTCTTGTTGCCTGTCACCAGATAGAGCTTTGCCAGTGCCATCTCGGCAATCTGATGACCAGGCACCACACAGGCCTGCCCAGGCTTCGGGCCCACCTCCTTGCACACCACGTCGGCATAGCGGATGGTGATGTCGAGGAATTTTCTGCTTCCTGTAGCTTGGTAATGGGCAATGGCCCCTTCCACCATGTGTCCGAGGTTATAGAGCTCGTGGCTCAGGTCTTCTTCCTTGCTCCATCGCTTGTCGCCAG
Organism: Prevotella sp.; assembly: GCA_017471465.1. GTDB lineage: Bacteria > Bacteroidota > Bacteroidia > Bacteroidales > Bacteroidaceae > Prevotella. The sequence continues at coordinate 230,738 of JAFUTI010000023.1, read as the reverse complement.
CCCACTCGTGCGGCTGTTGGGGATTCTGTGTACGTGAGGTGTAGAGATAGCCGTCGGGCTCCTGTGCTGAGGCTATCACATCGAGCACGGAGTCGATATAGGCAACCAACTTCTTGTCGGGATAGGTCTGCAGGAGATAGCTGGCACCCTCGATGGTCTTGTAAGGGTCGGTATCATCGAAGGCCAGTCCCCCAACCTTGAACACCTTTGACGGGTCTTTCAGGTGCTCGGCGGCATTCGAGAAGTTGGTGTAGCGTCCTGTCTCCTCGCACTTCGAGAAAGCCAGGGGTATGGTGCCCTTCCGGCTGGCGTCGAGTCGTTGTCCCCAGAAGGTGCCTGGGGTTACCTTTACCGAAGTAAAGGGTACGGGTGTGATGGGGTAGCCCTTTTGCGCCACTGCATGGCTGGTGAAGTGTGAAGCGTGCAGCGTGAAAAATAAATAAAAGAATAGGAGTTTTTTCATATTGTTATCGGATTTTCATTGTTTCAATATTTCTTCCAACTGGCTGGTGGCTCGTTGAATCATGTCCATCGTGCCACTGCCGTCGCTGACATAACGGATGACCATGCCAGCGTAGGAAACGGCATCCTTCACTTTTTCATCGTCCTTAGGTAGCTTGTTGGCCTGATCGAGCAAGCGCTGCAAGCCGTCCAAATCTTCCAGTTCCGGCAGGTTGCCAGGTCGCATGGCGTTGACAATGGCATTCAGGGCTGAGGCCACGTTGTCGATCTCTTCCTGCGTATAGCTTTTTTCTGGCGCATCCATATAGGGTTGAGCCTTGGCGTATTGCTGTTGCATGCGGGCGAAACCGTGAATGGCCCAGGGTGCATATTCCGACACTTTCACCGTCATGGCGTTCCATGCCTCCTGCTCCTCGCTGCGACTCTTGGCTATCAGCAGCAGTTCGCGGAGCTGTGATTTGTCTACGGGAGCGTCTTTGGTCAGTGCTGTCGACGTTGACTCAGGGAGGTTGATGCGGAAATAGTGTGTCAGGTGCTTGTCGCCGTCATAGTCTGGGATAAAGTTGCTGAGGTCGTGGTTCACGTCAGCCGTTGCTTCGTCCCATGTCTTGATGCCGGTGGCAGCCATCACCAGCGGCCCACGCATAAAGGCACCTATCCAGTAGCCTTCCATCTTGTCGGGGCCGAAGTCTATGTGTCTGGTAAATGGCATCACCACTTTTATCTCGTCGCCAGCCTTCCACTGTCTGGACGGGATCTCCACGTAGCTGCTGGGTTGGTAGCTCTTGGCGATACTCCTGCCGTTCAGTTTGATGTCGAAACCTCGCGTGGCCCAGTAGGGAACGCGCAGTTTCATCGCGAACTTAGAGGAGAGAGTTTGCTCAATGCGGATGGTCGACTCTTCTGCTGGCCACTCACACTCCTGCTTGATGACGACGCCTTTCTTCTCCCATTTGGCCGTTGTGGGTAAATACAGTGCTACCCATAGCGTGTTGTCGCTGACGAAATAGGCAGCCTCCTGATATTTTACATGGTTCTCAACGCCTGTACCGCCACAGCAGGTGGCCTGCGGCGTCTCGTTGCCCCAGGGCTTCGAGGCGTCGAGACCTACGGCATACTGGTAGACCGTCTGGTACTGACGCGGGTTTACTGAGCCGACAATCTGGTTGTACAGCACGCGCTCATAGTAGTCCATATAGCGCGCATCGTCGGGGTTGAAGCAGTTCAGCTCCTTCGTCAGCTTAGCCAGGTTGTAGGCGCAGCAGGTCTCGTTCATCGTGGGTTCGTTCTGTTCGTGTCCTCCCCAATGCGTGACGTTCGTGCACATGGATGTCATCTGTGAGTAGGGCTGACGGAACATCTCGCCATTGCCCACGCCGCCCATGGCATAGCGGTAGCGTCCCTGAATCATCGTCCAGAAGTTTTGTGCCAGATTGTAGTAGTAGGGGTTGTCGTTGCTGCGGAACGAGCGCAGGGCGCCCGTCACCATGGGTATGTGCTGGTTGGCGTGACGCGTACGGATGACGTCAATGTTCTTGGCCAGCGGGTCGAAGAACGCCGGACTGTCGAAGTAGTTGGCAGCTTCCAGCAGGTGTCTCTTCTCCTCTACTGTTCCCGTCATCTCCGACAGGCGTGCCAGCGACTCAGCCATGCCGCCCACCTCGCCGGCAATGTACATGTTCCACATCTCATAGCGGTTGCCTGGCCGTGCACGGCGCTCATCCTGTCGCCCATCGCTTTTCACGTAGGTGCGGTAGTGCAGGCGGTTCCACACCCACAGTCCCATGTCCTTGGCTATGAGCAGTGCCTTGTCGGCCGTCGGCTTGTCGTTGATGTAGGTGGCAATGTCGATGAGTCCTGCCAGTTGCTTGTGTACGGAGTAGTAGGGTGCCCACACCCAGCTCTCGTTGTTGTAGGCGCGATACATCTCTATCAGTACGCAGTGCTGGGCGGGGATGGCGTTCAGGTAGCCGTAGCCGTATTTCTTGCAGTCCTTCTTATAGCGGTCGAAGTCGGCCCATGTGCCTTGCATCTCTTTCAGCTCTTCTTCAGGGGCGAAGTCGCGTGCTTCCCAGTAGCGTCCCAGTTCTTCGTTCCATACAAAGGTTAGCTCCTGGCAGCGGCGCAGCTCATTGACCATCTCGATAATATTCTTGCGCAGGATGTCTTTCTTCGTCTTGTCCTGACAGCTGGCAAAGGCCATTGCCATTGCCGACATGTAGTGGCCTGAGCCGTGACCCTTCAGCTTGGTTGTCGGTGAGTCCCATCCGTCGGCCTCAGGGTAGCCTTCTGTGGACAGTCCGTAGGTGTCGCGGTAGTTGTACAGCTGCTGCTTGACTGGCAGGCTGATGAGCTGGTCGATGTCGAGGTCGCGGTTCCATGTCAGACGGTTCTTGCCGTCGAGACTAACCTCGTTGAGAGGTAGTGTCTCGGCAATGGGGCGATTGTTCATCACGTTGCGCTTGTCACTGCTCACGACCTTCACCTCTGCCGATATGGGGTAGCCGTTAGATGTTGTGTTGTCGCCAATGATGACCCCACGTATCTTATAGGTGGTGCCGACGGGGTTGATGGCAGGATTGGCTTCCGCCTTCTCTGCAGCCTCCGACGCGTTGAACCATTTCACCTGACGGTATTCGCCATAGCCGTCAGAATATTTCACCCATAGCTGATAGGGCAGTTGTGGCGCATAGCCTACGAGTGTCGTCGTGTTGACGGATTCTACACTCACGATGCTGCGGTTATTGTTGGCCGACGCCCCTGTGGCTATCAGTACAGCCATGATGCCAGCCATTGTTATCTTTTTCATCTTCTGCAATTGATTCATGGCACAAAGGTACGAATTAAATTTCTTTCCGCGTGACAAAATCGTCTGAAGTACATAAAAAAACGTCCAAAGGGATGTCTGATAGTTGGTTTTTTGACTTTTTTTTATTTTCTTGGCCGATTGTTATAGGATAGTTCGTCGAGAATTAGTACTTTTGCAGGAAAATAATTACTGAACACGAATAATAAGTTGAAAAATGATGAAACAGTTTTTTCTCTTTGTCATGAGTCTGATGGCTTTCCTGCTCGTCTGCAGTGCTAAGGTCAGCAGCGGTGCCAAGACCGTTTACGTCCCTCAGGAGTGGCGATGGTCGGGCAACATGCTCTATAAGGAGAGCGACCCCAATGCCGAGTATACGTGGTCGAAGACCCGCTCCGTAGAGAATGATGACATTATCATCTTCTGGGACAACGGCTATGGCACCCAGAAGCCGTCCGACCTGTCCAAGAGTGATTTCTACTATGTCGATATAGACGACATGCTGGCAAAGTGCCAGGCTTTCTACAATTTGGAGTATCAAAATCTGGGATTTGTCGACACGATGACCACCAATCTTAATAAGTACAAGATGATGGTGCTCATTCTGCACTCCAGCGAGTGGGCTTGCTACGGTTCTGGCTACGACTTCCAGATCAATGCGCTTTGGGTGAATCCCGCTCCCTGCAAGCCAGTAGGCCATAGCGTGGCCCACGAGGTGGGTCACTCGTTCCACTACATGTGTTTCGCCGAGCATAACAACCATCAGAACTCCACGACCGACAACACCGGTTTTCATCTGGCCTGCGGCAACGGTCAGGCCATCTGGGAGCAGACGGCACAGTGGCAGGCCGCCCAGTCGTACCCTGAGGAGATGTTCACCCAGAGCTACGGTCCCTGGACACCCATCTTCCGTCATTCCCACAACTATGCCTTCTCACATGAATGGCACCGCTACCAGTCCTACTGGTTCCACTATTTCATCAACGAGTATTACGATGATGTCACCACCGTGGCACAGGTCTGGCGCCAGCCTATGGAGGGGCAGAGAGACCACGAGGGCAGCGACTTCAACCAGGCGCTGATGAAACTCAAGAACCTCTCGGCACGCGACCTCTACAAACTCTATTTCGAGTATGCCTGCCGCTGTGCCACCTGGGACCTTGAGGCGTGCAAGCCTTACCGTGACCCGTATATCGGCAACTTCGAATACCGCTGTGTGCCGACCGGCGATGGCCAGTACCAGGTGGCACTGGCCAGCTGTCCGCAGGGTACAGGCTTTAATGTCATCCCCCTGCAGGTGCCGGCTGCCGGCACTCAGATTACGACCTCGCTTACCGGCCTTGGCGTGGGTGCCCAGCTCCTCGACAGCGACCCGGGTGAGTTCTACAATGGCGAGTCGGTCTACGAGAAACTCCCAGCCAATGCCAGCGGCAGTCGTAACTACGTTAGTGGTGGTGTGAGCGGCAGCCGTGGTTTCCGCATGGGCTACGTTGCCCTGATGAACGATGGTACGCGTCGCTACTTCTCTGAGGACAGCGTCTACTGTCAGGGTACGAACGTCGTTACCGAGGACTACGGATTTACCGTCCCCGACGGTGTCAAGCGGCTGTGGCTCGTCATCTCGCCCGCGTTGAAGAACTACTTCACCCATAAGTGGGACGACACGATTGAGAACGACGATATGTGGCCCTATAAGTTCCGTCTCGAAGGTACCGACCTCACCGACGATGCCCTGATATACACCGATGCCATCATCGACGGTCGCGAGATTGCCGACATCACCTTCACCTACGACGTCAGCTTCCCACGTTCGGCCAGCGACTATTACGCCACTTCTGTGACTGTCGGCGGACGTACCGCAGCTGCCCTGGGCACAGCTCTGCAGATGCAGCCTTCCGCCATCGCCTCGAAGATGCAGGCATGGGACGAGCGTGGCCCCGGCAGTGGCAAGGTGATGTTCTACGCTGCCAACGCCGACGGTACGCTTCAGCAGAGGGGCTCTACCGCTAATGGCTACGGCCACTGGTTCGGCGCGACAGGCATTGTCATGAGCTATCCGTCGGGCATTGTCTATTCTGAGTTCACCCCCAATACGCTGACCTTCGCCCTGGGACAGTATCCTGGCCGTTGTAGCGAGGGCAGCCAGTACACCATCCGTCAGACCCTGCGTTACCGTAAGAACGCTCAAGGCACATCTGCCAATGCCAACTTCGTCTTCAATATCACCGTTGGTGGCAGCACGGCGTCGGCAACGCTCCGCAGTGTCGACTATACCAACCCTGCCGGCCCTGCCGGTGTCAGCGCTGCGCTGGTCAATAGTGATGAGAGAATAGCGAATAGCATCTACGACCTGTATGGCCGCCGCTACAATAGTCTGCGGCGAGGCATAAACATCGTCAACGGAAAGAAAGTCTTGTAAGATACTGACCGCAAACGATTGTCGTCATAAGAAGGTTTGGTCTTTTCGTTCGGAAAACCTCAAATAGATTTGGTTTTTCGCTCGACTTTTCGTACCTTTGCACCCGATTTTACGTAAAACAGTTATGCAGGATATCAGAAATATCGCAATTATTGCGCATGTAGACCACGGCAAGACGACGCTTGTGGACAAGATGATGCTGGCAGGAAATCTCTTTCGTGAGGGACAGAATCTGTCGAGCCAGGTGTTGGATGCTAACGACCTTGAGCGTGAGCGTGGCATCACTATCCTTTCCAAGAATGTCAGTATCACCTGGAAGGGTGTGAAGATTAATATTATCGACACGCCGGGACACTCCGACTTCGGTGGCGAGGTGGAGCGCGTGCTGAATATGGCCGACGGCTGTCTGCTGCTCGTCGATGCTTTCGAAGGCCCGATGCCGCAGACGCGTTTCGTACTGCAGAAGGCATTGGAGATAGGCTTGAAGCCCATCGTTGTCGTGAACAAGGTCGACAAGCCCAACTGCCGTCCCGAGGAGGTCTACGAGATGGTGTTCGACCTGATGTTCTCGCTGAACGCCACCGAAGACCAGCTTGACTTCCCCGTCGTCTACGGTTCGGCCAAGAACGGCTGGATGGGCGAGGACTGGCAGAAGCCGACCACTGACATCACCTATCTGCTTGACAAGATTGTCGAGGTCATCCCCGCACCGCAGCAGATTGAGGGTACACCGCAGATGCTCATCACCTCTTTGGACTATAGCAGCTATACGGGCCGTATCGCCGTGGGGCGCGTCCATCGCGGCAAGCTGAAGGACGGTCAGCAGGTGACGATCGCCCACCGCGACGGTTCGATGGAGAAGACGAAAATCAAGGAACTGCATACCTTCGACGGTATGGGCCACCAGCGCATTGAGCAGGTAGACTGCGGCGACATCTGTGCCGTCATCGGACTCGAGAAGTTTGAGATTGGCGACACCATCTGCGACGTCGAGAACCCCGAGCCGCTGCCTCCCATTGCCATTGACGAGCCGACGATGTCGATGCTCTTTACCATCAACGACTCGCCCTTCTTCGGTCGTGAGGGTAAGTTCGTCACCTCGCGCCATATCAACGACCGTCTGCAGAAAGAGCTTGAGAAGAACCTCGCCCTGCGTGTCGAGCAGTTTGAGGACTCTACCGACAAGTGGGTCGTCTCCGGCCGTGGCGTGCTACACCTCTCTGTGCTCATCGAGACGATGCGTCGTGAGGGCTACGAACTGCAGGTGGGGCAGCCCCAGGTTATATATAAAGAGGTGGACGGCGTGAAGTGCGAGCCCGTCGAGGAACTTACCATCAACGTCCCCGAGGAGTTTGCCTCGAAGATGATTGACATGGTGACCCGCCGCAAGGGCGAGATGACCTCGATGGAGAGTCAGGGCGAGCGCACGAATATTGAGTTCGACATCCCCTCGCGCGGCATCATCGGTCTGCGTACCAACGTGCTGACAGCCTCTCAGGGCGAGGCCATCATGGCCCACCGCTTCAAGGAGTACCAGCCCTACAAGGGCGAGATTGAGCGTCGCGTCAACGGTTCGATGATTGCCCTTGAGACGGGCAATGCCTTTGCCTACGCCATCGACAAGCTGCAGGACCGTGGTAAGTTCTTCATCGATCCCGGTGAGGATGTCTATATGGGACAGGTCGTCGGCGAGCACGTCCACGACAACGACCTCGTCATCAACGTCTGCAAGGCCAAGCAGCTGACCAACGTCCGTGCTTCGGGTACCGACGACAAGGCACGCATCATCCCCAAGACCGTCATGTCGTTGGAGGAATGTCTGGAATATATCAAGGAGGACGAGCTTGTTGAGGTGACGCCACAGTCCATGCGTATGCGCAAGACCATCCTCGACCACGACCAGCGGAAGAAAGCTAACAAGCAGTAGAATAAAATAATATTATGAGGGGTAGATTCTACCTAATAGTGTGCTCAATTCTTTCATGCCTGTGCGCATTTCCAATATGTACACAGGCATCGGATACTATTCACGTCTATGTCAGTAGTCGCGATACGATTCGTCATATAGCTGTCAGGAATGTTTACGATGGCGATACACTACCTGTACGTTTTCATGGCACTTATCGTAACGTCCGAGTGTGGAACAAACAGGAAGGTGATACATTAAGACATTTCATTATCCCCAGACAGCATTTTGGAGGCAAAGGATTGTCAGACACCGTTTATGTCAGTCGTATTTCCCAGTTCCGGAAGTATAATTTGGCAAGGATACTGGGCTTTTTAGTCTCTGTTAGTGAGGCAGATAACGGATTTACGGTTTTTAGACGTCCCGTAGAGAAGGTGTTTGTCAACAAGAAGTGCTTGCAGATGGGTAAGCCGAAGTCAATGAAGTACCTCAGAAAGATTAAAGGCAAGAAGGTTGAAACCATATACGTGATTCCTTATACTGGCGACGACCGCTTAGGACCTCCTGAGATCCAGGTTAAGAAGAAACGAAGCTGGTTCTACCGTCTGTTCAAATCAAGTGGGAAATGAAGTGGATATTACGAGCCCGTGACCTGAATTCGGCTGAAATGTGGTGACACCTCTTACACCTGGCACTTAACTGCTTGAATATCAGTGCTTATTTTTTGTGGCTTAGTCGCACCAATGGTGACACCAAAGATCGCACCATGTGTCGCACCAACCCTTTCGCCAATGTTTCACGCCAAAGCCGAAAATTTCACGGCCTCTCAGAAAAATCTCGCGGCCTCTCAGAAATGTTTCACGGTCTGGCATGATATCCGGGTGCTACCTTTGGTGCGACTATAGGTGTCACCTTTGGTGCGACTACCCTCCGTAAATTTGGCTTTGATTTTCAAGCAGTTAAGTGCCAGGTGTAAGAGGTGTCACCTGCTTTTCTTGAAAACAACTTTGCCGTTTCGCAGAAAATGCGTATCTTTGCACAATAGAATAGCAAAAACTGATGGAAATGAAAGGAAAATACCTGAATCCGAAGGCCGACCTGACCTTCAAGAAGGTGTTCGGCGAGCATCCCGACCTGGTGATATCATCGTTTGCTCACACGTAAAGAAAAGTAATATGATGCGTTCTTGTCGTCTGTTCTATGTTGTCTACTTGTCGATAGCAACACTTCAATACCTACTTATCTCTTGCGGTTCAGATTCTGTAGGAGTTGGCCTTGTGCAGGCTTACAAAGAAGGCCGTATGGAGGCAATCTTCAACAGTGATTCCGCATGTCTGGCTTTGCTTGATGCCTATGATGAACGAACAGGATCATTAGAACGAACGTTGACATATTATCTGCTGGGGCGCTATTTTGACAAGAAGGGAGAACGAAGTATCGCCATAGAGTGCTATATGGAAGCAATAGATACATCCGACCAATTGCCTGGTGGCCAAAATGACTCTTTGTTCTCCTTGGTTTTTGCTCATTTAGGAAAACTTCTGAACTATTCGAATGTCCCCCGTGAAGCTGTTCCCTATCTTGACAAAGCTATTCTCTTCACCCAACAAGGCGATACGCTCATTAGAAATAATTGTTTGGCACAGAAAAAAATAGCCTATCACAAGATAGAGTTGGAAGATAGCTCACTTCTGAAAAACGGATCTTGGTGTAAGATATATACGCATTGCTGTTTGGCAAATGATTCCATACCTGATTATAGTGTTAGTGATTCGTCATTCAAATATCATTCATATCAAGTTGGAAGTGCCTTGGAGACTCTACAAGCACTACACACAAGGCATTTGCAAACAAAACTTGCTAACACACAGTCAAGATTCTATCTGGCACTGAGCGTTGCATTGTGCTTACTGCTGTCTTTTATTCTCATTGTCTTATATTTGTTTTTTTATAAGAAAAAAACACGAATGTTGGCAGAGATGAATGCATTGAATACTCGCTATAACTTTGGGCTTGTTCAGGTTCAGGAACTGTTGTCACAGATTGAAACGTTTAAAAAGGAATCTGTTCAAAATCAGGCGGTCATTATAGAGAAACAAAGGCAGCTGGATACTTTGAAACGTGAATTATCAGAGTTAAATGGAGAAGGCGATGATTGGATGAATAATGATGTCGAGTATAAGATTGCGAAATCTGAGATTGTCAAAAGACTGCACAAAAAGGCGTTAATGGGAGTTCGGGCTACTGATGATGAGCTACATTCCTTCTTGGAAACAACAAAAGAATACCATCAGAATTTTGTAAATGCTTTGTGTCAGTTGGATCCTGAGTTGAGTTTCTCCAACCTTTTCTTGTGTGTTCTTGTGAAGAATCATTTTCTACCGTCGGAGATTTCTATCTTATTGGATTGCTCACCGCAGGCACTGACAAATCGGAAAGCTCGCTTGTCAAAGAAACTGTTTGGGTCGGACTCAAGTGCAAAGTGTTTTGATGAGAAAATTCATTCATTAGGAAAGGAAGTGTAAAATGTGTAACGTTTTAACGTCCTGAAAATCAGTTGGCTTTTAGCTTGGTGTAAATAGTGTATGGCATTTTTTGTAGTAAATGTCAGCAAAAAGCTTAATTTTGCCGTCGATTTTTATTTTAAAACAAAATGTCATTATGAAAAGAGCTTTTATCATCGTAATTATGACAATGTTGTCATCCTGGCAATTTGGTGCGTTAATGATAGCCATCTTTTATTTTCCGAAATCGTTTGGAACAAACATTCTGGAAATTCCTGATACTGTTCTGATGAAGGAAAAGACTGACACCCTCCGCGAAGTTGTCGTTCTTAGCAATGCCGTGAAGAGCGATGCCGAAGGCTACAGCGTGAATATGGCGGCCATCTCTGAGTTGCAGGGCATGAACCTGGAAGAGGCGTTGGCTTTCCTGCCAGGCATGGAGGTGGCAGGCGAACGGATCAAGGTATATAGTAAAGATGTGGCACGCGTCTATGTCAACCGCCGGCAGGTGAGGCTCACCGGCGAGGCACTGATGTCCTATCTGCGGTCGTTCGACGTCAGGAACATCAAGGAAGTCCGGGTCGTTGAGGCTGCGGGTGCTGATGTCAATGCCACGGAGGCAGGTATGGCTATCGTCCGCATCACCACGCGCCGCATGGATGACGGTGGGCAGCTGACGCTCGGTGGCACCACCTACCAGACTATCGGGCTGTATACCTACGGTCTGCCTACCGCCAACCTGCAGGTACGCTATGGCCGTTGGTCGGTGTATGGCAATGGCAATTACACCTTTTCCCACTCTGAGATAGACGCCGAGAACAACAACTCCTTTCTTAGCTCAGGGCTGCAGACAAGCATCTGACAGACGACGACGAACGACCCGAAAAACGGCGACGCGACATTCGGCATAGGCTACGACCTCGGTAAGAACGACTACCTGACGGCTGAAGTCTATTACACCCATAACACCTTAGAAAGCAGCCTCGCCGAGCAAACCACGGTCATTGCTTCTGGTGGTGCCGAGTCGGCTTATCGGAACATTGGTAGCAACGACAGCCGTACAAACGCCGGGCGTGGTACAGTCGACTACACGCACCTCTGGGGGAAGGGACACCTGACGTTGTCGGCCACGGACTATCAATATCATGTGAAGTCTGCCGGCGTGAACCAGCGCGAGAACCATCCGGCGTTGTGGAGTACCGCCTCGGCGACGGACACTAGACGCCGGCATTGGGAGGTACAGGCCGACGGTGAACAGAAACTGCCGGGTAAGTGGGGGGCACTGAAAGCAGGCTTGCTGGCCTCTTTCTGGCGCAACGAAGATGACACTCGCAACCGCTTGACACAGAATGGTGCCGACGTGCCTTTTGCCACCTTTACCGATCTTTACACCTATTGCGAACAAGATTATGCCGCCTATGCCAGCTGGCAATTCCAATACAGGACGTTCTCAGGAACGGTGGGGCTACGTTATGAGCACCGCACTATTGATCCACGCTCGATGGTGGCGTCCGAGCGTAATCAACGCAGTCACTACGATCATCTCTATCCGAATATCCAATTCGGATATCTTATCAACCCGCTTAAGGGGCATAGCCTCCGCCTGTCATACGCCCGTGGCGTCATTATGCCGATGCTGCCGATGCTGAATCCCACCGTACACTGGCAGTCAGAATACCAGTATTCTATGGGTAACCCCTTCCTGCAACCCGCCACTTCCGAATATATCAGCGGTACGCTCACTTTGTGGCATGGCTACTGGGTCAGTCTGTCATGGGGGCGTAACAGTATGTTCAGACAGGTTTATTTCGAAGCCGATGTGCCTGACTTGTACTATTCCTCCTATGTCAACGGCGAGAGCGTCCATACACTTCGCATGGCCGCTGGTGCTACAAAACGCTTTGCGAAGCGGCTGATGCTCAACGGAAGCCTGGACTATTTCCGTCAGACGAGCAGCTATCAGAATCTCGGTCAGACGGGCAACCAGTTCCATGCTTCGATAGCTGCCACGTACATACTTCCGCACGACGTCAATGTCAGGCTCGGTGGTATGTACGACTCGCCGTGCGAGCAGTTGACTTATCATTCCGGTGAACACTGGCAGCTGTCGGTCCGCCTGACCAAGCAGCTGTTCCGCCGCAGTCTGACACTGACCTTGAATTACATCTGTATTCCCCGCACTACCAACAGCATTGAGACCGGCAGCGTACAGAGCAGCCAGCAATCGCAGCTCTCCCCTCATCGTGTGGGCTTGTCAGTCCGTTATATGCTACAGTGGGGCAAGCAGGTGCTTAAGATACGCCGTAGCAGTGGAGCGTCGGAGGAAAGCAGACGGGGCGGCTGACCGTAGTCATTTTCTTGAATAGCCTTAACAGCAAGCAGTTTTTTTCAGGTAGTTAAGTGCCTGGTGTAAGAGGTGTCACCTATTTTTCTTGAAAACACTTTGCCGTTTCGCAGAAAATGCGTATCTTTGCACAATAGAATAGCAAAATCTGATGGAAATGAAAGGAAAATATCTGAATCCGAAGGCCGACCTGACCTTCAAGAAGGTGTTCGGCGAACATCCTGACCTGGTGATGAGCCTGCTTAACGCCCTGCTGCCCCTTGACGAGGGGAAACGGATAGAGCATGTGGAATACCTCACGCCGGAGATGGTTCCCGAGAACCCCGGTAAGAAGAACAGTATTGTCGACGTGCGCTGCCGTGAGACGGGCGGTCGCCATTTTATCGTTGAGATGCAGATGAACTGGAACAACGAGTTCCAGCAGCGTGTCATTCTCAACGCAGCTAAGGCCGTGGTGAAGCAGCTCGGCACGAGCGAGGACTACTCGCTGTTACAGCCCGTCTATGCGCTGAATCTCATCAATGATGTTGGTTTCGATGCCGGTCCCGACGAGTTCTACCACGACTATGCCATCGTGAATGTGGAGCACAGCGACCGCATCATCGAGGGGCTGCGCTTCGTGTTCGTCGAACTGCCGAAGTTTAAGCCGCAGACCATCAAGGAGCGCAAGATGGCCGTATTGTGGCTACGCTTCCTTACTGAGATTGACCGTGACACCGACGAGATTCCCGCCGAACTGTTAGAGAACCCCGACACCAGCAAGGCTTTGAAAATACTGGAGAAGTCGGCCTATAACGAAGCGGAACTGAGAGCCTACGAGTACTACTGGGATGCTGTGTACAACGAGCGTGGTGCCATTCGTCACGGCTATAAGCAAGGACTTGCTGAGGGTCGTGCCGAGGGTCGTGCTGAGGGTCGTGCTGAGGGCATTGAGCAAGGTAAGCTCGATACGGCGCGCAAGCTGAAGTCCATGAATGTGATGACCATTGATCAGATTGCCGAGGCCACAGGACTCACTGCTGAGACCGTCAATGGTTTATAACAGTATTTTAAATACTTGAGCAGGTATGGCTGAAGCTGAATGAACCCTATTTTATGCGTCGGCAAAGATTTTTCCGTCGTCGAGGGTGACCTGTAGCTTGGTGTACTCGCTGTGGAAATTGTGCTGCAGACGGTCGAGGTAGCGGGCACTCTCCCACTTGCACATAGGTAGGTCGTGGAGCAGGTAGTTGCCGCACGATTCCGGTTGCGTGGCCGGCACCTCCGTCTGGGTGAGTATCCATTCCAGACACTCGATGGTCAGCTGGCGCATATCTTCGATGGTATAGGTGCCTGTCATGATGATATACATACCTGTCAGACATCCCATTGGTCCGACGTAGACGACGTCGTCCTTCACCCGTGAGTTGCGAAACCACGTGGCCATGAGGTGCTCCAGACTGTGGATGGCGGCTGGTGCCACGGCGGGCTCCTTGTTGGGTTCGGTGATGCGCAGGTCGTAGGTGGTGAACCCTTTGTCTTCGCGCGAGACGTAGATGCCTGGCTTCAAGTGTGTGTGGTCGATGGTAAAGCTCTGTATTACTTCCATAGTGATTCTACGAATGTTTTGGTGACTTGGAATGAGTTAGCTGCAATGGTGTCCCAGAAGTTGTGATACTGCGAGGCGTCGGTGTCGCGCAGGGGGATGTCGCTGACGACGCGGAAGGAGATGAATTTCACCTTATTTATATAGCAGGTCTGCGCGATGGCGCACGACTCCATATCGACGGCCTTGGCCTCGGGGAAGTGACCTACTATCTCGCGCATCTTGTCACGGGAGTCTACAAACCAGTCGCCGGTGACGATCAGTCCTGGGTGTATCTTCACACCGCAATCCAGACTTCTGGCTTTCTCCAACAGCCATGAGTCGGCTTGGTAGCGTGCTGGCAGCCCCTGCACCTGTCCGTAGACGGTGGTGTCGTCGATTGCTTTACCGCAGTAGACGTCATGGTACGTCAGTTCCGCACTGACGACGACGTCCTGTATGTTGATGTCGTCGCCGTTGCCGCCGGCGCAGCCGCTGGAGATGATGACGTCGGGCTGGAACTCATTGATCATACGCTGTGCGCCGAGGGCGGCGTTCACCTTGCCGATGCCGCATTTCTCGACGCGCACCGAACCGTCGGTAAAGAGCTGCTGCAGCTGCTGCAACTCCTTGTCCATAGCTACTATAATTCCTATTTTCATCATTTTCTGTGGTTTTGGCTACAAAGGTACGAAAAATTTTTGTACCTTTGCACGCAGAAACAAAAAAACTTGCAAGTTATGACCATATTGAAGAAGTGGCTACCCGACATCGTGGTAGTGTTATTGTTTGTTGTTGTGGCATTTGCCTATTTCTTTCCCGCCGACATCGAGGGACGTATTCTCTACCGTCACGACTCGTCGGCAGGACGCGGTTCCGGTCAGGAGATGGCGGAATATCAGCAGCGCACGGGCGAGCGCACCCGTTGGACGAACGCGCTGTTCTCGGGCATGCCGACCTACCAGATGGCACCGTCCTACAAGAGTAGCGACACGCTGAGCACGGCCATCAGTGCCTACCACCTGTGGCTCCCTGAGAATGTGTGGTACGTCTTTGCCTATCTCCTGGGCTTCTATATCCTGTTGCGGGCCTTCGACTTCCGCTGGTATCTGGCGACGCTGGGCTCGGTGATGTGGGCTTTCTCTACCTATTTCCTGATTATCATAGCTGCCGGCCACATCTGGAAGGTGTGGGCATTGGCCTACCTGCCGCCGATGATAGCGGGTGTGGTGCTGGCCTATCGTGGAAAGTATCTGTGGGGACTGGCCCTGACGGGCATCTTTGCCGCCTTCGAAGTGTTTGCCAACCACGTACAGATGACCTACTACTATCTGTTTATCATACTCTTTATGGGGTTGGCCTATTTGGTGGAGGCCATACGCGAGAAGCGCTATGTACACTGGCTGAAGGCTACGGCAGCCTGTATCGTTGGCGGTCTGTTAGGTGTGCTGGTCAATCTGTCGAATCTCTACCACACATGGCAGTATGGTCAGGAGTCGATGCGCGGAAAGAGCGAATTGGTGAAGGCCGACACGGGCAACCAGACCAATAGCGGATTGGAGCGCGACTACATCACACAGTGGTCGTATGGCATCGGCGAGACGTGGACGCTGCTTGTGCCCAATACGAAGGGTGGTGCTTCGCAGCCGTTGGCTGCCAATAAGACGGCTATGGCTCATGCCGACAACAACTACATTGGTATCTATCAGCAGTTGGGACAGTACTGGGGTGAGCAGCCCGGCACGCAGGGCCCTGTCTACGTGGGCGCCTTTGTGCTTTTCCTGTTTGTCTTGGGCCTGTTCATCGTCAAGGGACCGATGAAGTGGGCGTTGCTCGCTGCTACGGTGCTGAGCATCCTGCTGTCGTGGGGTAAGAACTTCATGGGTCTGACCGACTTCTTCCTCGACTACGTGCCGATGTACGCCAAGTTCCGTACCGTGGCCTCCATCCTGGTCATTGCCGAGTTCACCATCCCCCTGCTGGCGATGCTGGCGCTGAAGAAGGTTGTCGACGAGCCGGAGACACTTAGCAAGAACATGAAGTTTGTGTATGTGGCTTTCGCCCTCACCGGTGGCATCGCCCTGCTCTTTGCCGTGATGCCCGACGTGTTCTTCGGCAATTATGTGTCGTCGTCAGAGATGCAGGCGATGTCGCAGATACCTGCCGACCAGCTGGCACCGTTGCTGCAGAACCTGACGGAGATGCGTCGGGCGATGTTCACCAGCGATGCCTGGCGCTCGTTCTTCATCGTCCTCATCGGTGTTCTCTGCCTGTTGCTCTACAGGGCCAGGAAGTTACGCGTGGAGTATATGACGGCCATCCTGATGGTGCTCTGCCTCTTCGATCTGTGGCAGGTGAACAAGCGCTACCTGAACGACGAGATGTTTGTGCCGAAGACTGAGCGTGAGATGGCTCAGCCCAAGAGCGAGACCGACGAGATTATCCTTGCCGACAAGACACTTGACTACCGTGTGCTGAACCTGGCATCGAACACGTTCAACGAGAACGAGACGTCGTACTATCATAAGTCGATTGGCGGTTACCATGCCGCCAAGCTGCGCCGCTATCAGGAACTGATTGAAGCTTACATCTCGCCGGAGATGCAGCAGGCCTACCAGGCTGTGGCCGGTGCTGCCGGTGATATGACACAGGTCCGCGGCGACAGCCTCTACCCTGTGCTGAACATGCTCAACACCCGCTACTTCATACTACCGCTGCAGTCGGGTAAGACCGTGCCCGTGGCTAATCCTTACGCCTACGGCAATGCGTGGTTCGTCGACCGCGTTCGGCTGGTCGACAATGCCAACGAGGAACTGGATGCCATCGCCAAACTTGACCTGCGCCATGAGGCTGTTGCCGACAAGAAGTTCGGTGAGCTGCTGAAGGCGGTTGATGCGTCGGCTGCCGACTCGGCAAGTCTTGTGACGCTGACGGCATACGAGCCTAACCGTCTGACGTACGACGTGACGTCGGCTAAAGGTGGGGTAGTGGTCTTCTCGGAGATTTACTATCCAGGATGGACGGCTACCATCGACGGTGAGCCGGCAGAGTTGGGACGTGTCGACTACGTGCTGCGTGCACTGACTGTAGCGCCGGGACGCCACCAGGTGGAGCTGGCCTTCTTCCCCAAGTCGCTGGACACGACCGAGACCGTGGCCTACGTCTCACTCGGCATCCTCCTGCTGCTCATCGTGCTGGCCGTCGTCCTGACGGTCAGACGACGCCCAGGATGTGATGCCTGACGTAGCCCCTGTGTCCGAAGACGGCTACCACGACAAAGCAGATAACCGGTACGATGAACGACAGGTTGACCGACGACATGCCTAACAATGTGATATGGGAGTCGATGATGACAGCTTGGATGGCGGGGAAGACAGCACCGCCGAAGACGGCCATCGTCATGCCGGCGCTTGCCAGTTTGACGTCTTTTCCCATTCCGCGCAGTCCCATTCCGTAGATGGTGGCGAACATCAGCGACATGCAGGCGCTGATGGCAATGAGGCAATAGAGCCCGTTGCGGTCGGTGAAGAGTATCGTGCCGCAGGTAAGCACGATGGCAACGATAGCCATGACCGCCAGCAGACGGTCGGCGCTGAAGTAACGCAGCAGCCATGTGAAGATAAAGCGGAAAACGGCGAAGGCAACCATGGCGGCGATGTTGTACTTCTGTGCTATCAGTTCGGCCTCTTTCTCAGCTATTCCCTCTGCCATGAAGATACGCATGCCATACTGGATGATGTATGCCCAGCAGCACACCTGAGCGCCCACATAGAAGAATTGTGCCACCACCGACTCGCGGTAGTTGACGTTTTTGAGCAGCTCCGAGATCTCCTGTCGCAGACTGCCGGTCTCCTTGTCGTCGTTAAACACTTTCATGTTCTGTATGCGTATGAGCACCAGCAGTAGGATGGCAATGGCGCTGATGAGGATATAGGGCTGTATGAGCACCGTTAGGTCGTGGTCTTTGATGACCTCAAACTGCTTCACCGGCATACGCAAACGAACGGCGGTAGGTATCGGGCTGATGCCATCCTGTATCACATTGCGGGTGATGAACATACCGATGACGGCACCAATGGCGTTGAAGGTCTGTACCAGGTTCAGGCGCCTGATGCCGGTGCTCTCGCTCCCCATGCAGTAGACCATCGGATGGCAGCAGGTCTCCAGCAGGGCCAGTCCGCAGGTCATCGTGAAGTAGGCACCAAGGAATGGCGAGAAGTTGCCGATGAACTTCGCCGGCAGGAAGAGCAAGGCGCCGACGGCATAGATGCCCAGGCCCATGAGTACGCCAGCCTTGAAGTTGTATTTACTGATAAGGATTGCCGCCGGGATGGCCATGACGAGATAGCCCAGGTAATTGGCTATGGTCACCATGCTGCCTTCGAAGGTGCTCAAATGGAACACTTTCGAGAAGGTGCTGACCATGACGGGAGTCATATCGTTGGTGAAGCCCCAGAGGGCGAAACAGCACGCAATGAGTATGAAGGGCAGAATCTGGCCACTGCTCAGTTCTCCGAAGATTTCGTACTTCTGATGTTTCATCGTTTTGTCGTTTGTTTGTTTTAGGCAGGGCAAAAGTAATAAAAAAGAATGATAAAAGCACATTTTTTAAGAAATAATTTGTAATTTTGCAAAAGAAAACGGTAAAACGATGAAGATACTACTATCCTTACCCCCTAATTTGGTCGACTGCTTTCACGATATCACAGGTCTGAGCCGCGACGAGTATTTCTGTACGTGCGACCCTGTAGGCCACCGTCTGGGCAGTGGCGGCGGCACGGCCTGGCTCTTGCAACAGGCCTGTTCAAGTGAAACGTCAGAAGCGAAGCCTGAAGAGTCACCCACCGACTCCTGGCTCGCGCAGGAGAAGCGCATCCTCATACATGCCGGCGGTCAGAGCCGCCGTCTGCCCTCCTACGCCGTGCAGGGTAAGGTGCTCATGCCCGTGCCGGTCTTCCGCTGGGAGCGTGGCCAGCGCTTCGATCAGACGCTGCTCGACCTGCAGCTGCCCCTTTACCGTCGGCTGATGGCGATGGCCCCCGACGATATCCACACGATGGTGGTCAGCGGCGATGTCCTCATCCGGGCCACGCAGCCCCTGCAGCCTGTGCCGCAGGCCGACGTCGTCTGCTACGGGCTGTGGCTGCCGGCAGCGACGGCTACCCACCACGGTGTCTTTGTCAGCAGTCGCCAGTCGCCTGCCGTACTGAAGCAGATGCTGCAAAAACCGTCGGTGCAGACGCTGAACGACCTGCAGCGCGACCATTACTACCTGACCGACATCGGCCTGTGGATGTTGTCGGACAAGGCAGTGAGGCTGCTGATGCGGCGCTGCGAGGACGGCCCCTACGACCTCTATGGCGAGTTTGGCTGCACGCTGGGCACCGACCCTCTGATCGACGACCCCGAACTACGCCAGCTGACGGTGGCTGTCGTCCCCCTGCCCGGCGGCGAGTTCTACCACTTCGGCACCAGTCGTGAGATGATCTCGTCGACACTGGCCGTGCAGAACCTGGTGAACGATCAGCGCGCAATCATTCATCTCGACCGCAAGCCTCATCCCTCCATCTTCGTGCAGAACTCCGTCACGGAGGTGGACTTTACCGAGGAGAATTCCAATATCTGGATAGAGAACTCCTACGTCGGAAAGAACTGGAAGCTGACGCACGACCATGTGATAACAGGCGTGCCCCGCGGCGACTGGGCCTTCAGCCTGGAGCCGGGAGAGTGTATCGACGTCACTCCCGTCGGCGACAGTGACTACGAGGTGCGCCGCTACCGCATCGACGACCCTGTCGACAGCAATGCGCTGGCGGAACGTGCCAACCTGCGCCGCCTCTTTGCACAGCGTCGCGCCTTCCAGCGCGAGAACCTGTCGGCGATGGCTGCCAACTGGCAGCACAGCGTCTTCTACCAGCTCGACCTGAACGACGTGGCACGGCGCTTCCGCGACGAGCAGATACCCCTGCCGTCAGCGCTGCCTGCCGATGCCCCGCTGATGACGCGCATCCACGACGCCATGTTCCGTGGCGACAGCCAGCAGGCCTTTGCCCTGCTGCGCGACGGATTGCTTGGTGATCTCGTACCTCGCACCTCGCCCCTCGTACCTCGAAAAACTATCTGCGACGACCAGATTGTGTGGGGACGCTCACCAGTGCGCATCGACATTGCCGGAGGATGGACCGACACGCCGCCCTACTGTCTGATGGAGGGTGGCAGCGTGGTCAACCTGGCCATCGAGCTCAACGGCCAGCCGCCCCTGCAGGTCTACATAAAGCCCTGCCGCGAGCCCCACATCAAACTGCGCAGCATCGACCTCGGCGCCTCCGAGGTGGTGGAAACCTATGAGCAGCTGAAGGAGTACAACAAGGTGGGCTCGCCCTTCTCCATCCCCAAGGCCGCACTGGTGCTGGCAGGCTTCTCGCCCGCCTCTCACTTCTCGTCGCTCTCAGCTCACCTCAAGGAGTTCGGCTGCGGCATCGAGCTGACACTGCTCTCGGCCATCCCCGCCGGCAGCGGCCTCGGCACCAGCAGCATCCTGGCCGCCACGGTGCTGGGCGCTCTGAGCGACTTCTGCGGACTGGGGTGGGACAAGAACGAGATAGGCTACCGTACCCTGCAGCTCGAACAGCTGCTGACCACCGGCGGCGGCTGGCAGGACCAGTTTGGCGGCGTGCTCGGCGGCGTGAAGTTGCTGCAGACGGCCTGCGGCTTCGTCCAGGACCCGCTGGTACGCTGGCTGCCCGACGCCCTCTACACCCAGCCTGAGTATGCCTCCTGTCACCTCTTATACTACACCGGCATCACGCGTACTGCCAAGCAGATACTGGCCGAGATTGTGCGACGCATGTTCCTTAACGACCGCGACCAGCTGCAACTGTTGCGGCGGATGAAGGAGCACACACTGCAGATGTACGACGCCATTCAGCGGCAGGACTTCCGGCAGATGGGACTCCTCGTACGCCAGAACTGGACGCAGAACCAGCGGCTCGACAGCGGCACCAACCCCGCCGAGGTCAGCGCCCTGACCAGCCTCGTCGACGACCTCTGTCTGGGCTACAAGCTGCCGGGAGCCGGTGGCGGCGGCTACCTCTACATGGTGGCTAAGGACCCTGAGGCTGCTGCCCGCATCAAGCGTGTCTTGAACGAGAACCGCCGTAACCCGAATGCCCGCTTCGTCGATATGACGCTGTCGACGACGGGGCTGCAGATTAGCAGAAGCTAAGAGTTAAGAATCAGGAGTTATGGAGTTCAGGACTGTTGTTGATATTCCGCAACCGGACTTTCGGATTGAGCCGTGCGAAGAGATGCTCTTCGTGGGCTCGTGCTTCGCCGACAGCATCGGCCGGCGCTTCGTTGAAAACAAGTTCCGGGCCACCGTCAACCCCTACGGCACGATGTACAACCCCGCCTCGGTGCTGCATGCCCTGGAGCGCTGGCTGCCCCTTCGCGCGGAGGCAGGGGGAGAACTCCCGCGTGTCGTCTTCCTCACCCTCGGCACCAACCACGTCTACCGTCTCCGCGAGACGGGCGAGATTGTCGACAACTGCCAGAAGCGCCCGGCTGCCCTCTTCCAGGAGGAGCAGCTCAGCGTCGATGAGTGTGCCGACTACCTCCGCCAGTGTGTCGACCTGCTCCGTCGCTACCGTCCCGACGTGCAGGTCGTCCTCACCGTCAGCCCCATCCGCTACCGCAAGTATGGCTATCATGGCAGTCAGCTCTCGAAGGCCACACTCCTGCTGGCCATCGACCACCTCCTTCACTCCTTCACCTCTTCATCTTCTCACCTTTCCTATTTCCCCGCCTACGAGCTGCTGATGGACGAGCTGCGCGACTACCGCTTCTATGCCGACGACATGCTCCACCCGTCGTCGCAGGCCGTAGCGTATATCTGGCAGCGGCTCACCGAGACCTGTCTGAGCGACGCCGCCCGCCAGTTCCTCCGCGAGTGGGCTCCCCTGAAGGCAGCCCTTGGTCACCGTCCCTACAACCCCGACAGCGCCGACTACCAAGCCTTTAAGCAGCAGACTGGGGAGCGCCTGGCCGCGCTGGCCAGTAAGTATCCCGGTTTTCAGGTAGAATAGCTACATAACCCGCACCTCTTACACCTGGCACTTAACCCACTGAGTATCAGGGCTGTTTTTGTCTGAGTAGGTCGCACCTAAGGTCGCACCAGAGGTGACACCTAAGGTCGCACCTAATCGCTTCCGTTTTTCTGAAATGTGGCGGCGCGACAATTTTCTGTTACGCCGCGAGACAAAAATTTCCCGCCGCGAAGACACATACCAACCATGTGCAGCCAAAATCTGTGAAATCAGTGAAATCTGCGGTAGTAAAAACTTAGTGGTGCGACCTCTGGTGTCACCTCTGGTGCGACCTCCAGGCTCATAATCGGTATTGATACTCAGCAAGTTAAGTGCCAGGTGTAAGAGGTGTGGGTTATGTTGCGAAATACAAGAAAAAGATTTGTTTTTTTGCTTTGAAACAAATAGAAAAACAAACGAGACACTACGATTTGCTGTGACATTTTTTTCTATTTACCTTTGCACCCACTTTCATTTTATTAATCTAAAACTATTATCACAATGGGAAAAATTACTAAATCATTACTTGCTCTTGCCCTGTTATTCGGCGTAGTGGGGGGGGCAAAAGCACAGACAGAAACAGATCTGAAGGATCTGGAAGCTGCTAATGGTACAACAGAAGCTTGGGTTGCTTCTATTCCTGCTACTTATCCAATTGACGTTAAAGATGTTACCATTTTTGGATCGGATGCAAGTTCTCAGACTACTAATGCCAATGTAAATAAGTATGACTACATCTATTTTGAGGTGACTAATTTTGCTACAGCACATCCAGTTCGCATCTTCTTTTGGGATCCGACAGCAAATGCTCGTAAAGATTGGTATATTAAACCAGTAGAAGGAAAAGAATCTGTTTCTGATTGGTCAGCTAGTTCAAATGTAACAGGAAATGGCACATACTGTGTGAAAATTCCAACAGGAGCCAGGCTACAAGGTGCAAAGGGTCCATGGACATCTTCGGCGACTGATGTTGCTTATTTCCAATTCTCCAAGATGTATGTCATTGAACCTACCGATCCTCTGGCAGTGCCCAAAGCAAATTTGCAAATTGTTATTGATTTAGGTAATGCTCAAAATTCTTTTGCTAAAACGGCTGCGAGCTTCCAGGTTTTAACAGACGCCATTACAGCTGCTCAGGCTGAAATTCTAAAATCATCACCTGAAACAGATGAAACCAAGCTTTCTAATGCAGGAACAGCAATAACTGATGCTATTAATGGCTTTGTATATCAGGATGGCTATACCAAACTGACGAAAGGAATGGCTAATAATAATGTAGATTATGTCCTTAATGCAAGCACAGGTCTTCCTTATGGAACAAGTGGAGTTGATATGAACACCTATGCCGAACTGAATGAATTTGACCAGTTTATTGTACTTACTTCTGCTGGTAAACCCCGTTATTGTATGAATCGTAAGACGTCCAGTGGTCAGATTGGTGCAGACTTGGCCAGTTCTGAGATGATTGATATTAATCCGAATAACAGTAACACTTGGGCAACAGAGAAATATCAGACAATTGATGAAAATAAATTCACGTTAGATATCAAGGCAATTGCTGCCGATTGGGATGGCCTTGCAAGACTGAATTGCATCAAGGGTGCCAACTATTCTAATGTTACTGTTACCGATATGCTCCTCTATCGCACTATAGCTGTTGGTGATGCAAAGTTCGCAACCTTCGGTAGCTTGTATAAAAATGCTAAGCTGAATGGTGTTACTGCTTATGCTGCTAAGTATTCTGCTGGCAAGGTGACGCTTACTGAGGTTACTAATGTTCCCGCTGGCAAGGGTGTTGTCGTTGAGGCCGCAGCCGCTGGAAGCTATGCACCCACCTTTGATGTTGCTGCTGATGGCATTGATACTGATTTGCAGGTTTCTAACGGCACTGTTGAGGGTGACGGCACCATCTACGTGCTGGCTAACGGTACAAACGGTGTTGGCTTCTATAAGCTTGCTGATGGTGTGAAAGTCCCTGCTGGTAAGGCTTATCTGGTAATACCTGCTTCCGCTCGCGACTTCATTGGCTTTGCTGACGAGGCAACGGGCATCAGCACTTCGCTAATGAATAATGGAAAAGTGAACAATGAGGTCTTCAACCTGAAGGGCCAGCGCGTCAGCCAGCCCACAAAGGGCCTGTACATTGTAAATGGTAAGAAAGTGGTAATCAAATAATCATGGAGTACAGCAATATGAAAAAGATATATATTATCCCCGCAACAGAGGTTGTAGAGATTAAGACCCATCAGCTGATTATGGCCAGCACGATGGACGTGAATAACGCACCGGAGATTACAGATTCTGAAGATATCCTCAGCCGTGAGTTTAACTTTGGCATCGACGGTTTCGGCTTGTAATTAAAGTCGCCTAACAGATAGTAATATCGCCACTCCACGCTGATGGGGTGGCGATATGAGATATTTCGATTCTTTGTTTTAATGGTTTGTACCTACCTTTGCACCAAAGATAATCACTAACAAAATTTAAAACTATTTATCACAATGAGAAAAATTACAAAATCGTTACTCGCTCTCGCCCTGCTATTCGGCGCAGTGGGGGGGGGGTAAAAGCTACTAAGCTCTATGCCACTTATGGCACTCCAGCCGATAAGGGTTCTTGGAACGCAGAGACAGGTGTATACTCCTGGACTGAAAGCAATTCAAACCTAATGGACTTGTTTACATTTGATGCCGGCCAGTTAGCCAACTATGAGTCTCTTCATTTCACCACCAGTGACTATGTCGATGGACCATACCGTGTCTGCTTTATGACAGGCAGCACAGTAACTGCAACTATCGCTTTTTATTCCGCAGGTGAGAAAAATTTGGTTTTATCGGAAAGGACGGAAACCAAGGATTTAGATCTTTCACAGATTACCAGCATTAAATTTGGCGGTGCTTCGGGTAGTGGCTCGGTAAAAATTACAAGCAAGCCGTATTTGAGGAAGCCCACTACAATATCTTACGATGAAACAGGTATTTGTGTTTTAGACCCTACAGAGATTGAGGCCGACGTTAATCTGACTTATAACGACCAAACCGGAGAGATGACGAGTGCGGGCAATGGTACTTTTTCCATTGTATTAGACGATGTGGATTTTTCGAGCGTTACAAAAATAGAACTGCTCCGTTCTGGTGACGATATTGTACAGACATTGCAGATTACTGATGACGAAAATGGTGTCTTGAATACTTGGTATGGAAGTAAATACAACGTAGATTTTACAGGCTATCAAGGTCAAGCAAACAGAATTACCAAACTGGCATGGAATTGTAACACTGCTGGTACAATGACTATCACCGGTGTTCGTATCACATCAAGTGTCATAACCAGTACTCCTGGCAATGAAGTGGCTGTTGGAACTCTGGAACGTAAGTATTTTAAAGATGAAACGTGGAAAACAGGAAGTGTTACTACGGTTTA
Source organism: Prevotella sp. (assembly GCA_017471465.1). GTDB lineage: Bacteria > Bacteroidota > Bacteroidia > Bacteroidales > Bacteroidaceae > Prevotella. The sequence continues at coordinate 205,226 of JAFUTI010000023.1, read as the reverse complement.
TGGGACAGGCATTGAAACCCCAATGGGCGATGGGAATGCTACGCAGGATGAGTATGTTGACCTTGCTGATTATAGTGAGCTGAGACTTTATGTGTCAAGTGGTGAGCCTCGCCTTTTCATGGTCAAGGAGTCTGATTTTACCCCTACAGCTGATGGCTATATTCTGACAAAGGACGGCGTGAAGCAGAATGGCCAATGGGGTGGTGTTCAGGATACTAATCATAAACTCGTTAAGAAAGGAGACTATTACTGTATTTCTGTATCCGACATTAAGGCAGCATGTGGCGGTCAGGCTAAGTTGATAGGTGTGAAAGCTGAATATAGTCAGACTTTAGACATTACAAATATTGTTGTCGTTGATCCGTCAAGACCTTACAGCTATACTGTTGCTGGTAAGGGGCCACTTTCTTCTGCAGCAATCGCTGCTCTTGCCGATGCAAATGCCACAGCCATTGATGCCACAGGCATCACTGCAACAACCCAGCTAATACCTACTAACCCCAACTGTTTTGTCGTGGCTGAAACTGGTATGGTGACAGGCGCTTTTAATATCATCGTCTCTGATGCTTGCGCCCAGCTCGCCATCTCCGACGGCTATCCCTTCAAGGCTCCTGCAGCCTTCACTGCTACTGCAGCACCCACCTACGACCGTGCGTTCGCGGCCAGCACTACCACAACCGTCTGCCTGCCCTTCGCACTGACAGCTGCTGAGGCCGCTACGCTGGGCACGTTCTACGAGTTGAGCAGTGTCGATGGCAGCACGCTGCACTTCACATCGGTAGATGCCCCTGAGGCCAACAAGGCCTACCTCGTGGTGCCCACAGCTACCGGCCTGACGCTGAGCGAGACCGGCAAGAGTATTGCTGCTACACCGGCTGACCTCGGCACAACAGTCAGCGGCGTCGACTTCATCGGTACACTGGCTGCTACCACTATTCCTGCCAGCGATGGCTCTTACAGCTACTATGCTTATAACAACGGCTCGCTGGTGAAGATTACTACCAATGCCGCTACGCTGCCCGCTTTCCGCGGTTACTTCAAAGTAGCAGGTGCCTCTGCACGTTCACTGAACATCAGCCTCGACAACGAGGCAACGGGTATCAGCACCTTGCTAATGAATAATGGAAAAGTGAACAATGAGGTCTACAACCTGAAGGGTCAGCGCGTCAGCCAGCCCACGAAGGGCCTGTATATCGTGAATGGCAAAAAGGTTGTTAAGTAAAGAAAAAGGAGGACAGTACAATGAAAAAAATATATAATATCCCTGAAGTGAAAGTATTGAAGATACAGACCATGACCATGATCGCTGCATCCACCGATGCCAACTTGGGTGGAGCCTCAGAATATTCTGGAGGCGGTACCCTGTCCGGTTCCCGCGGTAGCGGCAGCTGGTGGGATGACGACGAGGAATAATTAGAATCAGTCAGAAACCTTTAGACGCGGGACGGCCAACCAGCCGTTCCGCGTTTTTATCACTTTTCGGTGAATATGTTTGGCTGTTCAATGATTTTTATATACTTTTGCAGCAACAAAAAACAAATCGAACAATGACATATACCATTGAAAAGATTACCACACTGATAGGTGCTCGCCGCTATGGCGACCAAGATGCTAACGTGCGCTGGCTGCTGACCGACAGTCGTTCGCTGTGCTTCCCCGAGGAGACGCTCTTCTTCGCCCTGCGCACGAAGCGCAACGACGGTCACCGCTATATTGCCGACCTCTACCGCCGCGGCGTGCGGTCGTTTGTGGTGGAGACCCTACCGCAGCTCGACGACTATGCCGACGCCAATTTCCTGAAAGTGCCCTCCACGCTGGCGGCCCTGCAGCGGCTGGCCGAGCGCCATCGCGACGAGTTCAACATCCCCGTGGTGGGTATCACGGGGTCGAACGGTAAGACGATGGTGAAGGAGTGGCTCTACCAGCTGCTGTTGCCCTCGCAGCGCATTGTCCGCTCGCCCCGCAGCTACAACTCGCAGATAGGCGTGCCGCTCTCCGTGTGGCTGCTGAACGAGCAGACGGAGGTAGGCATCTTCGAGGCAGGCATCAGTCAGCCTGGCGAGATGATGGCGCTGCACGACATCATCCAGCCGACGGTGGGTGTGCTCACCTCTCTGGGCAGTGCCCATCAGGAGAACTTCCGCTCGATGGAGGAGAAGTGCCTGGAGAAGCTGGAGCTGATGCGCGACACCGAGGCGCTGGTATACCCGTCGGACGACAACACCGTCAGCCGCTGCATACGCCGCTTGCAGTACCGTGGCGAGAAGATAGGGTGGTCGCGCAGCGACAGTCAGACCCCCTTCTTCGTCAAGGATCAGACGATAGCCGACCAGTCGACCCACATCACCTACGTCTACAAGGGTGAGCAGGGTGACTACACCATACCCTTTACCGACGATGCCAGCATCGACGACAGCATCATCTGTGCGGCCACCGTCCTCCACCTGGGACTGGCGGCTGAGACGCTGGCCGAGCGGATGCCCCGTCTCGACCCCATCGCCATGCGACTGGAGGTGAAGCAGGGCCAGCACGGCTGCACCCTCATCAACGACTCCTACAACAACGACGTCAACTCGCTCGACATCGCCCTCGACTTCATGAACAGAAGAGGAGAGAGAAGAGATGCGAGAGGGAAGACACTCATCCTGAGCGATATCTACCAGAGCGGCGAACAGCCCGACGAACTGTACCGGCAGGTGAACGACCTCTGTCAGAAACGGGGCATCCAGAAGCTCATCGGCATTGGCGAGGAGATTACCGCCCAGTCGCAAGCCTTCCTCATGGGCGAGAAATCGTTTTTCGCCACTACCGACGACTTCCTGGCCAGCACGGCCTTCCACCAGCTGCACGACGAGGTCATCCTGCTGAAAGGGGCACGCCGCTTCGGCTTCGAGCGTATCACGGAGCAGCTGGAGCAGAAGGTGCACGAGACCATCCTTGAGGTGAACCTCAGTGCCGTGGTCGACAACCTGAACTACTACCGCTCGCTGATGAAGCCTGACACGAAGATGGTGTGCATGGTGAAGGCCGATGCCTACGGCGCCGGAGCCGTCGAAGTGGCCAAGACGCTGCAGGACCACCGCGTCGACTACTTGGCAGTGGCTGTCGCCGATGAGGGCGTGACGCTGCGCCGTGCCGGCATCACCGCCAATATCATGATTATGAACCCGGAACTGACGGCCTTCAAGACGATGTTCGACTACGACCTCGAACCGGAGGTCTACTCCTTCCGCCTGCTCGACGCGCTAGTCAGGGCGGCACGTAAGGAGGGCATCGCGGGATGGCCTGTACACATCAAGCTCGACACGGGCATGCACCGGCTGGGATTCAATCCCGACGAGATAGACGAGCTCATCGACCGCCTGCGCCATCAGCAGGCCGTCATCCCCCGCTCCGTGTTCTCCCACTTCGTGGGGAGCGACAGCGACACGTTCGACGACTTCTCGGCCCGCCAGTTCCAGCTCTTCGACGAGGGCAGCCGCTGTCTGCAGGCCGCTTTCAGCCACAAGATACTGCGCCATATTGACAACTCCGCCGGCATTGAGCACTTCCCCGACCGCCAGATGGACATGTGCCGACTGGGTCTCGGTCTCTACGGTGTCAATCCCCGCAATAACGAGATGCTCTCGACCGTCAGTACGCTGAAGACCACCATCCTGCAGCTGCGCCACGTCAAGGCGGGCGACTCCGTGGGCTATAGCCGCCGCACCGTCCTGGAGCGCGACAGCGTGATAGGCGCCATACCTATTGGCTATGCCGACGGGCTGAACCGCCACCTCGGCAACCGTCACGGCTACTGCATGGTAAACGGACAGCGTGCTGAATATGTGGGAAATATCTGTATGGATGTGGCGATGATCGACGTCACAGACATCGACTGCCACGAGGGCGACAAGGTAGAGATTTTCGGCAACAACCTACCTGTCACGGTGCTGAGCGACACCATCGACACCATCCCCTACGAGGTGTTGACGGGGGTGTCGAACCGTGTGAAGCGCGTCTATTATCAGGATTAGCGCACCACCACTTTCCTGCCGCCGACGATATAGAGTCCGCGTCGGGGCTGACTGACCCGTCGCCCCGCCAGGTCGTAGTATGCGGGCTGCCCGCACTGGTCGGCGCTGACGTCGCTGATGGCGTCGGCCACGGGACGGGGAGCGCGGTAGTGGAAGCGCATGGTGTAGTCGCTATTCTTCTTGATGTCGAGGATGGCACCCTGCATCAGGTTCGTACCTTCTGAGTTCATGTTGTAGAGCGTGGCGGCAGGATGCGATGTTGCCGTCAGCGAGTCGTTACGCAGCCAGGGGTATAGGTCGCTGACGGTGTAGTCGTCGTTATCGTCGGCATGGAAGATGGTCATGCGCTGGTGGTCATTGCCTACGGTGAGACCGTCTCTGTGGGCTTTCGACAGCGTGAGGATGCTGTTGGGGATGTTGTTGGCCCATATTTCGGCATCGTAGTCCACATGCGTTATCATCAGGCCGGCGCCGGGAAGCTTTGCGTCCCAGCGGGTTTTCTGCCGGTTTTCTATCAGATAGTACTCGTCAGGATGGGCGTCGTTGTAGAGGATATAGGACTCGCCATACTCACTGAGGGGCTGCAGATGCTCCACGTCGACGTCCTCGTCGGACAGCACGACGGGGTCCTGCCAGCCGCATACCATCTTCTCGTAGGCCGTGTAGCCGGCGGGACAGAATCCGTCGCCGTTGTAGCTGCCGCCCGACATCAGGTCGAAGTCGCCCATGCCGAAATGGCCGTCGTAGTAGACGTCGTAGAAGTCGGGCAGTCCCATGCAGTGGGTGAACTCATGGCAGAAGGTGCCGATGCCGCAGATGTTGCCCTTGCCGTCGAGCTCGCTGCTGCAGGCGTAGACGTCGACCTGCACGCCGTCCAAGTGCAGCGTGTGGCCGATGGCTTCGCTGAGGCTCCACATGTGGGGCCAGATGGTGTCGTCGCTACCGCCGTTGGCTTCGCCCTTGCCGGCATAGACGACGAAGACCTCGTCGACAAAGCCGTCGCCGTCCCAGTCGTAGTCGGCGAAGTTGACGTCGGCATCGGCCTGCTGACACATCTCTTTCACCATCTGTCCGGGACGATTGTCGTTGCCGTCTTTGTCGTTGGCGCCATAGTAGGCATAACCGCTCTCCAGGGTATAGGGGCCTACCACGTCGAAGACCAGATTGAACAGGCCGCCGCTCTGGTCGCGGAAGTAGTCGGTGACGCTGCCGATGAACTTCCCGTTGCTGTAGCCTACGGTGTTGAGGATGTTGTCGTATTTCTCCCTGTTGTTGGCCAGTCTGAATTCCAGGTCGTTAAAAGCCGCCAGGATGACCAGGCCGCGCTTCGTGCCGATGAACCTTTCGCGGTCGTCGGTCGTCGAAAGCCCTAGCTGTCGCGCTCTTACCTCTGTATGTCGGAGAGGTTTCCCGCGCCAGCAGCCTACGCCGCGGCGTTGTGCCGTGGCGGCGTTGCTGATGGTGAGAAGCGCCAGCAGGACGACAAGAATTCTTTTGTTCATCATACGCTCTTGGCCTTAAAAGTTTTTTTTGAGGGTACAAAGATACAATATTTCTCTCAAAAAGTGGCTGTAATTAAAAAAATTTTAGTACTTTTGCAGCGTATTCTACGCTAAAACAAACAATTTACTATAACAATGGAACAAGTTTTCAGTTACATTATCTCTCTGGGCGCTTCGGTGATGATGCCTATCCTCTTTACTATCATTGGCCTGTGCATAGGCATGAAGTTCGGCAAGTCGCTGAAGTCCGGCCTCTATGTAGGCGTCGGTTTCGTCGGCCTCGGCATTGTCACCGCCCTGCTGACTACTAACTTTGGTAATCCGCTGTCGGAAATCTCCCGTCTCTACGACCTGCAGCTCGGCGTGTTCGACATGGGATGGCCTGCCGCCGCTGCCGTGGCTTACAACACGGCGGTGGGAGCGCTCATCATTCCCATCTGTCTGGGCGTCAACTTCCTGATGCTCATCACGAAGTGTACGCGGACGGTGAACATCGACCTGTGGAACTACTGGCACTTCGCCTTCATCGGTGCCGTAGCCTATTTCGTCATGGACCAGAGTCTGGCATGGGGCTACTTCGCCGCCATCGTCTGCTACATCATCACCCTCGTGATGGCCGACCTGACAGCCGACAAGTTCCAAGGCTACTACGACGACATGGACGGCATCTCCATCCCGCAGCCTTTCTGCCAGAGCTTCACGCTGTTTGCCATCGGCATCAACTGGCTGTTGGACCGTATCCCCGGATTCTCGAAGCTCGACATCGACGCCGAGGGCCTGAAGCGGAAGTTCGGCGTGCTGGGCGAGCCCATCGTACTGGGTGTCATCGTGGGTGCGCTGATAGGTGCCGTAGCTCAGATGGACATCAAGAAGGTGCTCTTCCTCGGTGTGACGATGGGTGCCGTGATGGAGCTGATTCCCCGTATCACGAAATTGTTCATCGACGGTCTGAAACCCATCGCCGAGAAGACGCAGGAGGTGGTACAGAAGAAGTGGGCCGGCAAGAAGGTGTATATCGGTATGTCGCCCGCCTTGGTAATCGGCCACCCCACGACGCTGGTAGCCTCGCTGATCCTCATCCCGCTGGCCCTGCTGATGGCCGTGGCGCTGCCCGGCAATGAGTTCCTGCCGCTGGCCTCACTGGCCGGTATGTTCTACGTCTTCGTGATGGTGCTGCCCTATACGAAAGGCAATGTGGTGAAGACACTCATCATAGGCATTGTCGCCGTCGGTATCGGACTGTGGTTCGTCACCGACATGGCTCCCGCCTTCACGCTGGCCGCCAACACCGTGTATGAGGCAACGCAGGACAAGGCCGCCCTGATTCCCGAGGGCTTCCAGGCTGGTGCCATGGACTTCGCCTCGTCGCTCTTCGGCTATGTCATCTATGCCTGTGTGAAATACCTGAAGTGGATTGGCATGGGCGTGCTGACAATTATCACCGTCGCTATGGTCGTGTGGAACCGCATGCGCATCGTCGCTGAGGAAAAGAATTCCAAATAAAATTCGTTTCCATCGTAAGACAGTATATTGTTTAAAATTTGAAAATATGAAAAAGAGAACATTTCTTTCAATCGCGCTGTTAGTCGGGACATTCGTTTCGGCAAGCGCCCAGCAGAGTGTGAACTTCCAGACGGCCTGTCATCCGGAGGACGTGAAGCACTACGACACCAAGACCCTGCGCGACCGCTTCGTCATGGAGAAGGTGATGGAGGCCGACAAGATTAACCTGACCTACTCGCACTACGACCGCTTCATCTATGGCGGTGCGATGCCTGTTAGCAAGGACCTGAAACTGGAGAACTTCCTGGAGCTGGGACTCGACGTAGACCCCGGCATCAAGGACAAGTACTTCCTCTACAACCGTGAGCTTGGCGTCGTGAACTGCGGCGAGGGCGACGGCTGGGTCATCGTCGACGGCAAGGAGTATGCCCTGTCGCCCAAGGAGGCCCTCTACATCGGTCGTGGCCATATCGGCAAGGACAAGAAAGGCCAGTCTGTCGATGTGAACAAGGAGGTGCTCTTCCGTTCGAAGGATGCCAAGAAGCCTGCCAAGTTCTACCTGAACAGTGCCACTGCTCACCAGCACTACAAGACGCAGTGGATCACGCTCGACGGCCGTAAGGGCTCGCTGAAAGCTGCTGTCTGGGGGCCCGTCGGTTCGCTCGAAGAGTGCAACAACCGCACCGTCTATAAGCTGATTGTCAACGACGTGCTGGAGGAAGGCCCCTGCCAGCTGCAGCTCGGTCTGACACAGCTGAACCCCGGTGCTGCGTGGAACACGATGCCGCCGCACACCCACGGCCGCCGTATCGAGGCCTACTACTACTTCAACCTGCCCGAGGGTCAGACCATCGCCCACATCATGGGTGAGCCGCAGGAGAGCCGTGTCGTCTGGCTGCACAACGAGCAGGCCATCATGTCGCCCGAATGGTCGATGCATGCTGCTGCCGGCACCTACTACTATACCTTTATCTGGGGTATGGCTGGTGAGAACCTGTACTATAATGACAAAGACAATATTCCCGTAATCGACATTAAATAACTATGACACCCGTACAAACAACCAAAATGTCCAACTTCCGTTGGGTCATCTGTGCGTTGCTCTTCCTGGCAACCACCGTCAACTACATGGACCGTCAGGTCCTGTCATTAACCTGGAAGGACTTTATTGCCGTTGACTTCCACTGGACCGATGCCGACTATGGCTTCATTACCGGTATGTTCTCCTTGTTCTATGCCATCGCCAACCTCTTCGCCGGAAAGTTCATCGACTGGATGGGCACGAAGAAAGGCTATCTCATCGCCATCTTCGTATGGTCGACGGGTGCCGTACTCCACGCCGGTTGCGGATGGATGACAATGAGCGTCGAGGGCTATGACTCTATTGAGACCCTGCGCTTGGTGCAGGCAGGCTCAGATGCTGCCGTAGCCATCGCTACCATCTCCGTCTGGCTGTTTCTCTCCTGTCGTCTGATTCTCGCCGTCGGTGAGGCTGGCAACTTCCCCGCCGCCATCAAGGCTACGGCAGAGTACTTCCCTAAGAAGGACCGCGCCTTCTCGACCTCTATCTTCAACAGCGGCGCCTCTGTCGGTGCGCTGGCTGCTCCCGCCACCATCCCCCTGTTGGCCCGTGCCTGGGGCTGGGAGATGGCTTTCATCATCATCGGTGTGCTGGGTTATGTGTGGATGGGCCTGTGGATGTGGCTCTACGAAAAACCGCGCCAGAACAAGCGCGTCAACCAGGCTGAGCTGAACTATATTGAGCAGGACAACGACTTGGCCGACGTGCAGGACCGCGATGCCGAGAAGGAGGAGAAGGCCATCCCGTTCTTCCAGTGCTTCACCTTCAAGCAGACATGGGCTTTCCTCGTGGGTAAGTTCATGACCGACGGTGTATGGTGGTTCTTCCTCTTCTGGGCTCCCGCTTACTTCAGCGACCAGTATGGCTATACCAGTGACTCGACGATGGGTATCCTGCTCATCTTCACCCTCTACTTCATCGTCACCGTCCTCTCCATCGGTGGCGGCTATCTGCCGAAGTACTTCGTCGAGAAGCGCGGCATGAATCCCTATCTGGGCCGTATGCGCGCTATGCTCATCTTCGCCTGCTTCCCCGTGCTCGGACTGCTGGCACAGCCCCTCGGCGCCTATAGTGCCTGGTGGCCTGCCATCCTTATCGGCCTGCTCGGTGCCGGTCATCAGGCTTGGTCGGCCAATCTCTTCTCGACTATCGGCGACATGTTCCCCAAGTCGACCATCGGTACTATCGTCGGTCTTGGAACGATGACGGGTGGCCTCGGTTCGATGGCTATCAACATGGGCTCCGGCCAGTTCTTCACCTGGGCCGCCGCTCAGGGCAGCGCCTTCTCGTTCTTCGGTTTCGAAGGTAAGCCAGCTGCCTATATGGTGGTGTTCTGCATCTGTGCCGTGGCCTACCTCATTGGCTGGTGCATCATGAAGACGCTCGTGCCGAAGTACAAGCCCATCGTGGTGGAGTAATCCTTTTGTTGTTTATAGTTTATGGTTTACAGATAATATGACTATAGGCAGAAAGGCTTGCCAGGTAATCATCTGTAAACCATAAACCATAAACTATAAACCATAAACTGTAAACGAATCAAGGAATCCCTGTCGGACGAGGGTGGCGAGTAGCTCTCTCGACATCGCCTCGTTGTCCTTTCGCGTATAACGGATATCCGTAAAAATCTGGGCGAGAGTCTCTTTGTGGTTGATCTCCACGAAGTGCAGGTTCTCGGGCAGATGCTCCTTATTATAATAATAGGTGTCGATGTCATGGCCCGTATAGTCGTCGTAGCGTTCCTGATGAACGAAACTCTCAAGAGGCAGACGGTCGGAAAGGGCCGGTTCCTCGGCAGGCCACCCCACGGTGAGCGTGGCCACGGGCATCGTGAGCTTAGGCAGGTGCAAGGTCTCGATAATCTGCTGCGGCTGATAGACGGTGGTGCCGAGATAGCAGTAGCCAAGCCCCTCCTCGTCCATGAGGTTACAGAGCGTTTGCGTGTAGAGCAGGGCGTCGGTAGCGGCGTTGATGAACGACAGGAAGTTGTCGTAGCCAGGCTCTGCCTTACGGCATTTCGCCCAGAAACTGGTGCGGTTGAAGTCGGCACAGATAGTCAGCACCACAGGTGCTTCCTTCACCATCGGCTGGTTGAAGTGGGCGGGTGCCAGCTTCTCTTTCATCTCTTTGTCGCGGGTGACGACGACGGAGTAGAGTTGCAGGTTGCCCATCGTCTGTGTGCGGGCCGCTTCCCCCATCAGCCGGTTCAGCAGTTCGTCGCTGACAGGCTGGTCGGTATACTTGCGGATAGTACGGCGGTTGAGTAGATTCTTCATTTTTTTTCGTTTTTCGGCGCAAAGTTACAAATATTTTCGTAAATTTGCAAACAAAAACGGCATGAAGAGCGCATTGATGACTTTGGGAGCCCTGTTGGCACAGCAGGCGCAGGCCACCGGCGACCAGCCGCAGAAGGCGACGCCCGAGCGTCCGAACATCATCTTTATCCTGGCCGACGACATGGGCTATGGCGACCTGGCCTGCTATGGCAACCAGTATATCCAGACGCCAAACATCGACCGGCTGGCACGAACCGGCACCTCCTTTACGCAGGCATACGCCGGCAGCGGCATCAGCTCGCCGTCGCGCTGCTCGCTGATGACGGGAAAGAACAGCGGGAACACCCGCATCCGCGACAACCAGTGCTATGCCGGTGGACTGACAGGCCTGAAAATCAATCCCAAGGGCGACACCACCATCGTTCGCCGCGCCAATCTCTTGCCCGAGGATGTCACCCTCGGCACGGTGCTCTCGAAAGCCGGCTACCGCACCTGTCTGGTAAATAAATGGCATCTCGACGGCTATGACCCGCAGTCAGCACCCAACCACCGGGGGTTCGACGAGTTCTACGGCTGGACCATCGCCACCGTCCACAGCAATGCGCCATATTATTATCCTTACTACCGCTTCCACGGCGACAGTCTGATAAACATCCGCGAAAACGAGAACGATGCCCACGTGCGCCACAACACCGAGATTTCCACCGACGACGCCATCCAGTTCATCCACCGTAACCAAGACCGCCCGTTCTTCCTCTTCCTCGGCTACGACGCGCCCCACGAACCGTATAATATCGATGACACGTCGTGGTATGACGAGCAGGGAGACTGGTCGGCGAACACCAAACGCTATGCCGCTCTGGTGACACACATGGACTACAACATCGGCCGACTGTTAGGCACCCTCGATGCCCTCGGACTGCGTGAGAAGACGCTGGTCATCTTTGCCAGCGACAACGGAGCTGCCGTGATGGCGCCGTTGAAGGAACTGAACTGTGGCGCCGGTCTGAAAGGCCGCAAGGGTCAGCTCTACGAGGGCGGCATCCGCGTGCCGCTCATCGTCAACCAGCCCGGACGCGTGCCTGCCCGCCAGATAGAGAACCTCGTCTACTTCCCCGACTTCATGCCGACACTGGCGAAAATAGCAGCAGGAGATGACGTAGCTCAGACCTCGCACCTCGTACCTCGAAATATTGACGGTATGGACATCTCGCCGCTGTTCTTCGGCGACGACATCGATACCGACAGCCGCGATCTCTACTGGGAGTTCCCCGGCAAGCAGCGCGCCATCCGCAGTGGTGGCTGGAAGGCCGTGACAGTGAAGAGGGGGGCTCCGCTGGAACTCTACCGTATCAAGGACGACCCCTGCGAACAGCGCGACCTGTCGGCAGAATACCCGGAGGTTGTCAAGGCGTTGGACAAGCGGATGCGTCAGATGCGTACACCGTCGCCCAACTATCCCATTGCCGATGAATAGAAACCAAAATAATAGACATCAAAAATAGTTTTTATGACACAGGAACAGAATACCAACAACGGAAATGCCGAGCAGAGCGAGGTGCGTCCCAAGGTGACTGAAGTGCGCCCGCCGGTGCTGGAGTGCGACGTGGTACGTTTCCAGAATAACAAAGAGAAATGGGTCGCCTTCGTTGGACTGCTCGACGGACGGCCCTATGAGATCTTCACCGGGCTGCAGGACGACGAAGAGGGTATCGTCCTGCCTAAGACGGTGACCCGCGGAAAGATTCTGAAGCAGGTGAACCCCGACGGCACGAAACGCTACGACTTCCAGTTCGAGAACAAGCGCGGCTACAAGACGACCGTCGAAGGACTCTCGGAGAAGTTCAACCCCGAATACTGGAACTATGCCAAGCTCATCTCGGGTGTACTGCGCTATGGTATGCCCATTGACCATGTCATCAAGCTCGTCAGCTCGCTGGAGTTGCGCGATGAGAGTATCAACACATGGAAGATCGGTGTGGAGCGAGCCTTGAAGAAATATACGAACAATGCCGATCTGGTCGATATCCCCGATGCAGATACAGACGTACATACGGATAGAGAAACTGAGGCTTAGGGCCTTCCATGGCGTTCTGCCTCAGGAGCGTATTGTGGGTGGCGACTTCCTTGTCACCCTCCGCATCGGCTATCCCTGGCAGCAGGCCATGGAGACTGATGCCGTCGGCGACACCCTCGACTATGCCGCCGTCTGCCAGCTTGTCCGCAGTGAGATGACAGTGCCGTCTCAGCTCCTGGAACATGTTGCCGGACGCATTGTCAAGGCGCTGCTTCGCGACTTCCCCAAAATCACTTCCATCGACCTGTGGCTGACGAAAGTAACCCCGCCAATGGGTGCCGACTGCGAGGGGGCAGGCGTGGAGCTACATTTAATAAATGATAAAACCGACTGATGTTTGTCGGTTTTTTCGTTAAAAAGCAGTAACTTTGCACACCGATGTATAAAAGGCTGTTGATATTTTTCTGTTTGACACTCGCTTTCGCCCTGTCGGCAGACGGTGCGAAGAAGGCTTTTACGGTCGTGATCGATGCCGGTCACGGCGGAAAGGACTTCGGCGCATTGGGCAAGATGTCGTATGAGAAGACGCTGACACTGCGCTATGCCCTGGCTTTCGGGCGTATCCTTGAACAGAACTGCCCTGACGTGAATGTCGTCTACACCCGCAAGACAGACCGTTTCCTGGAACTGTGGCAGCGGGCCGAGATTGCCAACAAGGCCAAGGCCGACCTCTTTGTCTCAGTCCATATCAATTCCCTGCCGAAAGGCCATGTCGCACGAGGCTATCAAACCTACACCTTAGGACGCAGCCGCCGCAATGGTAACAAACAGGGCTATATCGAGAATCTGGAGGTGGCCAAGCGTGAGAACGCCGTCATCCTTTACGAGGATAACTATCAGCAGCATTACGAGGGCTTCGACCCCAACTCGCCTGAAAGTAATATCCTCTTTGAACTGATACAGGACAAGAATATGGAGAACAGCATCCAGCTGGCCAAGTTCATGCAGAAGAATATCTGTGCGGCAACACACCGTCAGGACAAGGGCGTACAACAGGACAATCTCGCCGTCCTTCGCCTGACGTCGATGCCCGCCTGCTTGATGGAGCTCGGTTTCATCTCGACCCTCGACGAGGAACAGTACATGAACAGTGACCTTGCCCTGCAGCAGTACACACGCGGATTCTATAACGCCTTTGTGGCCTATAAGAATAAGGTGGCACCCGGCATAAAAGTGCCTTATAAGCCGGCACCGGCAGAACCCGTGGACCGGCCGGCTCCCGCGACTCCTGCAGCACCAGAGAATCCGGCAGCGCCGGAGACCCCGGCAACGCCGGAATCAGCCGAGTCGTCTGCACCAATATTCAAGGTGCAGATCTTAGCCAGTTCTGTCAGGCTGAAAGCCGGCAGCCAGCAACTCAAGGGCGTCGCCGATACCGACTGCTATGAAGAGGGCGGTATGTATAAATACACGGTCGGTGCCTCTGAGAACTATGCCGAGATATACCAGCTTCGCAAACAGCTGGCCGACCGTTTCCCGCAGGCATTTATCATTGCGTTCAAGGACGGGAAGAAGGTCAATGTCAACGAGGCCATCCGTGAATACAAAGCAAACAAGAACAAGAAATAACTGATATGAAGTTTTTTACAAAGGAAGTACAGATAGCATTGGTGGCCATCGTCGGCCTGGTAGTCCTGTTTTTCGGCATGAATTTCCTGAAGGGACTGAGCATGCTCTCTGCCGGTAACAAGTATATGGCACAGTTCAGCGACGTGACAGGACTGTCAGCTTCCAGCCCCGTCTACTGCAATGGCGTGAAGGTGGGAACCGTGGAGAGTATCAACTACGATTACAACCGCCCTGACCATATTGTTGCCACGTTGGGACTTGATGCCGACATGCAACTGCCACAGGGTACCTGTGCCGAGATTGCCAGCGACCTGCTGGGCAACGTGAGACTTGAACTGAGACTGGGGGATATGACCGCCTCGCGACTGGCAGTGGGTGACACCATCATGGGAGCCCAACAGGCTGGCGTGATGGGCAAGGCCGCCAACATGGTGCCGCAGATAGAAAAGATGCTGCCTAAGCTCGACTCTATCCTCGCCTCTGTCAATGCGCTGTTGGCTGACCCCACTATCGGCCACTCGCTGCACAACATTGAAGACATTACAGCCGGACTGACAACGACGGCCGCCGGTCTGAACCAGTTGACGGCCAGCCTGAACCACCAGTTGCCCGTGCTGATGAGCAAGGCAACGGGCGTGATGGCCAATGCCGACACGCTGACGCGCACCCTGAACGAGATGAACCTGGCTGCCACGATGGCCAAGGTGGACCGTACGCTGCAGAACGTGGAGCAGATGACGGCCAGACTCGACAGCAAGGAGGGTACGGTGGGTCTGCTGTTACGTGATGCAGAACTGTATAATAACCTGAACGCGACGATGGCTCATGCCGACTCGTTGATGATTGATTTCAAGGCGCATCCGAAACGCTATATCCACTTCTCAGTTTTCGGCAAAAAAGACAAGTAATTTTATTTTGTCTAAATAATAAATCTTCGGAAAGTCCGATTGCAATGTTCGTAAAGTGCTGAAAAGTAAAGACATCGATTCTTGCAAGACCTTTTTTTTCGCGAAAAATTGTGAAACGTGTTAAATACTGAAAATCAAGCGGGTTACGTGGGAAACCTCTTCGTGTAAAAAATAACCAAATTTTGCAGATTGGGAAAAATTTCCGAACTTTGCACCACAAAACAATCAGGGAATTATTAAACCTTGCTATAATATTTTTATTTCGAAAAAACAAGAGTACGCCAGATGAATAACAGTCATAAGGCGCTTTGGGACAACTGCCTCCAACTCATTCGGCAGAACGTCACTGAGCAACAGTTCAAAACGTGGTTCGAGCCCATCGTCTTCGAGTCTTTCTCGGAGAGCGACGCCACATTGCTGTTGCAGGTTCCCAGCGCCTACTTCTGTGAGTATCTGGAACAATATTATATCAGGTTGATGTACTGGGCACTGACCAATAGCTTCAAGGCGAAGGTCAAGCTCAACTACCGCATCGTTACCGACAAAGCGCACCGTCTGACACAGGATGTGGCTGCCGAGCAGCCTGCCGACATCGACGTGCCACAGCCCAAAAGCCGCGGCAACCAGTCGCCGACGGTGATAGACGCCGTCCCTCGTGACCTCAATCCTCAGTTGGATATCCACAAGACGTTCCAGACCTTCATCGAGGGTGACAGCAACAAACTGCCGCGCACCGTCGGTCTCTCTATTGCCGAGCATCCGGGAAAGTCGACGTTCAATCCCTTCTTCGTCTTCGGTCCTTCGGGCTGTGGCAAGACACATCTGATTAATGCGATTGGCGTCCGTTGTAAGGAGCTGTATCCGCAGAAGCGCGTGCTCTACGTCTCGGCCCGTCTGTTCCAGGTACAGTTCACTGATGCTGTGCGCCGTAATACCACCAACGACTTCATTAACTTCTATCAGACCATCGACGTGCTGATAGTCGATGATATCCAGGAATGGGTAGGAGCCACGAAGACGATGGATACGTTCTTCTATATCTTCGACCACCTGTTCCGTCTGGGCAAGCAGATCATTCTGGCCAGCGACCGGCCGCCAGTAGACCTTGCCGGCGTGAAGGACCGTCTGCTGACGCGTTTCTCCTGTGGACTTATTGCCGAACTGGAGAAGCCCAACTTGCAGCTCTGTATTGACATCCTCAATGCTAAGTGCAAACGCGATGGTCTGAGAATACCCACTGACGTCATCCAGTTCATTGCTGAGACAGCCAACGGCTCAGTGCGCGACCTGGAGGGTGTCGTCAACTCCCTGATGGCCTATAGTATCGTCTATAACAGTGCTGTCGACATGCGTCTGGCAGAACGTGTCATCAAGCGTGCCGTCAAGGTCGATAATCATCCGCTGACCATCGACGATATTCTTGAGAAAGTCTGCGGCCACTATGGCATCGCCCAGCAGCATGTCTTCAGCAAGAGTCGCAAGCACGACTACGTGCTGGTGCGTCAGGTCTCGATGTACCTGGCACAGAAATACACGAAGATGCCTGCCTCACGTATTGGTCAGCTCATCGGTGGACGCGATCATTCTACAGTGCTCCACAGCTGTTCGACGGTAGAGCAGCGGCTGAAGGTCGACAAGGCTTTTTCGGCTGAGGTCAGCAGTATAGAAAACTCCTTTAAACTGAAGAAATAAGAGGCTCCCCACTTGGCGAGCCTCTTTCTCGTTTCATAGCTTGAGACGGATGCCGGCAATGAGCCAGCGGCCGGGCTGTGGCACCAGACCGTAGTCGCGGTAGGTGGTGTCCAGCAGGTTGTCGGCTTCTGCGTAAAGCTCGTAGGCCGGCTTCTGCCACGACAGGCGGGTGTCGGCCAGTGCGTAAGGCTCGTAGTCGCATACGGAACCATCGAAGTCGGTGTACTGACCGACACGGTCCTGCCAGCGCAGACTGACTTTTAGCCACAGGTCGCTGTACAGCGGTAGGTACAGGCCAGCCACCAGTTTGTGGCGCAGATACTCCAGGGCATACTGTGATATGACGCCCTGCTCCAGGTCTTTCTCCTGATCGATGTAGCTATAGCTGATGTTGAATGTAGCGCGTCGGACCTTGTACTCTGCCGACGCCTCGATGCCGACACTGTTCAGACGGGTGTGGTTCACGCTCTGCCAGGTGGCGTCGTCACCCTGTCTTGTGTCCATAATCCAGTCTATCATGTTGCGACCGTAGTGGCGCCATAGTGCGGTGTGAAACGTGAAATGAGAAGCGTTGAAAGAAGCGCCTGCCTCAATGGCCTGCATCTCCTCGGGCTTCAGATGGGGATTGGCGGCATAGCCCTGCAGCTTGTAGTACATCTCGGTGAACGAAGGCATGCGCAGCGACGTGTTGTAGCTGGCGTGTAGTTGCCAGTGGCGGTTTAAGCGCAGGCTGGCGTCGATGCCGGGATAGATGGTGGGGTTCATGTCGGTCCATGTGTTCTTCACCACGACGAGACCGGCCGACACCGTCAGGTTACGCAGCAGCACGTTGTGCTCTACGAAACCGCTGATGTTGGTGCGGTTCAGGCCCAGCGTGTAGTCGCGGTCGGTGCCGTTGATGTGATGCGGGCGGGTGAGCGGTTCGCCGAGGTTGCCGCTCAGCAGGTTTTCGTTGCGCAGTTCGGCGCCGAAGGCCGTGCGTCCCGCCACCCAGTCGAAATAGCTGTTCAGCGACAGACCAAAGACGTCGGTGCGGTTATAGTTGTATTTCAGCAGGTCGGGGCGTCCGCGATAGCCCTCATAGCGGTCCTGGTGCTGGTTCCAGTAGATGTTGGCGTGCATGTTCAGGGCCCCGCAGCGGGTGTCGCTCTGGATGTCGGCCAGCAGCTTCGTGGTGTGTTCGTACTGGTCGTCGGCCTGCCATTTGGGCGAGGCGTATGCCGTGGCAGAGCCCCAACCCTTGTCGGTAAGGCCCAGATGCCAGCTGACGTGACTGTTCTCGCCCCGGTAGTGACCTTGGTAGAACGCTTTCGCGCCGCTGAAGTCGCTGTTCAGCCCGCCCGCCTTGCAGCGGCTGTAGCCGTCGCTGCGTGCGTAGGAGGCAGAGATACCGTCATACTTGAACGAGACTTTGGCGTAACCAAATGAGCCCCCCTCCATTTGCGCCATCACTTGCTTGAGCTTCTTTTCTGTCACGATGTTGATGGCACCGACGAGTGAGGAGGTGCCATAGATGCGGCCGGCAGGACCTTCGAGCACCTCTATGCGCAGGATGTCGCTCAGGTCGACGGGCAGGTCCAGCACGTTGTGGCCGGTCTGCGGGTCGCAGATGTTGATGCCGTTGAGCAGGATGATGATTTGCTCCTGTGTGCCGCCTCGCATCGTGATGTCGGTCTGCGCGCCAATGGGCCCTCGCTGGCGGACATCTACGCCGACGGCGTACTTCAGCAAATCGTTAATACTTTGTACCGGCGCCTGCTGAATGTCAGCACGGTCCAGTACAGTGACCATTCTCGCAGCCTGACTCTTCGTCAGGGGCGCCCTCGATCCGGTCACACTGACCTCGTCGAGTGTCAGCTCGCGGGCTGTCGTCGTGGCGACGGTGTCGGCCGTCACGGGCTGTGTGCTGATGCTCTCTGCCGACGCGTAGGTGAGTGTCGACACTGAGAGGACCGAGCAGACGACCTCGCGACCGAGACAGCTGAAGAGCGACCAACCCTTGTTCCCGAACTGGTGGAACACGAGCACACGGCGCTTGTTGAACTGTGGTTTGTACATAAAACGGTTATTTTGAAAAAAAACGGTGCAAAGGTAATCAAAAAATTAAACTTTCTGGCCTTTTTCGCGTCAAAAGTCTAAACCATTGACTAAATGAAGCATTTTTCCTGCCTGTTGGCCGTCCTGCTGCTGACAACCATCAACCTGAAAGCCGGGTCTCTTGACGATATCCGCGAACGTCTTGAACAGTCTTCCGTCTCCCAAGTTCAGGAGAAGGTCTATATGCATACCGACAACCAGTGTTATTTCGTGGGCGATACCTTGTGGTATAAGGCCTATGTCGTCCGTGCCGACAACCTGAAGCCGACAGACATGAGCCGCATCCTCTATGTCGAGCTGCTCTCGCCCGACGGTCTGCTCGTGGAGCGCCAGAACATCATCGTGGCACCCGAGGGCCATACCTGCGGACAGTTTGTACTGCAGGACTCGCTCTACTCAGGCTATTACGAACTGCGGGCCTATACCCGTTGGATGTTGAACTTCGGCGTCACAGAGCATCCTTATACCACACCCGAGACGTGGCAGTTCTATAACCGCCAGATGGCTGCCGACTACTACCGTCTGTGGGACGGCCTCTACTCGCGCGTGATACCTATATATAGTAAGCCGGAGACACCCGGCGACTACGATGCCCGCCGGATGTACCAGCGGCCGAAGACTCGTCTTCAAAAGCCGTTGAAGGAAGAACTCTTTGCAACGTTCTATCCCGAGGGAGGACATCTGGTGAAGGGCTTGCCGAGCCGTGTGGCCTTTGAACTGAAAAACCAGTTGGGCGAGGCTGTAGACCTGAAAGGCCGTCTGCAACAGGGCGATCAGCTGTTAGCAGACATCCAGACCACCCATCTCGGACGTGGCGTGTTTACCGTCACCCCAGGGACGCAGCGGCTGAAGGCTACCTTCACCTGGCGTGGCCAGCAGTACACGTTCAACCTGCCTAAGGTGGAGGAGAGTGGGGCCGTGGTCAGTGTCAGCGACGGGAAAGCGACGCTCCAGACCAGCGGGCTGCCTGCCGACTGCCAGTACGGTGTCTCAGTGCTCTGTCGCGGTGTGCTCAAGTTTTTCTCGGCAGTCAGCGTTGCCGAGGGTACGCCTGTCACCATCCCCTTGCCGCTGGACAGTCTGCCTGTCGGCGTCAACGACCTGACGGTCTTCGACAGCGACGGGCGTATTCTCGCCGACCGTCTGTTTTTCGTGGGAGGCACGGCCGGCACCGCCATCACCCCTGTTACTCCTGTCTCTGCCACCGCAACGTTCGAACCTTATCAGCAGGTCTCTGTCACACTGCAGACGCCGGAGCCTCAGACCACCTTCTCTGTAGCCGTCCGCGATAGCCGTACCGACGAGCCTACCTATAACGACGGTAATGTGATGACCGACCTGCTGCTCTCGTCGGAGTTGCGCGGCTTCGTTGCCCGGCCCGCCTACTATTTCGAAAGCGACGATCAGGAGCATCGCCAGAATCTTGACCTGTTGATGATGGTGCAGGGCTGGCGTAAGTATCCGTGGCGGGAACTCAGCGACAGCACTCGCCGGCTACGCTATAGTCCTGAGAAGACGATGACCGTCAGCGGTGCCGTCTACAAGATGCTGGGCATTACCGATGTCGAACAGGACGAGATACTGTCGTGGCAGAAAGGGATGGGCATGATAGGCCACTCGCTGACGGAGACCGAGGCCGACGAAGACGGTATGGGTGGCGGTACGGAAGTGACGATGGACCTGGGGAGTATCGGCAGTGTCAATGATGACCTGGGCGTCAACCACGGCGGACTCAGCCACGAGGTGCTTGTTGAAGCCGAGGTGGTGATGGACGACGGTGTCGTGGCTGGCCGGCAGATGACCCGTGACGGTGGTCGTTTCCTCTTCCAGATACCGCCGTTCTATGGTGCTACCTACCTTAACCTGAAGGCCTATAAGGAGAAAGACTCCCTGAAGAAGTCGATGCTGTCGCGGAAGGATGCCACCGTCTTCAAGGAGGACGCCTTCGCCGACTACTATGTGAAGCGCGATATGCCTTATCCCGTCTTCACCCATAAGTACAGCTACTACGAGAACCACGCCCCGGAGTGGGAGGTGACCATCGATGAGGACTCGCTGTCGGAACTGTCGATGGAGAACGATGTTCACCAGCTGCAGAATGTCAACGTCAAAGGCCGTCGTCGCGGTCGTCGTTCCATCGACTGGAACAAACCGGCCTACGTGCGCGATGCCTACGACCTGTATAACGACCTGACGGACTACGGCCTGTCGTACGGCAAGTTCGATATGCGCCAGTTCCCCTTGCAGGTGGCTAAGTTCCTCTTCGGCAACATGGGACGCCTGGGACGTCAGTTCAATGTCGACGGACGCTGGAACGGTCTGACCTACTGGCGTAACTATCAGGATATGGCCGGGGTTGTCGAAGGCATGGGTATTGACGGTGCCGACGCCTTGGCTGACGCCCTGCGCTCCGTCGACCAGCGCCGTTCGCCGGCCACCATTATGAACAACCTGAAGCTGGCACGGCTGCAGAACATCCGCGTCTTTACCGACTATGAACCGCGCAATGAGGACTCCACCATGGTGGAGAGCCTCCATCTGGCCGATGCCACGGTGGATATGGAGAACATCCCAGACGACGGCACGCAGGTGGTCTACCGCGACCGCCATATCTTTATTCATGGTTTCAACGAGCCTGCCGAGTTCTACCAGCCCGACTACAGCCACCGGCCGGTCGGCAGCTATCCTGCTGACTACCGGCGCACGCTCTACTGGAATCCCAATGCCCGCAGCGACGAAGAAGGCCGTTTCACCGCCACCTTTTATAATAATAGCAAGGAGACGCGCATCCGGATAAGTGCTGCCGGAGTGACCACCGGCGGTAGCCTGCTGTTTGCCAGGTGACGATTCCCTTCCCCAGTCAAAAATTGTAGGAAGAAAAGCAGAAAATACTTTGGCCGAAACCATTTTTCTTCGTATCTTTGCACCCACAAGTATCGATACTAATTACTAAAGCAATGAAACGACTACTTCTCTTTGCTCTTTTAGGGCTTTTTTCTGTCGGTATGTACGCACAGCGCGTCACCGACCAACTGTCGCGCGGACTCATCGCCATCCCGCAAGGTGACAAGACAGGACAGGATGATCGCTACGGTGTTTCGGGTAGCGGCATCTTCGTCAGTTGGCGTATTCTGCCAACGGAGTATTACGACACAAAATACAATCTTTATCGTAACGGTACGATGGTGGCTGAGAACCTGACGGTGTCGAACTATCAGGACAACAGCGGTACCAAGACCGCTACCTATAAGGTGGTTCCCGTTATCAAGGGGTCTGAGCGCACCGACCTGGCTGCCGAGTGTAAGCCTTGGGATCACCAGTACTGGGAGATTCCCGTCAAGCCGGTGGTGAACCGTAATGGGGTTACTGTCACGGGTTATTCACTCAATGACTGTGCCGTGGCCGATGTCGACGGTGACAAGCAGATGGAGTTTGTCGTCAAGCGCCGCAATGACTCGGGTAACTTAAACAAGTCAACTAACAAAACCGACTTCAACCTGCATGAGTGCTACAAGATGGACGGCACCCGTCTGTGGTGGATTGACATGGGACCGAACCTGATGTCGGGTCCTGACGAGCAGTTCGACCTTATCCTCTACGACTGGGATCAGGACGGCAAGGCTGAAGCCCTGATGCGCGGTACTGATAATATGATTATCCATACCGCTACGGGCAAGACCATCAAGATTGGTAATATGACGACGGGCCTCAACAGCGACCGTCCCGAGTATATGGGCGTGGGAAATGAGTACCTGCTCTACCTGAACGGTGAGACGGGCGAGCCCTACGGCTGGGATGGCAGTGAGAACTGGACGCCGATGGCTTATCCGCTGCCGCAGTTTGAGGCTAATGAGACGAAAGGTGACAACAACATCTGGGGCGACCTTGGGCACCGTATGCAGAAGCATTATTTCGGCGCACCTTATTTAGATGGCCGTAATCCTGCCATCTTCTTAGGTCGTGGCTGTTACACGCGCCATAAGTTCTGCGCTTTTAGCGTCAATAAGGATACCCACGAACTGACTCAGCTGTGGCGCTGGAACTGCTATCAGGGTGGTTCACCCTGGTTTGGCAACGGCTTCCACAACTATGCCATTGCCGATGTCGACTGCGACGGACGTGACGAGATTGTCTTTGGTTCGATGATCATTGATGATACGGGCTATGGTCTGGCTACTACGGGCTACGGTCACGGCGACGCCCAGCACTGCGGCGACTTCGACCCCTACCGTTGGGGTCTGGAGCAGTTCGTCTGCTTGGAGAGTGCTGCGGTTCCCGGAATCGCTTATACCGACGCTACCACTCAGACACTGCGCTATACCACTGGCGGCGGTAGTGACAACGGTCGTTGCATGGCCGGTAATTTCTATAACAGCTACCCGGGTGCCATCGGTATTTCTGGCGGTGCCATCAGTTTGGTGGCCGATAAGCAGATCAGCAGTCTTACCGGTTTCACTGATGACCATGTGAACATGCGCGTCTATTGGGACGGCGACCTGCTCGAAGAGTTTATGGACTCACCGGGTACGGAGAAGTCACCCTGTGTCTACAAGGCCCCCGGACAGAACGAGGTGGGCACCAATCGCAGCTATGCTAACAGCCGTTGCTGGATGGGTCAGGGCAACCTGAACAACTCATCGAAGAACAATCCCTGCTTCCTCGGTGACATTCTGGGTGACTGGCGTGAGGAGATTGTTACCCGTACCGCTGATAAGCTGATTATACAGACCACGAGCTATCCCTCGTCATGGGGCATCACCACGTTGTGGGCCGACCATGAGTATCGCAATGGCATGACATGGCAGCCTGTGGGCTACAATCAGCCGCCCCACGTCAGTTTCTTCCTTGGCGAGATGGAGGGTATCACGAAAGAGCCGCCTGCTGTCGTTCTGGAAGGACGAACAGAGGTGACGGGAACCATTCAGACCACTGAGGACCACCTGCTCATATCGGGCTATGAGGACAAGACGATAGCCGTTGCTGACGGTGCTTCACCTTATATATTAACTGTAAACACGCCGGCGTGGGTCAAGGGTAGTGGTTCACAGCAGGCTACTACTGGCACGCCGAAACAACCGGCACAGACCGTCGTCACCTATACCACGACGCTGACAGGCGGTGCCTTTAGCGGTGCTACCCGTCTGATCAAGCAGGGAGAGGGTGTCCTCGTCTTGCCTAATGTCACGGAGAAGCACACCGGCGAGACCAATGTCTGGCAGGGAACGCTGCAGTTTAATGGTACCTTCGAGAGCAGTCCGCTGTGGCTGAACCGCCATACGACACTGATCTCCAATGGCGGCAACTTCAAGGCAGGTATCAAGGCCGACTACAATGCCACAATCTATCCTGGCGGTAAGGACCAGGTAGGCAGTATCACCACATCCACATTAGAACTGGGCTTTGGCTCACGCATCGTGATCGATGGCAGCAACGGCCAGTTTGACAAGGTGAACGCCAGTAGTCTGACTATTGAGGCCAAGACAGCCAGTGTCTGGAAGAACTTCGGTCCCCGCTATAAGAATCCTATTATTCAGATTAACTATACCGGCACTTTGGAGGCTGGCACCTACGAGTTGGGCGCTATCAGCGCCATCACTGGCAATGTCTCCGACTTGGTCATTGAGGGTGTTGGCAATAGTGTCAAGGCAGCACTCAAATATCAGGACGGTAAACTCCTGCTTGACATTGAGACCATGCGTTCTGCCGGTCTGGTGACATGGAACGGCACGTCGGATAGTAATGTGTGGCAGCAGGCAGTCAGTGAAAATTTCCTCTATGACGGCCAGCCCAGTGTCATGGCCGACGGCGACGATGTGGTGTTCGATGACAATGCAGCCTCTACGAGTGTGAGCATCAAGGGTGCCGTGAGTGCCAAGTCGGTGACATTCAACAATGAGACAAAGACCTATACGCTTACTGGTGACAGTATCGTAGGTGGTGGCGTACTGACGAAGAACGGTCAGGCTGCCCTTAACGTAAACAACTGGAACCGTATCGGTTCGACCGTTGTCAATGGCGGTAAGGTCACGGTGTCGATGCTTGCTAATAATCGTGGGCAGGATTGGGGATCGTTAGGCGGTGTTTCGTCGCCGATAACCCTGAATGACGGTACTACGCTGGCCACTAACGGCACGATCATCACCGACCAGAACCTGACTGTCAACGGCGAGACCACCATAGATGTACCTTCGGGTAAGAGTGTCATCTTCAACAAGGCCATCAAGGGCACAGGTGCCACCATCAACAAGACGGGTGTCGGTTCTATGGAGATAGGCACGGTGACAAACACCTTCTCGAAATTCATCATCAAGGCAGGTACTGTGACGTCTAATTACAACTCGTCGAACGCCGAGACTTTGCCGAAGACTGTTGAGTTCCAAGGCGGTACCCTGTGGGGTGCCAATATGGAAGGAGGTAACGGCGTTACCAACACGACCAACTTCATTGTTCCTGCCGGCAAGACGGGTACGTTCTATTCCTCGTTCCGTGGTACCTATGGCGGTACACTGACGGGTGCCGGAACATTCAACGTCTACACTGGAGGCGTGCGTGCTTACTTCAATGGCGACTGGAGCGCCTTCGAGGGTACCATTGTCATTGGTAAGAACAACCGCCAGAACAAAAAGAGCTATGATCCGGAGTTCCTGTTGGGTAACAACAGCGGTATGCCGAAGGCCGTCGTCAATGTGAACGCCAATGCCCGTCTTCAGAACCAAGGCAAGAGCATCCGCGTGAAGAAGTTCGGCGGCACAGGCGCACTGGTCGGCTCTGGCACGTGGATTGTCGACTGCGACGACAACTTCACGCTGACAACGGAGGTGGGCATCACCTCGGCACGCAACGATGATTATGGTAATACCATCGGTGTCAGCGCCTCGCCGCTGACCAAGCGCGGTACGGGCAAGATGACCATGACGGCCGGCCGTATGAACGGTTTGCTCACCGTTGAGGGCGGTACGGTGGCCTTCAACAACACCCAGCTCAGCACCCTTCTCAATGGCTCATACGCCACTGTCGTGAAGTCCAGCGGACGTATCGTCGGTCAGGGTCTGGTCTACGGACTCACCGCGCAGACGGGCGGCGAACTCGTGCCCTGCGGCTCTACCCTGACGGAGACGACGCCGGGAACCATCAAGTGTAGCAATACCATCAACGCCAATGCCGGCAGTACCATCAACTTCCTGCGTAATGCGACGAAGAACTCCACCCTTGACACCAAGAACCTGACGTTCAACGGTACGGTGAAGCTGACGCTCGTCAATGGCTACACGCCAAAGCTGGGCGACGAGTACACCCTTTGGACCGTCAGCGGCACGCTGAGCGGCACGCCGACCTTCGACCTGCCAGAGTTGCCCGAGGGACTTTACTGGGATGTGCGCGGCCTGTCGGAGAAGACCGGTGTGCTGCGTGTCACCGACGACGCTACGGTGGGCATCCGCCGCTTGCAGGCCGACGCCGATCCTCGTAATGTCTACGACCTGCAGGGACGTCTCGTCAGCCGTCAGCCGACAACTGTCAGCACCCAGGGCCTGCCCGCCGGTGTCTATATCCGTGGTGGCCGAAAGGTTGTTGTAAAGTAAGCATAGCACCTATGAACTTTTCGGGGGGCGGTCGATAGGCTGACCCCCGAAAAACGTTCAAAAAGCAGGCGTATTTTCCGCAAATCCCAAAAATTATTGTATAAAAGCAAAATTTGTTGCTCTCTTTTTTGCTCCATATCAAAAAAATGACTAATTTTGTCGCCGACAACTACGTATGGATATAAGACAAATCTTTAATAACCTTTTAATTAATAACTAAAAAATTAACAACATGAAGAAAAGACTACTTATGTTTGCTCTTGCTGTGTTGGCTACCGCAACGTCGTTTGCCTATAACGAAGGCGACTACGCTTACAACGCTACGCAGAGATTTAAGATCGTCGGTCCGAACCTGGTGACGAACGGCAACTTTGCCAATGGTCGTGACGGCTGGTACAGCACCGACAAAGAGACCAGTCCCAGTGCCGATGTATGGGATGTCGTGGAAGGTGCAGGTCCCAATGGCGAGACCGTCATCCAGAGTATTGCTCCTACGGCCGACCAGCCGTTCTGCAACAGCTGGTCTTTTGAGGCTGCTAACACATACGTTGTTTCCTTCGACATTAAGGCCGAGGCCGCTGGCTTCATCACTACTATTACCGGTGGTTCTGCCGCAGGAGAAAACGCCTGCGACTTCTTCCTAAATGGCGACGGCGCTTTCGTGAAAGCTGCCAGTACTGATGATGCTCCTGTAACAAATGTGGCAGTTCAGTCAAACTATCCCGCTGGGGAATGGCGCACACTCGTGTTTTTCTTCACGGCAGATGCAGGCAAGAATCTGGTGATGCACTTTGAGAAACTTGCAGCAGGCATCCAGTTCACCAACGTTGAGATTCATCAGGCCGAGCAGGTGTACGACATCCGCGTTGCTCAGAATCGCATCTCTCTTGCCAAGGAACTGATGGAGATGCCGGAGTTCAACACCGAGGCCGCTCAGGAGGCTAAGGCAGATCTGCAAGGCGTCATTGAGTCCATTGAGGCTATGATTGAATCAGGTGAGATGGATGACCAGTCAAATGCTGAGGCCATGATGTCAAGCTTTGATGAAGAGGGCCTGGAGCCGTTCCTGGCTGTTACTTCTGTTGACGCTAAGACTTTTATTCCAGGACTTGATATAGCTAGTCTCAGCACCTTTGGGCGTGGCGGCATTGGTTCTAACTCTGCTAAGTGGAAGCTGTTCGACGGTGCAGGCAACTGGGGACACTTGGCTACTGAACAGGATGTTCTGCGCTCTGCTATCCAGACTGGATATGACCATCAAGCTACCTACAAGGTATATCACGAGGACTTCCCCGCAGGCAAATACTTCTTCACCTGCGAGGTTCGTAATGCCAATACCGACAAGAGCTCTTGGCCTTGCAATCCTATCTTCAACTTGAAGACCGATTCTTGTCTGATGTTCATCAGCACCGATACCATTAAGACCGATGCTATCGAGGGTGAGGAGTTCCAGCGTTTCAGCATGGTTTCTGAAGTGAAGGAAGACGGCAAGTTCTATGCCGGTATCTACTGGCCCAATTCTGTGAAGGGTGGTGCTTTCTTCGTCCGTAACACCATCGTACGTGCCTTCAATACAAGTCTTGTCTCTGACGTGGAGCACGTCCAGGCCTTCAAAACCTATATGACCCAGTGGAATGCTGCCACAAGTGGCCGCCAGAACGTTCACAACAAGATTGATAATGCCAACTATCCTTGGGGACAGAATGAGCTGAAGGCTGAGCGCGACCGTCTGGAGCCTTACTACACAGGTCAGCATGCCAAGGGATGGTATACCGCTGAGGGTACCGATGCTGGTGTCGCTTCTACCGACGAGCTGAACGACTGGGCACTCTATCAGGGTATTGAGGCTTATGGCGATCCTGATGAAGAAACAGGTGAGGCAAAGCGCTTGGAGTACCAGCTGGTACGTGGCTATCAGGCTGCCAACAATGCTGTGGAGGCTCTCAATAAGGTAATTACCGACCTCGGTAACGCTATTGACGAGGCCAAGAAGACCCGTAACAACGGTGCCTACCAGTCTGGCGACCGCGAGACCTATAAGGCTGCTATCCTGGCTGCCCTGAACACGCTGACGACTCTTCGTGCTGCTACGACCGACGCTACCCGCGAGGCTGACTCTACCACCTTCGCTCAGGCTAAGGAGACACTCGACGCTGCCACTGCCGCCTTCCTGGCAAGTGTAAGCGTGAAGCCATTCATCGACATCGACTTCCAGGATCCTGCCGATCCTACGATTCCTGCCGTCTTCGCTGAAGACACCAGCGATGAAGCTCCGGCTGCTTACTACATTGAAGGCAAGTTAGGCAAAATTTACTTTGCTGGTTTTGATGAGGACAACAACACCGCAACAGGCTTCGCTCTTGGTGTCGGTGAGGAGTATCCGGATGTTCTCCGCGTCGGTAATGGCGATGCAACAGTCTACATTGACGAGGCTAACCAGCCTGGTGATGACGATTGTCTGCGTGTCACCTTCGACATGTTCTTTGGAAACCTCTCTGGTAAGAATGCCGGTATTGAGTTGCAGAATGCTGCCGGTGAGCGTGTAGCAGGCTTCTCTATTAACCGCTATCATGGTTCTTTGGCTTACAACGACTTTAACAGCGTGCTCACCAATGACGGTGACGGCTTGAACCTCCTGAAGTATGTGTCTGGTGTAGGGTCTAGCTCTGCTTCTAACGCTGCTATTGCTGCTGCCTCAAACTGCTCGTCATTCGATCTCGTCATCGACTACCACAACAAGACCCTGCAGGGAACTCTTAACAACGCCAAAAATGGTATCTGTGAGGGTAAGGCCATGCCGTTCCGCACTGACATCGAAGATCAGAAAGTCGTGAAGTTCGTGCTGAGGAGCAACTACAACAACAAGGATCGTCGCTGCTGGTTCGACAACCTGAAGATTTCGAAGTATGCCCTCGCCGACGTCGAGGAGGATATCACCGAGAAGACTTGGGCTGATCATACCGACTGGGTTGACACTGGCGTGAAGAGCATCAACAACGCTGCTGCCGACAAGGCTATCTACACCTTGAGCGGTGTCCGCGTCACCAAGGCTTCGAAGCCCGGCATGTACATCCAGAACGGCAAGAAATTCGTGATTAAGTAATTTTTGCAAATAACTCCTTACAATCGGGGGACGCTACGGCGCCCCCGATTTTTTGT
The DNA here is from genome assembly GCA_017471465.1 of Prevotella sp. Classification (GTDB taxonomy): domain Bacteria; phylum Bacteroidota; class Bacteroidia; order Bacteroidales; family Bacteroidaceae; genus Prevotella. The sequence continues at coordinate 175,769 of JAFUTI010000023.1, read as the reverse complement.
TTATCTACCTTGTTTTTTGTACAATTCTAACAGATTTTGTACAATATTTGTTTGCGATTCCTAAAAAATGTGTTATCTTTGTAGCCAAAAACCTATAGGAGGGTATTGTGCCCTTTTGCTTACTGCTTAAAATAACTAAAATATAATTAAAAACAAACTTTATGAAGAAATTCTTATTCTGTTTCTCTCTCGTGTTAACGGGACTGATGGCCTCTTGTGTCGACAAATACCAAGAGGTGGATGCAGATTCTAAGCCGGAATGGCTGGGCGAAAGCATCTATGCAGAACTGAAGAATCCCAATCAGGACCGGCTGTCGGGAACTTTCTCGACCTACCTGCGATTGGTCGACGACCTCGGTTACCACGAGGTGCTCAGCCGCACGGGTTCCAAGACCGTGTTCCCGGCCAACGACGAGGCCTTCCAGCGATTCTTCAGCAGTAACGACTGGGGTGTCAGAAGCTACGAGGAGCTTAGCGAGTCGCAGAAGAAGCTGTTGCTCTACAGCTCCATGCTCGACAATGCCCTGCTCTTGGGGCTGCTGCCCAACGTGAGTAACGGTACTGCCACACCGGAAAAAGGTGCTGCCGTGAAGCACGCCACCAACGTGAGTGTCATCGACACCATCCAGCACATGACGGCTGCCGACATGCCCAAGGGCAATCCCTATTGGGAGAAGTATGCAGAAACGGGTCTCGACCTGGTGACCGACGCCACCAAGCCTATGATGGTGCATCTGACCCGTGAGTACATGCTGAACAACGACATTACCACGCTGGGCGACGAGAGCGACTTTGCCATCCTGACCGGTACACCGTTTACCGAGGGTACGGCCTACGTGTTCAACAACCGTGTCATCCACGGCGACGTCACCTGCCAGAATGGCTATGTCCACCAGATGGAGGACGTGCTGGTGCCCCCGGGCAACATGGCTCAGGTGCTGCGCCGCCACAGCAAGACAACGCTCTATAGCCGTATCCTGGACCACTATGCCGCACCGTTCTACGACGAGAACACCACCCGCCAGTATAACGACTGGGCCAAGGCCAACGGCCGTCCGCAGAAGGACAGTATCTTCCAGATGCGCTATATGAGTACGCGCTCTCAGGATGCCAAGGACCTGACCCGCGACCCGAACGGCAGCATCCTGTCGCCGAACAACATCCTGGCCTACGACCCGGGCTGGAACCAGTATTACCCCGGTGCGAGCACAGGTGCCGTCGATGCCTCTATCAAGGACATCGGCGCCTTCTTCGTTCCCGACGATAATGCCGTGAAGACCTATTTCCTGCCGGGCGGCGGCGGTTCCCACCTGATAGAGATTTATGGTAGTACGCGCGAGGGTGCCGTCATCAATGACGAGGCCCACCTGATGGAGAACCTCGACTCGCTGCATGCCAAGAAGCCGCAGGTGCTGGCATCGTTTACCAAGAACCTGATGAAAGCCCGCTTCACCACCACTGTTCCTTCGAAGTTCCCCAACGTCACCAACGACGCTTCCGAGAATATGGGTCTGACGCTGGGCCTGCTCGACCGCAAGGAAGACGGCAAGTACGATATCACCATTGCCAGCAATGGTGTCATCTACGTCATCAACGACATGATTGTTCCCGACGAGTATCGTGCCGTCTTGGCACCCGCCTCGGAGTATCCTGACATGCGCATCATGAACTGGGCTGTCCAGGACGGCCACTCCAACGGCGACTACCTGGGACTCGACTTCAAGTACTACCTGATGGCCATGAGTGCCAACTACGCCTTCTTCATTCCCGAGGACGCCGCCTTCGACTTCTATTATCTCGATCCGGCTTCGCTGGGACATACCGGTCCCAACGGCCTGCGCCCCGACGTGCTCCACTTCTATTTCGACGAGACTGCAACGAAGCAGCCCTACGTGAAGTGCAGCCGCTACTACTACGACCTGGAGACGGGCGAGATAGACACCTCGACACCGCGCGAGGTCGGCATCGCTGCCGTCAAGACCCAGATGCAGGACATCCTGAACTATCACACCCTGGTGCTGGCGTCGGGTCAGGAGATTGGCCAGAACAAGTATTACAAGACGAAGCATGGTGGTGAGATCTATGTCGACGGCGACAACAGCGTCGGCACCCGCATCATGTCGGGCCTCCAGAAGGACAAGACCTTTTTCCAGGCCGAAGCTAACCAGGGCCGCGGCCGTCGCTATGACATCCAGGGCTTCGACGCCCCCACCATCAAGTGGATGCAGAAGCAGAAGAACGGCTTCTCCTACCGTCTGAGCCATGTCATCATGCCGCCGGTAGAGAGTGTCTACAGTGTGCTGAAGGGTACTGTCATCGACGGCGATACCATCTTCTCTGAGTTCCTCGATGTCTGTACCGGTTTCGAGGCCACCGACCTGCTGACATGGGCCGGCATCTCAGCCGAGATCAACACGGCCACCGGTTCGTCTCCCCAGGACGCCTATACCATCTTCACCCGAAACTATAAGTTAGGTTCTAAGAGTATCAGCAATGCCTGTCTTGACATGAACGTGAAGATGTTCAATACCTATAACTATACGCTCTTTGCTCCCGACAACTCCGCCATGCAGAAGGCTTACGACAACGGTCTGCCCCGTTGGGACGATATCGTGGCGCTGTTTGAGAAATATCCTCAGGATGAGGAGCATGATATCAGCGCTGAAGAGCAGGCTGACATGCAGCGTGCCAAGAAGATGATCACGCAGATCCGCGACTTCGTGCGCTTCCACTTCGTCACCAACTCTGTCTATGCTGACAACACCATCGACGGCGGCCGCTATCAGACGCTGAGCTCCGACGCCATGGGTGTGGCCAAGGAGGTGACCATCTCCGGCGGCAGCGGACAGCTCACCGTCAGCGACCAGCGGCCCGGCCACACGGTGACCGTCAATGCCGGCGACAGCCGCAAGCTGACCAACAAGATGGCCCGCGACTACTGGCTGAACGCCTCAAAGACTCAGGCTACCGGCATTGAGACCTCTTCGTTCTGTGCCGTTCACCAGATTTCTGAGCCGCTCTGCGTTAATGCCTCTGGCAAATACAACGAATAACCATAAACAACGAACTCTATAAAGACGATAACAATGAATATCAGAAAAGTCATATTTACCGCCCTGTTAGGGATTGTCTGCCAGATGGCAGTTGCCCAGGGGGTGCGCATATCGGGTACGTTGAGCGACCATGACGGTCCCATCATGATGGGTAACGTCGTTGAGGTCGATGCCAATAACCGTATTGTATCGGCTGTTCAGACCGACTTCAACGGTAACTTCTCCATGACGGTGAAGAGCACGAAGAACAAGCTGAAGTTCTCATACGTCGGCGATAAGGAAAAGGTGATAGCCATCGGCAGCCAGACCGTGTTCAAGGTGAAGCTCGACCCGGCCAACACCCAGCTGAAGGAGGTGAAGGTCGTCGGTCGCCGTGGCAGTTCCGGCGGTCTGATGCTCCAGAAGAAGGAGATTGCCGTCTCGCAGCAGACGATGAACATGCAGGAAGTCGAAGGTCTCGCCTTCACATCGGCCGACGAGGCCCTGCAGGGTCAGATTGCCGGTCTCGACATCGTGTCGAACTCTGGTAACCTCGGTTCCGGCACGCAGATGCGTCTGCGTGGTGTCACCACGCTGTCGGCCAATGCCAACCCGCTGATTGTCGTCGACGATAAGATCTTCGACAACCCTGATGAAGACTTCGACTACGCCAATGCCGATGAGGAGCAGTACTCCTCACTGCTGTCGGTGAACGTCGAGGATATCCAGAGCATCACCGTGCTGAAGGACGCTGCCGCCACGGCCGTCTGGGGTTCGCGCGGTTCCAATGGTGTCATCCTGATCACCACCAAGCGCGGTTCCCGCGGCAAACCCCGCGTGAACTTCTCTTATAAGTTCACCGGCACGTGGCAGCCCGAGGGCTACAAGCTGTTGAATGGTGACGACTACACGATGCTGATGAAGGAGGAGTTCTACAACCCCACACAGCAGAGTGACCGCACCACGTCGATGGCCGAGTTGAACTACGACAAGGAAGGCTATGCCGACTGGGAGAACTGGAACAACAACACCGACTGGGTGGATGCTGTGACGAAGTTCGGTGCCCTGCACGACATGAACGTCAACCTGTCGGGTGGCGGTCAGAAGGCTACCTTCCGTATCTCTGCAGGCTACAAGCACCAGACGGGTACCATCATCGGTCAGAAGTTCCAGCAGTTCACCACCCGTATGGCGTTGGACTATAACGTGTCCGACCGTATCCGTTTCATCACGAACTTCGCCCTGACCTATACCAACAACGACAAGAACTACAGCGACCTGTTGGCCATTGCCCAGAAGCAGGCGCCCAACATGTCTATCTATCGTCAGGACGGTAAGGGCAACGATACCGGTGAGTATTTCCTGATGAACCCCACGGCGCCTAACCGTAACACGACGCCTTACGACGGCTTCTACTCCAGCTATGACCTGTCGGGTATCTACAACCTCGGAAATCCCGTCGCCATCGGCAACGAGGCATGGATCAAGGACCAGACCTACCGTCTGACGCCTGACTTCACCATCAAGTACGAGATCCTCGGCACAGAGGCAGAGTCAAGCCGACTGACGTTCAACGGTCGTGTCGACTTCGATATCTTCGCTGAGTCAAAGCCTGACTATTACCCCGCCTCACTTTCCAACGCATTGTGGACGGGTGACAAATACAACCGTACATCGAACTATGAGTTCAACCGCATGAAGATTGGCGGGCGTGCCGAACTGGTGTTCACACCTTACTTCAAGAACCGCGACTGGTCGTCGACCATGTTGCTGCGCTACGAGATGTCGACGCAGAACTCCAACAACCAGACGGTCATCATGACCCACCTGCCCAATGACATCACCTCGTCGACGGTCAACGCCTCGCCGGGCACACCGTCGAGCGGCAATGGCCGGTCTAACTCTCAGAACGTCCTCTACAACGGTCATGTCAGCTATAAGGACGGCCGCTACTCACTGGGCTTCTCACTCCGTGCCGACGGCGACTCGAAGTTCGGCCCGAAGAACAAGTGGGCTTACTTCCCCGGTGCTTCCCTGCGCTACAACATCATTGACGAGCCCTTCATGAAGGACGTCAAGAAGGTGGTGTCCATGTTAGGTCTGCGTGCCTCATGGGGTATCGTGGGTAAGGCTCCTGACAAGGACTACCTATTTTATAATACGTATAATGAGTCGGCAGGCAGCTATGGTAAGGGTAACACCAACCTGGCAAACTTCGCCACCCTCGACGGTATGAAGCTCGACGACCTGCGCTGGGAGAAGACCACCAGCTATAACCTCGGTTTCAACCTGGGCTTCCTGGAGGACCGTCTGGAGGTTGAGTTCGACTTCTACCACAAGGACACCCGCGACCTGCTGATGCAGACTGTCAATGTACCGTCGTTCACTGGCTATTCATCGATAGCCTACTCTAACGTAGGCCGCATGACCAACGACGGTTGGGAGTTGAACTTCAACGCCAAGAAATTCATCAAGATCGGTAAGTTCTCGGCCGACTTCGGACTGAACATCGCCCAGAACTCGAACCTGCTGAAGGAGATGGACGAGAGTGTGCTGCAGGCCATCAACGGTACGACGTGGGATCCCTCGAAGCGCGAGACCTATCCCGTCCGTGTCCAGCTGAACAACTCGCTCGGCTCCATCTACGGCTTCCGCTACCAGGGCGTCTACCAGTACACCTACGACTACTTGCAGAACTACGCCAAGGAGAACAACCTGACGACGGCCCAGTATGAGGCCTGGATCAACGAGTTCCTGGCCAGCGGCAAGACGGCGCCTGTGGCTGTCGGCAGCGATGGCAAGGTCATCATGACCAACACCGGCGAACCGCAGCACATGAAGTATGCCTACGGCACCAACTACGAATACAACTTCCAGGGTGGTGACGCGAAGTTCGAGGATGTCAACCACGACGGTCAGATCAACGCCCTCGACGTCGTCTACCTCGGAACCTCACTGCCGAAGGTGAACGGTGGTTTCAACCTGTCGCTCAACTACGGCCGGTGGTTCGTCAAGGGACGTTTCAACTACCGCTTCGGCAACAAGGTGGTGAACGCCGCCCGCATGGCCCTCGAGAATATGTACAGCACCAACAACCAGAGTGCCACTGTGAACTACCGTTGGCGTAAGGACGGTGACGTGACACCGATGCCGCGTGCTATGTATAATACCGGTTACAACTACATCAACTCCGACCGCTATGTCGAGGACGGCGGCTTCGTCCGCTTCCAGAACCTGCAGGTCGGCTACCGCTTCGACAACAAGATGATCAAGAAGTGGGGTCTGAACCAGTTGCAGGCTTACGCCTCGCTGAACAACCTCTATGTATGGACAAGGTACAGCGGTGTGGATCCCGAGGTGTCGGCAAAGGGCTACAATCCTGCTATCGACTCATCGAAGACGCCGCGCTCCAAGCAGTTTACCCTGACACTTAATTTTGGATTCTAAAGAAAGGACTACCGATATGAAGAAATATATATTAATGTTTGTTTCCAGCCTGATGCTTGTGTCGTGTCTCGACACCATCATCCTGCCCGACGACAAGACTGTCGACGAGGACTTCTGGCAGACCAAGGAGCAGGTGTCGTCCATGGTGAACGCCGCATACGCTGCCATGGCCAATGACAATGTCATTGCCCGTCTCATCGTCTGGGGCGACTTCCGCACTGACGAGCTTCTGGCTCCGTCGAGCAATGTCGACGTGAGCACGACGACGCAGGCCCTCAATGAGATTGCCGCCGTCAATATGCAGACCACAAATATGTACGGACAGTGGGCTGCCTTCTATGATGTCATCAACCGCTGTAACATCGTGCTTGAGAGAGCCGAGGAGGTGATGCAGAAAGACCCCAACTACACGGCGGGCGACTATCAGGTAGACCGTTCACAGATGCTGGCCCTTCGTGCCCTGTGCTACTTCTATCTGGTGCGCAACTTCCGCGACGTGCCTTACATCACCACGGCTTACATGAACAGTAGCCAGAATATGCAGGTGGCACAGTCGGCACCGGCCGTCGTGTTGCAGCATTGCATCGACGACCTGCAGGAGGCAGTGACGACAGCCCTCGATGCCCGTGGTTACACCACCAGTGAGTGGCGCCGTGTCGGCTGGATGACGGCCGACGGCATCAACGCCCTGCTGGCCGACATCTACCTGTGGCGCGCTTCGGTGCTTCACAGCCAGGCCGACTATGAGCAGTGTATCTCCTACTGCGACAAGGTCATCGCCTCTAAGAAGTCCCAGCACGTCCGTGGCCGCAACGAGCTGACCGAGAAGGAATATCCCCTGACCGATGCCTCCGACATCTACAGCGACCTGTTCGTGTCGCAGAATGCCGAGGAGAGTATCTTTGAGATACAGTCGCGTTCTAACACGGCCGTCTGTCAGTATTACTATAAGTATAAGAGCGTCAACGGCAATGGTGGTGAGGGCTGGCTCCGTGCTACCCCCATCTTCGGCAATACGGCTTCGGTCTACAACACGACGACCAGTCTGAGCAACGCCACGCTCTACTCCGCCGGCGACATGCGCTACTACGCTGCCTGCTACATCCCCAGCACGAGTGAGGAGTCGTACAGCGTCCGCAAGATGATCTCTGAAAATGCCGTGATGTCCAAGAATGTCACGGGCACCCGTGAGGTCTTTACCTATGGTGGTCTGAACCGCAACTTCAACATCTACCGTCTGCCCGACGTGATGCTGATGAAGGCCGAGGCCCTCGTACAGCAGGTCGACACCACGACGACCGACTCCGCACAGGCTGTCTACCTGAAAGATGCCTTCTCGCTGATACAGGCCGTCAACTCGCGTGCCCTGCATCAGGACAACGTGGCCGACTCCATGCGCTGGAACGGCACGACGAACCTGACGCGTTTCCGCCTGTTGAACAAGGACCAGTTTGAACAGCTCGTCCTGCAGGAGCGTCTGCGTGAGTTCTGTTTCGAGGGTCGCCGCTGGTACGATCTCATGCGTTACAACTACCGTCATGTCAACGGTATTGACTATAACCGCACCCTGGCTCAGATCTCTGACGGCGGTGAGGCGCTTGTAGCAAATTTCAAGGATATGCTTGCCCTGATGACCCGCAACCGCGGTACGGAGGCCAGTGGCGTCCAGGCCAAGATGGCCAACGAGGCCTACCTCTATATGCCGATTCCCAACAGCGACATCATCGTCTGTCCGTTGCTGCGCCAGAATCCAGTCTATAAGGATACGAACGAATATGAAAAATCATACTAAAGCAAAGGAGGAATGACAATGAAGAATAATTTTAAGACAATCATGCGCCAGATGAGGCTTCTCGGAGTGATGGGGCTCATGGCACTCATCGGCCCGATGGGACTCGTGAGCTGTAACCCAGAGCCCGACGAGTCGGACCTGTTCACCGCTACCGGTGAGACAGCCGCCGACTTCATCAACCGCACTGAGCAGCTGTCATCGTTCAAGTATATCCTCACCCGTGTGGGTCTTGACCGTAACCTCGCGTCTTACGGTGAGTATACGTGCTTCATCCCCAATAACGAGGCCGTGGCAACCTATATCAATGAGCTCTACAATGACGAGGAGGCCAGCATCCCCCACAACGGCATGACAGCCAACTCGCTGGAGGGACTCACCGACAGCCTCTGTAACGATATTGCCCGTTATCATCTGTCGAACAGTGAGGCCAGCAATACTATCGATCTGGGTTCAAGCATCAGCACGATGTTGCGTATCCCCGTGACCATCAGCGATGCTACCGGTGCTATTATCCTCAACAACAAGGCAACCATCATCAGTCCCGACAACAAGGTGACCAATGGTGTGGTTCACATCATCGACCAGGTGATTCCCCGTAACACCCGCCTGCTGTCGGAGGAAATCAAGCGTCTGTCGGAGTTCAGCATCTTTGCCGAGGCCCTGGAGCTCACCGGCCTTGCCGACTCGCTGACGAAGTCGAAGAAGGATGCCACTTATACCATCAGCGACATCAAGGACGTCGACTCCAACGGTAACACTACTAATGACTTGTATGCGCCTGATGAGTGTCTGATCAAGTTCACGGTCTTTGCTGAGCCTGACTCCATCATGCACCTGAACGGCATCAACAACATCAACGACCTCATCGCTTACGCCAACCGCGTCTACGGCGGTGCCGCCTCCTGGTATGACTACTTGGACGAGACGGGTAACAGCGTGAGCACCGGTGATGACTATACCAACCGTTTCAATGCGCTGAACATGTTCGTCGCGTACCATATATTATATGCCGGTATGCCTGAGGACGAGATGGTCTACGAGCGTAACTCCAAGTGGCAGAAGGCCAACACATGGAACTATACCAACGGCGCTTCGCCCTACGACTATTATGAGACGATGCTCCCCGGCACCATCCTGAAGATCTGGCAGCCCCAGCCGATGGTTTCCCGCCGCTCGCTGTTTATCAACCGCTATGTAGCGTTCAATTCGCTGACCGACGAGCTGGGAACCATGGGAAGTGCTGCCCTGCACCAGGAGGTGTTCAAGGGTGTGAAGATCAACCGTACGTCAGACCATGCCGAAGGCGTTCAGAACTGGAACGTGCAGACCTACAACGGCTACATCCACTCTATCCAGGGTATGCTGGTCTATGACGAGCAGGTACCCAAGGGCGTGCTTCACGAGCGTCTGCGCTTCGACTCCACAACGTTCCTGCCGGAGTTTATCAACAACGGCTTCCGTATGTCGAACAGCTCCGAGATCAGTGCTCTCAACGGCGGTGGCAGTGGTGCCCGTGTGGCGTTCCCGCTGAACTACTTTGACGGTGTCGTGAGCTACACCTCCGAGAACCGCTTCCGCTACAATGTGAAGGGTGCCTTCAATGCCTGGCAGAGCGACACATTCCAGGGCTGGGGCGACTATGACCTGGCAATCAAACTGCCGCCGGTGCCCAGCAACACCTACGAGTTCCGTGTCTTCTACACCCCGATGGGTCACGGTGGTATGATGCAGTTCTATCTGGGTACTTCGAGGTCGCAGCAGTCGATGATGGCCTTGGACATCCCCCTCGACGTGCGTATCGATATTACCGACCCCCGCATCGGCTGGACCGTCTTTACTGACGAGGACGACTACGGTGTGGCTACCGATGCCTCTATGCGCAACCGTGGCTATATGCGCGGTCTGTACTCCTACGCCGACCATGCCGACTATAACGACCTGAACACCACCGCCGGTGTCATCGACGACAAGCGTAACATGCGCTATACGACGACGGGTAACAACAGTCTGCGTAAGATCATGGGACGTATGCAGTTCAAGCAGAGCGGCGAGTACTGGTTCCGTATCAAGAACGTCATCGCCAACGAGGGCAACCTGGCCCGTAAGTGGCAGTTCGACTATATTGAGTTCGTTCCCGTCGACATCGTCGATAACGACACCTATTCTGAGGACTGGTTCTAATATGAGTTAAGAGTTAAGAGTATTCGTTTTGCGATTAACAGTTAAGATTTTATTCTATGAAACAAAACAAATATATAGGTATAGCGATGATGGCGGCCGGCATGCTTGCCGCCACATCGTGCACCGATTTTGCTGACTATAACGAGACGCCTGTCGACCAGACGGCAGCCGGCAACCAGACGCTGTGGGAGAATATCTCTCAAAACCCGCTGCTCTCTGACTTCGCCGCCCTGGTTCAGCAAAGCGGTTATGACGCCACGCTCAACACGTCGCGCTCGCTGACGGTGTGGGCACCGGTCAACGGCACGTTCAGCGTAGCCGACTACCAGGGTCTTGACAAGGAAGCCCTGCTCACACAGTTTGTCAAGGGTCATATTGCTGAGTACGGCCATGCCGCCTCCGGCAAGATCGACGAGCGTGTGCACATGCTCAACAAGAAGTCGTTCACCTTCGAGGGTGATGGCAGCTATACGTTCGACGGACTGCCCATCAACCGTGTCAACCTGCCCAGCACCAACGGTATTATGCACCTGATGGACGGTGCCGCCAAGTTCTATCCCAACCTGTACGAATACCTGAAAGTGGGTGAGGACTTCGACTCGCTGCGCAACCATTTCATGCGCTATGAGTACACCTATCTCGACCCGAGTGCCTCGGTGATTGGTCCGATGGTCAACGGTGTGCAGACCTATATCGACTCCGTGATGGTGACCGTCAACACGCTGGTCAACCAGCTCAATGCCCGCATCTCCAATGAGGACAGCTCCTATACGTTCATCATGCCTACCGACAAGGCGTTCATGGAGATGTATAACCGTGTGAAACCCTACTACAACTTCATCGGTACCACAAAGATGCACGATGTGGAGAGCTACACCAGTGCCACCGATACGAAGACGAAGACTGCGACGGTGAATGCCGCCTATATGGCCGACTCGCTGGTGCGCCGTCACATCGTCCGTAACCTCATCTACAGCAATAACGACATGTACAACCAGTGGATTGTCGGCAATGGTGAGTATACCGACACGATGCGTACGACGACACGCACCAAGTTCTCGAACCCTGGCGACATCCTGGGAGCTACAGTCGGAGAGCCTATCCCGATGAGTAACGGCTATGCCCGACTGGTCGACAGTCTGGCCTTCTATCCGTGGGAGACCTACTGCCCCGACCTGGAGTTCCCGATGTATCGCTATCTGGCAAACCTCTTCCCAGCTTCGGCACAGGTGAACCGCCGTACGGTGGTGGGTTACAACGGCTCCAAGCTGACAGCCATCTTCGGTCCCGACACCGAACTGACGGAGTATACCTACGGCTGGATCTCCCCTGGTGGCGACCGTGCCAAGCCCGACTTCTGCGTGTCGCTGCCTGATGTCATGTCAACGACCTACAACTTCTACGTGGTGTTCATGCCGTCGGCTCTTCTTGCTGACGACGCACGTCCTAACTGGCTGAACTTCCAGCTGAACTACTGCGACGCCAAGGGCAACACGCAGGTCTACAACTTCAGCAAAGCCTACGCCGACGCTCTGAAGGCCGGCGACAAGCTGCCTGCCGTTCCTTCGAAGGTTGATGGTACCACAGCCTTCGTGAACAATCCCGAGAAGACCGATACCGTGTTCATTGGCCAGTTCACATTCCCTGTGAACTACCGAGGACTGGAAGATATCTATCCCAGCATCCGTGTCACCTCCCCCATTAGCGTGTTTAACAGCAGTCAGTTGGCCACCTACACACGCGATGTGCGCATCGCCGCATTCCTGCTGAGACCGGTAGAACTGGAAGAATTTGAAGCTAAAAACAAATGAAGATGAAGAGCACCATAATCAATCTTTGGCAGACAGCCAGTCAGCGACTGCTGTTCTGCGTACTGGCATCCTGCTTCTGCGCACTGCCCGCAGCAGCCCAGAGCGAGGATGACGATGAAGAGGAAGTGGAGACCGCTGCCAAGCAGCCTGTCCGCAAGGCTGTCAAGGAGAACTATCCGTTAGTGACCCTTCGTGGCGTCGTCACCGACCAGGCCACAGGCAAGCCTCTGGCTGGTATTCAGTTGCAGGCCCTGGGCTACATCCGCTATACGGCGATGACCGAGGAGGATGGTTCGTTCAACATCCGTGTGCCTGAGTTTGCCACAGCCCTCTATGTGTATGCTTCCGAGTATGCGCCGCTGCAGGTGGCCGTTGCTACCAGCGACTCCACACGACAGATAGCCATCAAGATGTTGCGCGACAAGTTCCAGCCGATGTATGGCCGTGGCACTGTCTACACCGCCAAGGGCGAAGCCCTGATGGACCGTTTCGGTGTCACCGTCGATAACGAGATCTCGTCGAAGCTCGGGGGCGACATGCACACCGTGATGCGTTCGGCAGCCCTCGACGGCGGTGCTTCGATGTTCATCCGCGGTCTGAACAGCATCACCAGCGATGCCCAGCCGCTGATTATCGTCGACGGCATTGAGCAGGACATGCAGCGCGACCGCTACTCGCTGCACGACGGCCAGTTCAACAACATCCTGGCCAACATTGCACCCGATGATGTGGAGAAGGTCACCGTCCTGAAGAACGCCACCGCCCTCTATGGTGCCCGTGGTGCCAATGGTGTGGTCATCATCGAAACCAAGCGAGGCAAGTCGATGGCTACCCGCATCGATGCCAACATCTCTGCCGGTGTCACCCTCAAACCGCAGCTCCCCACGCTGATGAATGCCGAGCAGTATCGTAACTATGCCACCGAGCTGTTGGGTACTGTCAGCGGTATTGCCGACCAGGCCATTGACTTCCATTTCCTGAATGACGATCCCGACGGTTACTATTATCATACCTATCATAATAATACCGATTGGAACAACGAGGTCTACCGCAGTGCCATCACCCAGAACTACAGCATCAACGTGCAGGGTGGCGATGATGTGGGTATGTATAACCTCTCAGTAGGCTATGTCGATGCCCAGTATTCTGCCAAGGAGAACGGCTTCAACCGTATGAACCTGCGCTTCAATACCGACATCAGCATCCTGTGGAACCTGCGGACGAAGTTCGACATCTCCATCGCCCGTACTGCCAATGATGTCTTTGACAACGGTATGCCTGCCGACTTCACTACCGGCACTGTCGTGTCGCCGACGGCTCTGGCCATGCTGAAGTCGCCTCTGGTGTCGCCCTATCAGTATAACAAACTGCTCAACGGCGGTGCCGGTGGCTATTCGTCACTCCTCTCCGGCTACGACGACATCTTCTCGCAGTACACCAATGCCTACTCACTGGCCAACCCGTTGTCGGTCCTTGAGAATGGTAATGGCAACAATAAGAACCGTGCTGAGAACACCTATTTCAACGTCCATGTTGAGCCGGTCTACTCGCTGACGGACAACCTGAAGCTCACGGGACTGTTCAGCTACACGCTGAACCGTAATGCCCAGCGCTACTTCCGGCCTTATACGGGCGTACCCTCGTTCAACATTGCCGGCGTGGGCCGTGTGTATGCCAAGGCACAGTCGATGTTTGCCAAGGAGAACAACTTCGTCGGAAAGGTACAGATTGACTGGAACCACCAGTATGGTCGCCACACCGTGGCTGCCTTTGCCGGTGCCCGCTACAACTCCTTCACGTTCGACAGCAATGATGTCGGCGTGCAGGCCACCGGTGCTACCAGCGACAAGAACCCGTCGGTAGAATGGTCTGGATTCCGCAGCATCTCAGGTGTCAACGACGAGTGGACACAGATTCAGTGGTACGGCAATGTCGACTACAACTACATGAACCGCTACTTCGCCACCGTGTCACTGCTGGCCGAGGCCAACAGCCGTTTCGGTGAGAACGCTGACGGTCTGAAGCTCTTCGGCACACAGTGGGCCATCTTCCCCAGTGTACAGGTCGGTTGGGTGCTCACCAATGAGAAGTGGTTCCCGAAGACTGCCGGTATCAACTACCTGCGTCTGAACGCCGGTTTCGACATCTCCGGTAACGACGGCATCAGCAACTATGCCGCCCGTACCAGCTACACCACCGTGCGCTACAACAGCTCTGCCATCGGTACCCAGCTCACCAATATCGGTAACGACAAGATTCAGTGGGAGTCGACCAAGAAGCTGAACATCGGTCTGGAGTCCTATCTCGTCGACAACCGCATCGGCGTGAAGTTCGACTACTTCATCCACAACACCGACAACCTGCTGATGCTCAAGAGCTTCTCCAATCCTATCGGCGGTATCAACCGCTATTGGAGTAACGGCGGCGAGCTGCAGAACCAGGGATTTGAAACCACCGTTACCTTCAAGCCTGTGGTGCTGAAAGACTGGAATGTGGAGGTCGGCGCCTCTGTCGGCCACTATAAGAACAAGGTGAAGGCACTGCCCGACGGCAGCTATACCACCTCTGTCTATGGCGACAACAACATCCTCACCTCAGAGGGTAATCCCGTGGCACTGTTCTACGGCTACCGCACCAGCGGCATCTTCTCGACCGATGCCGAGGCCAAGGCTGCCGGTAACGGCACCTACCTCTGCATGGAAGACAACGCCGGCAATGTCCACAACTTCGTCGCTGGCGACGTCCACTTCGTCGACCTTAACGGTGACGGCAAGATTACCGATGCCGACAAGACCATCATCGGCGACCCCAATCCCGACATCTACGGCAATATCTTTGCCAACGTGAGCTGGAAGAACCTGACGCTGAACATCGGCTTCAACTACTCGTTGGGCAATGATGTCTATAACTACCAGCGTTCTATCCTCAATGCCGGCAGCAACTTCTACAACCAGCAGGTTGCCGAGGTAGGCCGTTGGCGCTATGAGGGTCAGCAGGCCACACTGCCCCGTGCCAACTATGGCGACCCCATGAACAACAACCGCTTCAGCGACCGTTGGATTGAGGACGGCTCGTACCTGCGTCTGAAGACCGTACACCTGAGCTACCGTATCCCCATCCCGCAGTCATGGACCAGCTGGCTCCAGGGTGCGTCGATATGGGCCGAGGCTCAGAACCTGTTTACCGTCACCCGCTACCTTGGCAGCGATCCTGAGTTCTACATCGGCAGCGGCGTCCTCTATCAGGGCATCGACTGCGGCAATCTGGCTCAGGGCCGTACGTTCACAGCAGGCATCAAGATTAACCTGTAATCGAGATTGAAAATTGAAAATTGAAAATTGAGAATTATGATTACTAAAAGCATAAAATCAATCCTTGCCGCTTGTCTGGTAGGCTTTGCCACCACGGTGGCATTCACAGCCTGCTCCGACATGCTGGAGACGGAGAGTACCCGCCAGAACATTGAACCGTCGATAACGGAGAAGACCGACTCGGTGTTCTATGCCTTCGGTATTCTGCAGGGCTTGCAGGAGCTGGCCGACCAGTATGTGTTCCAGGGCGAGATGCGCGGCGACTTGGTGAAGACCACCACTTACACCGACAACAACTTGCGCCAGCTGGCTGACTTCTCGGCCACGACAGCTAACAAGTATGACTCGGCCTACGTCTATTACCGTGTCATCAACAACTGTAATTACTATATCGCCCACTGCGATACCAACCAGTATAATGGTTCTACCAATGTCATCATCGACAAGTATGTTGCCGCGAAGGCCATCCGTGCATGGGCTTACCTGCAGCTGGGCCGCAACTACGAGCGTGTGCCGTTCTTCACGGAGCCGTTGACACAGATCTCGCAGATTGACGTCAACTATCCGGAGTTGACGCTGAGCGAGATTGTCGGCCGCCTGTCATCAGACCTGGAGCCTTATTCGGGCTATGATGTGCCGTCGCTGGGCTATCCCAATGGTGGTATCAACGTCGGTTCGCCCAACTGGGAGAGCACGCAGAAGGCGCTCGTCCCGTTCCTGTGTTTCATTCCTGTCGACGTAGTGTTGGCCGATATGTATCTGGAGGCCGGCAACTACGATGCTGCTGCCCGCCACTATGTCAAATACTTCACCACCGTAGCCAAGCAGACGACCGCCAACTACCTGGCTCCTATGGTCTCTAAAAGTCTGAGCACCGGTCGCTTCGGCGGTGCTGACGATGAAGATTTGCCCGACCGCAACCAGATCTCGGTCAACTATGCCGGTACAGCCTGGAGCATCATCTTCAGCCGTAACAACCTGAACGACATTGTGACCTATATCCCTATGGCTTCTACGGCCCAGAACGGCAAGACTACCAACGTGCCCCTGACCTTCGGCTTCGACTATTATGCCACGCCCGAGGAGAATCAGCGCAGTGGTGCGCCCTACGTTGACGAGATTCAGCTGTTGCCTTCCGACGCCCTCAACCAGCTCAGCGACTCCACCGAGTACTACTACTATGCTGCACACGTACCGCAGACCGACTTCTTCGATAGTGTCCGCATCTCGAAGGCCGGCGACATGCGCCTGCGCAGCATTATCCATCAGGAGCAGAGCGGCGATACCGCCATTCAGTGGATCGACAAGTATAAGTATGCCAACATCATCCTCTACCGCGTGAGCACCCTCTGGTTGCGGCTGGCTGAGTGCTTCAACCGTCTGGGTATGCCCGATGCAGCCTTCGCCATCCTGAAGGACGGTGTCACCGAGCATATGCTCGCCACCTATCCCGACGGCAGCTACTATATGCCGTATGTGACCGACGAGACACGCCAGAAGTTGCAGACCATCTATCCGCTTCTCACACCGGAGTATCTGGCAGAGCTTCCTACAGCAGGGGCATACGGCATCCATACCCACGGTGCCGGCAAGGCTGCCAGCGACTATCCTGGTATCAGCGCCGCTACCGGTGGCTCTACCTATCACACCGGCACGTCGCCCTACCAGATGGACCGTATGGTCGGTCTGAAACTGGAGGAGCTGGCAGCTCAGGGGTATGCCGTCGGTACGACCAAGGCCGACACCATCAACGCCGTTGAGGACCTCATCTGCGACGAACTGGCACTGGAGACCGCCTTCGAGGGTAACCGCTGGTACGACCTGAAGCGTATGGCAACCCACAAGAACGAGTCGGGTCTCTATGGCGGCAACCTCGGCAGCCTCTGGCTGGCACGCAAGCTGGCTTACAAGAATCCCACGAAGGATCTGACCAACCCCGCTAACTGGTACTTGCCGTTCAAATAATCTCGGTAAGCTGATTACTATCATGAGAGGATATGTCTAAACAGGCATATCCTTTTTTTTGTTGTTTGTCGTCACTTTTCTGTAATTAGCTGATAAATAGTTAGTTACAGAGTGACGACAAATGTTGGAGTGACGACACGGAGAACTGAAAAAAATATCGGCCTCTCGTGAAAAAATATCGGCCTCTCGTGAAAAAATACCGGCCTCTCGTGATATTGTTATGGCTTGAGATGCTGCCATACATCACTTTGTCGTCACTTTTTGTTTTGTCGTCACCACTATAAAGTCCTTGTAATCAGTGTGTTACGCCGACAGTGACGACAAAACGCAGTAAAAACATTTTTGTTTTTCTTTGTAGAAAGAGAAAAATAACTTAACTTTGTAGGCGAAAAGCAAGAAACTAAAAGAACAAACTACAAACAAACTATAAATGAAGACAAGACTAACCCTTTTTTTAACGTTGATATTAGTGCGTGTCGGCGTCAAAGCTGCCGACGTGGTGTGGTTCGACGGCCAGCATCCGGTGACGTACCAGATGGTGGGTAAGACGGACCCCGTGGTGAAGATTGCCCTCGAGATGTTCTGTGGCGATATGGAGCAGGTTACGGGTATGCGGCCGGTTGTTCGAGGTACGAGGAACGAGGCACGAGGTACGAGAAATGCCGTGATTCGCATCGTGCAGGGGAAAGGCACGGATGATGGGTTCCGCCTGAGCGTCAAGAACGGACAGATACTCGTCGAGGGACATAACGGTCGCGGAGCGGCCTACGGGCTGCTGGAGCTGTCGCGCATGGCAGGTGTGTCGCCCTGGGTGTGGTGGGGCGATGTGGTGCCCGAAAAGAAAGCACGTCTCACATTGCCTGAGACCTTTTCTTACGAGCATACCCCCTCGGTGGCCTATCGTGGCATTTTTATCAACGACGAGGACTGGAGCCTGCGCAACTGGGCGTGGAAGCACTACGAAAACAATGGCGTGTTCGGGCAGATGGGCCACAAGACCTACAAGGCCATCTTCCTGCTCATGCTGCGCCTACGTGCCAACACCATCTGGCCGGGCATGCACACCGGTACGCCGGGATTCTTTACCGTCAAGGGCAACAAGGAGATGGCCGACTCGTGCGGCATCCTTATCGGCACCTCTCACTGCGAGCCGCTGCTGCGTAACAATGTTGCCGAATGGGATCACAGCAAGCGTGGGGCGTATAACTACATTACCAACCGCGAGCAGGTGCAGCAGTACTGGATAGAGCGCCTGAAGGAAGTAAAAGGCTCGGAGGAGTTTTTCACTATCGGCATGCGCGGCATCCACGACGGTTCGATGGAGGGCGTGAAAACGAAAGAAGAGAAACTAAATGGCTTGCAGCAGGTCATCGACGACCAGCGCGAACTCATCCGCAAATATTACAGCAAGGATGTGGAAAAAGTGCCTCAGGTGTTTATACCGTATAAAGAGGTGCTGGAAATTTTGGAGAGTGGTCTCCGTGTGCCCGACGATGTGACGCTGATGTGGTGTGACGATAACTATGGCTATCTGACCCGTCTCCCTGATGCCGAGCAGCAGAAGCGACAGGGCGGGGGAGGCGTCTACTATCACCTGTCCTACTGGGGCCGTCCCCACGACCATCTGTGGTTGACCACCACGCAGCCGGGCCTCGTCTATTCAGAGATGAAGGCTGCCTACGACCACAACTGCCGGCGGCTGTGGATTGCCAACGTGCACGACCCGAAGGTGGCTGCCTACGACCTGGAGCTGTTCCTCGACATGGCGTGGGATATCGACGGAGTAACCCCATCGACACTGGCGCAGCATCTGGAGCAGTGGCTGTGCACGCAGTTTGGCGAGGAGGCCGGACGCGCGTTGGCACCTGCCATGCAGGAGTTATATCGCCTCAATGCCATCCGCAAGCCCGAGTTTATGGGGTGGACGCAGGTGGAACTGGACAAAAAGAAATACCCTGGTGGCAAGTCGCTGGTGGGTGAATTGGAGCTGACCCGTCAGGAGGCAGCCCAGCGGTTGGAGGACTTCGGCCGGCTGAAGGCCGTGGTGGACAAGTGCCGTCTGCTGGTGAAGCCCGAACTGAGCGATGCCTACTTCGCCCATGTGGTCTATCCCGTCTATGCCGCTGCTGCCATGACCCGTAAGGTGGTATCCGACAGCGTGGAGAGTCACCTGGCCTACGAGGAGATACAACAACTGACGGCTCGCTATAACGCCCTTGCCAATGGTAAGTGGCAGGGGCTGATGGACGCTGCTCCTCGGCGATTGCCTGTTTTCGGTGATGTGCGTGGCCGGTTGGCTGATGACTCCTGCTTCAATGGCATCGCTCGCAACGCCTGCGACTATACATCCTGTAGCCCCTCCCTTGGGGAGGGGATGGGGTTGGGTCCCGTTCAGATGCTAGGCCACTCGATGAATGCCGTATCCATTCCTAAAGGTGGTGAACTGACCTATGAGTTTGAGAGCAGCAGTGAAGGCGATGCCGTGCTCTACACCGCCATGATCCCCACGCAGCCCAGCGACCGCGGTGACCTGCGCTATTCCGTGCAATTCGACAACCAGACGCCAGTGGTCATCTCGCTGAAAGAGCCTTACCGTTCTGAACAATGGAAGAAAAACGTGCTACGCCAGCAGGCCCTGAGAGCAACGCCCGTGATGGTGTCGAAGGGTCACCATAAGTTGACAATCAAGGCCCTCGACGACCATATCATCGCCGACCAGTGGATGCTCGACTTTAAGACCGACCGTAAGTTCTATGTAATCCCTGTTGCCAAATGAGAAAATACATATTGACGATGATGCTGGCACTGGCGCTGGTCGCCCAAGCGCAGTCAGCCGACGAAGTGCAATATCTTTCCGGTCACGGCCCTGAGGATGCCGTGAAGTGGGACTTCTGGTGCTCCGAGGGCATGCAGTCAGGCAAGTGGCAGAAGATTGCCGTGCCGTCGTGCTGGGAACAGCAGGGCTTTGGCGGACTGACCTACGGTCGCTATTACATCTACGACCGTGAGAGCGACAAGAAGTGGGCCGACCGCCACGACAACCGCCTGACGACGGAGTACGGGCTCTACCGTCACCGCTTCCAGGTGCCCCGCGCGTGGGAGGGCCGGCAGGTGAGCATCGTCTTCGAGGGCGCGATGACCGACACCGAGGTGAAGGTCAACGGTCAGCTGGCAGGTGCCGTCCATCAGGGCGGCTTCTACCGTTTCAGCTACGACATCAGCGACAAGCTGCTCTATGGCAAGAAGAACCTCCTCGAAGTGAAGGTCGACAAGCAGTCCGCCGACAAGTCGGTGAATGCTGCCGAGCGGCGTGCCGACTGGTGGCTCTTCGGTGGTATCTACCGTCCTGTCTACCTGGTGGCCAAGCCGCAGACACACATAGGCCATGTGGCTATCGATGCACGAGCCGACGGCAAGATGCGTCTCGACCTGCGCTGTAAGAACCTGAAGGGTGACGAGCAGCTGGAACTGACCATCCAGCGGAAAGGCGACCGTCTGGCAACGGGACGACGACTGATTCCCCTGAAAGCTGCAGAGCAGCAGACGGTGGAGACGCACTGGCAGGACATCAAGCCCTGGGACACGGAGCACCCCAACCTCTACGATATGACGTTGCGCCTCTTGTCGAACGGCACGAATATCTACGAGACTGAAGAGACTATTGGCTTCCGCACCATCGAGTTCCGCGAGCATGATGGTATCTACCTGAACGATGTGAAGCTGCTCATAAAGGGCACCAACCGCCACTGCTTCGACCCAGAGACAGGGCGCTCTGTCAGTCACGAGCGCAACCTGCAGGACATTTGTCTTATCAAGCAGATGAACATGAACGCCGTGCGCTCACACTATCCACCCGACGTGGACTTCCTCAACCTTTGCGACTCCTTAGGCGTGCTCTATCTGAACGAGCTCGCCGGTTGGCAGAACAGCTATAGCGACGCCGTCGGTCACCGGCTGGTACGCGAGATGGTGGAGCGCGACGTGAACCATCCCTGCGTCTTCCTCTGGAGCAATGGCAACGAGGGCGGCTTTAACACCCGTCTCGACGGCGACTTTGCACTCTACGACCCCCAGCAGCGCCACGTGGTGCATGCCTGGGCCGATTTCGACGGACTCGACTGCCGTCACTATCCCACGATGCAAGACCAGGCTTACCGCCTTGACCACGGCCAGCATGTCTTTATGATGACCGAGTTCCTGCACAGTCTCTACGACCGCGGGCAGGGGGCCGGTCTGGAAGGGATGTGGGCCAAGTTCCGCCGTTCGCGCCTCTTTGCCGGCGGCTTTATCTGGGCATACGTCGATGAGACCGTCCACCGTCGTGACAACGGCAAGATGGACACCTACGGCCCGAATGCCCCCGACGGCATCGTCAGTGCCGAGCGTCAGCCCTTGGGCAGCTTCTATACCGTGCGTCAGGTGTGGTCGCCCATACAGATCAAAGACTTTGAGGCCAGTCCACGGTCCTTCCGTGGCTCCTTTGCTATAGAGAACGGCTTCCTTTTCAGTCGCCTCAGCGAGTGCCGTATGAAGTGGAAGGTGGAGAACATCCAGGCAGAGGGCAACGTGACGCTGCCCGACATCGGTCCCGGGGAGACGGGCCACGCCCGTTTTGAACTGCCAAAGAACTACCAGCATGGCGACTTCCTGAAGCTGGAGGCCTACAGCCAACAGGGCGACACCGTCTGCTCGTGGACCTTCCCCATCAAGCGCCCCGCCGAGTACTTCGCCGCCACCTTCCCCGCCACTATTACCGATGCGTCAGCATCGGACACCCTCGCCGAAGAAGACTCCCTCATCGTCCTCTCTGCCAACGGGACTATCGCTAGGCTCAGCCGACAGACGGGCCTCCTCGTCTCGCTGCAGAAGGGCGCTACCGTCGTGCCGCTGACGAACGGACCGCAGCCCGTGGGCGTCAAAGCCCGGCTTCGCGATATCAAGATAGACAAGGAACGCTCGCGCGTTGTCGCCAAGTACGACGGTGCCATCGACAGCATCATCTGGCGCATCACCCCCGATGGTCTTCTGGGCATGGAGACCCTGATGCTCAACTGGCGCACCGACAACCGGATGAAAGATGCTCACCTGAATGACAAATGCCATAACCTCGGACTGACGTTCAGCTATCCCGAGGAGGCCGTCAGCGGCATGCGCTGGATGGGACGCGGTCCCTACCGTGTGTGGAAGAACCGCCTGCCGGGACCGCAGTATGGCATCTGGCAGAAGGACTATAACAACACCGTCACCGGTGAGTACTATTATCCGCAGGTCTATCCCGAGTTCAAGGGCTATCACGCCAACCTCTACTGGGCTACCCTGCAGGGCCGGCAGCCGCTGACGGTCTATACCGAGACCGACGGATTGTACCTCCGTATCTTCACTGCTGAGGAGCAGCGCGACCGTGAGGGACGCGGCAAGAGCGTGCCCGAATGGCCGGCGGGCGACCTCTCGTTCCTGCTGGAGATTCCCGCCGTCAACTCCCAGGGTGCCGATGGTAATCCGAGCACCGTCAAGATTCGCAAAGACGATGACGGCTTCCGTATCAAACTGTGGTTTAAACTTTAAACTGATACTGGACAATGTTTGTGAGCATATAGAAAACATACTAATCTTATGTAATACACCATAAAATGAAAAAAGCAATAGTCCTGTTGACAACGATTATCGCGTCAATGTCAGTATCAGCACAGCAAAGTGCCAACATCGTGTTCATCGGCAACAGTATTACATACGGTGCCTTGCACCAACAGCGGGAGCAGACGGCACCGCCCACCCAGTGTGCCCGTTGGCTGTCCCAACAAGACGACATCGATACGGTCTATTACCGTAATTGCGGTCGTTCCGGGCGTACCACCTACCATTTCCTACCCAATAAGGACGATGTGGTGCCTGCTGGCGACAAGACTTACTTCGGCGATGTCGTGTCGAAGACCCGTGAACTGGTGAAGGCTCATCCTGCTTTACCGCTGTTGTTCAGCATTATGCTGGGAACCAACGACACCGTGGAGCGCCTCCACAACAAGCACACCTCGCCTGATGACTATGCCAAGAACCTCTGTGTCATCATCGACTCGCTACTCACGCTGTGGCCTGATGCCCATGTCGTACTCAACAAGCCTACGTGGTATTATCCTGACTACCACACGAAGGGCGGCTCCGTGGCTTCGAAGAAAAGCCTGAAGCTGATAGGTGATTATTATAAGATGTTCTCAAGGGTGGTGGACAGGTGTAAGCCCGGTCATGTCCATGTCGGCGACAGTGAGGCTTACAGCTATTTTGAACAGCACTGGCGTACCGACATTTTCGAAGAGAAAGATGCCCGTGGCAAGTCATACTGGCTGCATCCCAATGAGCAAGGTGCCAGGAGACTGGCGGAATATTGGGGCAAGGCTCTGTTGCCAGTACTGAAAAGCATGCCTGCTGTCAACCCTTTGAAAGGCAAAAAGATAGGTTTTTTAGGTGACAGCTATGTCAAGAACCACCGCGAACCAGTAGAGAACACGTGGCACTACAAGTTTGCGAAGAAGTATGGTATGGAGTACTATAACTATGGACGTAACGGCAACTGCATCGCCCTCGACCTGAAGCAGTGGGGCACGGGTATGTACAAGCGTTATAAAGAGATGCGTGCCGACCTCGACTATGTGGTGGTCATTGCCGGTCACAACGATGCATCGGGCAACCGGATTGACAGTATCGGCATTGATACCTTTAAGGAGCGTCTGCGTATTCTCTGCGAGGGACTGATAGAGAAGTATCCCGATGCCCGGCTGTTCTTCTTCACCCCTTGGTCGTGCAAAGACTTCGTCGGCAGTACCCGTCAGCAGGTTGTCGATGCTATGCTCGAAGTCTGTGGATCGTATGGCATCCCCGTCTTTGATGCCGCCCGCCGCAGCAACATCTTTGCCACCAGTGAACAGTTCCGTAAGAAATACTTCCAAGGTGGCAAGGGCACCGATACCGCTCATCTGAACGCCCGCGGTCATGACCGTTTCCTGCCTGTGGCTGAAAGTTTTATCCTCCAATATGTTGAACAATGAAGCGAATCATTTCCTTGCTGTTAGTGTCTTGTCAGGTGATAGTTACCACACAGGCACAGCTAAATCATAGTACTAATAATCAGCGCGAACGGCTCTACCAGTCGTTCCTCACACCACCCGACAGCATCCGCGTGGGATGTTATTACTATTGGATTAATGAGCGGGTAGACCCAAAGGGAGTCGTAGCCGACCAGTGTGTCCTGAACGATGGCACCATCATCCGCTTTACTGATGACTCCAGGTTCGAGGTAGCCTTCCCTAATGGTGAAAAAGAGATATGGGATCCTTTGAAATGAATAAGAAACATATAAAGCCATGAGATTCAAGGAAGAAATCAACGAAAGCTATACGATGGCCGAGGCCATCAAGGAGGCGCAGCGATGCCTGCACTGCAAGGTGCCCCAGTGTAAGAAGGGCTGTCCGATAGAGAACGACATCCCCGACTGGATTCACGAGTTGAAGAAAGGCAACCTTGGTAATGCCATCGGCATTATCCGTGCGAAGAGCAATCTGCCTGCCGTCTGCGGACGTGTCTGCGGTCATGAGAAACAGTGTGAGGGAGCCTGTGTGCTGGGCAAGAAGGGCGAGCCGGTGAACATCGGTAAGCTGGAACGTTTTGTGGCCGACTTCGATTCCGACAATGAACTGACACATGAGAATATCGTGGAGAAGACGCGTGGCAAGGTGGCTGTCATCGGTGCCGGTCCGTCGGGCATCACCGTGGCCGGCGACCTCTCGCGTATGGGCTTTGCCGTTGAGATGTTCGAGATGGAGGCCCAGTGTGGCGGCGTGCTGCGCTATGGCATCCCCGAATACCGGCTGCCCAAAGAGGTCGTTGCCCGCGAGATACGCTATATAGAAAAGATGGGTGTCGTCATCCACCGTAACACCCATGTCGGTGTGGAGATTACCGTCGACAGTCTGTTTGCTCAGGGCTTCGATGCTGTCTTTATCGGTACGGGTCTTGGTAAGCCACGTACTTTGGAGATTCCCATCTACCAGAATGGGCGGTGCATCTCTGAGGGCGAGAATGCGAAACACTGTTCCGACCTCATTGGTGTACGCTTTGCCATCCATTTTCTGCGCCGGGTGGAACTCATTGCCGAGGGTTTCATGTCGCCCAACGAGACCCATGTCCATAAAGGGTCGCGCGTGTGGGTCATCGGCGGCGGAAACACGGCAATGGACGCCTCGCGTACGGCCTTGCGCATCGGTGCCTCCCAGGTAGACGTCATCTTCAACGAGGGCATCGACACCATGTCGGCCCTCAGGGCTGAGTACGACGATGCCGTCAAGGAGGGTGTACACTTCAACTGGTGGGCCTCTATCAAGGAGATACACGTCGACGACCAGTTGGATATTCAGGAGATAGTGCTGGAGACGGCAGAACCTGGGAAGGAACCTGTGTGTCAGACTCTTCCTGCCAACAATATTATCATGGCTATCGGTGCCACACCTAACACAAAGATCGTGCGTACCACCTCCGGACTGGAGAACGACGAGCGCCGCTTCCTTATCACTCGCGACCTGCCTTACGGCATGACCACCCGCAAAGGCGTCTTTGCCGGTGGTGATGTTGCCAACCGCCAGGCCACTGTCGTCCATGCCATGCAGGATGCCAAGAAGGTGGCGATGGGCATTGCCCAATATGTGGATGCTGTGAAACTGATGAAGGCTATCAATATGGGATAAAGCTTTATTAACAGAAAACATCACTAAAGACTATAACTACTAACGATGAAAAGAGTATCAATGACAATCATCCTGCTTTGTCTGATGGCAGTGATGATGCAGGGCCAGCGCCTGCAGCAGAAACTAGAACGTAGTGTCGTCGCCGTGAACCGTAGCGGCAGCAGTATCCGTAATGT
Source organism: Prevotella sp. (assembly GCA_017471465.1). GTDB lineage: Bacteria > Bacteroidota > Bacteroidia > Bacteroidales > Bacteroidaceae > Prevotella. The sequence continues at coordinate 149,322 of JAFUTI010000023.1, read as the reverse complement.
GACCTCTACCGCAGGCACTGGTTCACTCATCTCCTGGCGCAAGCTGGCTCAGGAGCCAGAGGGGACGACGTACAACGTGTATAAGCGTGCCAAGGGCGCCACGGACTACACGAAAATCAATGCACAGCCGTTGAAGGTGACTTGTCTGCAGACGACGCTTACCAATAATACGGAGTATGCCGTGACGGCCATTACGCCAGACGGCGTTGAGGGTGAGAAGAGCAACCCCTTCCTATATAAGACGCAGGCCTATCCCAACGTGTGGTTCAACTTCAACTTCGACAACAATGTCATCAAGCGCGACGACTACCGTACGAAGTACTGCTGGCCTATGGACCTCGATGGCAATGGCGAGTACGATGCCGTGGTGGTAGACCGTCTCTTCTCGGGTGCCACCGGCGGCGACGATGCCGAGAATGCCGAGGATAACACCGCTACTACCACGCATAAGATTCAAGCATACAAGCTTGACGGCACGCTATTGTGGACGGTCGACATGGGGCCGAATGTCAATATCTGTGCCGGACAGAACGATATGGTGGTGGCTTGGGATATCAACTGTGACGGCCGTTGCGAGGTCATCGTTCGCAGTAGCGACGGCACCCGTTTCTGGGACAAGGCGAACGAGACATGGGGAAAGTATGTGGGCGGCCGCGATGATGCCGACACCGACAATGACGGCATCGTCGACTACCGTACGCAGACGAAGCGCAACCCTCCTGTCTATATGTCGGTCATCGACGGTGCTACCGGTGAGGAGTTGACTTACTCTGAGTTGCAATATGCCTGGGTCACCGATGGCAGCGACCACTATGGTCGCGACAACCGGTCCTCCTATATGAACTTCGGCTATGGCGCTATGGAAGGCCATTTCGGTATCGCCTATCTCGACGGTATCCATCCTTCGCTCATTATGGAGTGTGCCGACCGTGAGAGTGGTGGTCTTCATCATGTCTATGTGCACTCTTGGGATTACGACTGGAGCAGTGGCACTGCTGCTAACTGGCATCATAGTCACACATGGAGCGCCAACGATAAGCGGCCCGGATGTGCTGAGTTCCACCAGATACGTGTCCTCGACGGCGACGGTGACGGCTGCGACGAGATGTGGACCGGCGGCTACGGCGTGAATCCCGCTCAGAACCGTTTTGTCGCTACCGGTCTGGGCCACGGCGACCGCTTCATCATCAGCGACATCGATCCAGACCGTCCGGGATTGGAGGGCTTTGCCATCCAGCAGAGTGCCCTTCTTGGGCAGTGCCTCTACGATACCAAGACGGCTGAGCGCATCAAGGAGTGGTATCTGCCTTCGGTCTACGACGTAGGTCGTGGTGCCTGTCTCGACATCGATGCCACGCACAAGGGCTACGAGATACTGAGCTATGCCGACGAGTTCGTCTACGACTGTAAGGGCGAGAAGACGGGGCAGACCCGTTCGGGCTCTATGTACGAAGGTGTCTGGTGGGATGGCCGTCTGCAACGCGAGTGGCTCAACTCACCCGGTGGCAGTGGCTGGGGCACCAATGTGATGATTACCCGTGTGCTAGGCGACCGCCTCTGTGAGTTCTCGCAGGAGTCATCGTGGGCTACACATGGTGGCACAGGCACGCGTCCTGCCTTCATGGGCGACATCACGGGCGACTGGCGCGAGGAGATTATCCTGGCTAAGCAGAACGAAAGCGGATCGACGGGACTCGTGGGTTACACCACCAACATCCCCACCACTTATAGTATCTACTGCCTGCAGCAAGACCCACACTACCGCCTCGACTGCACCACCCGCGGCTACTACCAGCATCCCAACACCGGTTTCTATCTGGGTGGGGGCATGCCATTGCCACCGCTGCCTCCTGTGTTTGAGGCTGACGTGCGCAACGAGATGGCCAATGGCAAGAGTGTGATGTTCGACCTGCAAGGCGATAACCAATCGCCTATAACCGTGAACCATGAACCAACGGTGCTCTACCTGATGAATCCCAGCGGTCACGACTATACGTTTGGCGGCGCTGGCACTAAGGGTACGGGACGGCTCGTCAAATCGATGCAAGGAAAAGCTACTTTCAACTGTAGCTTGAACCACACAGGCACGAATCTCATCAGTGAGGGGACACTGTCGGTGAACGGCGAGATAGCAGGCCCCGTGGAGCTGCGGGCTCGCGGTACGCTCGGCGGCTCCGTCACACTGAAGGACACCATCACCTTCGAGGGGGCTCTGAACTATGAGGGCTGCCGGCTGATGCCTGAGACGCTGATGACCTCGAAGAAGAGCATGACATTGCCAGGTAATGTTTATATAGAGGTTGTACCTGGTAATAAGCTCTTTGTCGAGGGCGACCTCACCTTCAAGAATACCAACTATATCTCCGTGAATCTGTCTTCCAACGATGCTGCTGAGTATGTCATTGCCGAATGTACAGGCACGCTGACCTGCGACCCGTCGAAACTGGAGACACGTGGACTCGATGGTATCAACTACGACCTCGTGGTGAAGGACAATAAACTCGTGCTCGTCATCAATGTCACCCGTGCACCCGCCCAGAACGTGGTGTGGACGGGCAATGAAAGTAAGGTTTGGGACTATAAGGCCAAGAACTTCAGCCTCAATGGTGCTACTTCCTTCGTGGCCGGCGACCAGGTGGTGTTTAATGCTCAGAGCACAGAGAAGGTTGTCACCCTCAACGAGTCGATGGTGACCAGTGGCGTCATCTTCGACAGCGGCAAGTACACCTTTTCTGGTGAAGGTGGCATCTCTGGTGAGGGTGATGTGACGGTAAACCGCGATGCCGACGTGACGCTCAACATGAAGTACAACGACTATACGGGTAAGACTATCATTAATGGCGGTACGCTGACGGTACCCAACTTCTACGACGGCGGACAGAAGAGCGCTATCGGCGCTTCGACGGCTGCTGAGGGTAACCTGCAGATCAATGGCGGAACGCTGGTGCTCCAGAAGGACAATATGGCCACCGACCACATAGTGACCCTTACCGATACCGCCACCATCCGTGTGGCCACCAGCAACAGCGCCCTGACGCTAAAAGGGCAGGTGAAGGGCACGGGCTACCTGGTGAAGGATGGTCCTGGACGCATCAACTTCAACTACGGCGGCGCCAACAATTTCGCTGGTGTCATCGTGAAGAACGGTGCGATAGCCCAGGGTGCCTGGAACACCTCTTTCGGACGTGTTGGCGGCCCTATGGTGCTGGCCGGCGGCGAGGTCGACTTGATAGACAATAATAGCTCATCGACGTTGCCCACGTTCAACTATGTGTGCACCGTCCAGGACGGCACCGCCAATACGATTGTCGGTACCAGGCGTGGCAAGATCAACGGTACGTTCAAGGGAACCGGCAATCTCACCATCCGCACAATTTACGTGCGCTGCGATGTGGGAGCCAATTTCAGCCAGTTCGAAGGACAACTCACGGCCGTGGGCGACGGCGGTAACTTCCGCCTGATGTCGAACGTCACCGATATGTCGAAGGCACGGCTGGTCGTCGGTGCTAACACATACGTCAGCCATACGGTAAGTGGCGGCAGTGGTGAGGCAACGGCCACCTTGAAAATAGGGACGCTCGCCGGTACGGCTACCGATGGTGTGCTGGGCGGTTCGCAGAGCACCTACCAGATAGGCTTCCGTAATGAGGATTCATCGTTCTCAGGTCTGTTCACGGCGAAGAGCATTGTCAAGGTGGGCAGCGGCAAGCTGACATTGAGGACGGCAGGCCACACCTCGCCCATCAACGTCTCTGCAGGTACGCTGGAGCTACTGAACACGTCATCGAACGTTCTCTGTAGTGGCCAGGTAACCATCGCCAAGGATGCCGTGCTCACCGGTACGGCTACCGTGCAGAACGTCACCATGCAGCAGGGTGCCACCTACCTCTGTACGCTGGCAGCCGTCTCCAACACACGGTTGACGGTGAAGGGTAATCTTAAGCACAACGGCGACACCCTGCTGGTGCGTATCCCCTCCACTCGCAAGCTGAACGCCGGCGACGAACTGACTGTCTTCAACGTGACCGGCCAGCATACGGGTGACGTCATCGTGAAGTCAGAGGCTGCCGATGGCACAGCCTACACCTTTGACACCTCGAAACTGCTCAGCGACGGCAAGCTGGTAGTGACAGGCACGGTGACGGGTATCGGCGCTACGATGTCTGCTGATGCACTGGTAGATGTGTTCACCACCGATGGCGTGCAAGTCTGTTCGAATATCCGTTATGCTGATGCTCTCCGTTCGTTGCCAGCTGGCATCTATATCATCGGGAGACGTGTCAATGGCGGAGTGATGGAGAATGTTCGTATTACGAAGAGATAAAGTACGATTTTTGTATTTTTTGAACGCTATTACCTATTTTAGTTCTATAAAAGCATATACTTTTGCAGCAGAAAACCATCAAAACGAAGAAAATGAGACTACTAAAAGCTTTTCAGATTATCTTGTTGCTGACACTCTCGCTGAATGCTCAGGCTGTCGAGCGACAGAAACTCAATTTCAATGCCGACTGGCGACTGTGCGTTGGCGATTATTCCGAGGCAGCAAAGCCGGCGTTCGACGATAGCCAGTGGCAGCGGGTAACGCTGCCCTACGCTTTCAACGGCGACGAAGCATTCCGAAAGGATATCGTTGACCTGACCGACACCATCTGCTGGTACAGGAAACAGTTCAGTGTTGAGAGTTCTAAGCTGAAAGCTTGTAAATTTTTCATCGAGTTCGAGGGCGTACGTCAGGGAGCCGACTTCTACCTGAATGGTCATCAGCTGGGCTTCAGTGAGAATGGTGTGATGGCCTGCGGCTTCGATCTGACACCTTATATTATAGAAGGTGAGAACGTGCTGGCCGTGCGTTGTGACAACAGTTGGAACTACCGTTCACGAAAGCATGAAAGCCGTTACCAGTGGAACGACCGCAACTTCAATGCCAACTATGGTGGAATCCCCAAGAATGTCTTTCTGCATGTCACGGACCGTCTTTACCAGACACTGCCGCTCTATTCCGACCTTGGCACTACAGGAACGTATGTCTATGCCACCGATTTCGATATCCCAGGCCGCAAGGCCGTCATTCACGCTGAGTCACAGGTGAAGAACGAGGACACACAGGCCCGTTCGTTTACCTTCTTCGCTAAGGTGCTCGATGCCGACGGCAAAGAAGTGGCTCATTTCAATGGCGAACGCATCACGATGCAGCCGGGAGAGACACGTGCCGTCAGCATACAGCAGGAGGTCAGCAATCTGCATTTCTGGTCGTGGGGCTATGGCTACCTGTATACCGTAAAGACCCTGCTCAAGGCTGATGACGGTTCTAAGATTGACGATGTCATTACCCGGACGGGTTTCCGCAAGACGCGTTTTGCCGATGGCAAGATATGGCTGAACGATCGGGTGCTGATGATGCATGGCTATGCTCAGCGCACCTCCAACGAGTGGCCTGGCGTCGGTCTGTCGGTGCCCGCCTGGCTGAGTGACTATTCGAACGACCTGATGGTAGCGTCGGGTGGCAATCTGGTACGCTGGATGCACGTCACACCGTGGAAGCAGGACATTGAGTCGTGCGACCGTGTGGGATTGATCCAGGCTATGCCTGCCGGCGATGCCGAGAAGGATGTGGAGGGTGCCCGCTGGAATCAGCGTACTGAGCTGATGCGTGACGCCATCATCTATAACAGGAATAATCCCTCTATCCTCTTCTACGAGTGTGGCAACGAGAGCATCAGCCGCGAGCACATGCTGGCTATGAAGGCCATCCGCGATGCGTATGACCCGTATGGCGGACGTGCCATCGGCAGTCGCGAGATGCTCGATATCGACGAGGCAGAATATGGCGGTGAGATGCTGTATATCAACAAAAGCAAGAAGCACCCTATGTGGGCGATGGAGTACTGTCGCGACGAGGGTCTGCGCAAGTATTGGGACGAGCAGAGCTACCCCTACCACAAGGAGGGCGACGGTCCGCTGTATCGTGGCAAGCCTGCCACCGACTATAACCACAATATGGACCAGCTGGCTGTCGAGATGGTACGCCGCTGGTATGACTACTGGCGTGAGCGTCCTGGCACTGGCACGCGTGTCTCATCGGGTGGCGTGAAGATTGTATTCTCTGACACCAACACCCACCACCGTGGTGAGTCCAACTACCGCACCAGCGGTGTCACCGATGCCATGCGTATTCCCAAGGATGCCTTCTTTGTGCACCAAGTGATGTGGAACGGCTGGGTAGAGCCCGAGAAGGCGATGACTTACATTATCGGCCACTGGAATTATGAGAAAGACACGAAGAAGTCTGTCTATGTCGTTTCTACTGCAGACGAAGTGGAGCTGTTCTTGAATGGACGTTCACTAGGCAAGGGTAAGCAGAGCTATCGTTATCTCTTTACCTTTGAGAATGTGCCTTTTGAGGCAGGCGTGTTGGAGGCTGTAGCCAATGATGGCAGCCGCTATAAGCTGGAGACAGTAGGAGAACCCTACCAGCTGAAACTGACGGCCATAGAGAATCCCGAAGGCACGAAGGCCGACGGTGCCGATATGGTGCTGTTCCAGGTTGAGGTTGTCGACAAGCAGGGACGCCGTTGTCCGCTTGACGACCGTACCGTCCATTTCTCACTCTCTGGTGAGGCTCGGTGGATTGGTGGTATTGCCACTCGTAACAACCAGTCGTTGCAGCGTCCCGACGACAACCGTCCGGAAGGCCTGCTCGATGCCGCTGCCACGAAGAATGTCTCCGACAACTATGTTGGTGCCATGTCGCTCCCCGTGGAGTGTGGTGTCAACCGCGTGCTTGTCCGTACCACGCCGAATGTGGGTGAGATCCATCTCTCAGCCTACGCTGACGGGGTGAAGCCGGCATATTTAGAGGTGAAAAGTGAAAAGGTGAAAGTTGATAGTTACTTGCCGCAACTGACGCTCAAAGGTCAGCTGGGACGTGGCGAGACGCCATCGACACCTTCTTATGAGGAGGAGGCACGTGGAGTAAAGATTATCTCCGCTAAGGCAGGTTATGACTCAGACAATGCAGCACGCAGTTTCGATGACAACGAACTGTCGGAGTGGAAGAACGACGGTCGTCTCTCTACTGCGTGGATTACTTATAAGCTGGAAAAGAAGACGGTTCTCAGCGACATCTGTCTGAAACTCACCGGCTGGCGTCTGCGCAGCTATCCGTTGGAGATATATGCCGGCAAACAGCTCATCTGGAGCGGCGAGACGGAGCGCAGTCTGGGTTACGTCCATCTGACACCCACCAAGCAGGTGAAGACCAACGAGGTGACCATCCGACTGAAGGGGGCTGGCAAGGACGAGGATGCCTTTGGCGGTATCGTCGAGGTGGCCGAGCCTGCTGCCGGTGAGCTTGACCTCTTCAAGAGTAAAAGCAAGAACAGCGGCGATGCCAAGAGTGAGCTGCGCATCGTGGAAATAGAGTTTATTGAAAAGATCTAAAACAAACAGCGATGAAAAATATCAAACTACTGACAATCATTCTGGCCATTCTGGCAACAGGAACAAACACCGTGCAGGCTCAGACAGCCAATATGCAGGATCGTGCCCTATGGGGCTCCATTGCCGTGGCTCCCAGTTCTGGAGCTATTAACTTAGGCGACTATCAGAGTGCCAACAACAAGGTGCTGCTCACCTGGCGTATGCTGCCTGGCGACACCGAGGACACCGCCTTTAACCTCTGGCGTAAGATGGGTGAGAACGGCAACTGGGTGTGTGTGAACGATGCACTCAAGACAGGCAAGAAAGGCATCAAGGCCACCAACTACCAGCATGCTCCGCTGTCGACCGTCACAGGCGACATCTACTACCGTCTGACCTACGCCGACCCGTCAAAGAAAGGGGCTGACATGACCTGCGACGACTATATCGGCGAGTACACCATGAAGATGGCGCAGGCCAAGGCCAAGGAACCATTTATCACCATTCCTTTGAAGGATACTAAAGACGTCTATGACGGCGATGACCTGGAGTATCAGGCTAACGATGTCAGCGTGGGCGACCTCGACGGTGACGGACAGTTCGAGATTGTGGTGAAGCGCCTGCAGTCGCCCACCGGTCATGCCGACGGTGGCACAGGTGCCAGCTACTCCAGCCATAACACCATCTATGCCGTCATCTGGGATGCCTACAAGCTCGACGGCACCTTCCTCTGGCGCATCAAGGGCGGCCCTGGCATCATACTGGGCAACAGTTCTGCTTTTGCCATTGCCGACTTCGATGGTGACGGCTGTGCCGAGATGGCTATCCGCACCTGTGAAGGCACCGTCTTTGGCGACGGTCAGGAGATCCCTGACACCAATGGCGATGGCAAGATCGACTACCGCACCTGGGGCAATGAGAACTCGAGCAGTCCCGGATGGGTGGATCACTACAACTCCGCCGGACCCGAGTTTATCTCCATCATCGATGGCAAGACAGGACGGGAGCTGGCACGCGACAACTTTATTGCACGCGAGACCAGCCAAGCCTGGGGCGACGGCTACTGGAAGCGCGCCTGCTCGTTCCGCGTGGGTGTGGCCTGCTTCGATAAGCTGCCATCGGTGGTCTTCGGCCGTGGCGTCTATGCCCGCTCAGTGCTTGAGGCCTGGGACTATCGTGACGGTCAGCTCACCAAGCGCTGGCGTTTCGACAGTAGCAAGGCCGGAGGCAAGGATACCAATAAGGACGGCAAGGCCAACAGCGCCTACGCCGGACAGGGCAACCACTCGTTCAATGTGGCTGACCTTGATGGTGACGGTAAGGACGAGGTGATGTACGGCTCTATGGCTATCGACGACGACGGCTACGGCCTTTGGTCTACCGGACTTGGCCACGGCGACGCCAACCATGTGGGCAAGTTCCTGCCCGACCGCGATGGGTTGCAGGTGTGGCACTGTCTGGAGAGCGGTAAGACCATGGTAGCTCTGCACGACACCAAGGATGGCTCTGTCATCTGGAAGAAAGAGGGCTCATCAGACAATGACACCGGTCGCTGCCTGGTGGCCGACATCGACCCCGACTCCCCCGGCTGCGAGTTCTGGTGGGCTGGTTCCAATGCCTATTCACAGACAGGCCAGAAAGACTTGGGCTATCAGCCTTCGTCTTGCAACATGGCCATCTGGTTTGATGGTGGGCTGTCGCGTCAGCTCATAAACGAGAATATCATCAACAACGACCGTGCTGGCGGCCGCACGTTTACCATGTATCGCTGGTCAGAGCATTTCATCAATGGCTCCAAGTCGAATCCCTCGTGGTATGGCGATATGCTTGGCGACTGGCGCGAAGAAGTTATCGTGCCTGACGGCACGCTGGTAGACCACCTGAAGATCTTCTCTACGTGGTATCCCACTGACCACCGTTTCCCCTGGCTGATGACCGACCACACCTATTGGATGCAGTGCCTCAACGAGAACATCGGCTACAACCAGCCTACGCAGCTCGGCTACTATCTGGGCTCCGACCTGAACAGCGACCAAGAGGCATGGGCCGCCGCTGCCAAGGTTGAGGCTGATCGTCAGGATGCTCTCGACAAGATACTGACGGGTATTGGTGAGGTTAACAGTCAGACACCGGCTATACATCGTGGCTACTACACCTTGAATGGCCAGAAGGTCGTCACGCCGCGTCGCGGCCTGTATATCCATAACGGCCGGAAGGTTGTCGTGAAGTAGTCAGATGGGGTGGGCTGCTACTGTGCCTCTCGCACGTACTTGCTGGGTGCCACACCGTAGTAGGATTTGAATACCTTGTTGAAATAGCTGGGATCCTGGATGCCCACCTTGTAACTCACTTCCGAGACATTCATCTCGCCGTCGGCCAGCAGGTCGGCGGCTTTTTCCATGCGTATCTTCAACAGGTATTTGTTGGGCGACAGGCCGGTCATCTCCTTCACCCGTCCAAAGAACTTGGTGCGTCCCATGTTCATCATCTCTGCCAGTGTGTCGATGCTGAGGTTGCTGTCGGTGAGGTGCTGGGCTGTCAGTATCTCCAGCTTCTTCAGAAACACCTTGTCGGCCTGCGATGTGATGATGGCGGTATTGGACTCTCCGCCGGATGCCGGCTCTGCGTCATTGACGGGAGCGGATTGTCGCCATTTGATGAGCTGGATGGCGCGTGCTATGAGCAGCCGGAAGTTGCAGGGCTTCACCATGTAGTCGTCAGCGCCGGCACGGTAGGCCCGTATCTGGTGCTCTTCATCGTCGAGTGCTGTGAGCATGATGATAGGTAGCGATGCTGTGCGGGGGTCGCTCTTCAGACGGCTGGCTATCTGGTAGCCATCGGTGTCGGGCAGCATCACGTCGCAGAGGAGCAGTGCCGGCGGGTTCTCTATAACGCCGTCGTAGCCTGCCTGTCCGGTGGAATAGCCCTTGGTGCGGAAGTAGACACCCACCTCCTGACGTATCTGCTGCATCATGTCGGGGTTGTCCTCGATGATGGCCACCGTCAGGTCGTTATAGGCCTCTGGCTGCATCTCGCGTATGATGTCGGCGGCAGCAGGCGATGGCTGTTGGGTGGCGCCTGGTGACGGCTGGCCGATGGCGTTTGTCTCGCGGTAGTCACCATCGTCGTAGTAGTCGCCACTGTCGGGCAGAGTTAGTGTAAAGAGGGTGGCATCCGAAAGCCGTTCGTGGGTCAGCGCTCCCTTGTGAAGTTGTGCCATCTGGTGAGCTGTATAGAGACCTATGCCCATGCCGCCTTGACTGGCGTAGCCGTGCATGAAGGGCTTGAACAGCTCAGCCTGTTTCTCGGCGCTGATGCCGGGCCCGGTGTTGGCGACAGCGATACCAATGGCATCGTCATGCTTCAGCCTCACGTCGATGTTGCCGCCTTCGGGCGTGTACTTCACGGCATTGGAGAGCAGGTTGTAGACGATGGTCTCCACCATCTGCGTGTCGAACGGCATACGGTAATGGCGTTCGAAGGGCTGGAAAGTCATCTGTATGTCCTTCTGTCGGGCCATGACGAGGAAGTCCTGATACACGTCACGCACGAAGGTGACGATGTCGCCCTCCTCCACTTGCAGCCGGAGGTTGCCGGTATTGATCTTGCGATACTCCATGAACTGGTTCACCAGTCGCAGCAAGCGGCTGGTGCCGCGCTGCACTGTTTGCAGGGCGGCCGTATTACCGCTGTTCTGACTGAGTTTGTCGACGGCGCCCTTGATGATTGACAGGGGCGTGCGGAACTCATGAGTGATGTTGGTGAAGAGCTGTGTGCGGAAGTCGGCCAGCTGGCGGTCGAGCTTCATCCGTTGTTGCAGGTCGAACTTCTCCTTCCAGTTGCGATAGACATACCATCCGAAGAGTGCTGCCAGCAGCAGATAGATCAGCACCGCCCACCATCTCAGATACCAGGGGTGATGGATGGTGATTTCCATCAGCACCTCGTCGGTCCAGTTGTTATCGGCATCGAGCGACCTCAGATGAAACACATATCGTCCTGGCGGCAGTTCTGCATAGTCAGCGTGGTTGGCCGTTGTGCTGGTGCCCCATGTCTTGTCAACGCCCTCCAGATAGTACTGGTAGAGCGAGGCATGGATATCGGCAAAGGCGAAATTAGAGAAGTAGAAAGACAGCGAGTTGTCCTGTGGGTCGAACTCGATGCCCTTCGTGTCGCTCAGCGCTTTCTGAAAGGTGTCGTTTTCATAGTACGACAGCCCGTTCACGCGCAGGTCGGTGATGACAGGCTTGATGAGTGCAGTGCCTTTGCCTGTTGCGTATGGCTGAGCCGAGCGGGGGCTGATAGCCCACATGCCATAGAGCGTACCGAAGAGCAAGTGTCCGTCCCTGGTTTGCAGGGCACTGCCCTCGACGGTGATGTTGGCCTGCATTGTCGGGTGCTGCTGGTAGGTGTTGACGATGCCGTTCCGCGCATTGATGCGCGACAGTCCGGCATCGGTGCCCACCCACAGGTAGCCCTCGCTGTCGCTCATCATGCTGTAGACGGTATTGCTTGCCAGTCCCTCGCGGCGTGTAATCTTCGTATAGCTGAGGTTCCCGTCGCTGTCGAAACGGCATTTCAGCAGTCCGGCACCGACGGCAGCCACCCACAGCGTGCCGTCCTCTGCTGTATGGATGGCGTTGATCTCGCTGAAGGGCAGGTTCCCGTCGGCATAATAGCCTTTGAAGTCCTTTTCGGTGAAGTCGTCAAGCCGGGTGTCTACACGGTAGAGACCGTCGTTGGTACCTATCCAGAGTATGTCCTGCCGGTCGATGGCCAGGGTATTGACACGTCTCTGGTTGAAATTCTTGGTCAGAAACTGTCGGAAAGAAAGCGCCGCAGGATTTTTACCGCCGGTCATCAGCAGTCCGCCGTCTCTGACACCTATCCAGACGCGCCCTTGGCTGTCCTGACAGATAGCCCGCACGTTGTTTCTCGGTAGGTGGCGTGTCTTGTCCTGTTCGTTGTAGCTCGTCCCCTCTACGTAGAGTCCACGGTCGTTGGTGCCTATCCAGAGGCGGCTGTCGCTGTCAATGAGCAGGCAGCGGACCGACGACGGTAGGGCCAGTGTCTTCTTGATAATGTCGGCTCTGGGGTCATACTGGTAGATACCGCCATCGCGCGTACCAATGATAAAAATGCTGTCATTCCTTTCGCCTATAGCCGTCACGGTGTTGGCACCGTCGCCTCTGTGGCCGGGTTCTGGCAGCACATGGTTCGCCTCTCCGTTGGAGATGATGTTCAGACAGTAGGCACCTGCCTCTTCCGACCCCACCCAGATGTTGTCCTGCCGGTCGCTAATGGCATAGAGCAGGTAGTTGGTGTTCACCACCGGGTGTTCGTCCTCGGCGGTGAAATGGTCCAGCTGGTCGGTCTTCGCGTTCCACACAAAGAGCCCATTGCCGTAAGTAGCTATGAAGAGGCGGCCGTCGTGGTGGGCAGCGATGTTGAACTTACGGCCTTTGTTGCCGGTGAAACGTGAGTTGCTGAGCAGGTCGAGTGTTTTCAGCCGGCCGTCGTCGGCAAAGATCCACAGCCGTCCGCTGCCGTCGGCTACGAAGTGGTAGCCATTCTGCGAGCCTTGGTCCAGACCGCCCTTGATGGCGGCCTCGCCCCTTTCCTCTCGCCATTCTCCGTCTTTGATGTTCACTGAGAAGGTGCCGTCGGGGGTGAACAGCATCCAGCGGTCTTGCCACACGAAGCTGACGTTCACCTTCTTCACTTGTGGCAGGGCTGCAGGACGTGAGGAGAGCAACTTCGCATCCCCCGCACAGGCATACACGCTGCCTGCCTCGTCAAGACAATAGGTCTGTTCTCTTCCTGTTGCACAGGCGATGATGCGATGGCCGTTGATGACCGTCTGAGGCTTTCCGTCCTGTGTCACACATACCAAGCCGCTGCCGGTGGCTATCCACACGCGGTCGCTCCTGTCCTCGATGATTCGCTCCACGGCGTTGGAGGGCAGCCGACCGTTCTCCTTTGTATAGTCCTCACTGTGATGTCCATCGGAGAAGCGGGCCCCGAAGCCGTTCTCGTAGTACCATATACCCCGCGCCGATAGACATCGCTTGCTCAGCGGCCGCATCATGTCGCCCCGGCCGGTCCAGTCGACGAAACGGGCCTGTCGCAGGTCGTAGCAGGCATTGACGTAGGTCGACGTGCTCAGCCAGACCACCCCGTTCTGATGGTCGTAGGCCACGCGTCCTATGCGGGCCTCTATGGGCTGCTTCGGATTGCAGCTCACCGAGGGGTAGTTCACGGTGGTATAGCCGTCGTAGCGGCTCAGACCGTTGCTGGTGGCCATCCAGATATAGCCCTGCTGGTCTTGTGCCAGCTCATACACCGTGTTGCTCAGCAGTCCTTCTTTTACCGAGATGCAATGGGAGTACAGCCGCAGTCGTCCATCGGCCAGGGCTGTTACAGAAAGGAATATGAGAAGTATATATGTTAGTTGTCGTTTCATTGTTGTGCCATCCACGCTGCAAAGATAATATTTTTCCTCCAAACGGCCAAGCAGAAGGTCGGAATAATGCGATTTGAACGATTTTACCGAATCGTGAACTCTTTTACTCCCCCGAGTTCGTCAAATCTGCGTTATTTTGCAACCACGAACTTCGCATGAAAATGAACGAATACACAGCTTCAAATATAGCTTTTTCGCCTATCTTTGCGGAAGAATTCAGAACTAAAAACCAAAATAAGCATGATGAGAAACAGACTAATGAGCATGGTGGCAATGGTAGTGGCAAGTGTATCGCTGGCCGTTGCCCAACAGAAAGCACCAGTATTTCTGTACGCCGGGCAGTCGAATGCCGACGGACGCGAGTACACGACGAACCTGCCGGACTACATGAAGGACAATGGCTCGCTGCCTTCGTCGCCCTACACCCATCTGAAGTGGGCCAGCATCTGCGGCAGCCCTTCGACCAGCACGTTCGGCACCCGCATCTTCAACAGCGGTGAGCGCTATGCTTTCTGCGACGTGACCAACTACTGGATAGACCAGACCACGAGCAGCGACTTCTACGCCATCAAGTGCGCCTACGGTGGAACGGCTATCGCACCGGGCGTGACGGCTGCGAAGCTGCCCATCTGGTATGCCGACGCTGAGTGGATGACGTCCCACAACGCCTACAGCGGCCAGGACATTACGCAGGCTGCCTACGCCAACAACAACTCGCTGACGAAGAACCTCACCGAGGGCTTCGCCTCGCTGGTAGACGGCACGTTGGCCGCCCTGGACAACGGCTACGACGTGAAGGCCATTCTGTGGCATCAGGGCGAGAGCGACCGCAATGCCGCCAGCGACTACTACACGAACTTCAAGACGATGATTGCCTATATGCGCCAGGCCGTCTATGCCAAGACGGGCGATGAGGCCGACCTCACGCTGCCCTTCATCTTCGGCACCGTCTGCCGCCGCTCCACGCAGTACAACGCTACTGTGGAGGCTGCCCAGAAGCAGGTGGCCGACGAGGATCCCAACTGCTACGTCATCGACATGAAGAACGCCACGCTGCTCAGCGATAATCTGCATTTTGACAAACAGGCTACGGAATATTTGGGTAAAAAGATGTATAATCAGTTGGTAACACTCGGCTTGGTCAGCGGCAGTCAGGTAGAGGTAGAAGAGTTCCCCGTGAAAGAATCGGTGATGGACGGCGTGGAGGTGCCTACACCCGACAACCGCTCATGGGATTTTACTTCTTTCTCGCAAGAGACAAAGGATGCGCTGGCTGCCGATGTGGAGCTGACCAGCGGAGCTAAATGGAACACCAACAGCGGCTGGGGCTACCGCCGCAACAGTGGTATGGACGAGGAACAGCTGACGGCCAACAGCGAGGTCATCAGCGAGACCGACGGCCTCTATTTCTCTGGCGCACAGGGCAACCGCGTGACGCTGAACACCAGCAGCGGCTTCCTGGGACTGGTCGACGGTTCGCCAATTATCTGGATACCCAAACTGACTGCCGGGCAGCTGATCGAGGTGACTGCCCGCGCCAACAAGAACACCATCGACCTGAAGCCAGGTCTCGACATGGAGGACTTGGTCGAGGTGGTGGGCGATGCCACCGTTGGCACTGAGTACGAGAAGGTGACCTTTCGCGTGAAGTACAACGTGACGCTGCCCACGCATATCGGCATCAGCGTCTCTGGAGGTACATACATTCAGATGATAAAGGTCGTAACCCCCGAGACAGTAAATATCCTCATCGGTGCCGACCATATTGAGACCTTCGCCTCTGATAAGCCGCTCGACTTCTCGCCTTTTACTGATCTGTTCAAGGCCTACGTGGTGACGGGCTACGATGATGCTACGGGCGTCATCGACATGGAGCAGGTGCTGCAAGTGCCTGCGGGTACGGGTGTGGTGCTCATGGGTGAGGAGTCGACCGTCAATGCTCCCGTCATCGAGGGCACTGCCCCCGCAGTTCCCACCACCAACCTGCTGACGGCTGTCGTGGGCAGCGGCAGTGCTCCTGCGGGCAGCTACGTGCTGACCACCAGTCAGGGCGTGACGCAGTTCACCAAGACCGCCGCTGCCGCCAGCCTGGAGAACCAGGCCTATCTGCCCTCACTGGGTAGTCTCGACAGCTACGATTTTTTTCCAATGGAGGCCAAGAGTGAGCACGTCTATAACATCGCAGGCGGTTCTATCCTGGCCAAGGGCACCAAACTGACCTTCACCAATGTGGTGCACCACAGCGTGACCGACGGCGAGAGCACCGTCAAGGTGTACGGTCCGGCCAATGCCACCGCTTTCGACGGCCGTTTCGCTTTCGACAATTCCGGCAACTGGGGCATGGACGACAGCAATTTCAGGCTGGGTGCCAACGCTGGCCGGACGCTCTACTGTTCGGTGGTCTCGCTGGTGAACGGCGACCGCGTGAAGTTTGAAGTGGGCGGCAACGATGCGTCAAAAGTCACGCTGACCGCCCTCAACGGCGTGCTTCGCGGAGTGTCCACCGGCGGCACGATTACTCCAGGAACCACTTACGCCGTGGTGGTCGCCGCCGATCAGACCGTCAATCTTGATATGAAGATGACCTGCGGCACCAACCGCGCCGGCTTTACCAAGATGACCGTCTGGAGCAGCACCGAGACTACACCTATCTACGCCGTCACTACGCCTACGGCCAGTGTCATGCTGCAACAGGTGCGCGAGGGCCTCTATAAGCCCGTGGCCACACTGTCGGCCACTGCCGGCGATGCCGCCATCACCTATTATTATAAAGGTGGTGACGCAGCCGACTGGACAGCGCTCGAAGGTTCTGCTTTCGAGCCCGCGCAGAAAGCTGTCTATCAGATCAAGGCTATGGCCAGCGGCTTTGCCGACTCCGACGTGCTGACGCTCTCGCTGGGCTATCGCTACGCACAGACCACGACCGTCGTCGACCTGACCAGTGAGGCCGTGTTCACCGCATCTACCAAAGATGAGTCGGGCTTCGACTGGTCTTCGGCCAACTTCGTGAAGATCACGGGCCTGCCCGCCAATCAGGTGTTTGGCCGCCTCAGCGCCTATGATGCCATTACTGGTCTGGCCGTTCAGAACAACAATCTTGATGCCCGTTACTCCTTTGCCAAGGGCATCGGTCTGGCCAACAACTACGGCTACTACGTCACCACCACTTCGGCCACGGCCTACGACTTCGCCGAGTATGAGGTCTATCAGCCCAACACCGCCATCACCGCCTCGACAGAGAAGGTGCTGGTCTATAATCCAAACAACACCCAATACATTTTTAAGCCGCTGAAGGCCGTGCGCCTCTACGAGCCTGTAGAGGTGGCTACGGTAGAAGTGAGCAACATCGGCTATGCTACGTTCTGCTCCGAACAGGCCCTCGACTTTACCGGTTCTGGCGTGGAGGCCTTCTATGCCTCGCAGGACGGCGACAACGTCAGTTTCACCAATGCCATCACCAACCCCGCCGCCAATACGGGCCTTTTGCTGAAGGGCGACGAAGGCACTTACGAAGTGCTAGTGGCCGAGAGTGGCGAGGACGTGAGCGCCACGAACAAGCTGGTGGCCAACTTCGAGGAGAAGACCGTAGGCACCACCACCGGCTGCGACTACGGCAAGGTCTTTATTCTCAGCCAGCACAACGGCAAGACAGGCTTCTTCCGTTCCGACAACGGCCGCACGCTGCAAGCCGGCAAGTCGTATCTATACCTTGAGAATGTCAGCGAGACCCGTGCCATCATCGGCTTCTCCTTCGACGGAGAGGCCACAGGCATAGAGCCTGTTATCGCTACAGACTCCTGCACGTCGGCAAAGGGTGCTGTCTACAATCTTAACGGTCAGCGGGTGAAGGTTGCCGCAAAAGGACTCTACATTATTGATGGTAAGAAAGCAGTGCGTTAAGTCCACCATCATCGTTGCACGTAAATCACATTTTTCGCTACTTCGCGACTTTTGTCGCGAAGTTTTTCGTTTCTCTAAAAGGAATCTTCCCTGTCTCGACAAAAAAAGGAAAAAATTTCTTTGTTTTGCGCTCGACTTTTCGTAACTTTGCGGTCAGAATCTGCTAAAACAAAGAGATGAAACAACTGTTGACGAGTTTTCTATGTGTTTTGTGTTGCGGCTTTGCCGCTGCCACAGGTGTCTATAATGTCCGCGACTACGGTGCCAAGGGCGACGGTCGGACACTCGACTCACCCGCCATCAATGCAGCTATTGAGGCAGCAGAGAAAGCCGGCGGCGGCCAGGTGTTACTGCCGGCAGGTACTTACTTGAGCGGCAGTATCCGGCTGAAGTCGAACATCGACCTGCATCTCGCTGCCGGCAGCACCATCCTGGCAGCTGCCGACAAGGATTTCCGCGGCAAGGACATCCCCGGCGGACGTCTATATGACGAGAGTGAGTCGTTTGGCGGATTCCCTGAATACCAGGACGGCGGACACACCTATTTCCATAACTCGCTGATATGGGCTGAGGGTCAGACTAACGTCTCCATAACCGGTCACGGCATGATCGACGGCAAGGGGCTGACGAAGAAAGACACGGAGAGCGGTGGTAAAGTGCAGGGTGGCAGCATCGGTACCGGCGACAAGGCGATAGCGCTGAAGCAGTGCCGGCAGGTGACCATCCGCGACGTCACCATCTACCGCGGCGGACATTTTGCTATTATCATGACGGGCTGCGACCTGAGTACCATCGACAACGTGACTATCGATACCAACCGCGATGGCTTTGACATCGACTGCTGTAAGTACATGACCATCACCAACTGCAAGATCAATACCCCTCGCGACGATGCGCTGGTGCTGAAGGCAAGCTACGCCCTGAAGAAGGCCGTCAGCTGTGAGCATATCGCCATCTCTAACTGTAACATCACAGGCTATAAGCTGGGCACGCTGCTCGACGGCACCTACCAGCCCGAACCTGTCGGGTGGGTGTGCGGACGCTTCAAACTGGGTACCGAGTCGAACGGCGGCTACCGCAACATCTCGCTGACGAACTGCACCTTTGCCTACAGCAGTGGCTTGGCTTTCGAGGAGGTAGACCAAGGACGGATGGAGAACATCGTCGTGTCGAACATCACGATGTCGCACGTGCACCATTATCCTATCTATATCACGACGGGCTGCCGCAATCGCGGACCGAAAGAGGTGACTCAGCCCTCCTCGGCTCGTGACATCCAGATTTCGAACGTCATTGCCGACGACTGCGACTCCCTCTGCTCGATCATCGTCACCGGTATGAAGGACGAGCCCGTGCGCAATGTGTGGCTACAGAACATCCGCCTCTACTTCAAGGGCGGCGGCACGAAAGACCTGGCTGACAAAGACTACCGCGAACAGGGCACAAACTACCCCGAGCCGAAGTTTGCCGGCTGGACCCCCGCCTATGGTCTCTATGCCCGCCACGTCGAGGGACTGCATGTCAACGACGTGACGTTCCGCTACGAGCGTCCCGACTACCGTCCTGCCGTCTTGCTCGACGATGTGCATGGTGCGACCTTGCGTGCCATCGATGCACCTACGGAAACTGGTGTCGAGAAGGTGGTGACGCGCCGTTCAGGACAAATAACGGTCTATTAACAGTTGTATAAAGAATACCGATTATGCGCAAACTCATGATGCTTTTTCTGGCCCTGGCGTCAACGACCGTACAGGCACAGACAGCAAAGACTTTCACCGTGAATATTACTGCCGACGGCAAGGCTAATATGGTGGCTTATCTGCCGGAACAGCCGTCGGGCCGTGCTATCGTCGACTGCCCGGGCGGCGGTTACAGTCACCTCTCAATGCAGAACGAGGGACACGACTGGGCCCCGTGGTTCAACCAGCAGGGCATCGCCTACTTCGTGCTGACCTACCGTATGCCACATGGCGACCGCACCATTCCCATGAGTGATGCCCAGCAGGCTATCCGTACGGTCCGCGACTCCGCCACGGTGTGGGGCGTCAACCCCGAGGATGTCGGCATCATGGGCTTCTCAGCTGGCGGCCATCTGGCCTCGACGGTGTCGACGCACAGCGAACTAGACTGCCGGCCGAACTTCAGCATCCTCTTTTACCCCGTCATCTCTATGAATGAGCGCGAGACTCACAGCGGCTCCGTCAACGGCTTCCTGGGAAAGGCCAAGAGCGACAGGCAACTGGTGCGTGAGTTCTCCAACCAGAACGCCGTGCGACGCCACCTGACGCCGCCCGCCATCATCCTGCTGGCCAACGACGACCGCGCCGTACCGCCGGTGACCAACGGCATCGCCTACTACTCGGCCATGCGTAACCAGGGCAACAGCTGTGCCCTGCACATCTACCCGACGGGCGGCCACGGCTTCGGTTTCCGCAGCAACTTCACCTACCACGGGCAGATGCTGGACGACCTCGCCGTGTGGCTGAAGAACCTGAGGACCCCCCGACAGGATGCCCTCCGCGTGGCCTGCATCGGCAACAGCATCACCGATGGCCACGGCATCGAGATGGCTCCACAGCGAGGTTATCCCGCACAGCTGCAGCAGTTGCTCGGCACGGGCTACAATGTGCATAACTACGGCGTCAGTTCGCGCACCTTGTTAAATAAGGGTGACCACCCCTACATGCGCGAACAGGCCTGGCGCGACGCTGTGGCCTGGCATCCTGACATCGCCATCATCAAGCTGGGAACCAACGACTCCAAACCCGAAAACTGGCAGTACGGTGCCGAGTTTGAACAGGACCTGAAAGAGATGCTGTCAGCGCTGAAGGGGACGAAGGTCTACCTCTGCACGCCTATCCCTGCCTTCAAGTCGACGTGGAACATCAGCGACTCCGTCATCGTTAACCACATCATACCCGTCATCAACAAGGTGGCCAAGAAGCAGAAGCTGCAGGTCATTGACCTGCACACACTCTTTGCCGGCGACGGCGACAAGATGCTGAAGGACGGCATTCACCCTGACGACAAAGGGGCACGCCGCATGGCGGAGATCATTGCCGGATATGTTAAACAAACCAATAACTAAGAATTCTAAAGACGTATGGTTATCATGATTATCCAGCTCCTCATCGTGTTAGGAGCATTGTGGGTTGGCTCACGCTACGGGTCGCTGGCTCTGGGAGCTATTTCGGGCATCGGACTGGCCCTGTTGGTATTTGGTTTCGGCATGAAGCCCGGTCGCCGCCAACAGACGTCATCTACATCATCATCGCCGCCGTCACCTGTGCCGGTATCATGCAGGCTTCGGGCGGTATGGACTGGCTGATCCAGATTGCCGAGCGCATGCTGCGCAAGCATCCGGACCGTATCACGTTCCTCGCCCCGCTGTGCACGTTCTTCCTGACGGTGCTCGTCGGTACGGGACATGTGGTGTACACACTGATGCCTATCATCTGTGACATTGCCCTGAAGAAAGGCATCCGTCCGGAGCGTCCCTGCGGTGTGGCCTCGATAGCCTCGCAGGTGGGTATCACCTGTTCGCCGATAGCCGCTGCCGTCGTGGCCTTCGTCACCATCTCCAATGCCAACGGCTTCGACATCACCATCCCACGGGTACTGATGATCTCGATTCCCGCCTGTCTCTGCGGACTGATGGCCGCCGCCGCCGCTTCCTATCACCGCGGCCTCGACCTCGACAAGGACCCGCAGTTCCAGAAGAGGCTGCAGGACCCTGAGCAGCGCCAGTATATCTACGGTTCGAACGCCACCACCCTTGATAAGGAGATCCCGCAGTCGGCCAAGAACGCCGTCTTCATCTTCCTCGGTGCACTGGCCGTCATCGTGCTGCTGGCAGCAGTTCCCGAGCTGCTGCCCTCGTATGGTACGATCAAGGCTGTGAAGGGTGCCGGCGACCTGACGCTCATCAGCGGTGTCACCATCACAGCACAGGAGCTGGCGAAGGCCGGTGTTGTGGCTGAAGGTTTCACGGAGAAGGGAATGGTCGACCTGAAGATGAACCTTGTCATCCAGATAGTGATGATCTCGGCAGCGGCGCTGATGATCATCTTCTGCAAGGCACAGCCCAAGAAGGCCGTAGCAGGACCGGTGTGGCAGTCGGGTATGGTGGCTGTCGTCGCCATCTACGGCATTGCCTGGCTGGCCGACACCTATTTCTCTAACTATATGACCGAGCTGCAGCTGATGCTGGAGGACATCGTGAAGGAGTATCCTTGGTCTATCGCCATCGTGTTCTTCCTAGTCTCCGTGCTCATCAACTCGCAGGGCGCCGTTGTCGTGGCGATGTTGCCGCTGGCCTATAAGCTGGGCATCGCAGGGCCTGTGCTGCTGGGTGTGCTGCCGTCGGTCTACGGCTACTTCTTCATCCCCAACTATCCCAGTGATATCGCTACGGTGAACTTCGACCGCTCAGGCACGACGGTGATAGGCAAGTACCTGCTGAACCACTCGTTTATGATGCCTGGCCTTGTCTGCGTGATTGTCTCCACGCTGGTAGCCTTTACTCTCGCTACTCTCTTCTATTGAATTCGGAGGGTAGCACCCCAAACTCGTCCTTGAAATACTTTCGGAAGAGGTTTTGACTGTTGAAGCCCGTGAGGTAGGCCGTCTCTGAAGCGTTATGGCCTTCCTTGAGCAGGCGTGCGGCAGTGGTCATGCGGATTTTGCGGATATACTCGTTGGTGGTGAGGCCGGTCAGCGTCTTTACCTTGCGGTAGAGTGCCGACTGGCTCATTCCCATCTGTGCGGTAAGGAACTCCATGTCGAGACGTTCGGTGCTGAGGTTCTGCGCGATGATAGTGCTCAGACGGTCGAGGAACTGGCGGTCCAGGACGTTGATGGTGGGCTGGCGGTCGGCTGCCGTCGCAGCATCGTCACCATCCTTGGGCTTGGACGACGAGGTTCTCTTGCGGTAGAACAGCAGGACAATGACGACAGCGGCTATCACCAGCACGACGGCTACTGCCCAGGTTGCCGGCCGGTTTGTAATGCTGCCTTCTCTGGCTTCCTGCTCGTCGAGCCAGGCGAGGGCTGTGGCAGGCTGGAAACTACAGATGCCCTTCTTCGAGCCGAAGCATACCGTGCCGTCGGGCAGACGGGTGACGGCGGACTCTAACAGCCCATCGGGCACGCCGGCAGAAGCCCCGAAGTTCCTGCATAGCTGCCGCTCAGGGTCGTAGCAGACGATGCCGGTGAAGGTGCTGCACCAGATGCGCCCCTCGCCGTCTTCCGCAATGGCCTGAATGTGGGCGTTGGCCATGCCTTGGGCAGTGCCAATGACACGCGTCTCAGTAGGACAGGCTACATCACTCACCACGACGAGTCCTTCAGCAGTGCCTATCCACAGCCGCCCCTCGCCGTCGCTGACCACCTGCATGGCGAAGTCGGACGGCAGCCCCGCCCCTTCATGCAGATAGGCCACAAGCCGGCAGTCACGGTCGAAGACATAGACGCCCTCACTCTTCGTACTGAGCCACAGCTGTCCGAGGCGGTCGCGGCAGATGCCCTGTATGGCGTGATTGCTCATCTGCCGATGGCAGAGCGTGTCGCGCTGCACGACGTACTGCCCCTCGCCGTTCTCTCTGATGGTGTAGAGACCGTTCTCGGAACCGACAAGGATGGTGCTGTCGGTGTCTTCGTAGACACTGTTTATATAAAAGCCCTTGATACCGACATTCCGGTACTGTTCTGTCACCGGGTCGAAACACAGCACGCCCTGATAGTTCGACACCATCCAGAGGCGCCCCTTGCTGTCGGCCATCATGGCGATGACGTCGAACTGTCCCTGTTCCATCTTCCACTCCCGGCCATCCGACTGGAGGAAAACACTGCCGGTGCCGCCTGCCCAGATCAGACCGCTACCGTCGGCAGCTGGCACAGTGAACGAGGGTGTGGTGAGCATCGTGATAGGTAGCAGCGACGGTGTGAGAATGTCGCAGCCTACGTTCACCATGCTGACGAAGACATGCCCCTGCATGTCGCCTCCTATGCGGTTGATGCTGTTGGCCGCCAGCTGACTGTTCCTGGGGTTCAGCCAGCGCCGCGGCAGCTTGTCGGTGCCGTTGCCGTAGTATTCGTTGATGTCGATGATACAGATGCCGCCGGGATCGGCACCCACCCATAGGCGTCCGTCCGTAGCACCATAGAGGGCACGCACGTTGCCGTCGATGACGGGCTGCTCGCCGTTGCTGCTGCGGTGGAATGACGTGAGCTCCTCGCTGCGCGTGTTCAGCAGATGCAGCCCTTCCGGAGAACCTATCCAGAGGTTCTTCACAGGGTCTACCCAGAGGGCTGTCACCATCTTCAGCGCGTGACCGCTGGCGCGTTTGGTGAGCAGCGAGTCGGCAAGGCGGAACGCGTAGATGCCGTCGTTGCTGCCGATGAAGAGCTGGCCCAGTCCGTCGTCGGCACAGGAGCGCAAGGTGCCCTTCAGTCCGAAACGCTGGCGCAGCAGCAGCGTCTGTAGCTTACCGGTGCGGAAGTCGTAGTGGCACACGAAGCCTTTGTAGTAGACCACCCAAACGCCGCCGTCGGAAGCCGCTGCAATACGCGCCACGTCGCCCTCGCTCCCCGGTAGGGGCGTCACTGCCTGCGTCTGGCAGTCGACCACCGCCAGCCCGCCTTTCATCATACCTACCAGCAGACGGTCGGTGGTCCTGTCGTGATAGACGGCGCGCAGCATGTTAGTAGGTAGCGCGCTGTTCTCTTGTGTCAGCACCGTTATCCGGCCGTTGCCCTCTTGTAGGCAGAGCCCCGACTCGGTGCCTATCCACAGTCGCCCCTCGTTGTCGCTTACCGCGTCTTGCGGCAGTGCGTCGGCCAGACCCTCCGTCACTCCTATATGGCGGATGTCGTAGGCCGGCTGTGTCCTGCCCTCAGTGTTACCGAGGATCAGCATCAGCATGAGGGCGAGTAGCTGTCGCGTAAGGCTGTTCATGTTCGGTTGTTTTAGTTTTCTTGTGCATTAACTGCTGCAAAGATATGAAAAATATAGTAAAAAATCGGTCAAAACAGGTAATTTTTTCGTTTTTTACCCTTTCGGCCTCTTAATTGACCGCCACTAGTGCCTGTTCTCCCTACCTTTGCCCCAAGTTAGTATGTAATAGTTTTAGTTAGTTGGGTTTCTGGTTTTTTTAGGTAGAAAGCATTGTTTCGGGACGAACAAAAAGAGGACATAACGCGAATTACAAACAAATAAAACAACTAACAAACAAATGAAGAAAAAACTACTATTTTTATTAATGCTCGCCCTGGTGGGAGTGAAGGGGGCGTGGGCAACCGTTACGGCCACGCTCAGCGGCATGAACAAGGTAGGTGATTATTACTACCCGGTTTACACGCTCTCTGAAAGTTCTACTATTTCTTCCTTTACCAGCTCGAACGGTGTTGCTCCTGCCGCCATCACCGACGGAACGACCTGGCGGCAGAAATCTGCGTGACCACCGATGTTGCCCTGCTGAATGTGAAAGAGACTTGGGGTACATGCTAAAGGTCTTGTTGGCAATGGGTGCCTCAGTTGTTATGAGAAAAATCTAATTATTTATTTTTGTCACTGAAAAAAGTTTAAAACTAACCTACATACCTACACTTTTGCGTTTAAATACCTGTGGTTTAGTAGCTTATGAAGTGTAGGTAGCCTACACTTTGAAGAATGAACCTACACTAAAATATTTTTGCGGCTTTTTGTGAAAATTTCACGGCGGGATTTGAAAATTTCACGGCCGCTTATAAAAATTTCACGGCGGTATTTAAAAATTTCGCGGCGGTATTTAAAAATTTCGCGGCGGTATTTTAGAATTTCTTGGCGGTTTGTTAAATTTTTTCATAGTGTAGGTTGTGTGTAGGTTTGTTTGGTAACCTACACTGAATAACGCGCAGGTAATCAGATTGTTATGCCGAAAAGTGTAGGTGTGTAGGTTAAAATCAAAAATATCTGTGTGTCGATTTATTTTAGGTAGTCGGTGCGGTCGGGCCCGATGTAATAGCCAGTCTCCGACGGCTGGTTGTAGGCCACGTTCTGCGTGGCAACAGAGAGGCGGTAGGGGACGTCTTCCATCAGGCAGTTGATGCGGTAGTCGGTGGGGATGGTGCTGACGTAGAGGCGCAGCTCCGTCGACTCGCGGTTGCGGATGAGCACCTCCTCGCGCCAGTCGCCAAGGAGGTCGGCGGCCAGGCATGGGTTCGACTTCGTGCCGTTGTTGAACTGTCCGTCGAAGCGCTGTATGTCGACAATCTGGTGGTTCTCCCAGTCGTATTTTGATACCGTTTCGCGGTCCAGCAGTTCACGCAGCAGGTCGCCGTCCCACCAGATGCCGAAGTTCATGGAGAGCCATCGGCCGTTCATGACGAGGTAGTTCTGGTGTTGCGGGTCGTCGGCATCCTTCGCCTTGTTGATGACGTCGCCCTGCATGTTGCGTATGCCGTGACTGTCGGCACTCCACATCTCGCAGCCGGGATTCGTCGGGTCGATGTCGGCCGCCATACAACGTCCCACATCCGTCTTCGATTTGATTTGGAAGAGCACTTCGCCCGTCCGTGCGTTTCTGAAGTCAGAACCGTCGCGGCGATTCTCGTGGCAGTCCCAGATGTATAACTGGTTGTCCTTGGGGGCGGCCACGAGGTGTATGGCGTCGCCGTGTCCGAAGCCCGTGTTGTAGAGTCCGCGTCCGTCGTTGTCGACAGCCATCGAGCCGTAGGTTATCTCGTCGCAGCCGTCGCCGTCGACATCGGCAATGCGCAGGTTGTGGTTGCCCTGTCCGGCATAGCTGGTCCACTCGGGCTCGTTGGTGTCGAAGGTCCAGCGCTGTCTCAGCTGGTGTCCGTCCCAGTCCCAGGCGGCGATGACGGTGCGGGTGTAGTAGCCGCGACAGAAGATGGCGCTGGCCCGCTTGCCGTCGAGATAGCCCACCGCTGCCAGGAAACGGTCGGAGCGGTTGGCGCGGGTGTCGCCCCATCCCTGCAGGTCGCCCCGCTCGGGGATGTAGGGTTTCGTGTCGAGAGCCCGTCCCGTCAGTCCGTCAAACACGGTGAGGTATTCGTTTCCCGTGAGGATGCGTCCGTTCTGTGCACGGTAGTCGGCGGCGGAATCGCCGACCACTGTGCCTTGGCCGTCGACGGTGCCGTCGCTTGTCCGGCAGATCATCTCTGCGCGTCCGTCGCCGTCGAAGTCGTAGACCATAAACTGCGTGTAGTGGGCTCCGGCGCGGATATTTTTACCTAAGTTGATGCGCCACAGCAGGGTGCCGTCAAGGCGGTAGCAGTCGATGAGGACTGGTCCCGTGTATCCGTCGTGAGCGTTGTCGTGGGCATTGGAGGGTTCCCATTTCAGGAATATCTCGTACTGTCCGTCGCCGTCGACGTCGCCCACAGAGGCGTCGTTGGCCGAGTAGGTGTAGGAGCCGTCGTCGCGCCACCCGCCGAAACCGCCGCGGCGTCCGCTGCCGCGCCGTCCGCCGCCGTTAGGGCGTTGGGGCTGCTGCGTCTGCATGGTGGGCACCTTGCCGCCCTCCGGCTTCTGGATGGGTATTGTCAGGTAGCCCACGGGAGCGTCGGCACGCAGGGTGAACGTTCCGGTGGTGGAACCGCCGGAAACGGTATAGGTGGCGTCGGTAGTCAGCGGTTGCTCGTCAACGAAGAAGGTGCCGCCAGTGGTCAGCGGCTCCTTGTTGAGTCTAACGCCGTTTCTATAGACATCGTAAGGCTGCCCCTTGGCGTCGCTCGTCAGCGTGCGCCAGCTGACGGCTACCTGTCCGTCCTGGGTCTTGACGGCTACAACGCCTCGGTTGAGCTTTTCACGTTTCAGCTGTGAGTAGTCATAATTTGTCTGTGCTGTTGCCAGGACGGTTGTCGCCAGCATCAGGGCTGTGATGATAAGGCTTTTCTGTGTCATTAGTTTCCGTAGTTTTGCTTTCTATTTGATGTCC
Source organism: Prevotella sp. (assembly GCA_017471465.1). Taxonomy (GTDB): domain Bacteria; phylum Bacteroidota; class Bacteroidia; order Bacteroidales; family Bacteroidaceae; genus Prevotella. Next base: position 121,596 of record JAFUTI010000023.1, on the reverse strand, counting down.
GACCCTCACAAAGGTTTAATGGAGAGGGCAAATTTTTTCGAAAAAACAGACAATTCTTTTTGTATTTCGTTCCTTTTATACTAACTTTGCACCCACGATGAAAGAATTTGTCATATCAGAAGCCAAAGCCGAGACGGCTGTGCTCGTGGGACTGATTACCAACCAGCAGGATGAGTCGAAGACGAAGGAATATCTCGACGAGCTGGAGTTCCTTGCCGACACGGCAGGAGCGGTGGTCGTACGACGGTTCACCCAGCGTGTGGGCGGCCCCAGTGCCGTAACCTACGTCGGCAGCGGCAAGCTTCTGGAAATCAAACAGTATATAAAGGAATGTGAGGACGCCGACGAGCCTGTGGGCATGGTCATCTTCGACGACGAGTTGTCGGCAAAGCAGCTTCGCAACATCGAGAAGGAGCTGCAAGTGAAGATCCTGGACCGAACGAGCCTGATTCTCGACATCTTTGCCATGCGGGCACAGACGGCCGAGGCCAAGGCGCAGGTGGAACTGGCGCAGCACCGCTATATGCTGCCCCGTCTGCAGCGGTTGTGGACCCATCTGGAACGTCAGGGCGGCGGCTCCGGCTCCGGTGGCGGCAAGGGGTCGGTAGGCTTGCGTGGTCCTGGTGAGACACAGCTGGAGATGGACCGTCGTATCATCCTGCAGCGCATCACGCTGCTGAAACAGCGTCTGAAGGAGATAGACCAGCAGAAGACGACGCAGCGGAAGAACCGCGGCCGCCTGATCCGTGTGGCTCTGGTGGGCTATACCAATGTCGGCAAGTCGACGATGATGAACCTGCTGTCGAAGAGCGAGGTGTTTGCCGAGAACAAGCTCTTTGCCACCCTCGACACGACGGTGCGCAAGATGACCATCGACAACCTGCCGTTCCTGCTGGCCGACACCGTCGGCTTCATCCGCAAGCTGCCCTCCGACCTGGTGGAATCGTTCAAGTCGACACTCGACGAGGTGCGCGAGGCCGACCTGCTGGTACACGTCGTCGACATCTCGCATCCTGACTTCGAGGAGCAGATCACTGTGGTTGAGAAGACGCTCAGCGAGCTGGGCTGTGCCGAGAAGCCGTCGATGCTCGTCTTCAATAAGATTGACGCCTACCGCTGGACACCGCAGGACGAGGACGACCTGACTGAGCCAACGCGTGAAAATATCTCGCTCGACGAGCTGAAGCGTACGTGGATGGCCCGTCTCAACGACAACTGTCTCTTCATCTCTGCCCGCGAGAAGGAGAATATCGAGGAGCTGCGTACCGTGCTCTATAAGAAGGTTCGCGAGCTGCATGTACAGAAATACCCGTATAACGATTTTTTATATCAAGATTATGACTGACTACAGACAACTGACACCATCGGAAATCGATGTGCTTGAGAATAACGTGTGCTGGGCCGAGGACTGGCAGCGCGTGAAGGTGGCCGAGGGTTTCAAACCCTACAATTTCCACCGCGTGATGTTCTATGGCGATATCCGCCTGGGCGAGTTCAACAAGACCGTAGAGGTGACCAAGGGCTTCTTCAAACACTCAGGCATCAACGACGCCACGCTGCGCAACGTCACCGTGGGCAACGACTGTTTGATAGAGAAGGTGGGCAACTACATCAATAACTACACCATCGGCAACGACTGCTACATCTCGAATATCTGTACGCTGGAGACGACGGATGACGCCACCTACGGCGAGGGAGCGGTGATATCGGTGCTGAACGAGATGGGCGACGGCAACGTCACCATCTTCCGTAAGCTGAACTCGCAGATGGCGGCCTTCATGGTGAAGCACAACCGCGACAAGGAGCTGCGCCAGACGCTTCAGCAGATGATTGAGGACGAGTTGCGCGTCAGCCGTCCTGAGCGTGGCTTCATCGGCAACAACGTGAAGATCATCAATGCCAAGGACATCGCCAACACCGTCATCAAAGGCTATTGCGAGATCAGCGGTGCCGCCCGTCTCAGCGAGTGTACCGTCATGTCGTCGATGGACGCGCCGGTGTTCATCGGCACAGGTGTCATCTGCGAAAACTCCATCATCTGCGACGGCTGCTCCATCAACAACTCCGTCAAGATGCAGGACTGCTTCGTGGGCGAGGCCTGCCAGATTACCAATGGCTTCACCGCTGAGGCCTCCCTCTTCTTTGCCAACTCCTTTATGGCCAACGGCGAGGCCTGTGCCGCCTTCTGCGGACCATTCTCGGCCTCCCACCATAAGAGTTCGCTGCTCATCGGCGGTGAGTTCTCGTTCTACAACGCCGGCTCCAACACCAACTTCTCGAACCACGCCTACAAGATGGGACCCCTGCACTACGGCACCCTGGAGCGTGGCACGAAGACGGCCTCTGGCAGCTATATCCTCATGCCCGCCACCATCGGCGCCTTCAGCGTCTGCTTCGGCAAGCTGATGCACCATCCTGACACGCGCAACCTGCCCTTCAGCTATCTGATGGCCTATGGCGACGACTGCTACCTCGTGCCGGGCCGCAATATCACCACTGTGGGTCTGTACCGCGACATCAAGAAGTGGCCCAAGCGCGACAAGCGGTCGAAGCAGTCGCGCAAGTCGATCATCAACTTCGACTGGCTGTCACCCTTCACCGTGGGTGAGATTATGGAGGGCATGCAGATTCTGGAAGCCCTGCGCGGTGCCTCCGGCGACAACGTGTCGACCTACAACTTCCATGAGTATGTCATCAACGCCTCTAGCCTGCGCAAGGGTCTGAAGTACTACGACATCGCCCTGCGCATCTATATGGGTGCCGTCCTGAAGCGTGCCCAGAAGGAGGGCTACATCGGCGAGCCCGTCAGCGCCGTCGGCAAGGGGCGGTGGACCGACCTCAGCGGTCTGCTGCTGCCCGAGAGCGAGGAGCAGCGTCTCATCGACGACATCAAGCAGGGCGCCATTGAGAATATCCAGCAGGTGCTCGACCGCTTTGTCGACATCAACAACCACTATAGCGACTACCGCTGGGCCTGGTCTTACCAGATGATTCTCGACTACTACCACCTCGACCGGCTCGACGACGCTGCCTGCGAGCGCATCCGCGAGGACTATGTCCGGGCGCGCCGTGCCTGGATTGCCGAGATCCGCAAGGACGCCGAGAAGGAGTTCCAGATGGGCGACGTCGAGCAGGAGGTCTACGAAGACTTTTTGAGTAAACTTGATCACGAAATAGACTATGAAAACTAAGTTATTGCTTCTATTGTCAGTATTGGCCGCCGGGCTCGTCTCATGCAGTAAGTATAAGTATGAAGAGGTCAAGGGCGACCTGTCGCAGACACGTATCTACACACTGCAGAACGGTCTGAAGGTGTACCTCAGTGTCAACAAGGAACAGCCGCGCATACAGACGTTCATCGCCGTGCGTACAGGCTCTAAGAACGACCCTGCCGAGACCACCGGCCTGGCTCACTACCTGGAGCACATCATGTTCAAGGGCACCGGGCAGTTTGGCGTCACCGACTCCACCAAGGAGGCCCCTCTGCTCGACGATATCGAGGAGCGCTACGAGCAGTATCGCCGCCTGACCGATGCTGAGGCGCGCCGACAGGCCTACCACGGGATCGACAGCGTCTCGCAGGTGGCCGCCCAGTACTTCATCCCCAATGAGTACGACAAGCTGATGGCCGCCATCGGTTCCGAGGGCTCCAATGCCTACACGTCGAACGACGTGACGTGCTATACTGAGGATATCCCGTCCAACGAGGTCGAGAACTGGGCCAAGATACAGGCCGACCGCTTCCAGAACATGGTCATCCGTGGTTTTCATACGGAGCTGGAGGCCGTCTATGAGGAGTACAACATTGGTCTGACACAGGATGTGCGCAAGCTCTACGAGGCTCTGTGCCGTCAGCTCTGTCCGACGCACCCCTATGGTACGCAGACCACCATCGGCACGCAGGAGCACCTGAAGAACCCGTCGATTACGAATATCAAGAACTACTTCAAGAAGTGGTATGTGCCTAACAACGTGGCCATCTGTATGGCGGGTGACTTCAATCCCGATGAGGTGATAGCCACCATCGACAAGTATTTTGGCCAGTGGCAGGCCGGCGACGACGTCAGCCAGCCGCAGTTCTCTGACCAGCCAGCGTTCACCGAGCCGCAGGACACCAGCGTCGTCGGTCCTGAGACCGAACAGCTGTGGCTGGGGTGGCGCTTCGACCGCGGTGCCTCGCTGCAAGCCGACACGCTGCAGGTCGTCGAGCAGATGCTGAGCAACGGCACCGCCGGTCTGCTCGACCTCGACATCAACCAGCAGATGAAGATGCTCAGCTCGTGGGGTGGGGCAGAGACGCTCATGGACCACTCGATGTTCATCCTCGCCGGCACTCCCAAAGAGGGACAGACCCTCGACGAGGTGCGCCAGCTGCTGCTCGACGAAATAGAGAAGCTCAAGCAGGGACAGTTCTCCGACGACCTGCTGCCCTCCGTCGTCAACAACATGAAACTGAAGTATTACGAGGCGCTCGAAAACAACCGCTCGCGTGCCGACATGTTTGTCGACGCCTTCATCCTCGGCATCCCCTGGGAGCAGCATGTGGGCCGTCTCGACCGCATCGCCGCCATCACGAAGCAGCAGATACAGGACTTCGCACGCCGCCACTTCACCAGCGGCTATGCCGCCGTCTACAAGCGCCAGGGTGTCGACCCCAACCAGAAGAAGATCGATAAGCCCGCCATCACCCCCATTGCTGCCAACCGCGACAATGTCAGCCAGTTTGTGAAGGACATCCAGGCTGCTGAGGTCAAACCGATAGAGCCGCGCTTCGTCAACTTCCAGACCGACCTCGCCTACGGCAATGTCCGCCAGGGGCTCCCCCTCGTCTATGTCAAGAACACCGATAACGGACGCTTCCAGCTCGCCTTCCGTTATGAGTTCGGCAAGCAGGCCGACGTGCGCTATGAGTATGCCGCCGGCTACCTCGACTACCTCGGCACCGACAGTCTCACGCCCCAGCAGCTGAAGCAGCAGTTCTACCGGCTGGCCTGCAACTATCACGTCAACGTCGGCGACCGCAACATCACCATCACCCTCAACGGTCTGAGCGAGAACATGACAGAGGCACTCGGACTCCTGGAGCATCTGCTCCACCACGCCAAGGCCGACCAGGAGGCCTACGACCAGTATGTCAGCCTCGTCGAGAAGAGCCGTGCCGACGACAAGCTCGACCAGCGCGTCTGCTTCGACCATCTCTTCGCCTACGGCGTCTATGGCCCTAATAACCCAAAGCGTAACCTCCTCACCGCCGAACAGTTGCGACAGACCTCGCCGCAGGACCTGCTCTCGCTGCTGAGCGACCTCAGCCGCTATGAGCACACACTGCTCTACTACGGCCCCATGAGCCAGGAACAGCTTACCGAAGCCGTTGCCGCCCGCCATGCTGTTGCCGCCTCACTGCTGCCACCGCTGTCCTACGAGCTGTACGACGAGCAGCCGACGCCCACGAACGAGATACTACTGGCTCCCTACGACGCCAAAAACATCTACATGCGCATGTACCATAACGAGCAGCGCCAGTGGCGTGCCGACGAGGCCGCCGTCCAGGCCCTGTTCAATGAGTACTTTGGTGGTGGTATGAATACGGTAGTGTTCCAGGAGATGCGCGAGACCCGCGGACTGGCCTACAACGCCTGGGCCATCTATCGCCATCCCTCCTATAAGGACCAGCGCGAGGACTTCTTCACGCATATCATCACGCAGAACGACAAGATGGCCGACTGCATCAGCCACTTCCACGTCATCCTCGACACCATCCCCCAGAGCGACGCCTCCTTCCAGATTGCCAAGGAGGGACTGACAAAGCAGCTCGCCAGCCAGCGCACCACGAAGTTTGAGCTCATCAACGCCTGGATAGCAGCCCGCGACCTAGGGCTCGACTACGATCTCAACGAGAAGATCTATGCCGCCCTGCCGGCACTCACACTGCGCGACATCGTCGACTTCGCCAACAGCCAGATAGCCCGCAAGCCCTATCGCTACATCATCCTCGGCGACGAGCGCGAACTCGACATGGCCGCCCTGCAGCAATACGGCCCCCTGCGCCGCGTCTCGCTCAGCGAGATTTTCGGGTACTAAGGAAAACAGACAACAAAAAGGCAGCCCCCTGTATTTGGTCGCAGGGGGCTGCCTTTTTTTGAATATTGCAATAGTATATCCCTGTCTTTCATATTTTTCTTGCCTTTTTTTTGTCTGACTCGTTTTTTTTCCGTACTTTTGTGGCCATAATAACAAAAAAACTAATGATATGGCAAACGTAGTAGATTTCAAGTATGCCCCGATGTTCCAGCTGGGCGAGGACAAAACTGAGTACAGACTGCTGTCGAAAGAGGGCGTGACAACGACGGAGTTCGAGGGCAAGAAGATTGTGAAGGTGTCGAAGGAGGCACTGACGCTGCTGGCACAGCAGGCCTTCCACGATGTGGAGTTCATGCTGCGCCGCGAGCATAACCTGCAGGTGGCACAGATACTGAACGACCCTGAGACGTCGGAGAACGACAAGTACGTCGCCCTGCAGTTTCTGCGCAACGCTGAGGTGGCAGCACGCGGCATCCTGCCTTTCTGTCAGGACACCGGCACCGCCATCATCCACGGTGAGAAAGGCCAGCAGGTGTGGACGGGCTTTGAGGACGAGGAGGCATTGAGCCGCGGCGTCTACAACACGTTCACGCAGGACAATTTGCGCTACTCGCAGAACGCGCCGCTGACGATGTACGACGAGGTGAACACGCGCTGCAACCTGCCGGCACAGATTGACATCGAGGCCACTGAGGGCGCCGAGTATAAGTTTGTGATGGTGGCTAAGGGTGGCGGTTCGGCCAATAAGACCTACTTCTACCCCATGACGAAGGCCACGATACAGAACGAAGGCACGCTGATACCCTTCCTCGTAGAGAAGATGAAGTCGCTGGGCACGGCAGCCTGTCCGCCCTACCACATCGCCTTCGTCATCGGTGGCACGTCGGCCGAGAAGAACCTGCTGACGGTGAAGCTGGCTTCCATCAAATACTACGACTCGCTGCCCACGACAGGCGACGAGACAGGCCGCGCCTTCCGCGACGTCGACCTGGAGAAGAAACTCCTGGACGAAGCTCATAAGATAGGTCTGGGTGCGCAGTTTGGCGGCAAGGCGCTGGCCCACGACATCCGTGTCATCCGTCTGCCGCGCCATGGTGCCTCGTGTCCCATCGGCATGGGTGTCTCGTGCTCGGCCGACCGTAATATCAAGGCTAAGATCAACGCCGACGGTATCTGGCTGGAGAAGATGGACGCCAACCCCGCAGAACTGATTCCTGCCGAGTATGCCAAGGCCGGCGAGGGTCAGAACACGATAGAGATTGACCTGAACCAGGGCATCGACGCCGTCCGCAAGGAGCTGTCGAAGTATCCTGTCTCGACACGCGTGAACCTGCGTGGCACCATCATTGTGGCACGCGACATAGCCCATGCCAAGCTGAAGGCACGTCTGGATGCTGGCGAGGGTATGCCCGACTACTTCAAGAAATACCCCGTGCTCTACGCCGGACCAGCCAAGACGCCGGAAGGCTACCCCTGCGGTTCAATGGGGCCTACGACGGCCAACCGCATGGATCCGTACGTGGACGAGTTCCAGGACAACGGTGCCTCGCTGGTGATGATTGCCAAGGGCAACCGCTCGGACGTCGTTACCGAGGCTTGTAAGAAGCATGGTGGCTTCTACCTGGGCACCATCGGCGGCGTGGCTGCCGTGCTCTCGCAGAGCAGTATCAAGTCGATAGAGTGCGTGGAGTATCCGGAGCTGGGTATGGAGGCTATCTGGAAAATCGACGTCGAGGACTTCCCCGCCTTCATCCTCGTCGATGACAAGGGCAACGACTTCTTCAAACAACTGAAGCCTTGGACACCATGTGGAAAATAGGGAGAAGGTGCTCGTTGTCGGTATGCTGTCTGCTGTTGATGCTGCCGCTGACGATGACTGCCCAGTTGCCGACGGTGCTCCGTGGCGACTGCATGCCGACGGCCAGCGGCGACGTCACACGTGCCGGAGTGCGGCATAAACTTCAAAAGCCCAATACCGACTGGGACCCGCAGCAGGTGTACCGCCAGATGGTTATCCTCGTGGCATACTCCGACCGCGACTTCTCGATGGAGAACCCGCAGGAGTACTACCAGCAACTGTTCAACGAGCAGGGCTACGCTGTAAGCGGTTCACAGGGCTGTATAGCCGACTACTTCCGCGACCAGTCGGGTGGGCTGTTCAACCTGGCGTTCGACATCTACGGCCCCGTCAAGGTGAGCGCTACGGCAAAGAGCACGTCGTCAGGCAGCAACTATGCCGCTGATGCCATGAGGGAAGCCACACAAAAGTTGGCCGACTCGCTGCTGATAGACTACTCGCAGTACGACTGGCAGGGCGACAAAAAGGTGCCGCAGGTGATTTTTATCCTTGCCGGACTGAGTGGAAACATGACGGGTAATGACGGCTATATGTGGCCTAACACCAGTTCGTTCGGCACTATTACGACCGCCGACGGCTACCGCCTGAGTAACTATTCGGCCAGCGCTGAACTCTTTGTCGAAGGACGCTACTGCGGACTCGGCACCATCTGTCATGAGTTCTCTCACAGTCTGGGACTGCCCGACCTGTATCCCACCTCCTCGACTGCCGGCTACTCGGTCGTCGACGAGTGGGACCTGATGGACGGCGGTAACTTCATAAGAAACGGGTGGTGCCCACCCAACTACACGGCCCATGAGAAGATGCAGATGGGATGGCTGACGCCTGTAGAGCTGGACGAGCCGACGACCATTACGGGAATGAAACCCGTCTCGGAGGGCGGCGATGCCTATCTCGTCAGGCATAACGACCGCGAATACTACCTGCTGGAGAACCGCCAGTGGAAGGGTTGGGACAGCTACCTGCCAGGAAAGGGACTCGTCGTCTATCATGTCGACTACGACGAATCGGCGTGGCGTGGGAACTACGTCAATAACACCAAGACCCACCGCCGCTTCCAGCTCGTCAATGCCGACAACCTCGACTACGCGGCTTGGGACAGCATCATCGGCAGCAGCAACCCGAAAAAGAGTGGACACTCGCGCTACCTGAGCACGTCGGCCTATCCCTGGACGACAGACAGCACCGACTTCGTCAACAACCAGCTGACAGACGACTCAACCCCGGCGGCGCTGATGTTCGGTGCCAACAGTGCGGGCAGCCAATACCTGTCGAAGCCCATCACCAATATCGGCGTCTCTGACGAGGGCCACGTCTTCTTCGGCTACAGACTGGCCACTGCCGTCGGTCCTGCCATCAGTAACCGTCGTGAGCAATCTGCCGGTGACGGCTACTACAACCTGCAAGGACAGCGTGTCGAACAGCCAGGCCGCGGACTATATATAAGAAATGGAAAAATCATCCGATTTTAGCATAACACAAACAAACAACAACAATGAGAGTAATTATTGAACCAGATTATGATTTGATGTCCCAGTGGGCAGCCAATCATGTTGTCGAGCGTATCAACGCCGCAAAACCCACAGCAGAAAAACCCTTTGTGCTTGGACTCCCCACAGGCTCGTCGCCCATCGGTATGTACCGCGCCCTGGTGAAGGCCTGTCAGGAGGGCAAGGTGTCGTTCAAGAATGTTGTCACGTTCAACATGGACGAGTATGTAGGCTTGCCGGTAGACCATCCTGAGAGCTACCATTCGTTTATGTTTACCAACCTCTTCAACCACATCGACTGCCCCAAGGAGAATATCCACATCCTCAACGGCAACGCCAAGGACCTGGCTGCCGAGTGCGAGGCTTACGAGCGTGAGATAGAGAAGTTTGGCGGCATCGACCTGTTCCTTGGCGGCATCGGTCCCGACGGACATATCGCCTTCAACGAGCCAGGCTCATCTCTGACGAGCCGTACGCGCCAGAAGACACTGACCACCGACACTATTATCGCCAATAGCCGATTCTTTGAAGGCGATATCAACAAGGTGCCCAAGACGGCACTCACCGTAGGCGTAGGCACCGTCATGGCGGCCCGCGAGGTGATGATTCTGGTGAACGGACATGCCAAGTGCCGCGCCCTGCAGGCCGCTGTAGAGGGTAGCGTCAACCATATGTGGACCATCTCGGCCCTGCAGATGCATCCGCACGGCATTATCGTTGCCGACGATGCTGCCTGTGACGAACTGAAGGTAGGTACTTACCGCTACTTCAAGGACATTGAGCGTCAGAACCTGCTCTAACATCCTTCAGTGGACGAATCAAGACAGCACCCCGTTTGGCAATATGCTAAACGGGGTGCTCCCTTTTCCGTTTCTTAAGAATACACTTTAATCTCCTGTTCGCCGCGCATGGCTCTGAGCACGTTCACGGCCAGAGCCGTCAGTTCGTCCTCGCCGGGGTAGACGAAGACGGGGCCGAGATAACTTAGCCGCCGCCGCAGACCGTCGGTGACATAATGGCTGTTGGCGATGGCACCGGTCAGGATAACGGCATCAACATGGCCGTTGGTAGTCGGTGCTAATGACCCCAGCCAACGTGCTATAGAGTAAATCATGGCGTCGAGCACCAGACGTGCCTTCTCGTCGCCCTCGCCGATGCGCCGCTCCACTTCGCGCACGTCGTTGGTACCCAGATGGGCCGTCAGTCCGCTGTGGCCGTTAATCTTGCGCAGCATCTCGGCCTCGGTGTACTGTCCGCTGTAGCATAGCTTTACCAATGCCGCCGTGGGCAGCATGCCGGCACGCGAGGGTGAGAACGGACCGTCGCCGCTCAGCGCGTCGCTGCACTCGATGGCGCGTCCGTGGTGGTGCATGGCAAAGGAGATGCCGCTGCCCATGTGGCAGACAATGAGGTCTTGCTCTTCGTACTTCACACCGTGTTCGCGACAGTAGCGCTTGGCTATCTCGCGCTGGTTCAGGGCGTGCCAGATGGTCTGGTGGGGCAGCTCTGGCAGACCCGTGATACGTGCCACGTCGTCGAGCTCGTCGACAACGCCAGGGTCTACAGTGAAGGCGCGGCAACCCTTTATCTCGCGGGCGATGCTCAGCGCTATCAGTGAGCCGAGGTTGCAGGCGTGGTGCAGACGCGGGTGGCGTGTGTCCTCGATCACCTTGTCGTTCAGTTCGTAGACCCCGCTCTCGATGGGCTTTACCAGACCGCCACGTCCTACTACCACGTCGAAGTCCATCTCGTAGCCTTGACGCTGCAACTCCTCCATGATTTTCTCCTTACGGTAGTCGAATTCGTCCATAATAAACGGGTAGCGACACAGCTCTTCATACGGGTGGTTCAGCGTGGCGTGCATCAGCAACTCCTCGTCATTGAAGACGCCCACTTTCGTCGAGATCATTCCTGGATTAATAGCAAGTATTCTCATAGACTTATAGTTTTGGGGCAACGATATCTTTATTCGTCGCGTTTTCCGATATTCACGTTCGTATTTCCTGTCACCTCGGCGTTGTTGCCACCGCCATAGACATTGTGACGGATGTCGGCACCCTGGACGGCTTTCTTTTCGTAATAGGTGGTCCCCTCCTTAGCGGTACCTGTGGCTTCAGTATAGGTATTCCCGATTCGGGTGTAGTAGCCTGTCACAGCGTCACCTGCTGTAAGCTCCTTTACGACATAGACCTCAGTCAGCGTACCGATATTGACATTGGTATTTCCGATAACCTTGGCTGCGTTGCCTCCGCCAAAGACGTTGCTGATAGCTCCAATCTTTCCTTTGGCATGCGAGGGGATAGGATAATTGTTGGTTGTTGTCGAGTCCTTACTGATAACGGACTTGTTATCATCGTAATATCTGCCGTAGGCCACATTGACGTTGACCGTCGGATTACCCACCATCGTGGCACCTGCGCCGTAGCCGCCGCCGTAGATGGTGCCGATGCTGGTAAACGACTTGACGTTGACCTGAGGGTCGTCATAGAGTGGGGTAGTGCCCGACTCTTTCAGACTCCCGTCGTCGTTGTATCCATAGACGGAATAGCCTGCCAGATTGCCGCCACCATAAAGTTCACCAATCATGATGGGCTTACATCCCACCTCCTCGACGTTCACCGTGATGGAGCCATGGATTGTACCACTCTTGTTGTTACCGCCAAACACACGGTCGAACGTGCCGTTGGTGATGTTAAGCGTCACATCGCCCTGAATGTCGGCAGCCTCGGCACCACCGTAGGCATCACTTAATCCTGGGATACAGGCCATCAGCAGCTTTGCCTCAGCATCCATCGGTGCACTCTTGCCGCCACCGTAGGCCTCGTCGACACAGAAGTCGCAACCTCCTGCTTCCTCAAGCATCGTGACAGCGGTCTGACGCACATTACCCTTCGTGTTGGAACCGCCAAACACATGGTGAACCGTACCACCGAAGATATTCACGGATGCCTTACCCGTGCCATAGCGATAACCACTTGCCAGACGCTCCTCTTTCGTGTCGGCATCAGCCTTATCCCTGACTTTCCAGACATTGTCTTCTTGGTAGTATTCAGAGTAATCCTTGTAGCCAATGTTGGCACCGGGGTTTGGTTTTGTAACACCGTCCTTAACAACATCTTCTTTACCATTGCCACCGCCAAAGACTTCTTCAATCTCAAACGTACCGTTAATGGTCAGACTTGTTGCCGGTGTGGAGGCGGCATTGCCACCACCATACACCTGCTGGATGCTCGTACGCCCACAGCCGTCGATGATGACATTGGTCGTACCGTTCGTCAAGTCCGTCGGCATGTATGCAGCCATGTTACCGCCGCCATAAACAGCTTTCACGTCATAGTCATTCTTTTTCTTGGCATCTGTCACCGAGTTCTCGCCGCTTGTGTTGGCAATCTGCGATTTCCCTTTATGCTGTGTGCCATAGACATGCACGGTGACAGTACCCTCTGGTGAGCTGTTCACATTATTGCAACCAAAGATGCTGCCAACTACAGCACAGCCCTGAACAGCGTCATTTACGTTCTTGTTTAGCTCTACAGTGACATTCTTCGAGATACCCAGTAGGTCATTCTCTATGGTACCCATGCAACCGCCGTAGGCGTTTTGCTCAATAGTGCCCCCTGTCAGATTAACATCGATGTATCCGTGATTAGTGCCTTCCTGCATCGTACCGTAACCAGTTTCTGTGGTCATCGCAAAGTGGGTACCCACCGAGGCTAATTCTCCTCCACCATAGACGGAGCCATTGATAGTACCTCCAAGAATGTTCACGGTAATATTGCCACCGACCACACCAGCCGTCAGTGCAGTAGTAGCACCTTGTCCGCCACCGAACACATTGCCATTGTTGCCGGCTCTGCCGTCACAGCCAATCACAGGTCCCGTCTTTGTCGTTACTCCAGCAGTTGCCGTTTCCTTTCCGATGGTTGTCACGGCATTGCCTAACACGTGACCATCCTCACCACCGCCATAGACGGAGCCGTAGATGATACCACCTGTTACCTCCACTTCCGTGCTTCCCACATTGGTCATTTTGTTGAAGTGGGTACGCGGGTCGCCCTTACCTGCACCAAACAGGTTGCCATTCAATGGATTGGCCTGAATTTGTGCCAGGGTACGCGGCACGCCAATCGTTCCGCCAGACATCTTCACCGTACTCTTACCCTCGACGTTGGTATATTCATTAGCACCATAAACATTGGTCAGAATATGACCGCCAGTGATAGTCACATTGGTGTTACCTCCCACCCAGCCGGCAGAAAGACCCCATCCGTAGCCCGAACCATCCTCTTTCTCGCAAGGCATGTAGCCGGAACCGCCGCCAAACACTAGACCAATCCATGTCTTACCGTCAGAAGGATGCGAAGAGCTGCCAAGGGCATATTCTGCAGGAACATTTTCACTATTACCATAATACTTATCGTAGTACTGGTCGTAAGACAAGTATTTATCAGGCTTATTGTCTCCATCAGAATCATATCCATAGGGGAAATGCGAGCACTCGGCCAGAGCATTGGTATCGGTTATCGTTGTCGTGGATGGGTCGACGAACTGTTCATCAGTATAACGCTTAGGCTTACCACCCTCTGTCTGTTGATATCCTACACCTATCTGACAGTGGTCCTGAATCGTTACATGTGTGTCGCCAAGCACACGTCCAAACTCACCACCGCCAATAATGGACTCTAGAATGAAGGCATCGCCACCGATGGTCACGTCGGTTTCATTAACGTAAGCCGTAAAGTGCATATCCGGGTGAGTCGCAGGATCCTGCACCAAGCCTCGACCTCCGCCCCATATCCAACCTTCCTCAACAGGATCGAGAGGACCATCTACCGTGGCACGCCTTGTCATACCCTCAGTGGCTACCTCAATGGGACCTACCTGACCGCCAGTAACAACCACCGTACATTTACCAGTATTTGCTGCACACGACATAGGTCTGCCAATACAGCCTTCATGAGGGACATGGCCAAAGACTGTTACGTCATCTGTATTCGTCGACCTTGTGAATGTTCCTACTGAACCGGAATAACCACCGCCAAAAATACCGTTAAAGACATAACCGTCCGTCATCGTCACATTGGTGTTGCCCAGCACATCAGCCAGGCAACCACCACCGAAGACGCTATAGTTTACAGAGCCACCACTGATGTTGACTTCAGTGCTCCCATTAACTACACCCAGATTACCGCCGCCAAAGACACTACCATTCGAGGCTCCGCTCTGACCAGTAGTACCGACGGTGCCGCTGTTGACATTTACGGCGGTGCTGCCGTTAACCGCCGATTCCTCACCACCACCATAAACGCTTCCTGCAACGGTGGTTGCTCCGTCAATGGTGAGAGAAATATCGCCAGTAACGGTACCAAGTTCATCAAGGTTCTTAGTGGTATAAAGAATATGGTCAGTTGTGTTAATGGCTGTTGCTGTAGAGTTGACCACATCACGGTGTGCCCATGTGTAGGGAGTTGTTGCAGGTAGTACGGCCTCCATATAGGCTCCAAGGTTTTCATCATAATATGGCTCAGTCTGGAAACTATTGGCCATCACGCTAACTGGGGGCAATGTTGCTGAGTAACCCGCACCGAACACATTGCCTTCTATGGTGCAGTTGGTGAGCGTTGACTTGGCAGGACCGTCCACCTTTCCGAGACTACCGCCACCATAGAAGTTGCCAATACATCCGTCGAAAAGGTCGAGGGTTCCAAGCTTGCTTTTAGTAATGGTGCAACCCGTGAGCTTTGATGTGACATCACGAGTGGTGGCCAGTGAGAAACTCACATAGTCGACGAACAGACGGGCCACGTTGGTTTTATTGTCAGACATAGGGAGGAACTGGTAGTCAATTCGTGTCTCGACACCACCATAAGTACTATTATACGCATTCTTATAGCCTCCGAATCCGTCACCTCCATTTTGAAGCCAAGAATCCCAAGTAGGATTCTCTAGATTTATTATACTAGTTTTATTTTTAGGATACCTGCGGTTATAGGAGTTACCGCCATATCCAGCACCAAAGAAGGTACGGAATGTGCAGTTGGTGGCATTGGTGACCACTTTCTTACCACTGTTCATGTCACCGAACTTGGGACCGCCACAGAACTGGTCAACACGACTGTTCGTGATGACGGTGTAAATGTTGCCCTCGGCAATATGGGCTGCATTGATGCCACCGGCGTAGAACTCATCGATGTCGGCATTGTCTATCTGCCAGATAATATTACCATTGGTATGGTTGGTTTTATCGCCTATACCCTGCATACCTGTTCCTGCCACCTTGCCAAAGCGTCCACCATTGATATAACACTCGGCATTGTCATCATAATTATTCGTAGGCGTATTATAGAGGCCTGTAAGGTAGAACTCGTCATAATCGCCTCCAGTCACAGATATTGGAGGATGTGGTGAGTAAGCGTTGGCTTCAGTCCTATCCTGGTGCTGCCCAATATGAAATTCCTTGAACCAGACATTGCCTCCCACATGATAATACTGCACAGCATTAGCTTCGCTACCATTTTGTGCATATGTTACCCACTGTTCAATGACACCGCCATGTAAGATGATTGGACTCATTGTTCTGTCTGCCATGTCATACTCAAACTGAGTGACACGGAATAGAGCTGTATTAGTAGCCTCAAGCCATCCTTTTGGCTGCATAATACCAAAATTGTAGGTACCTTTACCACCTGTGGATTTCTGAGCCATACCAAGACCCGGGATATTGATAAAGTCCACTCTTACAGGATGCTCACGAACACGACCATTAAAACGCAGGATATACGAATAATCCGGCTCATTATCATGGTCGAAATCGACCGACATGATGGTATAATGCTTAGCATTATTAAAATTACTCAAACTATGGACATTACCCACAAGCACGACGGCATTGTCATAAACAGTACCATCGGATCGCGAAGCGCCATTGGCATTATTCATACTGTTACGAACTGTCAGCGAGAACTCATTTTCGTCTACATCAGTGAAGGTATAAGCAGTATTATCTGTGTAGATTCTCCCACCAACGTTTGGCACAGAATAAGCGGTACTCATATCTGTATTATATACCACATCAGGTGATGCGTCCGCAACGAACACTGCGTTAGCCCAGTAGGGCTCAATCGTAATGGCGGTCACACCTTCCGGAACGTCAAAATATGCCCCCTGCGAGAATATACGGCCACTTACGCTGTACAGATCTTTCTGTGTACAGTTACGGTCAGCAAAGTTGTATGGGGTCGTGAGTGTGATATCCCCATCTGCATTAACATCCGCTGATGCGTTATCAGAACTATCATCAAAGCTTCCTGCAGACTTACTCATGCTGACAATCTTCCAACCCGTCACCACACGATTCCCTGTATAATTCTTTGTGCCTACGTCATTATAATAAGGCAACTGTACCTTGTAATAGTTGAAATTGAAATGATCGGGGTCTTTGTCGGTGATATTAAGGGTAAGTTGCGTGGTGGTGATTTTTGCCTCGTTATCACCTGTGCCGGGATGATTATACACCTCCCCATCACCCATTTGAATGTTCACCGTCAGTGTTCCCAACTTACCACCCTTATTTCGCTCTGTTTGTATGGTGGCGTTTTCTGCATCGATATTTACTACCGATGGATAATAGCCTGGAGTTTTTAGGATTGGGAACGGAACATTACTGCCGATCTGGCTGGGTTCCAACACCCACTTCATCATCTGAGCTTTGTTATCCATATCACCCGTTGCCCACCAAGCAGCCAACTCGCGATGACCGTTTAGCAGGTGGCGGAAGAATTCGAAACGTTGCAGATAGCGCGTCTCTGCTGTAAGGGCACAGTTATACACATCAATATCTTTTTCTTCTACGTATGAAGCACCAGCCCAGAAATAGTTATAGTTGCTTACACCTTTGTTGTTTGCTCCTGAACCAGTACTAACATTCGTGATAATCTCCCCGTTATAGATAGGAGCTATGGAACCGCCTGAAATATTACCATAGAACATACAGTTCATTACCATGGTCTTAAGGTTGGCAGACGTTGTGCCCACATTGTTATAGCCCACAATACCTGCATTATGGGTGCCGCCTGAGATGTTGGCATAGCTATAACAGTTGATGACACGAGCTGAACCATCAAGGAACCCCACCAAACTACCGACATAACGAGAGCCACTGACAGAACTGCCTGTAAATCCTGTGATATTGCCGTTATTGTCATAA
Organism: Prevotella sp.; assembly: GCA_017471465.1. Classification (GTDB taxonomy): domain Bacteria; phylum Bacteroidota; class Bacteroidia; order Bacteroidales; family Bacteroidaceae; genus Prevotella. Next base: position 103,961 of record JAFUTI010000023.1, on the reverse strand, counting down.
TCGGCAGAGGAAGGATTGATACCGCAGTTGTAGATACGGGCATCACCTGTGGCTTTTGAACAGACCGCACCCGCATCTCCATCAGAATCACCGTTACTGATGTTCACATCTTCAAAGATGATATTCTTCACCGTACCCCCGTTCACACTGCTGAACAAGGGTACGCCAAGGCTATAAATCTTATGGAGGTTACCATCCAACGTTCCTGTAAATACTCCTAAACTGATACTGACGCCTGTTACATCTGCCGTTAATTGGTAACTGCCATTCATATCAGTTATTTCGGATAGAGAAGTAATTTGAGTGAAGCCCACTGATGGTTTAAAGAAATTTACTGTGACATAAGCCCCTGAATAGCCCTCTGGAATAGTAAAAGAGAAAGAATTGGCACCATTAGAAGTGATGGATAGGGAAGAGGCAAAACCAGAGGCACGGCGAGCTGCAGCCATAGGATCCACCATCTTCTCTGCAAGGATATGATTTGCATCGATAGAATAGCCTGTCGCAGGGGATGCCAAAATAGTGACAGTCATTCCGCTAATATCAGTTACAGTTACCGTACCAACATCTTTATTAGGCTGTACATTGATAATAATGTCACTTTCAGAGATAGCCCAGGCATTGCCTGCCCCGGCTATCACGATTGCAAATATCAGGATGATGAATCTTATCGTATGCTTCATGTCTTATTTCTTTTTGATATACACCTTTTGTCCTTTTAGGATATATATTCCACTCTTGGTGGGCTTTCTTTCAAGGCGACGGCCATCCAGCGAATACCCGGAATCTCCACGCCAAACGGGGGGCTGGCTTCCGCCAGGGGGCAGATTAATTTCATCGATTCCAGTGGTCTCTTCTTCAATCACGAACTCCAGTGTGGTACGTGATTCAGAATTGCCTGGTTCTTCGGAAGGTGTTGTATGGTAGTTGGGGTTATAGAGATAGTATTTATCCGTGCCTAAAGTTCCTGCCTTCGTGAGCACAAATTCACCTTTATAGAACATATAAATCTGAGCGGCTTCCACCGTCTCTCCTCCTTGAGACATCATTAGTTTATTGCTGTTTTTCGTTCCGTCGGTAATCTCTGGGGTGGCTTCTTCTTTTGGTGAAGCGACAAAGCCTGCCGCCTCTTCATCCGATAGCAGTATGACGGGAACACCCTCGGGAATGTAGTCCAAAGGAGTAATGGTGATTGTTCCTATAGAGGGATTCACCTTTCTTACGATATATGGAGTGATGCCTGTGGGCTTTGCCAAGTCTTTCGATGCCTTGTAGACTGTTGCGGCATTGTCGGAACCGGCAGGTTTCGTAAAGACGGGGTTGGCATACAAGGCCTTGGCAGAGCCAGTGTAATTGCCGATACCAGTAACTGTTACAAACTGATTGGCACCTTCTGTCACAGTCGTATAGGTGTAGTCTGCATCTTCTTCGAGTGTTGTGCTCCCGTCCTTCACAGCACTCAATGCGCCCTCAGAGGTTAATGTGATAGTTATGCCTTCCGCAGTTTGATTGCCGTCACCGATACTCTTGGGAGTAATCGTTAGATTCGCACTTGTAAAAGTGATACTATAGTTACTGCCAGCAGTCAGCGTTCCCTGACCGATAGCATAGGTGCCGGCATCCTCACCTTCTGCACGAGACAAATCTCCTGAAAGGACATCGGGGCTAATAAGTCCATCTGACGTATAGGTGAATTCCGGATCATCATCACCATAGGTCTTTGATTTGGCATCGGCCGTAACGGTCAGCGTTGCAGGAGTAATGGATGCCTGAGCCGTCGCTTGATGACCAGAAGCTGCCATTTGGTAGTTTCCGGCTTTAGCACCGCCAAAGGTAAAGCTGTTAATGGTGACAGTTTTGTCTGTTCCTACATTCTTATCTGCAAACGTACCTGTTCCGACCTCCACCGTTAACTCGTCGCTTCCAATTTTACCCTCAATAACAGCTTCTGTGCCGTCAAGTGTTGCAGCGGTCGTTCCGTCGTAAGTCTTGTCGGCTGCTGTTATTCCACTGGTGACGGTTACCTCCTTTGGATTAACGGTCAATGTACCTGCAACAAAAGTAATGTCATAGTTGCTGTTGCTCAAACCACTGGGCGTAATCTCATAACTGCCTGCATCGCCATATTGCTCATAGCTATAGGTGTAAGTGAGCGTTCCTGTCAGCACCGCTGACGTCTCTGTCCCGGCAAACTCGCCGTAAGTCACGCCATTATTCGCTGGAGCATCACCATAGGTGATTGTCTTATTGTTAGCCGTGATGCTCAGTGGCTTCGGATTAATGGTGAAACTCTTAGAGCCGTATACGATGTAGTCGCCGCTTGCATTATCGGTAATAGTGACGGAAGCAGTACCAGCATCTTTATTATCGCTATAACCAATAGTATATTCGTCCACAGGAATTACCGTGTTACCATCCAAAACGCTGCTGACTGTAGGTTCTATGTCAGAGCCTGTATAAGTGAATGTAGAAGGAGCTAAGGTTACACTTGCCGCAGGGATTACCTGTATCTTTGAAATACACGACGGGAAATTATCTGATTTCGCAGCTACCGCCTTGAGGGTGGCAGAACTTCCCAGCATGTCAATCTGAAGAGGCGCTTGTCCACTGCCAGCATAATTTGTCGCGGAGGGATTAGTACCATCCGTAGTATAATAGATAGTGGTGTTCTCTTCCGAGTGGCCTATTACAATTTGACTACTAGTACTGGTAAAAGTTGGACGAGGAAGTACTTCTTCAAGATAGAAATATCTGTTGTTATCTGTGCTCGTACCCCTGTATATACCAAGAATACCTGCCGTGTTCTCATATCCCGTAGGACCTCCAGTTTTTCCACTTTGTCCCGTAAGAGCATCTTTATTTCCTCCATTGACAGTAAGCCTGTCGCCAGAAATGGTTTTGGGCGCGATATAAAGACCAGGATTACCATCAGAAGCAATGGTGAACAATGCATTGTCGTCAGTTTCAGGTGAATCAATCGCTTCAAGGTGCACGCGCATACGATCATCTCCACATCCGCTGATTTTCCCGCTGAGTACCAAGTATTTACTAGTCCCAGTATGATAGAAAGTGTAATAATCACCATGCTTTGTAATAACCCACTTTGCATTGTTCATGCCGCCTTGAGCAACATAATCATTCGTTCTGCATTTAAATGTTGTAAGGAATGGGCCGTCACTACTTGCTTTGTCTGCGGTCCAATTGTTGCCTTTCTTGTAGTATATCCACCCGTCCGAGGGACAAAGGTAATAGTTTTCAGCGTTTGTCGGATTTGTGGGGTCATAGAAGTATTGAGCCGGACTTGAATTGGGAACTTTGGCGTAGCTCGCAATATAATACGTTCCCGAATAGTCCGCCTGTCCCCAGGCATTAATGCCCCCTAAGAGTATCAGCAGGAGGGAAAGTGACAGGGGCTTTATATGTTTTACTATGCTATTTCTCATATATAGAGTCATATTGTTTCTTTATTTATCCCAGCGGGTGAACCGCTGGGCACTGTTTTACTTGATTGCGATTTTCTTCTGATACCTGCCGCCAGCGGCATGGATGATGTAGACGCCAGCAACACCGATATTGGTGTCGACGGTCTCGCCGGGCTGGATGTTGAAGCTGGCGATGGTGAGTCCGCCTATGTTGACAATGTGGACATCGGCACTGCGATGGAGTGATGATGTGACGCTAATCTTACGTTTGCCGACGGAGAAGAGCAGGGCGCCTTCGCCGGCCTCTCCCTCTGACGGGTCGTTGTCGCCAATGGCGAACGAGGATTCAACGTTGTCGAAATTGATGCGCTGTATGCCGCGTGAGCCTGGATTAGAACCACCACTTGCCACGAAGTAGGGACGGAACGGCACTGCTGCCGTTGCTGCGGTTGTCGCCGTGAAACTATTGCCGTCGGCATTGAGTAGATAGCCTGTGACGGCTTTGCTCATGTAGTTCGTCTTGAAGGTATAACCGTCATTGGCCGTACCCGGTTCGTCGTCGCTGATGCCGACGGTGAGAACTGGGAATTCGTCTTCGTTGCTCGGATAGGAGACGAAGGTGATAAGCTGCTTGTTCAGCTTTTCAGGTGCAGGTTCAGCCGTATGCTTTGGCGTCCACTCACCGCTGAGGTCAAACTCGTAGTAGGTCTTGCCGGGGAAGCCGACAATATACGGTCTGGCGGCGGCCAGCAACGGATAGGCTGCCAGCTGGCGGTAAGTCTTATAATATGTCTGGTATGCGTCGGTGTTGGCATCCTGCTGATTGTTCTTGCTGTAATAGTAGTCCCAAAGGAAGGTGTTCTCGACATCCTTGTCGCTACCACCGGCTGTGGGATAGTTGAAGGCTGCAACAAATGTGTCACCACTGCTGGACTTCTTTCCTTTATACTCACGCAACCAGTATTCGTGACCAACCTTGGTGCCGTTTTCATTTACCGAGCGGCTACCGCTATAGAAGTGCGTAATCTCACCCTTGTCCTGTGTGGTGACCAGTTCGGCGGTGAACGGCACGCTGATGGTCTCCCATCCCTTACTGGTGTCGACGTAGCGGTCTGGCATACGCTGGTACCACATGCGGTAGCCGTCAGCAAACGTGTAGCTGATAGGACAGTTGAAGTCACGCTTGTCGACCAGCAGCTGGTCGTTGGTTGCCTTGAGGTCGCTCTGTATCAGATGTCCGTGGATGGACGAGGTGGGCGCAGAGCTAACTTGGCGATACTTGTCGTTGGAATAATAGTCTGTGTATGTCGGTTCCGCAAAACATTCCGCCAGTGCATTGTCGGTCTCCTCGTTGCCCTTCGCCGGTGCATAGACCAGCAGGTTAGGTGTCTCGTAATTGTTCTCGATACTTAGCAGGCCTTCGTCATCGTCGAGCAGTGGCGGATAGAACCACTTCGTTCCAGCAGATGAACCGCTGGACACTGTACCGAGCGCCCAGGTGTTGTCGTTATGGCCAGCGAAGTCGATAGCCGTCATGTCGGGATAGGCCGGCTTCATCTGGTCGTCGGTCGGCGACTGTGGCATTGAGTAGGCAGCCAGGTTCGCCCAGAGGTTGAAGTGGGCATAGCTCATATCCTTGCTCTGGTAGTAGGCCGGTGCACGATAGACGCGGTTGCTGGTGTTGCTGACGGGCAGTCGTCCGCTGTTCTTCACGACGTGTGTCGGCTCGTCATTGTGCGGACGTGACGAGTTGTAGTCGTAGGTCAGCGTCTGTCCGAAGTAGATGTAGTCGTCGGGCCAGATGGGAGCGTACTTCACTATAGATGCTGTTCCTTCGGTCACCACTCTTCTTCGGTCGTCGTAAGACTCCGGTATAGTACCGCCGGCATAGATGAAGTCGCCGTCGGTATAGCGTCTCTCCACATAGCCCACATTGCCATACTGTGCATCAGGCGCTGCAGGATAATAGCCAGTGATGAAGGTCTCCGACAGGGTGCCGTCGACATTCTTGAGGTATTTATACTCAATGGGAGAACCATTGAGCACTGTGTGGTCGTAGTAGCGCTTGTTCAGATAGAAGCCGTTCAGGTTGAAGGCCACCGTACCGTTGTAGAACTCCTGCTCTGTCATCGGATGAGCATCGCCCGCGGCATAGCTCTTGGTATTCGGATAGTAGCAGTTGACTACCTGTTTGCGACTGGCGTCAGTTGGATTTCCGAAGACGGCCTTTGTGGAAAAACCGCTGGTTGCACTAGTGTTAATCCAGCAATTCTCGACATAACCGTCACCCGTGTCTACGACACCGGCAGAAGTGAACGAACCTGTGACACCGAGGTTATAGACGCTGCCGCAGAGATTACCGAACAGCGAGTGGTCGAGGCCGCTGACGGTATAGCCGTCACCATGCAGGTTGCCTTCGAAGCAGTTCGTGGCGTCGCCGATGGGCGTCCATCCGGTGGGTGAACCACCGGACACACAATAGGCCTTCGGACTGATGTCGCTGTTGAGGATGAATTCTAGGTCGGCACCGGCTTTGACGTGCGGGTCGAGAGAAGCGTGGCCTGCAACAGCGGGTGAACCGCTGTTCACACTGAGGTCGAAGAAGTCCTTCAGCAGGTCGAGTTCGCTCTTCGTCGGGTCGCTCTCACAGTCGCGGTTGTCGATATATATCTTCGAATTGCGCATCACATCGGGATGGTCCACATAGAGGTGGTGCTCCTTATCCTTCATGATGGCATCGAGGTCGTGGTAGTTGGCCACGGTCAATGGCACGTAGTTCGAATACGTCTTACCCAGATAGGTCTTCGAGTAGAATGCGAGGAATACCTTCTGGTTTTGATACCAGTAGAGTGGGGTGCCGTTGTTGGTGAATGGCGTGCCGTTGCGGTGCAGCATAGCATCCTCCTCGTTATCGAACAGCTCCCAGCCGTTTGTCAGCACCTCGTAGAGACCCGGATTGACGGTCGGTGCCTTCAGTCCGAGCGTATTACCCGGCAGTACGGCAGGCGGTGCGTTCAGCGGTCCTATCTCCGGAGCGCCGCTCTCCAGCTGCAGGTGGATGTTCACCACGTGCAACTCGTTGACCATGCTGACGCCCTCACCCTCGTCGTCTGCCTCATAGTAGGTGTACTGGTAGACCACGCTGATGATCTTTTCTGACGTTACGTCCTTGGCGTTAGACTCACGCGAGACGTAGAGCGTGGTGGTCTCCGTAGGCTCAGCACCTTGGATGGTGAAGTATTTCTGATAGTTGGGAACAAGGCTGGCGTCGTTAAAGGTCGTTTCCGAAATGACGGAACCCTTCTGGCCTGCCGTACCACGTTCTGGCGTGAACGAGGAAGCAGGTGTATAGGCATCGTAGCAATAGTACTTGGTTGCCTTTGCCGTACCTTTTTGGAAGGTGACCACATCGACCTTCAGCTTGTTCTCGGCCGACAGCGACTTGTAATCCTTCTCGCTGATGTCCTGTCCCTTGGCATACGGTGTGCCGTTGTTAATCAACGTCTCGTTGACTATGTAGACCGTCTGCTCGTCGGAACCTGATTCCACTTGGATGCGGGTGTAGTGGAGCTGGTCGTTCCTGATTTTCTCATAGTTCTCGCGAGAGATGGTGCCATTGGCAGAAATCTCGTGTGACGTGTTCTCATTATCGTAGTAGGTCAAAGTCCCTGTCCCGTAGTAAGCGGCTTCATACTCTACCGACTTCACATCGCTATATGGGCTGTGATAGTAAGTATTCGTGTGGCCCTCTCCATGATACTGCGGATCCACCAGCACGTCGAAGGCGTCGTAGTTGTATTCGAACTTGTTGCGGCTTTCACTCAATGTACACCACGACTTCAGGGCACTATAGTTGGTCCCGTTTACGAAGTACTGACCGCCATAGAGGCCCTCGCTCTTGATGTACCAGGCATTCGACAGGTGTTCCATGATATAAGTACGGGCTTCATCAAGATCCTCAATTTTGTCAGCATTAATCTTGTCATTGTTATACTCCATGTACTTCTGAGCCAAGGCGGTGAGGTCTTCGGGTGTACCCGATACCAGTTCGCCCAACAGCACATATTCTTCTTCGCCCGTCTGGATGGTGTTGACACAGATCATTGCAGGAGCGAAATGAGATTTGTCAGAGGCAGATAATGCATTATAAGCCGTCTCTGAGATGGCATTGCCTGCCTGTGTATTATCAAAATCGGTAAGGGCTACGTATGCGGGCTCTACAGATGCCTGTCCTTCCGTCGGGCGGGGATTCATCAGGCTCACCGTTTTCTCATAGTCATCGTAGACCTCCTGAGAGATGACTTCGCCTACAGTATATTCACGTTGTCCGTAAAGACCAGACGACTCTCCTGTTTTCAACGTATAGGTCGGACCTTCACGATATTTCTCCTTGTCTGTATCGGACAATGCCTCATATTGCTCCTTGCGGAGTTTGGGCAGTTCGCTGTTGTTGTTGACGGGTGTGTACCAGTCATCCCAATCCTTCGGGCTGTTCATGTCCAAGGTCAGCACGTAGCCGGTATCATGTCCGATGTTGTTGGATGGACGGAACAGGTTTGCCCAGTTGGTCACTTCATTGCCGCCGGCATCGAGAATGGTATGGGTCTCAGTCTGGAAGGTCTGCCAGGCAGTAGTCTCATGAATCGTGGCGTCATCCTCCAGGACAAAGGTTCCTGCGGGGTAAGGTGTGCCGTCGATGGTACAGGAGTCTACATTGACACGGGTTTCCTTGACGAAGAACTTCTGCTCGTTGTTCGACAGATGGTGCCAGTCCCACCACGATATGACGTCGTTCAGATGGTAGGTCATACTCTCGTTGTCCACCTTCACACCCTCAGTAGGAATCTTACTGGTTCTCTCTTCGTCAGCGTAGTAGGCATAGAGGCTGGGCTTTACGTTGAGCAATTGCAGTCGTCCGTTCGAGCCTGCTGTGATGGTTAGCGGTATCTTCACCTCCTTCGAGTAGGCAGAAGCCGAACCGGCGTATGCCGAAACCACCTGGTTGTAGATATACACCTCTCCCTTGATGTACCAGTAGTGGGCGGGCGATGTCACATAGAGACCCTTTGCGTCCTGATAGATGCCATTGTTGGGATAGCAGTCGTCCACGATGCGCTTCGACCTATGGATGAAGTTGCCGGAGGTCTGCCAACTTAGCAGCTCTGATGTACTATAGGTATAACGCTTACGGGTTCGGGCTTCGTCACGCCACTCCTTGCCATCGACAATTTTGGGCTTGTTATAGTCCGACAGCAACACGTTTTCCAAGTCAGAATTGTGTGTTGCTTTACCATGCTCGTTGCGGGCATAGACATAGCCACCGCCCTCAATGTCCTTCTTTACATTAATCAGGTCAAGCTCTACGACACCCGTGATGTCGCCATATATCTTATTGTTTGGCGTGCTGTTCTCGGAGGTCAGTTCCAAGAACACGCCAGAAGCCAATGCCACCTGGTTGAGGGAGGTGCCGTTGTTGCGGTCGCGCTTGTCAATATGCTCTTGCTTCCAAGTATAATAGGTATGGCTTTCGTCTGTCTTGGAAAGCTCCTTATCGACGTATCTGTAATGGTCTTTTTGGAAGTGCACGTCGCTGGTTAAGGCGCCCAGATAGTTCACGACGCTATAGATGCCAAAGTAGTTGCCGTGAATAGCTTTTTCCCGTTCCTCGTAGTCATCAGGATCCTGATCGTTAGGGTCAGTGGCCTGTGTTGCTCCACCCTTTAATGTCAAGTCGTCATCAATCACGGAACGCTGCTGGTTCAGCGACACCTCACCCACACGGTTGATGGTATATTCGGTAGCGTCGCCCACATCGGCCACACGATCCTTGGCACCCTGCAGCACCAGACGGCTGCCATACACACCACAGAAGTCGGCACGCTGGATGGTGTTCAGCAGGCGACCTGCATAGATAGAGCAGAAACCGTACTGCTTCCAGTAGTTCTCGTTCTTATACCCGGAAGGCAGCGCGTTGTATTCATCTTCGCTGATACGTTGGCCTGCTTGATAGTCACCATAGTCCTGCTGACACAGGTACTCCAATTTGAAGTAGGCACGCTCGCGGTTGGTCAGCTTCTGATACTCTGCCAGCGAAATCTGCTGTCCCAGTCCGTAGTAGTCGGTGCCGTAATTGGTAATATTCAACTCACGGTAACCGCCCACCAACGACAGGTTGCCACCACCGTAGAGGCCGCCAGTATGCTCCGTTCCTACGGTGATGAAGTCGTGATGGTAGGCGTCGTAGAGTGTTGCCGTGGTATTGCCGAACACTGTCGTGGCGTTGTTGTAGCTCTCGCTGTTCGACGACACGTTACCGCCGGCAAACACGGCATTATGGATGTGTACGCCGCGCTCTGTCTGGTCATCATCGGTCAGTTTGTCGCCTGTATAGAGATTCAACCATCCGGCATCTGTCTTTTCGGAAGGCAGCTTGTTCAGGTATTCCGTCGGCACATAGTCGTATGGATGATAAACGATATCATTATCGTCTTCGTCCTTGCCGAATGTTACATCTTCGCCTGTTCCTCTGATTTGCAGCATCGGTGCGACAACCACCTTACAGTCCTCAGTCAGATTACCTTCACTATCATAATAATAATAGTGGCCGGGAGAACCGGTAGAAGTCTTGCCGCTGGTCTCTGTGAAGAATCCCTTGCCGTAGACATAACCCACGTCGCCACCGCCAAAGACGTTGCCGTAGCCTTCGGCCAGACCTGCATCGGTGCCGATCTCACCGCCATGAATGTAAACCGCCGTCTGTCCAAACACATAGCCGTCGGTATAGAATCCGTGGATGCCGCCGTAACCGAGAATGTTATAGCCCTTGCCGCCACCGAAGACGTTACGCTTCACGTGGCCGTTATAAATCTTGATGTTCGTGCCGCCAAACTTATAGATAGCCTCCAGTTCACGAACCTTGTTGTCGGTATCGCTCTCCCTCACCTTGCCTCGGCCAATGGTTGCGATCTCACCACCACCGAAGACGCTGTTACGGACCACACCGCCCCAGACCGTAACATGAGTATTGTCCACACTGCTGTTGTCGTCGTAGCCACCGCCGAAGAGGTTGCCGCAGTCAGACAGACGGTCCTTACCGATGTGGTCTGTCCACGTCTCGTCGTGAATCTTCTCTTGGTATTCCCCTGTTTCTTTATTATAAGTATAGCCGATATAGCCATTGTTGAGAGTCAGATAGGCGTCGCCGAATACAGAACCGCCCTCACCGCCGCTATATGCGTTACGCTGAATGGCAGGTACGCCATCATAGTAACCATAGTCAGAGGGCAGGGCTGCGGTACGGTCTTTGCGGATGCCTATCACCACATGGGTCTCACCAGGAATATCACCGGAGGTCTCTGTCGTCGATGTGTCATGATAGCCGACATGCCCTTCCCAACCGCCACCATAGACGTTACGTGCCGTACCGCCCTCGATATAGGCAGTAGCAGAAGCGGTAAAGGTTTTGGCTTGATAGTAATCCTGCACGGCGCCACTGGTACCGCCGGCATAGAGATCGGTGCCCACAGTACCGCCCAGCAGGTCGATATAGGTAGTGCCGGAGACTACTGCATCAGCACCCAGGCCACCACCGTATGCATATCTTTCTACTGTCGCTCCTTTGTAGATGTGAACATTGGTATTGTATTTCTTTCCATCCATGCGTACGGCATGAGCCAAGGAGCTGTTCAGACCTACGTCCAGATGGAAGTCTCCATTGTCTTTGTCTTTATAGGTTTTGCTGGCGTCTTCGTAGCCTGGCAGACTGAGCTCGAGAGCCGCGCCTTCATCGTGTCTCCATTTAACCAACGATTCCGTGTTCAATACCTTACCGCCGTAGCCGCCACCATAGACCTCCCAGACATGGGCTCCGTCCAACAGGTTGACCTCCGTATATTGTGACCACGTGTCTTTACCAAAACCTGCACCATAGACAGTACCCATATAGCCGTTTTTCTGCCAAACGGGTACATTGACATTCACTTGTCCGTAGAGCGTGCGGTCGGCAGAGTTGTTGCCACCAAAGATGGCGGTTACACGTGCATCCTCGCTTTGATAGTTCACCTGTGCCTCATAAACATCACAAGGATACATGGGGTCGGCACCATAGGCACCACCGAAGATGCTATCCAGCTGGATGGTCGCTCCGAGGGGGACATTGACAACCGTACGGCGGGTGACGCCTTCTGCGTAACTGCCACCGTATGCATTCTTGATTTGTCCCTGTACCAGGTCGATGATGGCGGAAGCTTTGTCAGGCTGTGCTTCGACATCAGCAGGAGCCACTCCCATGCCGAGGCCGCAGTTGGCACCGGCACCGAACACCGCTACGTTCTGGAACTTGGTGATAGCCTGGGGTATTTCCACCAAGACATAGCTGCGGTTCTGCATGCTGTCAACACCTATACCCTTTTCATGTCCCTGTCCGGCACCATAGATTCTTTTTACCTCATTTCTTGTGTGTGTGTTAGGACGGAAGTTGACAAAGGCATTGTCCATTCGGGGCTTGGTGAAGCCTTGCTTTGATTTGCCATCCGAATAAGTGTAATTACGATAGTGGTCATCCGTATAGTCATAGTCACCATAGCAGCCGCCGAAGATATAACCCACACGCCCCTGGGTATATTCCGTATAGGCCGAGGCGTTGGTGACATTGGAACTATGCACCTTGTCTTTTACGTCGTTGTCAACACGGTCTGTGAAATCCGTAGTACCTATGATGTTTCCGCCGAGGTCGTTGCCGCCATAGATGTGGTCACGGATATAGGGGAAACCGCCACCGTCGACGTATGTAAAGGTGCCGTCGGCAGCAATCACCTTCTGACGGCCCACGTATGTCTCGGTATGTCCTAAGATGTCTGCGTTACACGAGCCGGCAAAGCTGTTGAAGATACGTCCGTTGCCCAGGTTGATATGGGTGCTGCCTGCAATCAGTCCTTCGAAGGCACCGCCATAGATGAACTCTGCCTCGGCCATATCGGTATTGTCGTCGGCATGTCCGCGGTAGACGCCTTCATCGTTTCCTTTCAGGTTGATATAGGTGCTATATGCCTCATTGGGTTCATAAGTCAAGTCACGAATAGTCGGATCTGTAGCGTTTGGAGCGTGACTGACAGCCTTGCCAATAGCACCCTGCTCACCGCCACCGAATATCTGGAAGGTATAGCCGGCATTCAGGTTAATCGTAGTGCTACCCCAGATTTCGGAATCGCCACCATAGCCGCCACCAAATACGTTCAACGCCTTGCCTAACGGATCCATACCCTGCTCGTCGAGGATGACGCCCGAGCGACGTTCGGTGATGTTGTAGCTGTTGTTGCCATAGAGGATGGCCTCACCCTCATTCTGTTCCACCTGATCGAAGACGGCATACTCACCTTTACGGTCTACTATCGACGCATTCAAGTTGATGACTACGTTACCATTCACATGACCGTTATTGTAGCAGCCACCATAGATGTTGCCACCCTTGAAACGGCGATTCAAATCGTTGGGGTTATTGGTTTCGCCTGTAGATGCCGTAGCAAGGTCAATGTTATCCTTTGCGTCACCAATCCAGGTGTTCCATTCCAAGCCTTTCGACTTGTCATTTTCATCTTTCCAACGCATGGGCTGAATCTTCAAACCTGAGAAGTTCAGTTCCAGCTTGTCACCGATGGCTCCTTCTGGAGAACCCACAGGCACAGGATCCGGATCACCTAACATACCGCCCAGGTATTCGGCATTATAGTCAGTCTTATAAACATTGGCATTATTGCAGCCCCCCACCACTTTGTCGTAGATAATCACTTTATCCTCGAAATCGACAGTAATCTTTCCATCTACTAAGATGCTACCTACATTGCCACCACAGAAGAACGAGCCAAATTTAGTAGAGTAGGGTATGTAATCAGAATTGTCACCATTCTTTATGCTCTCAAATACTACGGTGGGCTTTACCTTCATTGCACACCCTTCCATATATTTGGCAAAGACGTCTTTGTCCGTCAAAACCATAGAGTTGAATTTGGACTCATCGGAAGTAAGAGTGGTACTAGCCAATGTACGCAGCACGCCTTCACTTTTACCTAAGGAGACATTGGCCTCATCGGAATTAATCATGTTCTCGCCGTTGTTGCCGAGAAACACATTGTCGATGGTCACATAGGAACCGATTTTGATGTGGGTCTGGCGGCTGTTGCCGCTTCTGGTTGTGGTCTGATCTCGCAGCGAGGCACTATTGCCACCCACATAAAAGGCGCCGTCAACGGTAACAGGCTTTTCTGCAGTACCCCTGACAAGAATAGACACTTTCTCGGCATTGGGGCGGAAGAGGTTGAGGGCTGTAGCCGACTTTAGCTTATCAGCAACATCTGTTACCCCTTCCTCTTGCAGTATCTTTTCGGGGTCATAGTAGAAGTCACGCCATTTGGGGTCATCCTTTAGTTGCGTATTGTCAGTATATGCATACGAACCGTTGCCACCACCATAGATGTTGCCGTAGATGTGAGTAAAGATACCCACAGTGTTGCCACCATAGACATTTCCTGAGATGTCGTTGCCACCATAGACATTGTTGACGTGACCGTCCAGCACTCTTACACGGGCAGCGTAGCCACCGGGAATGTTATTGGGGTTGTTGCTCGGGTCCAGTTTGATTTCGTCATTGGGTACAGGGGTCTCGTCATTGTTGTTGTATAGCGGACGCACATCGGCCTTACGGCAGCCGCCATAGACATTGTCGACTGTCATCCCGGAGCTTTCAATCTGAAGAAGCAGACCTTCTGGACTGGTCATGCGCCCCTCGTTACCACCAGAGTAGAGGTCACGGATAGCACCGCGCTTCAGGTTCCACTTGGGGCGAATAGCCATATCGGCCTTGTTGTTTCCGCCGAAGACACGGGCAAACTGGAAATCCGCGCTGCTGGCGTGTGTCTGCGTCGTATTCAGACCCATCGCAATCAAACGGGTACCATCAGGGTCTGCCAGGATGTCCGTTCCGCCAGCATCGTTGATACTCGTCACTACGTTGCTGGGGTTGTTGATATAGATGGTGGTGTTGTTCGTCACTGTCGCAGCATTACCGCCGCCATAGACGTAGGCTGTCGTACCGCCTTTGATTTCCAGATAGGTCTTTGCCAAGACAGGACTGTTCAGGCCTGAATAAGCCGTTGAAGTATAGTCATAATCTCCATTGCCGCCGCCATAGAGCTGGCCGATGAAGATTTTCGCATCTGGGTCTGGCTCCACAACGGCTTCATTACCTGTACCCGTCGTTTTCATCTTTGTAGAGACGCGTACAAATGCATTCCAAGTGTAGTGGATGTTGTTCTCTGTTGTGTCTTCCAGTTCTGTGGGAGCTTTTGTTGATGTGCCGATGGTTCCGGCAATGTCGTTACCGCCATATACCTTGTTAATAAGGATGTTGTCGGAAGCATGTTTGCCGTCGATGTTAACGAAGGCACTGCCGCCGACATTGGCCATACGGGCGCCGCCAAAGACAGCGTTAAGATCGCCGGCGCACACCCTGACGGTAGTTCTTCCGCCTGTATTGCCGGCATTGCCGCCGCCATAGACACTACCGCCAATGACTATCTGCGCCTGCACTGCTACCGCAGTCAGAAGCATCATCAAACTTGTTATGGTTGTTTTTATTCTCAATTCTTATCTCTTGTCTATCTTTTAACTAATTCAACACCACAGTCGGATTGTCCAAATCCGGGTCTGAAAGCACGTAGAGGTAGGTCGGCGCAATGGTTAGGTTGAGATTCACGCGCTGGCCACGGGAGGCGTTCATGTTGGGTAACTTGTTCGTTGCCGTACGCTCACTGATTTTGTTGTCGTATCTGTCGTAGACATCATAAGTGGTGACCAGCGTCAGCTGATTGCTGAGACTGGGTACAAAGCAGCATATGGCCTCTATGAGCTCTTCTGCATTAAGTGCTTGTCCGTCAGTACTTTCAAAGAAGGTGACCGACCGCTCTTCGCCCGATTCGTCACTATAGGTGACAGACTGGACGGGGGATGTCTTCGTCGTGTTAGAGGCCAACGTCACGACAGCCTGTGCCGTTGACTTCGTGCTATGTAGTTCCAGCTTCCTGACTTTGATATGACGTAGCAGGGCATAATCGCTGTCTATTGTCATCTGAATGCATAATCCGGCATAGACATGATCCATTAGCAGGTTGACATAGTTGCTTTCAGATTTTCCCGTAAAGTTGAACTGTCCTAATGGAATATCCTTGGCATCTGACTTGTTGCTCAATTGTTGCACCCCAACGACGAAGCAAATGTCCTGACTGTTGACAGAAGGCAGATTGCTGAAGGTGAGTGTCGCACCTGAGAGCGATTGGCTTGAGATGGTAACAGTCGCAGCATTGGCTGGGGCGTAGCCGTAGATGGCATAGCTGCGATTGGGGGTTACTTCTATGCTGGACTTCCAGATGGTTTCGGTGGGCCTATAGAAGAAGCGCCCCGTCTGGGTCTCTGTTCCACTTGTCCCATTTTCCACCAGAAACACATTGACAGGAGAATAGTCATCAGTAACGGTGAAGGGGCTGTCACTACGCGTGAACGACACCATACCAAGTGCGCTGTCCGATGCCTGTTCTTCGCTTAGGTCGTTAGAACAAGCGGCAAGCAGGCCTCCCCAAACCATAAAGAGTCCTGTTCGTAACAGCTTCGTGTATGTCCGTTCTCTATTCATCATTATCAATTCTATCTCACCAATTATATACAGTATGCCCCTGGCTGACGTCGTCCCAAGGCGTCACGTCAACCGTTACGACCTGCATGCCTGAGAGCCCCTCGTAGTAGGCATAGACAATCCACGAGTGGTTGCGCAGAAAGTCGCCCGCCTGGTTCATCTTAAAGGTGGCTGTAGGTTGGGGCGCACCATCCACCTCATAGCTGATGGTGCCTTCCAACTGTTTGCCCGACTCACGCAGATAGTATATACAGGTTTGCGTCAGACCGGCACTGTTGAGTAGGTCCTCATACTCCTGTGCCGTCTGATTATTGTAAACGTATACAGCAGGATTTTGTTTTTCTGCCACTGCGTCAATGGCTGTTGACAGCAAGGTAGCGGCACTGCTGTTATAGGTCAGCGCTTGATTTTGCGGGAACAGGTATTCCTCGTTGGGAATCATTCCTGCGTTTAGCTTGATATCCGTGATGCTCAGTGTGGGGGAGCCTGCCGTGTTGGCAAAGGCAAAACGCAGCTTCGATACGGCACGCGTCAAGGGTACAGTGGCAATATTGCTCGTAGTTCCGATACGCAACACCGGAGCATCGCCAATGACAGGCTGGTTCTTTAGCTCGCCAGCCATTGGCAGTCCTTCATCAGGAACAGCGGTCGTAAGAGCCGACAGTCCGTAGCTGCCAGTAGGAATCTTGGCATTATCCAACAGGTCAGTACGACTGGTGGCCTCTGTAAACGTATTGTTATAGGTAATGTTGGCCAGCACATAGACATCCACATTGGGCTTGTTCTGTGCGAAGTCATCTGGTACGGGAATCTGGTAGACGGCACCCTCACCACCGTTCAGTGTGGCGGTTTCCTCAGTCCGTAGATACCCCACCTTGTTGCCGCTGGTATCATAGATCCATATCTGTAGTAGCGTCACCTTGCTCTCGTCCGTCAGCGGGTCGACATGACCGACGTCGGAACGGGTTATCACAGGATGCTCAGGCGAATACACATATATGGTCAGCATGGCGGGCTTCTGCTGTGCAGGCTCTCCCGTCTCATCGTACGAGTAGCAGGCTGTCAGCGCCGTCGTCATCATGCTCATTATGTATATCAGTGCCTTACGCATCTCACTATATCTTTAATTCTTATAATATCACTGTAGTTGTCGTCGACTGTACCCACTTCGTTGTTACCTGCACACCGATTTCTAATCGTGGTGACAGCAGGTCGGGCATACACGAATATGCATTAGCCAGCGAGTTTGCCTGCATCGTCATCGCTGTGGTATAGTCTTGCGTGAACACACGATTGGCATAGTCGCCGGTACCTTTGTCTGCCGGGTCAATCCGGGCGATGAGGTAGAACTTCGTGTTAGGATAGATGATGCCGTCCCTACCAGTGAACTGCTGCCCCGTCTTGTTCTCAAACTCCAGCACGATAGGCACCTTCTCTCCGTCATACGACTGGAGCACCAGCGTGTTCACCGTTCCTGTGTTTCCTACAATGGGGTCGTAGATGAAACGGGCATCGACGTCACTGGGCTCACCCATCGGCTTGAAGTCGAAGCCAACAGTATGCTGGCCTCCGATAATGACGGCTGTCATCGGCATTTTGTCGACAGAAACAATAGAGACATCTTGATTCTTCGAATCCTTCATTGTTGCGGGAATGGTTCCCAGCGTCATCTTCAGACGACCGACACCATATTGCAGCGGCTGTCCGACAGCCACCGACTTGGTGTCATTGCTGACAGAACGACCTGCATGATAATGGGTCGTCAGCAAAGTGTTCCAGTCACCCGTATAAGTCGTCTTAGACACCTCCTCTCTCGAAGTATATATGCCACTATTGGCATAGTACCAAAGTTCGGCAGGGTAGGTAAAGCGGGTAATACCATTGATGTTGTCGAGGGTGGTAGCCTGTGTCCGCACGGTAAAGGCACTGCCTGTCCATCGCAGGGCAGTAGCACCGTCGGGCAGACCCAACGAAGTCGAAGCCGAGGGATAGCCGTTGTCAAGACAAGATTTCGCAGCAGCATCGATGTTGGCAACAATAGCAAGACTGAGCTCGTCAGTATTATCTTTCAGCTGATCCCGAAGAGCCTTGACATAGGCCTTGACGTGGGCTGCAGAACCCGCCATCAGTCCTGAACCTTCCGATTCAGCGTGAATGAAGTCCAGATAGAGTGCCTTTAGACCCGCGTCGCTGGTCATACTCCAGTTTGGGGTGTTGGCAATATCCGTCATGTATTGGGCCAGTGCCTGTGCATCTTCATGAATGTCATAGGTGTCGCGAATCGGCTGCAGACTGAACGTGATGTCAGAAGGCTTCATGCGTCCTGTCAGCGTGGTCTCCAGCTGGCCGTTTTGGACTGGCGACTCCTTACCACTGATGGTTGCAGACTGGCCATAGACCAATACGTGGTTGGTTCCTCGCATCATGTAGCACTTGTCCATGTAATAGTAGTAGCTTCCTTCTATCTTATTGGCCAGATTACCAGACACGACCGAGGTCAGTGGCAGGTCGGCTGACGTCACGGGCTGATTGTCGTCAGTGGCGAAGGGGATGGCCAACAGACCTTGCAGGCCTCTGAACGGCTGACCTTCATCCTGTATCACGTCAATGCCCTGACGGGTCACTGTCTTCGACTTGCCGATACTCAGCACCAGGTCCAACTGCTCCAGACCACCATCAACGTCGGACACATCATCTGCTGCCATACACGACAGCATCATCGTGCACAGTATCAAGCAGTAAAGAATGTTCCGAACGTTCACCATTCTCAATCTTTAATCTTTAATCTCCTATAGTTCTGGCTCGTAGCTGCCGCCCTTGTGCCAGTCGAGCGACACGCTGACACCTACTGTCACGTCGTCAGTCTTTATGGCTCCATCATCGGTCACATAGCCCGTGACTATTTTCAGCTGTCCTGCGCGGAGTGGCTCTTTCAGAGTGAGGTCGGTCTTTGTTGTCTTGCCCTCATTATCGGTCATGACGGCACTGAACGACCAAAGGTCCTCGCGGCCTGGCTCACCCAGAAAGTCTTCCGTTTCTATGACGCTACGTGTATACATAGGTTCGCGTGAGGGTAGGTTGACCGAATAGTAACAAACCTTGTTGTCATCCGGCGAGGTCACCATTTTTGTCCTGACGACAGGATCACGGTCTGCAAACACATAGCTGCTGTCGCAGATGTTGAACTGTGAGGCAAAGCCTGTGGTGTACACCTTGAGGCTGCTGATGTCGTGCCCGCGAGGATCAATGATCAGGGCTGCGGCGCAGTTGGCCATATAGAGGTGCACATTAAACGTCTGGTCGACGCCCTCCAACACCTCCACGGGCTGACGGGCTGTAAACAGGCCCGTAGTATGCGAGTCAATGGTGTCGGCAGGAGAACTGCCGACCGCCAGTTCAAGGCGTGACAGATGGCAGCGCTCATCGTTGGTCAGGCTAACTACAGGGTTGTTCACCACATTGGCCACAGCCAGATGCATATATTGACGCATCGGCAAGTAGAGCGTATAGCTCTGCTGGTTGGCATCCATGATATGCTGGTCGTGCTGCAGGCGCAGGGAGTCACCCGTGGTATCGTAGAACGACAGGTTGACATCATGGGCGTAGTCTGTGAATATGCCTCCGAGATGCTGGCGCAGGGTATGAGCCAACCCTACTTCCATCTGGGTCGACAGCTGCGTCCTGATCTCAGTGGTCATGTTGGTCACCAAGCGCAACTCATAGTCCAGCTTGAAGTCGGTCTTCTTGCCGCCCAGCTCGTCGTCAATCAACGAGCAAGCCGACAACAATACCGTTGCCAGTATTGCTGTCAGCATCATGTTCTTGATGTCACGACGGCTGTTGCTCATCATTGAGTTTAATTGCCTCCCAAGATGACGTTGCCGAAATCGATACCAGTCGACCACTCCATATCGACAGAGAGTCCCAATGTCAGCGCGCTGTAGCGCAGGTCGGGAACGGTGAGGTAGGCGTGTTTCAGCGAGTTCACGCCAATGACGAAGTTGGCAGTGGTCATGTAGTCCTGCATGAAGACACGGGCCGTCTCAACGGAAGAGCCGTCGCTGTTGTATGGTGGCAACGGGTGGTGGGTAGGCAAGGTGGGAGCGGTCTTTCCTGCCGGATCGAGCTCGCCAATGAGGTAGAACGTGCCACCGTTACGAATCAGGCCGTACTCGCCATAGAAGTCCTCTCCGCTGTTGTTCAGCAGTTCCAGGGCGACATATACCTTGTCCTGACCTGTGCCTGCTGTGGTGTAGTTGTCAAATACCAGCGTGTAGTTGGGTGACGATACACCTGTAGCAGGAATAGTTCCATTAGGGATGGAACAGTCATAGATATAACCTACCGAGTTATCCGAGGTTTTAGGCAGGTAATCCCATCCCACCTTTTTCGACTGTCCGCCGATGAGGACGCCCTTCAGCTGGAAACTGGTGGCGGTGACGGTAATCTCTTTGTCTGGCTCATCGGTTTCGCTGATGCTATTGTCCTTGTATTGCTGGATAGCGTGGTTGTTGTCCTTCAGCGTCGTGGCTCCATAGCCTATGGTGGCCTTCAGCAGTGCGGTACCATAGTTGATGTCGTTCTGCATGGCAACGGACTGGGTCGTTGATACAACGTGACTGTTGGCAGTCCAGCCACTCCATGAGCTGCTGTGCCAGGTAGCCACGGTCTGTGGATAGTCGGCAACCTTGTGCTCGGTGTTGGAGACTCGGATGGCACTATTTCCGAAATAGCAGAGCTCTGCAGGATAGTAGTAGCTCTCAACGGTAAATCCGCTTCCACCGCCCACAGCACTGGTGTTGTAATTCTGCACATAGTAGAACTGTTTCTTGGTGCTGTTAAACAGATAGTGGGTAGAACCGGCGGGCAAATGATACAGCTCCTCAGGGAATTGTGCCAGGCTGACATTTGAAATAGCAGAGAAGTAATCGGCTGTCGGCTTCGCGTCGGCTGAAGTAGGCCAGTTGGGGTCAAGTCCGAATTTCTCGATGATACTGCTGGTTGTCTTAAAACTGACATTCGTCACTTCTGCACCAGTACTGGGGACGGTACCGTTGAAGAACTCTTCTAAGCGGTTGTGAATACGCTTGGCCAGCTGTTGTGCGACAGCCTCTTCCTTACAGAACGGTGTGGCGCAGCGCACTTCGTTGATGACTGACCACATGGCCTGAATGGTATGCACGATGTTGTGTGCACAGCCACCACGCAGCTCACCTTCAGTGTCGCGGATGGTTGTCATCTCCTTGTAGACGTTAGCCAGCTTCACTTCCAGGGCATAGAGATCGTGTGATGTCGTTACAGGGCTTTTCTTGTCGGTATTGGCATAGGTGGCCCAATAAATGTTGTCAGGATACTCAACGTCCTCATTGTTAAAAGTGACGGCATCATGATGGTCGCCGGCGAGGTTGGAGTTCATGATGCAGGTGAGCAAACCTGCCAGCAAATCTTCAATTTTCCTGAAGTTTTCCAGGTTGCCGTTGATGCGCGAAGCCAGTTCAATGGTCGTGTTGCTCAGGGCTTTGCCGGTTTCATCAGTTGCAATGTTGAAATTCTCCAGATGTCCATAGAGGTTGTAGCCGGCAACGGCTGTCGAGGAAGTCCCTTCGATGGCCTTGCCATAGAACAGCAGCGAGTTGGTGTTCAGTGGCAGTGAGGTCTCGATGACGCGGCTGGACGCATCTTTGTTGATGGAACCTTCTGAAACGATGCGTGACAAGTCGAAACGCTTGTCGGCAGCGCCCGCGGCAGCAAGGTGCTTGCCGTCGCCGGCAGCTCGTTTGAATGAGAAGAGCACGGCATTGTCAATACCGCGGAAGGTTTCAGTGTTTGTAGCCTGCGTAGCAGCAGACGACTGACGTGTGGTGGCTTCGTTGCCCGTTGCCACATTGAAGACAAACTTGGTAAGCACCTCGTTGGTCTCTGGGTTGAAGTTCGGATTGGTCACCTCTGCCTCGTCGTACGACGAGCAGGCTGTGAGTCCGAACGTGCCTGAGAGTGCTATCGCACTCAGAAAGGCAAAATTGAAGAACTGTTTCATCATGAAAACGTTTTTATTGGTTGTTTCTTGTTGTTTCGTTATTTTGAGGTTCCTTTGACTTCTTCAGCGGGATGTGGTAGACGATGTTCAGACCTAGCTGTGGCAGTAGGAAAACGTTTTTCCCGCTGCCGATGGGGTTCCAGTCGTCCTCCTGGCTGTTAATGACGAAGCGGTCGTACCAGGCGTAGCCTACGGCAAGACCTGCTTGAGCCTCTGCGGTCCAACGGCGTCCTAAATGCCAGGCATAACCATAGGACGCTCCGAGGGCAATGAGGTCGCCCTGACGGCGCTCGTCCTTAACGCCCTTGTAGATGAGCATGTCAGTGTATCCTGCATTGAAATGGCTGTAGATGGCGTTGCCACTCCAAAAATGTCCTAAGTGCTGGGTGTCGTTCCAGTAGCGTACGGCAGGAGAGATAAGCAAGTGGCGCCACTTCTTCTGCGTCAGGTTTCCAATGGGCCAATGGCGGAATCCCAGCGTAACGCCATACGACCAGCGAGAACTGTCGCTGTAGGCGATGTTCAGGTTGGGCGTCAGCGAAGCGTCGTAGAGCAGGTTGTTGCCAATGGTAATATCTTGCGCTTCCATCCTTGTCGGGAGGAGTGTCAAGGATGCCATAACAAAAAACTTGTTAATGATCTTTTCGATTGATATTATCCTTTTTGTTGACATTAACGCGCGTATTATAATGTACTAGAAAGCAAAGTTAACAAAAAAAATTGTACATGCAGCATAATTACCCCCCCCCTTAATTGTTAAAATCCCATAATTTATTGATTCAAATCAAGTGGTAACAAGGCTCCATGGCCTGCAAGGATGCTTGATGCAAAGATGGTGCAAATCGAGCGAAGTATTGTTATTAGCCATGATTTTGCTTTGTCGTTTACCCTTCACCGTAAACCTATCTTACTGTGGTTCAGTAGGTTGTGGTGAATGGTCTGGATAATTAATTTTATTCATTGTTCTTCTTCTGCTGACCTACGTCGGCAACGTTGCTGACCTAGGTCAGCAACAGATGTTGAGCCGCAAAAAGTTCGGGAGGCACCGCTCTAGTTGTCTATCCCGGTAGTTCCATAATGGGAAAAACAAACCGTTCACCGCAACGCCCTAATAAACAGGTTGTTACACCAGCCGTGAAGGGTCGCCGACGATGTTAAAAAGGTGGAGGATGTACATCGTTCACTTATGAAAAAAACACCTGATAGTTTGAGTCGCTTCAGGGACGCCATCTTCAGCAGATACCACAGCCAGAGGATGATTGCCTCTACCGACGACTATTGCGACTTCGAACTGACGCTACGCCCCACCAGCGACTTCAAGGCCCAGCTGCTATCACGAGGACAGTGGGTGGAGGTCTTGGAGCCTCAATCATTGGCTGAAGAAATCATTGAATGGCACAAAAACGCTATTGAGCGATACAAAAAGTGATTCAATTATTTGCAAAGTTCGGAATAACTTCTTATTTTTTGCAACCAAAACAGTAGTTATGGGAAAAGAAGAATGTATTCAGCTACTTAAGACGTCTATGAACATACTCAAGACAAAGTATGGAATAACTTCATTGTCGCTATTTGGATCGACTGCAAGAGGCAGTCAAAAAGCGTATCTTTGCACCAAACTTAAAAATAAAATGAGCGATGACATATCTCAATCAGTTTCACAAAGAGGCCGTGGAGAGGAAATTGCGGAAAATAGAAGAATCTATGAAGTCTCCGATGAACTCTATAGACGCTGCCAACTATATGAAGCACAACTTCGAGATGGCCAAGAAAATGTAAGCCGTTTCGAAGCAGAACAACGCGTGGCGGAACAATATGCCAAGGAGAATGGCATGTGGGTTCCAAATGAAAATACGTTGGAATTGACTGCGTCTTTTCCGTAGGCTGGCGCCAGCCATCCTACGAAAGCTAAAGAGCCTCGAAGATTGAAAGCAAGCTTTCATCGTTCGCGACTCTTTATCTTTTGTGATCCCGTTGGGATTCAAACCCAAGACCTTCAGAACCGGAATCTGACGCTCTATTCAGCTAAGCTACGGGACCTTGTTTGCTTAATAAGCGAGTGCAAAGGTACGAAATAAAATTGAGAATTGGCAATTCGTAACTGATAATTAAATTCTTTTAAGAGATGGTGTTTGGCGCAAATAGTTAGTAAAAATCAAGAATAGATGACGTTTTGCAAAAATATTTCGATATTTTGTTTGCAATTTAGTATTTAATGGTTATCTTTGCACGCAAAATTGAAACGAAACGAAATGAGCAAATTAATTAAACCCATAAACTATGAGCATCTGATTGATACCAAACAGACGGAACAGGGTATTAAACTGATTAAAGAATTCTTCCAGCAGAACCTCTCGACGGAGTTGCGCCTGCGTCGTGTGACAGCACCGCTCTTCGTGCTACAGGGACTGGGTATCAACGACGACCTGAACGGTGTGGAGCGCGCCGTGACGTTCCCCATCAAGGACTTGGGCGACGCACGTGCCGAGGTGGTACACTCGCTGGCTAAGTGGAAGCGTCTGTCGCTGGCAGAGTATCAGATAGAGCCTGGTTATGGTATTTATACTGACATGAACGCCATCCGTGCCGATGAAGAGTTGGACAATTTACACTCGCTGTATGTCGACCAGTGGGACTGGGAGGCCGTCATCCGTAAGGAGGATCGTACTGTGGCCTTTCTGAAGGATGTGGTGGAGCGTATCTATGCCGCCATCCGCCGTACGGAATACCTGACGTGTGAGACCTATCCGCAGCTGAAGCCGTTCCTGCCTGAGAAGATTCACTTCATCCATGCCGAGGAGCTGCTGAAGATGTATCCTGACAAGACGCCGAAGGAGCGTGAGGATGCCATCTGCGAGGCTTATGGCGCCGTGTTTATTATAGGTATAGGCGGCAAGCTGGCCAACGGCGAGAAGCACGACGGCCGTGCGCCCGACTATGATGACTGGTCGACGGTAGCCGAAGATGGCCGTAAGGGTCTGAACGGCGATATTCTGATATGGTATCCCGTGCTGGGTCGTTCGTTCGAACTGTCGTCTATGGGAATCCGTGTAGACAAGGAATCGTTGCTGCGCCAGTTGAAGCTTGAACATAAGGAGGAGCGCCAGCAGCTTTATTTCCACCAGCAGTTGCTGAACGACAAGTTGCCGCTGAGCATAGGTGGCGGTATTGGTCAGAGTCGTCTCTGTATGGTATTGTTGCACAAGGCTCACATCGGCGAGATTCAGGCTTCTATATGGCCTGAAGATATGCGTCGTGAATGCAAGGAGTTGGGTATGCCGCTGATTTAACCTAAACGTTATTGAAGAAAAAAATGAAAAGAGTAGCTTTTGCGATAGTATGCCTGCTTTCGGTAGCAGTAGTTTTTGCCGGCAACCATTGGGTAGGCACGTGGGGTACGGCTCCGCAGCTTGTTGAGACTAACAATAACCCGCCGTCGCCCGGACTGGGCAATAACTCATTGCGCCAGATTGTACAGGTCTCTATTGGCGGCGAGAAGGTGCGCCTGAAACTGACCAATGAGTTCAGTAGCGGCGCCACTGTCATCAAGGCCGTGGAACTGGCTTATGCCAAGACTGCTGGCAGTAGCAGTGAGATATACGAGGCGTCGACCGTCAGCCTGACTTTCGGCGGTAATGCCTCTGTGACAATCCCAGCCCAGAGCAAGGTGGTCTCTGACCCTGTCAGTCTGCATCTCGACGGGCGACAGAACGTGGCTATCACCATTCACTACGGCAATGCCTCATCGACCAATGTCAGCGGACATCCTGGTTCGCGTACCACCTCCTACCTGAAAGCCGGCAACACGACAGACTTCACAGGTGCCGTCAAGACCGACCACTGGTACAACATCCTGGCATTGGAGGTTGAAGCCCCCGAAACGGCTGGCGCTGTGGCTGTCTTGGGCAACTCCATCACCGATGGCCGCGGCTCGACAACCAACCAGCAGAACCGTTGGGCTGACGTGCTCTCACGCCGTCTGCTGGCCAATGATGCAACCAAGCAAGTAGGTGTGCTCAACATGGGTATCGGCGGCAACTGCGTCCTGGGCGGAGGCTTGGGTCCTGCCGCCGTGAACCGCTATCAGCGCGACTTGCTGGGGCAGGAAGGCGTGAAGTGGATCATCCTCTTTGAGGCCGTCAACGACCTGGGCTATGCCGGAAACGGACAGCAGACGGCTCAGCGTATCATAGAAGTCTATAAGCAGATTATCCGCGAGGCCCACCAGAAAGGTATCTATGTGTTCGGCGGAACAGTCACACCGTTTAAGAACAGCAGTTACTATTCGGCCGACCACGAGAAAGGACGTAGCACCATCAACAAATGGATACGTACGACAAAGATGCTGGACGGTGTCATCGACTTCGACCAGGCTGTGCGCAATCCCAATGACCCGGAAGCCATGCAGGAGCAGTTCCTCTTCGAGGGCGACTGGCTCCATCTGAACGCGCAGGGCTACGAGACGATGGGCGGCTGTATCGACTTGAACCTCTTCACAAAGACCGATCCCCTGGCCGACGACGAAGAGGAGGACAGCTATGGCGAGGTGCTGCTGTGGAAAGAAGCCGAGGATCTGCGCACTGCCGACCAGGGTACTGCCTTCGGCCTCATGGAAGACAGTCAGGCCTCTGGCGGCAAGTATCTGCAGACGGTGAACAACATTACCAGCGGTGCGCCTACCGACAAAGCTAACATCCTAGTACTCAACTTCGAGGTGGCAACGGCAAACACCTACTACGTCTATGCCCGTGTCAAATGCCCCACGTGGGATGACGACAGCTACTGGATAAAGCTTGACGGGCCGTTGGGCGGCGATTTCGCCAACGGACTCTGTACGAATGGTTCCTGGGACTGGAAGGAACTCTGTCATAGTAGCCTGCAGCCAGGTAGCCATCTGCTGAATATCGGCGGACGTGAGGATGGGGCCTGTATCGACAAGTTATGCGTGACGGATAATCCAGAGCCTCCTACAGGTATGGGTGGCTCGACGACGGTCACAGCCCTGCGTCCGGCCAATAGTGCCAGTATGGCAGCTGTCGAACGCTTCTCTTTATGTGGCATGCGCCTGTCGGAGCCCTGTTGCGGGCCGTATGTCGAGGTGCTGCGGTCTGAAGACGGAGCCGTCCTTTCGCGTAAAATAATAGCCCGACGTTAACGGACTATTTTTTTCTTTAATAATTTGCGCCGTCTTTTTTGGCGTTTTGGATAATAATGCTTATTTTTGCAGTCTAAAACCAAAACGCAATTTATGGAGTATATTGTTTCGGCCCGAAAATACCGCCCGATGTCGTTCGACACGGTGGTAGGACAGGCCGCTCTGACGACAACGCTGAAGAATGCGGTGAAGTCGGGCAAACTGGCCCATGCCTACTTGTTCTGCGGCCCGCGCGGCGTAGGTAAAACCACCTGTGCACGTATCTTTGCCAAGGCCATCAACTGTCAGAATCCGACGCAGGATGGCGAGGCGTGCAACGAGTGTGAGTCGTGTCAGTCGTTCAACGAGCAGCGCTCGTTGAACATCTTTGAGCTCGATGCCGCATCGAACAACTCGGTGGAGCACATCAAGACGCTGATGGAACAGACGCGCATACCGCCGCAGTTGGGCAAGTACAAGGTTTTTATTATTGACGAGGTGCACATGCTCTCGACAGCTGCCTTCAACGCCTTCCTGAAGACGCTGGAAGAGCCGCCCGCACACGTCATCTTCATCCTGGCTACCACGGAGAAGCACAAGATTCTGCCTACCATCCTGAGTCGTTGCCAAATCTATGATTTCGAGCGGATGACGGTAGCCAACACCGTCAGCCACCTGAAGCAGGTTGCCGAGAAGGAAGGCATTCAGTATGAGGAGGCAGCGCTGGCTGTCATTGCCGAGAAGGCCGACGGCGGCATGCGCGACGCCCTGAGCATCTTCGACCAGGCCGCCTCGTTCTGTCAGGGCAATATCACCTATCAGAAGGTGATAGAAGACCTGAATGTGCTGGACTCCGAGTATTATTTCCGTCTGGTAGACTATGCGCTGGCCAATAAGGTCAGCGAGGCAATGGTGCTGCTGAACGATGTCGTCAACAAGGGCTTTGACGCAGGTCTGCTCATTCAGGGTCTGGCTAAGCACGTCCGTAATGTGCTGATGGCCAAAGACCCGCAGACGCTGCCTCTGCTTGAAGTGAGCGACCAGCAGCGGCAGCGCTATCAGCAGCAGGCCCAACAGTGTCCGACACCGTTCTTGTATAAGGCCCTGCAGCTGATGAACCAATGCGACATTAACTACCGTCAGTCGTCGAACAAACGTCTGCTGGTGGAACTGACGCTGATAGAGGTGGCCCAGATCACGCAGCCCGAGGAGGGGCCTGCCAGTGGGCGTAAGCCCAGAAGATTGAAATCCCTGTTTAAGCAGCTGATACAGCAGACGCAGCCCAAGAACGCGGCCCCGCAGGTAGCCGTGGCAGTGCCTGAGCATCAGCCAGAAGAGCGGAGCGGCCAGAGCGCTCCCGTCGGCCGTCCCCGATTAAAGGCTGAGTCAATAGGTGTCTCGTGGAGTAATCTCCGCAGGGGGACGCGTAAGATGAATATCCTGCCAGGTTCTCCTGGCGGTGAGGCGATGAACGGTGTGGTTGAAGACAACTCGTTCACGCAGGACGACCTGGAACTGCAATGGATGGCTATGTGTAACCGTATGCCGCAGAGCTTGGTGGGCATTGCCACACGCATGAAGAATATGGCGCCTGTCATCACTGACTTCCCCAAGGTGGCGGTGACGGTGGGCAATGACCTGATAATGGATGAGATGGAGAAGATTCGTGGCAGCATCCTCAAGACGCTGAAGATGTATCTCCATAACAGTGCCATAGAGCTGGACATCAATGTTGATACGAACTATGAGCAGCAGAAGATACTGACCCGTGGCGAACAGTTTGAGGAACTCAGCAGGCAGAACCCGTCGGTTGAGAAGTTGCGCGCTGCATTTGAATTGGAACTGGCATAGACATAGAGAAAAATAAGGAGAATGAAAATCGTCAAACGTTTTATGGCAGCGGCGGCCAAGGTGTGGCACCTGCCATTTGTGAAATACGCAGTGATATCGGTCATCGGTGTTGTGCTCGTCGGCTTCGTCGGTCAGAACAGCTTGCTGGCACACATGCGTAACGTGAACTACATCAATGAGCTGTCGGAAGAGATCGACACGTACAATGCCCGTGCCAGGGAGGATATGCGCAAGATCCGCGAGCTGGACCGTAATCCCAAGGCGCTGGAGCGTATCGCCCGTGAGCGCTATTTTATGAAACATGACGACGAGGACATCTTTGTCCTTAGTGACGATGAACGTTCGCCGGCATCAGAAACCGAAGAGAATGAGAGAGCTGAATAACTGGCAGAACGCTATCTTTCTGGCTGGAGCTCTGCTGATGGTTGTCGGTGCCGGAGCCAGTCTTCCCGGATGGTCGGTGGCACCCTGGCTCTTTGCCTTGGGCGCCATGGGCTTCACGTCTATGCAGATGCTCCAGCGCTATGAAGGCCAGAACTTCGTCATCCGCCGTCTGCGCCGCATCATGCTGCTCAGCGACGTCATGTTCCTGGTCTCGGCGTTGCTGATGTTTGCCAGTCAGGACAATGCCTTGCATCTGCCCCATATCACCTATCTGCAATATGTCTATAACAAGTGGGTGGTGACGCTGCTTATTGCTGCCGTCTTACAGCTGTATACAACCCACCGAATCAGCAACGAACTGGAAAAAGAGGTCAAAAAACTATAAAAGTTTGCGCAATTGTTTTAAATTGCGCAAATTTTTTTCCGTACATCAATATAAGGTTGTACTTTTGCAGGCAAATGAAACACAGTAGTATGTATAAAATCATCTATGGTCTGATTGTAGCCTGTGCGCTGGCTTCTTGTGCAGAGAGTTATTCTGTACACGGCGCTTCTTCTGTCTCTGCTCTTGATGGTAGTAAACTCTACCTTAAGGCAATAAAGGACAATGAAGTCAAGAACCTCGACTCCTGTGAGGTTGTGCACGGACAGTTCCGCTTTGCCGGTCTGCTTGACACGGTATGCATGGCCAATCTGTTTATGGATGATGAGAGCATCATGCCTGTTGTCCTGGAGAAAGGCGAGATCAGTATTAAGATTGACAACGCCTCGCAGATTGTCAGCGGCACACCACTTAATGAAAAGCTGTATGAGTTCATCGATTTCCATAACCAGCTTGACAACCAGATGGCAGAGCTGTCGCACAAGCAGAGCCAGATGCTCCTGGATGGTGTCGACGAGCAGGAAATCAACGAGCAGCTCAGCATAGAGGCAGCAGAGATAGCTCGCCGCGAAGACAGTCTGGTGACGAACTTCATTGTCGAGAACTTCGACAATGTCCTTGGTCCAGGTGTGTTTATGATGATGACAAGTGGCTATCGCTACCCAGTCCTTACGCCTCAGATAGAAGATATTATGAGTAAGGCGTCTGCTAAGTTCAAGAACGATCCATACGTGAAGGATTATTATCAGGTAGCCACTGAGAATCAGGCTCGGCAGAATGGTCTGCACGAAGTGGAGCCCCAGCCGAAGGCCCCATTGACCAATGCGCCGCTGACCAACACGCCGTTGACCAATGAGAAGGCTGATTAAAGGCGGTACCATCGTCAATGAAGGAAGGACGTTCGACGGCTCCATCGTCGTCGACGATAAGGATATCTTATTAATAACAGAGGGAACCACACAGCCCGATGTGCCTGTCGATGAGGTGATAGACGCATCGGGATGTTTCGTGTTGCCAGGCGTCATCGACGACCATGTCCACTTCCGTGAGCCTGGTCTGACGGAGAAGGCCGATATCGACAGCGAGAGCCGTGCTGCTGCTGCCGGCGGTGTCACCTCCTATTTCGACATGCCCAACTGTGTGCCGCAGACGACGACGCTGGAAGCCCTGGAGGAGAAGTTCCGCCTGGCGGCTGTGAAGAGCCATGTAAACTACAGCTTCTTCTTCGGCGCCACCAACGACAACAGCGACCTCTTTGCGCACTTGGATCGCAGCCGTCTCCCAGGCATTAAGCTGTTCATGGGCTCGTCAACGGGCAATATGCTTGTCGACCGGCGTGAAGCCCTCGACCGCATCTTTGCCCAGACCTCCATGCCCGTCATGGCCCATTGCGAGGATACCGCCATCATCAACCGCCGGATGGCTGAGGCTAAGCAGCGGTACGGCGAGGATCCCGATGTCAGACATCATCCCGAGATACGCAGTGCTGAGGCCTGTTATGAGAGTACGCGTCTGGCAGTGGAGCTGGCCCGTAAGCACCAGGCCCGTCTGCATGTGGCTCATCTCACGACAGCGAAAGAGCTGGAGTTATTTGAGACACCATGCTCTACGCAATTGCCACTCATTACGGCAGAGACCACCGTCAGCCATCTTTATTTCTCTGACCGTGACTACGCTCAGCTCGGTGCACGTATCAAGTGCAATCCGGCCATCAAGACCGAGCGCGACCGTGAGGCTTTGCAGCAGGCCTTGAACGACGGGCGCATCAGCGTCATCGGCACCGACCACGCCCCTCACCTGCTGTCGCAGAAAGAGGGCGGCTGCGCACGTGCCGCCAGTGGTATGCCTATGATTCAGTTCTCACTTGTCACCATGCTCGAACTTGTCGACCATGGTGTTCTGTCGTTAGAGCGGCTGGTCGAGCTGATGTGCCATAACCCGGCCCGCCTGTTTGGCGTCTGTCAGCGTGGTTTCCTGCGTCCTGGCTACAGGGCCGACTTGGTGATGGTTCGTCCGGGGCGTGCATGGACGGTGACGAAAGATGTCATTATGAGTAAATGTGGCTGGAGCCCTATGGAAGGCCACTCTTACTTATGGCAGGTGGAGCGCACCATCTGTAACGGTAGTACCGTCTACTGGCAAGGACATGTTGACAGCGACTATATCGGCGAACCCTTAATCTTTGAACACTGACCGTTGAAGATTGATTATACCATATCCGACGTAGCGCCCTATATCAATTGGATTTACTTTTTCCATGCCTGGGGCAGTAGCCAGATGTCGCAGCAGGATAAAGCGGCGCTGCAGGCTGAAGCCGAGGAGCGTCTGCACCGCCTTGCCGACCGCTACCGTACGCATGCTCTCTTTGAACTATGCGACGCCCATAGCGACGGTGACGACATCGTGTTTGCCGATGTGCGTCTGCCTTTGTTGCGCCAGCAAGAGGCCGGCAGCCGCTATCAGTGCCTGTCGGATTACGTCCGTCCTGATGCTGACAGGGTAGGGGTCTTTGCTACCACCGTTGATATGGGCATGGAACGCGATTTCGAGGGCGACCCTTACGAACGGATGATGATGCAGCTCATAGCCGACCGGCTGGCAGAGGCTACGGCGGAACGTCTGCACGAGGAGGTGCGTAAGTGCTACTGGGGCTATGCGTCTGACGAGCATCTTTCTGTCGGCGAGATGCTTCAGGAACGGTGGCAGGGCATACGTCCTGCCGTCGGCTATCCGTCGCTGCCCGACACAAGTCTTAACTTCGTGCTCGACCAGCTGCTTGGCCTGCAGCGGATAGGTATCCGCCTGACGGAGAGCGGCGCCATGCGGCCGCATGCCAGCGTCAGCGGACTAATGCTGGCTCATCCTGAGGCTACTTACTTCAGCATCGGCAAGATTGGCACCGACCAGTTAGCGGACTATGCCCGCCGGCGTGGCGTCCCCGTTGAGCTCATGCGTAAATTCCTGGGAGGCAACTTATGAAGAATCTGTTGCTGATACTCCTGTCACCAGACGCCTACCTGTGGCTGTCGGCGCTGCTGTTAGCCATCCTGACGCTGGCACTGCTGCTGCTCTGGCGCCGCTGTCGTCGCCGCTGGCTGGCAAGGAGTCTTGCTGTCCTCCTGCTGATTCTCTGGTATGTCTTCCTCTGGGGCTCACTGGTTGGCGTCCGCTACCTCGAAGTCCGCCACGTGGAGTATACTTCCGAGGATCTGCCGTCAGCCTTTGATGGCTATCGTATCGTCCAGTTCAGCGATGCTCATGTGCCCACGTATACGGGCTGGCGCCGTGAACTGTTGCGTCAGGCCGTCGACAGCATCAACGCCCAGCACGGCGACCTGATAGTATTCACCGGCGACCTGCAGAACAAGGAACCAACCGAGATTGAACCCTTCTGTTCCGAGCTGTCGCGCCTGAAGGCCAAGGACGGTGTCTATTCCGTGTTGGGCAATCACGACTATGCCATGTATCTCGATGTTGACCTCTACCAGCAGGCCCGGAATCTTGAAGCCACCGTCGACTGCGAGACCCGGGCAGGGTGGCACGTCCTGGTCAATCAGCGTCACAAGATACACCGTGGTGGCGACTCCATCTACATCGCTGGTATGGAGAACGATGGCGAGGGACGCTTCCCGCAGCTTGGCGACCTCGTCTGTACGCTCCACGGTCTTTCGCGTGAGTCCTTTGTCGTCATGCTCGAACACGACCCTACATCGTGGCGCCGTAAGATTCTGCCCCACAGCCACTGTCAGCTCACCCTCAGCGGCCATACCCACGGTGGGCAGTTCTCGCTCTTCGGGTGGTCGCCAGCCTCGCTCAGATGTCATGAGTATGCCGGCCTCTACTATATGGGCGACCGTGCTATCAATGTCTCCACAGGCCTCAGTGGCGTCATCCCCTTCCGCTTCGGCGTACCGCCAGAAATAGTTGTCATCACATTACGTAAGAAATGAAATACCTGTATCGTCTCTATCAACTTCTGATTGGTGTTCCCGTCATCATCCTTGTCACCATCGTCACCGCCATCGCGATTGGCGTCGGCACCACCATTGGCAACGGCCATTTCTGGGGCTATTATCCCGGCCGCTGGTGGGCCTGGATTATCCTCCGCACCCTCCTTATCCCTGTGACTGTCGAAGGTCGCGAGCATCTGGAGAAGAACCAGTCTTACGTCTTCGTGGCCAACCATCAGGGTGCCTTCGACATCTTCCTCATCTACGGTTTCCTGGGCCGCAACTTCAAGTGGATGATGAAATACCAGATACAGAAGATTCCCTTTGTGGGCTATGCCTGTCGCAAGTCCCACCAGATTATGGTCGACAAGCGTGGCGTGAGCAAGATCAAAAAAACCTACGACGACGCCCGCCGCATCTTGAGCGAGGGTTACTCCGTCACCGTCTTCCCCGAAGGTGCCCGCACGTTCACGGGCCACATGGGCACGTTCCGCAAAGGTGCCTTCGCGCTGGCCGACGAGCTGCAGCTGCCCGTCGTACCGTTGACCATCAACGGCTCCTTCGACATCCTGCCCCGTATGAACGACTGGCATTTCATCAACTGGCACCCCCTGCGCCTGACCATCCATCAGCCCATCTACCCTGTCGGCCAGGGACCAGAAAACATCAATGCCACCATGCGTCAGGCCTACGACAGCGTCATGGCGGGACTCGTACCCGAGTACCAAGGATTCGTCGAGAATCCTGACCAGTAGTGAAAGTAATCACAAAAATATCCGCCTGATTTCTTGTTTGTTTAATTTTTATTTCATATCTTTGCCAACGAGAAAGGAATAATAGGTAATTTTGAAGTATGAACGCAATATCACTTAACAATCTGTGGAGTTATCTGCAAGGGCTTTCGCTTACGGCGAATAACCAACGTTGGTTAGCCGATCATTTGATAGAAGCGGCAGAAAACATAGAGAGCAGAAACAGGAAAAAGGAAATCGTGTTTCCAAAAATCCCCAAGAACTATAAACCGTCGTCGAGGGTATTAGCCATGACGTGTGGCCCACTGCCGAAAGATTTCGATTTGGACAAAGAACTTGACGAAATGTGGGAGGATAGGGCGCGATGAATGTTTTTCTGGACACCAATGTCGTCATCGACTTTATGGGCGAACGTGAAGGATTCTTTGATGACGCTGCTACTATCTTTGCAATGATTGAGGATAGGAGTATAAGAGCCTCTGCTTCGGCGCTAACAATAGTCAATTGCGCTTATATCCTGAAAAAAGCTTTTAAGTCAGACATTATGCTCAGTAAGGTTGAGGCATTGTGTCAAATGCTCGACGTTATGCCGATAAACCGTGGTCAACTTATTGATGCTGTAAAGCTTAAGCCTTTCGACTACGAGGATGCAGTACAATTTTTGTCGGCACTACCATATCATCCAGATGTGATAATCACCCGCGATAAAAAAGGATTCGTCGACTTCGGCATACTGGTGATGACTCCATCCGAGTTTATCAGTCGCGTAAAGGAATAGAAATATATAAGCTTGAACCCTAAAAATGGAAATGCCTATAGCTTGAGATAAGGAAGTTCAATTTTTTGTTGAAGAAAAAAATTTCCCCGATATTCTTTTGAGTATCGGGATCTTTTTGTATCTTTGCAACGGTTCTGGGAGAAATCCGGACTAACCAAAAGCATTCGCTATTATTTCGCGTTCAGCCAAAAGCGTAGGAAACTTATTGGGAATAAAAACGCAACGAGATAATACGTGACGAGGTGTCGTAGTGGACATCGTGTCATCTTATATGGCGATGCACACACATACGTGTGGTGCATACCTGTGAAGATGACCGGGGTTCCCTTCCTACGCTACCTCGAAGCTGAACGCAAAAGGTGCATCACACTTTTTGCGTAGTAGCGTGATTAATAGTCGATGCAAAGACCTAAAACTATTAAGCAACATGGATAAGAATTACAAAAAGCCTTCGAGAGACTTTGTGGTCATTGACGTTGAATATGCCGCCTTTCCCGAACAGAGTATCTGTCAGTTTGGTTTGGCTGTGGTACGAGATGCAAAAATCGTCAAGACTCAGCGTTGGAATATTCAACCCTGTGAAAATAGATACGATGACCAAACTATTGCTGTTCATGGGATGACTCCTGAAACAACAAAGAATTGCCCAACATTGCCACAAGTTTGGCCAGAAATAGCAGAATATTTAGATGGGCAAGAATTATGGGCTCACAATGCAGCTTCCGTAGAAGTCCCTGTTCTTGAGAAGAATCTTACCACATACGGAATTCCGCATAAGCCAATCCAGATATTTGATTCCATGCGCCTATACATTCGACCCGATAAAAAATATTGGAATGATGGCATCGGTCTTGAAAATTGCTTGTATGCCCTAGGTCTTCCTTGTGAGAATCATCATGATGCTGCAGAAGACTCTGCGATGTGTGCACAGATAATAATAGCAACAATTAACAAGCAGAAACCTGATTGGAAATTATCCGACGAAATGATGGAGCGAGCAAATGAAATACGCCGAAAGTTAAAGGAAGAAGCCCGAGCAGTCCGTCAGGCAAAACAATTGGATTTATTCGCAGATGCCTTATGTTCAACCTCTTTGGATTGCGATATCCCTAAACGACATGCCCCAACAATCTTTGAAAAAGAATTTAGCGAAGCAGAAGATGGCATAGATGAAGTGGACTTCAATAAATTAAACACCTCTAATAGGAATCCACTTTTTGGCTGTAACGTCGTTATTACAGGGTTCTTTCACATTGCCCGAAGACAAATACTAAAAGCTCTTGACGCAATGGAAGCTAAACGTAGTAATAATATAACGAAGAAAACACAAGTTGTACTTATTGGTGAACGGAATGCAGGTCCCAAGAAGCTGGCCGATTTAACTACACTCATTCATAATGGGTACAATATCGCGCGTATTACGGGTGATGAACAACTCGACCACGTCCTTTATGATGTTACCCTTACAGCTAAGGACTTTGCTATCCCAGAACCAGCCAAGAAGGAGCTCAACTTTACAGTTTCTCATTTCCGCAAGCATAAACATTCACTTGTATTCCCCGTTAACAGTATTGCCGGAGCGGAACTTTATTTCCCAAACAGTTTTGCAGGTAATGCCCCTCTCTTTTATCAGATTTGCGGAAATCTAGGAGCGTTCGGGAATTGGGAATTGAATCCACAGGTCACTCACGTTGTATTACCATTAAGTACAGTAACAGGATTACAACAGAATGAAAAGGACAAAGTAATTCGTGAATACGAAGAATGGTATAACAAAAGCCGTGCAGTTACTTTTTCTGCACAATTTGTTACGCAACATGACATCCTTAAATTTGCTCGTGAGCGTATTGTGCAACATGGAGATGACGTAACAGAAAACCTTTATATAGCATATTTGGAATCATTGGGCATTGATCCCGAGAATGATTTCAAATATGGATTGGCTGTCGCTCGACGTAATTTCGAAAAAAATAGATAATACGATAATATGAGAAAAAGAGTTTTACTTTATATGCTTAATATAAGCCTATTGGCAATAGCTAAGACAACATACATTCCCAAGTATCTTGCTTATATACATATTATTGATGATGCTGATACTATTGTTGCCTCTAACATTTATAGAGAGTTGGAGTTGAAAGAAAGAAGTGGAATGTTCAATATAATAGTAGAACATGAGGATGTTACAAAAGTAAAAGCAATCAAGCGGGCAAAACGCGCAGCAGGTTGGGCAACTGTTTCAGCTGTAATGTCAGGTGTTTCTACAGCCTTTTCTAAAAACACCTTACAATATTTGGTGAGTTCAACAAACACACAAATTGCAAAACAGTTGGCAGATATATACATAGATAATGCAAGAGCAGAACAAACATTAGGAATAAACATATGGATTGAAAACACTACAATTGGTGAGTTGATGATAAACGACATGGAACGTGGTTTGACGTGGTATGTAAGACCGTCTCAGTTTTTTTGTTGTCTGCTAAACAATCCTGATGTTGTAAACCTTCGTATTAGTGATGTCCATAATAAAGATATACGCTATATGATGATTGCAGCAGGTAGTCAAGTTAGCAAAAGAGAAATAGAGTGGGAAGATAATGATTGCTGGATCTATGGCATTTGGGGCAATCTTGGTTTCTCGGAAATAAAAGTAATAGAGAAATATTTGAGAATATCAAAGACTGATTTCACTGAAAGAGAAATGTCAACAGAAGAGTTTAAAGCTTATAAAAAAGAGGCAAATAAAAGATAACGACATAATGGTAAGAGGAAATGTTATTACAAAACGAAAAAAGTTCTTTCTGTGCTTTTTATTGTATGCGACAGGAGCAAGGCCTTAATGTCTGCAGCCATTGGAGAACTATTCGTATGAAACAAGCGGCACAGAAATCCTGTGTAGCTTGTTTCAGTTTTCGTACTCAGCCCATTGGCATTCCCTTCGTTAGGGGCAATGGTTATTGTTCAAATGGTACAATTGCATATTCGCGCGCGTAGTAATTGCAATACCCCGAAATGAACCCACACCTCCCACACCTCCCGCACCTACGTCAGGTGCGGGAGGTGTGGGAGGTGAGGGTTGTTTTTCTGTATCGCTATATATACGCGCGAAGGAGAATGAGACAAATTGAAAAGTGGTCAGACAGAAAAAGTTCTCGCTTTGCGACCAGAGGTCGAGCGGTCTTCTTTCACCACAGGCCGTGACGTTTTCACGAGAGGCCGCGACGTTTTTACCACACGCCTATATTTTTTTGCGAGAGGCCGTGAGATTTTTCTGAGTGGGTTGGCTGTTACTCCACAATCTTCGGGTACTTCCGCGTCCAGCCGTCCCAGCGCAGGCGCATGACGCCGAAGAACGCCTCGCCGAAGATGCCGCCTGACATCTTGCTGGTGCCCTCGCGGCGGTTGACGAAGATAACGGGCACCTCCTTGATTTTGAAGCCACACTTGTAGGCCGTGAACTTCATCTCAATCTGGAAGGCGTAGCCCTTGAAGCGTATCTTGTCCAGTTCAATGGTCTTCAGTACGCGGCGACGGTAGCACTTGAAGCCGGCGGTGGTGTCGTGCACCTTGAAACCGGTGACGATGCGCACGTATTTCGAGGCGAAGTACGACATCAGCACGCGGCCGATGGGCCAGTTGACCACGTTGACGCCGCTGACATAGCGCGAGCCGATAGCCACGTCGTAGCCCTCGTCAGCACAAGCGCTGTAGAGTCGCGGCAGGTCGTTAGGGTCGTGGCTGAAGTCGGCGTCCATCTCGAAGATATACTGATAGTCGTGCTCCAGAGCCCACCTGAAACCAGCAATGTAGGCTGTGCCCAGCCCCAGCTTGCCGCTGCGCTCTACCAGGAAGAGACGGTCGCCGAACTCCGTGGCCATGAGGTTCTTCACAATCTGTGCCGTTCCGTCGGGTGAGCCGTCGTCGATGACTAAGATGTGGAAACACTTTTCCAGGCCGAAGACGGCCCGGATGATTTTTTCCATGTTCTCCTTCTCGTTGTAGGTAGGAATGATAACGATACTGTCGCTTGCGTTCATAGTCTTTCTTAATTTGGTGCAAAGTTAGTAAAAAATATGTGATACGCACAAAATATCGCATTTTTTTTAGTAATTTTGCACCGCTTTAGGTCATGAAGATACAGGAATTAAGTAAACAGTATGCCGGTCAGCCGCAGTTGGCGGCCTTGGCAAAAGCCGTAGAAAGGCTACGGGTAGACGAGCAAAACTTGGGAAGGAACGTCCGTAACCGGCAGGTTCTCCTTGAGGGGCTTGTGGCTTCGTCGGCACCGCTGGTGTTCAGTGCGTTGGCAGAAAAGCAGCGTGAGCAGTCATCAACCATCCTTTTTATTATGCGTGATGCCGAGGAGGCAGGCTACTTCTACCACGACCTTACACAGCTGATGGGCGAGGGTCGTGTGCTGTTCTTTCCCAGCAGTTACCGCCGTTCGGTGAAGTACGCCCAGCGCGATGCAGCAAACGAGATATTGCGAACAGAGGTGCTGGCCGCTTTGTCCTCTGACTCCAGAGGCATGTATATCGTCAGCTACCCTGAGGCGGTGGCTGAAATGGTGGTGACAAAGAAACGGCTCGACAGCCGTACGTTGTCGCTGACCACAGGTCAGATAGTCAGCACGTCTGAGATAGAGCGACAGCTGCAGGACCTCGGCTTCCGTGAGGTAGACTATGTCTACGAGCCAGGGCAATATGCCCTGCGCGGGTCTATCCTCGACGTCTTCAGCTATAGTAGTGAGTATCCCTTCCGCATTGACTTCTTTGGCGACGAGATAGACTCTATCCGTACGTTCGAGGTGGAGAACCAGTTGTCGAAAGACCGTTGTGAGCGTGCGGATATCGTGTCAGAGCTGGCTGGCGATACTGAGGACAAAGAGCCATTGCTGGCCTTTCTGCCCGAAGAGACACTGCTCTGCTACAGGGACTTTGCCTACGTTGTCGATGTCATTGACCGCACCTATCAGGAAGGCTTCTCGCGGCAGGCAGTCACTGAGCGTCTTGAGGAGGCGGAAAGCGAGATGGAGCAACACGAGATAGAGCAGATGCTGCGTCGTGAGTCGCAACTCATTACCGGCGCCCGGTTCAGTGACGACAGCCAACGCTTCGGTCATATCGTACTTGGCAACTCACCAGCAGAAACAGGCACGAAAGTGACTTTCCATACAAAGTCTCAGCCGCTGTTCCACAAGAACTTCGACCTGCTGGCACAGTCGTTGGGCGACTATATCCTGCAGGGCTATCAGCTGTTTATCCTGGCCGACAGCCAAAAGCAGCATGAGCGCCTGAAGGATATTCTGGGTGAGAAGAGTCTGACCTTTATTCCTGTTGACCGCACGTTGCATGAGGGATTCATTGATACGGATGCACGGGCCTGCTTCCTGACCGACCATCAGATTTTCGATCGCTTCCATAAATATAATCTTAAGAGCGACAAGGCCCGTACGGGTAAGATGGCGCTGACGCTCAAGGAGATTCAGCAGTTTGAGATTGGCGACTTCGTCGTCCATGTCGACCACGGCGTCGGTAAGTTCGGCGGACTGGTGCGTATGCCCCAGGGCACTGGCTATCAGGAGATGATCAAGATCACCTATCAGCGTGGCGATGCCATTTACGTCTCGATACACTCGTTGTACAAAGTGTCGAAGTACAAGTCGCAGGACGGTGGTGAGGCGCCGCGACTGTCGACACTCGGCACCGGCCAGTGGGAGCGCCTGAAGGAGCGTACGAAGAAGCACATCAAGGACATTGCCCGCGACCTTATCAAGCTCTATGCCAAGCGCCGCCGTGAAAAGGGCTTCGCCTTCAGCCACGACAGTTACCTGCAGCACGAGCTGGAAGCCTCGTTCCTCTATGAAGACACCCCCGACCAGCTGAAGGCTACGCAGGACGTGAAGGCCGACATGGAGCAGGCACGGCCTATGGACCGCCTGGTCTGCGGCGACGTGGGCTTCGGCAAGACCGAGGTGGCCGTGCGTGCTGCCTTCAAGGCTGCGTGCGACGGTAAACAGGTGGCGGTGATGGTGCCCACGACGGTGCTGGCCTACCAGCATTACCGCACGTTCCAGGGCCGCTTGAAGGACATGCCCGTCCGTGTCGACTACCTGACGCGTGCCCGTACAGCCAAGCAGACAAAGGAGGTGCTCAAGGATTTGGAGGACGGCAAGATAGATATCATCATCGGTACGCACAAGCTCATTGGCAAGACCGTCAAGTTCAAGGACTTGGGACTGCTCATCATCGATGAGGAGCAGAAGTTTGGCGTGTCGACAAAGGAAAAGCTGCGCCAGATGAAGTCGAACGTCGACACGCTGACGATGTCGGCAACGCCTATCCCGCGAACGCTGCAGTTCTCGCTCGTCGGTGCCCGCGACCTCAGCGTCATCCAGACGCCGCCGCCCAACCGATACCCCATACAGACGGAGATACACACCTTCGGTGCCGATATTATTGCCGACGCCATCAATTTCGAGATGTCGCGCAACGGTCAGGTCTACTTCGTCAACAACCGCATCAACCAGTTGCAGGAGATAGCCGGCATGATACACAAGTACGTGCCCGATGCCCGTGTGGCCATCGGTCACGGACAGATGAAGCCCGAAGAGCTCGAGCAGATAATCCTCGACTTCTCTAACTACGACTACGACGTGCTGCTCTCTACCACCATCGTCGAGAACGGCATCGACATACCCAACGCCAACACCATCATTATCAATGGTGCCCACTACTTCGGACTCTCCGACCTCCACCAGATGCGTGGCCGTGTGGGCCGTGGCAACCGCAAGGCTTTCTGTTACCTCCTGGCGCCCCCGCTGGCAGCACTGCCTGCCGACAGCCGTCGCCGCTTAGAGGCTTTGGAGAACTTCAGCGACCTGGGTTCGGGCATCAACATCGCCATGCAGGACCTCGACATCCGCGGTGCCGGCAACCTGCTCGGTGCCGAACAGTCGGGCTTCATCAGCGACCTCGGCTACGAGACCTACCAGAAGATTCTGAACGAGGCGATGGCGGAACTGAGGAATGAAAGAGATACCAACCCCCTCCCAGTGAAGGAGGAAAGCGAATCCCCCGCAAAATCAGGTGCTCAAAGTAATTACGCCCCTCCCTATAGGGAGGGGGTGGGGGTGGGTCTCTTCGTCTCTGACTGCACCCTCGAGAGCGACCTCGAGATGTACTTCCCCGACCAGTATGTGCCCAGCGACTCCGAGCGTATGTTGCTCTACCGCGAACTCGACAACCTGAAGAACGACCAGGAGGTGGAAGCCTACCGCCAGCGACTTCAGGACCGCTTCGGCTCGATACCCGCCGTGGCCGAGGAGCTTATCCGCGTCGTGCCGCTGCGTCGCTACGGCAAAGAGTTAGGCTGCGAGAAAATCATGTTGAAGCAGGGACGGATGTTCCTCTATTTCGTCAACAATCCCAACAGTCCCTACTACCAGAGCGATGCCTTCGGTCGCGTGCTCGACTATGTCGGCCATCATGTGCGCCGCTGTAACCTCCGCGAGCAAAATGGCAAGCGCTCCATGGTCATCACCGATGTGCCTACCGTGGAAGAGGCTGTCAGCGTCTTGCACGCCATTGCCCAGTAGTCGTGGGGTTGACGGCATTTAGCGGCTACCTGCCCAGTTGAAACCGATGGTGACAAAGGCGGTATAGTTCGTCCAACGATTATTGTATTTCTCGTGTTCTATGAGACCTAAGTCAAAGCCCGTGTTGGCGTAAAGCCGGCCAAAATTGAAACCTAAGCCGACGCGTACTGCGGCCTCGAAGTTTTCTGTCGTTCCTAAATAGCCGGCTATGCCACCAGCGAATGGCTGAAGAAACAGGTTGGGGGCTAAGTTAATGTGATAACTCATCAGCAATGGTACGTAACCCAGATGGTCTTCGTCCTCACCATCCCAATCAATCTGTCCTTTGTTCATATAGTATAAACCGGTCTCAAGAAAGAGAGGTATGGGAGCAACCTGAAAATCTACACCGATACCGCCATGAGGGAAACCAATAGAAGACACGTCACCAGTGCTCTGAGAATAACCACCACGGATTCCCATGTGGAAACGGTCGGGTACGCGGTTGTTCTCTTTCTTCTTGAACTGTGCGTTCACGTTCAGCGAAACATTCAGCATCATGACTGCCACAATCAATAATCGGATAGCTTCTTTCATAATTTTCCGTTTTTGAATTGGTTAATAATAATAGATGGCGCAAATATACGACTTTACCGTGACAAATGCAAATAATATCCGATTTTTTTTCTTTTGACGGTTAATTCACCGCAGAAAACAAAATGATTTGTGGCGTGCTGTTAAAACAAAAAACACCCACCCCAATGTTTGCCCTGTGCTTATGGGCGTTTCGAAGCATTGGGGTGGGTGTTGGTAAGGATTTACTTTATCAAGACCTTTTTGCCGTTTGAGATGTAGATGCCTGCGGGCGACTCATCCAGTGAGGTGGCCATCATCGGCATCCCTTTGAGGTTGTAGATGCCTTTCGAGGTATCAACGGCCTTGTCGGTCTCAACACCCTCAATGCCGGTAACCTCGGGTTCGCCGCCGTTCAGTCCACGCACAAAGCCGGCATAGACGTGCTTGCGATAGTAGTTCCGGTCCCAGATGCCTACAGGCGTATTGGCGCGCCAGCCGCTGCCTTCAGGCGAGTCCGTGGTACACCACTGGCAGATACCCCATTGCTGAGCGGGGGGAACGATGGTGAGATACTGCCCGATAATCCACTCGTAGAAGTCGGCCATACGCTTATGTTGCGTCTCGGTTATGCTGCCTGTCGGTACGCTGTTGCCGCTGGCGTCGTTGTAGCCCATGTCCAGTTCGCTGACGCGCACCAGTTTGCCCGTCTTTGCCATGAGCTTGAACATTCCCGTAATGGCTTTCTTCAGGGCATCCTGAGCCGAGCTTTTCTCGTTGTAAGAGATGTGCATCTGCGTGCCGATACCGTCAATCTTCGTCACACCGTCGTTCTCCCACTTCTTGATCCAGTTGACGAGCGACCAGAGTTTATTGCTGGCAGTGATGCCGTCCTTGTACTTCAGGTCCCAGGTGCCCTCCAGGTTGTAGTCGTTGATAAAGAGCTTTATGTCGGCAGGCCCGTACTTACGTGCCAGCCGGCAAGCCTGACGGACGTACTCCAGTGAACCCATATAGTCCTGCCAGTAGAATGCGTCGCCGCCGACGTCCCAGGTGGCATCGGGGGCGCCATCGGGGTTATAATCTTTCGAGTGCTGTAGCAGGTAGTTGCCTTGGCCGTCGTTGCCGCCTCCGGAGATGGCCTCGTTGACGAGGTCCCAGGCCTTGACCTTACCACCGCAGGCGTTCATCATGCCTTTTATCCACTTGTCCATCGCATAGACCAGTGTGTCGTGCATTTCCTGTGCTGTCTGGGGAACGAGAGGACGCGAGTTGCCTTCTATCTTGATGGACTTAATGTAAACGTCGCCGACGTAGTTGGGCACCTGGACGAGTAAGAAGCTGTTTGCCATCGTAGGCATGACGT
The DNA here is from genome assembly GCA_017471465.1 of Prevotella sp. GTDB lineage: Bacteria > Bacteroidota > Bacteroidia > Bacteroidales > Bacteroidaceae > Prevotella. The sequence continues at coordinate 59,071 of JAFUTI010000023.1, read as the reverse complement.
CTACTTCTACGTCTTTCCACTCGTTGGTGAAGTTGGCACTGAAGTTATAGCCACCGCCCCAGTCGCCGAGCTTGCAAGCCAGCTTGCCCGATTTCGTACCCTTGACGGTTATCGTCATCTTGTAGTTCTGGCCGGTGGTCAGCAGGAGGTTTTCCATAGCCACGAACTGCACCTCATAGGAATACGATTTCGTGGAAGTGACCTTCAGACCGTTGGTGCCGTCAAAGCTGATGCTGAAGCCGAACTTCGTCTTGTCAGCCGTCCACCCCGTGGTCTGCTGTGTGCGGAAGTCCTTGCTGGCAATCACCTGATACGACGCTTCGCTGTTGGGGTCAGGCTTGTCGGCCAGCAAACTCAGCAGCCAGCCCTTGGCCTGTTGTGAGTGCCAGGCGAGTGTGTGGCCATAGACGCTGAGGCCTGCGCTGGTGGCAGTGTTGACGTAGTTCTTGACGGTAGTAAAGTCCATGCTGCCATTATTTTTGACGCAGCTGGCCATCTTCATGGCGTTGCCGGCAACCGTCTCGTTGAAGTTCTTGTTAATTAGGTTCTTTACCAGCGAGTTGCTCAGATATTCGTTGACGGTAATGCCTGCACCCAACTTGAAGTTGGGGTACTTCTCGTGGTCGACGTACTCTTTGAGAGCCTTATAGTTGTCAAGATAACGGTAGGCCTCGTTGTTAGGTTTGCCCAGTTCAAATTTCTGCTGTGCGACAGCCGTAGCTGACAGGCAGACTAAGAGTAGTAATGAATAAAGTTTTTTCATTCTGTTATATTTTACAGGAGTACTTTTCGACAGGAGTACAGGAGTACTTTTCGTACAGGAGTAGAGTTCCAGATGCAAATATACGAAAGATTTTTGAAATAATGATTGGAAATGTATTTTGTTCTACTGGTTTTTATTATGAGTTAACATTTAGAGAGCGTTTGGTAACGACTCGGTACTGCATTTCGCAAAAAAAAACTGACGAGTGTGCTTTTCAGCAAACCCGTCAGGGAACCATATTTCTACTTGCAGGCTTAGAGTCAGTTGCGGAAGACTAAGCCGTCGCCGAACTCGTCGACGATGACGGGGCGGTCGCGGTTCACCTCGCCTGCCAGCAGTTTTTTCGACAGCTCGTTGAGCATCAGCTGTTGGATGGCGCGCTTCACCGGACGTGCCCCGAACTCCGGGTCATAGCCCTCCTGAGCCAGGTAGTCGACGGCCTGGGGTGTCACCTCAAGGCGGAAGCCCTGCGGCTCCAGCATCTCCTGCACCTTGCGTATCTGCAGGCGCACCACGTCGGCAATCTGTTCGCGCGTCAGCGGCTGGAAGGTGATAATCTCGTCGATACGGTTCAGGAACTCCGGCCGCATGGTGGCGCGCAGTTGCTCACGGGTGGCGTTCGACGTCATGATGATGATGGTGTTCTTGAAGTTCGCCGTCCGTCCTTTGTTGTCGGTCAGCCGTCCGTCGTCGAGCACCTGCAGCAGAATATTAAACACGTCTGAGTGTGCCTTTTCGATTTCGTCGAAAAGGATGACCTGGTACGGCTTGCGGCGTACCGCCTCCGTCAGCTGGCCGCCCTCGTCGTAGCCCACGTAGCCCGGAGGTGCACCGATGAGTCGGCTGACAGTGTGCTTCTCCTGATATTCCGACATGTCGATACGCGTCATCATCGTCTCGTCGTTGAAGAGGTACTCCGCCAGTGTCTTGGCCAGCTCCGTCTTACCGACACCCGTGGTGCCGAGGAAGATGAACGAGGCGATAGGCCGTTTCGGGTCTTGCAGTCCGGCACGCGAGCGGCGCACGGCATCGCTGACGGCGGTGATGGCCTCGTCCTGTCCGATGACACGGCGGTGCAGTTCCTCTTCGAGATGCAGCAGTTTTTCACGTTCGCTCTGCATCATGCGGCTCACGGGGATGCCCGTCCAGCGGCTCACCACCTCGGCAATGTCATCGGCAGTGACCTCCTCGCGGACGAGGCGGTTTCCGGCGACTGAATCGCCGGACGCGCTGTCCAGCTGGCGCTGGATGGCGGCGATGTCGTCTTCGAGGGCCTTCAGCTTCGAGTAGCGTATCTCGGCCACCTTGCCGTAGTCACCCTCGCGCTCGGCGCGCTCGGCTTCGTACTTCAGGTTCTCCATTTCCTGCTTGTCCTGCTGAATCTTGTTCACCAACTGGCGCTCGCCCTCCCACTTGGCGCGGAACTGTGTCTCCTGTTCGCGCAGCTCGGCGATGTCGCGGTCGAGCTGTTGGAGTTTTGTGTCAGCGGCAGTACCGCTGACCACACTGCTCTCGCGCTTGATGCTCTCGCGCTCTATCTCCAGCTGTGCCAGTCGGCGGGTGATCTCGTCGAGTTCCTCGGGCACGGAGTCGCGCTCCATACGCAGCTTGGCAGCGGCCTCGTCCATCAGGTCGATGGCCTTGTCGGGCAGGAAGCGCTCACTGATGTAACGTTCAGAAAGTTGTACGGCGGCGATACAGGCGTCGTCCTGAATACGCACCTTATGGTGGTTCTCGTAACGCTCCTTCAGACCACGCAGAATCGAGATGGCCGACAATTCGTCGGGCTCGTCGACCATCACCGTCTGGAAACGGCGCTCCAGAGCCTTGTCCTTCTCGAAATACTTCTGGTACTCGTTCAGTGTCGTGGCACCGATGGCACGCAGTTCGCCACGGGCCAGTGCCGGTTTCAGGATGTTGGCAGCATCCATGGCACCCTCGCCACCGCCGGCTCCCACCAGCGTGTGAATCTCGTCGATGAAGAGGATGATACGCCCCTCGGCCTTTGTCACCTCGTTGATGACCGACTTCAGACGCTCCTCGAACTCGCCTTTGTACTTCGCACCAGCCACCAGCGCACCCATGTCGAGCGAGTAGAGCTGCTTGTCTTTCAAGTTCTCAGGCACGTCGCCACGGACGATACGTCCGGCCAGACCTTCGACGATGGCTGTCTTACCCGTGCCCGGCTCACCTATTAATATAGGGTTGTTCTTCGTACGGCGCGACAGAATCTGCAGCAGTCGGCGAATCTCGTCGTCACGGCCGATGACGGGGTCGAGCTTACCCTGACGGGCAAGGTCTACCAGGTTCTTGGCATACTTCTCCAGCGACTGGTAGTTGTCGTCGCCACTCTGCGACTGCACCTTCTGGCCCTGGCGCAACTCCTGTATGGCCTGCTGCATGCCCTTCTCCGTGCAGCCGGCATCTTTCAGGATGCGTGCTGCCGTGCTGTTTACCGAGAGCAGGGCCAGCAGCAGCGGTTCGACAGAGACGAACTCGTCGCCCATCTTCTGCGACAGTTCCGTGGCCTTCACCAGCACCTGGTTGGCTTCGTTCGAGAGATAGGGCTGTCCGGCACCCTGCACTTTCGGCAGGTGCTTGATCTCCTGTTCAACGAGCATGCTGATCTGCTGACCGTTGACCCCCAACTTCTGTAGCACGAAGTTTGTCACGTCCTTCGCCTTCTCCAGCGTCCCTTTCAGTATATGTACAGGCTCTATTGCCTGCTGTCCGTTCATCTGGGCTGTGTTCACAGCCTGTTGAACAGCCTCTTGCGCTTTGATCGTAAACTTGTCTAATGTCATAATTCTTTCCTCCTAAAATTTTGTTGTTACCTGAAAACTTGCTTACAAACAACGTGCCGAACGAAGGGACTCTGACAAAACGTCAGTTCTGTCCGACGCTTTGACAGCGTGCATCAGCAGACGGAACGAGCGCATAAAAAGGATAAAATCGTTAAAGTTTCATATTTTCAGACAGCGCTTACAGAGAATATCGGGAAAAAAGGCTACCTTTGCAATTAAAGAATCTTTAAATGTCGCGAAATGAAGAATATCTTACTGACTGTGTTCTTTTCGTTTTTGGGAATCATGGTTCAAGGACAAACATACCAGGCGCTCTGGAAACAGGCGGAGGAGGCCGAGAAGAAAGACCTGCCACGCACGCAGTATGACGTGCTGATGAAGATTGTGGCGAAAGCCCAGAAGGAAGGGCAGTACGGACAGCTGATGGCTGCCGAACTGGCCGGCAGCCGCGTGATGACCACGATAGCCTCCGACTCGCTGCAGCCTGCTGTCGGGCGGATGGAGCAGCGTCGCCGGCAGGCAAAGGACAAGACACTGGCTACCGTCTATGCCGTTGTGCTGAACAAGATCTACAAGGACAACAGCCGGCTGGAGAAGTCCGGCGACCTGACGGTGACGCTCGACGCCGAGACCTGTGCGCGGCTGGCTGCCGTGAAGGCCTCTGCCTATAAGCCGCTGACCGTCGACGGGCGCGACAGCCGGCGGTTCGACGACGACCTGCTGAGTGTCGTGGGCTACGAGCTGAACGACTTCCGTGCGCTGAACATGTATTATAATAAGGTGGGCAACCGCGTAGCCTCGATGATGACAGCCCTGGAACTCATCAAGCAGGAGAAACGTTGGGGGAAAGCCGACCTTGAGGTCTATCTTGAAAGACTCGACTCGCTGACGAACCAGTATGGTGACCTGCCGGAGTGTGGCGAGGTGGCCATCGAGCGCTACGAAAGTCTGGAAGCCTACGTGAACCGCTTTGCGCGTGAAGGGTCGGAGGAGACGCTGTGGAACTACCTGCAGGAAGCGCTGTCGCGCTGGGGCAGTTACGGGCGGATGGATCAGTTGCGCAATGCCCGGCAGCAACTCACCTGCCAACGGTTCTACGCCTCGCTCTACAAGCAGCAGGCCATGCCCGGTGAGGAGCAGGTGCTGAAGGTCATCAACATCAAGAACCTCAGCGGGCTGACCTTGCGCATCTACCGCGTGAAGGTCGATGGCAATACCGACTTGCGCCCCAATGAAGAGAAAGACTACAAGAAGCTGAAGGCGCTGGCAACGGAGTTGCCCCAGTTGCGGGTGACACGCACCTACAGCGGCAACCCCAGCTACCAGATGTTCGGCGACAGCATTACCCTGCCGGGACTGCCCGTCGGCGTCTATATGCTCGAGATGGAGAGCCGGCCGTCGACAGAGGTGTCACGCCAGCTCTACTTCGTCAGCAACGTGCGGACGCTGGTGGAGTCGCTCCCCGACAGCAGGATGCGCTATGTCGTGGTCGACGCCCGGGATGGTCAGCCCGTGAAGGGGGCTACCGTCGAGCTGAGAGGCTATGTCGGCGGGCGTGGCAACCAGAAGATTGCCACGCTGACTACCGATGCCAACGGTGAGGCCACCTATAAGTACGGCAAAGAGCGTCCTACCAGTGTCTTTACCTATACGGCTGAGGACAAGGCCTGTAGGCCGATGAACAGCTACAACCGCTTCAACTACTTCAGCGAACGTCGTATGGAGCGTACACAGCTGTTTACCGACCGCAGTATCTACCGCCCCGGACAGACCGTCCATGTGGCGGCCATCACCTACGAGGTGGAAAACGGCTTCGAACAGAAGGCTCTGGAGGGCCGACGGCTGACGCTGACACTGCGCGACGCCAACGGCAAGATGGTGTCGGAACAGCAGCTGACGACCGACCGCTACGGTTCGTGTGCTGCCGACTTCACGCTGCCTTCCGGCGGTCTGACGGGACAGTACACCGTCCAGGCAGGCAACAGCAGTCGTAACTTCCGCGTCGAGGAGTACAAGCGTCCCACCTTTGAGGTGGCGTTCGACAAGGTTGTTGCCGACTACAGGGACGGCGATACCGTCACCGTCGTTGGCACCGCCCGTTCATACGCCGGCGTGCCTGTCCAGGATGCCAAGGTGAAGTACAGTGTCGAGCGCCGCAGCTCCCTCTGGTGGTGGGCCGAGGTCGACGAAGAGGAGGTGGCTACGGGCGAGGCCGTCACCGGCAGCGACGGTAAGTTCACCGTTGCCATGCCGATGGTGCTGCCGAAGACCCCATCCCCGATGTTCTATAACTTCGTCTGTACGGCCGACGTCACCGACCAGGCCGGTGAGACCCATCAGGGCGTGATGTCGCTGCCGCTGGGCAACCGTAAGACGGCGTTCAGCGTCGACGTGCCGGAGGAGGTACGTGCCGACGAGGGCGGACAGATGACGTTCCAGCTGCGCAATGCCGCCGGCAATCCCATCGACACCACTGCCCGCTATCGTATCGACGGCAAGAAATGGCTGACGGCGAAGACCAATGTGCCGATGGCGCTGCCCAGGCTGGCCAGTGGCCGCCACGCGTTGGAGGCCGTCTGTGGCGAGGACACCGTAAGGCTGTCGTTCGTGGTCTTCTCGCTCGACGACAAACGGCCTGCCGCCGACACCGACAACTGGTTCTACCAGTCGGCGACGCAGTTCCCTGGCGACGGCACGCCTGTCACCATTCAGGTGGGCTCGTCGGCTGCCGACGTACATATCTTATATAGTATCATCAGCGGCGAACGCGTCATCGAGAGTGGCGCCGTCGACCGCTCCAACGAACTGGTCAACCGCAAGTTCACCTACAAGGAGGACTACGGCAACGGTCTGCTGCTGACCTTCGCCTGGGTGAAGCAGGGCAAGACCTATACCCATGCCTTTACTATCAGCCGTCCACTGCCCGACAAGCAGTTGAAACTGTCGTGGCAGACCTTCCGCGACCGGCTGACCCCCGGCCAGCAGGAGGAGTGGTCGCTGACCGTCAAGAAGCCCGACGGCACGCCTGCCGACGCCCTGCTGATGGCGACGCTCTATGACAAGAGCCTCGACCAGATAGCCCGTCACAGTTGGACCTTCAGACCCTATCAGAATATCCAGCTGCCGCGGACGTTCTGGCAATATGGCAGCTGGGGCGGCGAGAGCCTGACCGGTCAGCAGCGACTCAAGCTGCTGGATGTCCAGGCGATTAGCCTGACGCACTTCGACGAGGCGCTGTTCCCTCACTACTGGGCGACAGGTGGCCGTCTGCTCCGCATGGCGCGTACCGGCGCGGTGGCAAAGAACAGCAGCACCGCCGTCTTCGACTGTGTCGAAGAAGCCCCGATTTTCGTGGGCTATGCTAAGCAGACGGCGACGGCTGAGGCGGCCATTGGTGCGTTCGACGTGGAGCAGGCCTCTGCCGACGGCGGTCGTTCGTCTGGCGCTGAAGATGACAGTCAGCCCGACATCCCTTTGCGTGAGAATCTGCAGGAGACAGCGTTCTTCTATCCGCAGCTGCTGGCCGACTCCACAGGACTTGTCACCATGAAGTTCACGCTGCCCGAGAGTCTGACGACGTGGCGCTTCCTGGGTCTGGCGCATACTGCCGACCTTTGCTACGGACAGCTCGAAGGCGAGGCCGTGGCCAAGAAAGACCTGATGGTGCAGCCCAACGTGCCGCGCTTCCTGCGCGAGGGCGACGAGGCCACCGTCTCGGCGCGGATCATCAATACCTGCGAGCACGACCTCAGCGGTACGGCATACCTGACACTCACCGATCCCGCGACGGAAAAGACCGTGCTGACGCTTAAAGAGCCGTTCAGCGTGAAGGCCGGCGAGACGACGAGCGTAAACTTCAAATTCCAGACTTCAAACTTCAAAGAATCCTTGCTCATAGCCAAAGTGATGGCTACGACGGGCGAGTTCAGCGATGGTGAACAGCACTACCTGACCGTCCTGCCCAGCCGTGAGCGCGTCACCGTCACCCTGCCGTTCACGCAGAACGAGCCGGGTACGAAGGAGATTGACCTGACGACGCTGGTGCCTCAGGCGGTGAAGGATGCCAAGATGACCATCGAATACACGAACAACCCTGCTTGGCTGATGATTCAGGCCCTGCCTGCCATCGGTCATCCTCATGACGACTGCGCCATCTGTCAGGCTGCCTCGCTCTATGCCAACACCATCGGCAAGCATATCGTCGACCAGGTGCCGCAGGCCAAGACGGTGTTCGAGCAGTGGAAGAGAGAACGGGTAGGCGACGGCACGTCGGGAATACAGGGAGTCGAGACATCCCTGCAAACTCAGTTGGAGAAGAACCAGGAGCTGAAGGACCTCGTCCTCAGCGAGACGCCGTGGGTGGCTGATGCCGACCGCGAGACGGAGCAGCGCCAGCGGCTGGCCGACTTCTTCGACGAGAACCTGATGCAGCAGCGCCTGCTGTCGGCCATCGACAAACTAGGAAAGCTGCAACGCAGCGACGGTTCGTGGAGCTGGTGGCCTGAGATGCCGGGCTCTACCTATATGACCCTCTCTGTTGCGGAGATGATGGTGCGGCAGAACGTGATGACGGGCCATCGGCAGGAGACGCTGCCGATGCTAAGTAAAGCCTTTACATTTCTGAGCAAGGAAATGGTCGACTTGGTGAACGAGCTGAAGCAGCAGCAGCGGAAAGGCTATAAGCCGACATTCCCCGGCTACACCGCCCTGCAGTGGCTCTACGTCTGCAAGCTCGACGGCCGCCAGCTACCTGCCGATGTTCAGGCGGCTAACGCGTACCTTATTAATCTGCTGAAGAAGGAGACGAAGAACCAGACCATCTACCAGAAGGCCCTATCGGCCATCATCCTCGACTCGCCCCTTTATATTAAGAGTCTGAAGGAGTACACCGTCTACAAGGAGGAGATGGGGCGCTACTACGACACGCCGCGTGCCGCCTATTCGTGGCGCGACTACCGCATACCGACACAGGTGGCTGCCATCGAGGCCATCCAGCGCCTGACGCCCGACGACCGGCAGACGCTCGACGAGATGCGCCGCTGGCTGTTGCAGGAGAAGCGCACACAGGCCTGGGACACGCCGCTGAACTCCGTCGATGCCGTCTATGCCTTCCTGAGTGATGGGTCAAGCGTTAAGAGTGAAAAGCTGATAGCTGCCGCTCCGACGGTCATGAAGCTCGACGGCAAGGCTGTCGACACACCGAAGGCCACTGCCGGCATAGGCTATGTGAAGACCGCGCAGCCGTATCAGGGCGAGAAGACCCTCTCCGTTGAGAAGCAGAGTGAGGGCACGTCGTGGGGCGCCGTCTACGCCCAGTTTGTGCAGCCCACCAGCGACATCAACGATCAGGCCAGCGGCGTCAGCGTGAAGCGTGAACTGCTGACGGCTGATGGTGCTCTCTCTTCTCTCACCTCTCTCCACGCTCCTCTTAAAATAGGCGACCGCGTGACCGTCCGCCTGACCATCCAGAGTGAGCGCGACCTCGACTTCGTACAGCTTCAGGACAAGCGTGCCGCCTGTATGGAACCCGTCCGCCAGCTCAGTGGCTACGACTGGCGCTTAGGCTGCTACGTGACGCCTCGCGACAATGTGACCAACTACTTCTTCGACCGCCTGTCCAAGGGCAAGCATGTCGTCGAGACGGAATACTATATCGACTGTGCCGGACAGTACGAGACGGGCACGTGCACCGTTCAGTGCGCCTACGCCTCGGAATATCGTGGCACCACTCACTCTCAAACACTTAACGTAGAATGAAAAAGATACTGCTATTACTATTCACGCTCTCACCATTCCTCTCTTTCACCGCTAAGGCCCAGCGCCTGGCGCTGACAACAGCCGTCATCGACGTAGGGCGCACGGGATACGAAATGCCAGTGACAGCCACCTTCGAAGGCCGCAACAGGGGCTTCCGTAAACTTCTTATCAAGAGTGTGAAGGCCGACTGCTACTGTACCAAGGTGGAATACCCCAAGGAGGAGATTGGTGTGGGCGACAACTTTACAATCCGTATGACGTTCGATGCGCGCCAGCTGGGCCATTTCAACAAGCAGGCCATTATCACTTCTAACGGATCAAGAAGGCCTGTCTGCATCACCATGAAAGGTGTGGTGCTGGCCGACCTGATGGACTACAGCGGCTCCTATCCCTATGACTACGGCGGACTGCTGGCCGATGCCGACAACCTGGAGTTTGACAACGTGAACAAAGGCGAACAGCGTACCTTCGAGATGCACGTCATGAACAACGGCAACACCCGTATGCAGCCCAACGTGCTCCATCTGCCGCCTTACCTCACGGCAAAAGCCTACCCGGAGTTCCTGTCGCCGGGCCACAGCGGTAAGGTGGTCTTCACGCTCCACTCCGACAAGATCCGCGACTACGGTCTGACACAGACCTCGGTGTTCCTGGCCCAGCAGCTGGGTGAGAAGGTGAAGAGCCAGACGGAGATTGGTGTCTCGGCCGTCTTGCTGCCGTCGGTGGCGGCCACGCCCGATGCCCCGCAGTTGCAGCTGTCGGACACGACACTGACGCTCAGCTTCGGCGGTAAGTCCAAGAAGACGGGCGAGATACTGCTGACCAACACCGGACGGTCGCGCCTCGACATCTCGTCGCTGCAGATGTTTACCCGCGGACTGAAGGTGACGCTCAGCAAGAGCCGCCTCATGCCGGGCGAGACGGCCCGTCTGAAGATCACGGCTGTGGCTGCCGAACTGAAGAAGGTGCGCAGCACGCCCCGTGTGCTCATGATTACCAATGCCCCACGGCAGTCGAAGGTCGTTGTCACCATCAAAACAGAATAATTATGGAACATCCCGAGAATAGCGCAGAGTACGCCGGACTACAAGTCAACAGCGGCGTCAGCGAACAGCATATCATCAATCCCTACCTGAAACGTGGACGTTTCCGCCGCCACGAACTCTCCGTCGACGAGATGGTGGAGGGCATCCTGCGCGGCGATGTCACCATCCTCTCGCAGGCCGTCACCCTCATCGAGAGTGTCAACCCCGCTCACCAGCAGAAGGCGCAGGAGGTCATCAACCGTTGTCTGCCCTACAGCGGCAACTCCGTCCGTGTGGGTATCAGCGGTGTCCCGGGTGCCGGCAAGTCTACCAGTATCGATGAGTTCGGCATCCACGTGCTGCGTGAGTATGGCGGCAAACTGGCGGTCCTGGCCATCGACCCTTCCAGCGAGCGCAGCAAGGGTAGTATCCTCGGCGACAAGACGCGTATGGAGAAGCTGGCGCAGCACCCCGCGTCGTTCATCCGTCCTAGTCCGTCGGCCGGTTCTCTTGGTGGTGTGGCCCGTAAGACGCGTGAGACCATCATCCTCTGTGAGGCTGCCGGCTTCGACAAGATTTTCGTTGAGACCGTGGGCGTCGGCCAGAGCGAGACGGCCTGCCACTCGATGGTCGACTTCTTCCTGCTCATCCAGGTGGCCGGTACTGGCGACGAGCTGCAGGGCATCAAGCGCGGCATCATGGAAATCTCCGACGGCATCGTCATCAACAAGTGCGACGGCGACAATGTGGACCGCTGCCAGATGGCGGCTACCAACTTCCGCAACGCCCTCCACTTCTTCCCCATGCCCGAGAGCGGTTGGCTGCCGAAGGTGCTCTGCTACAGCGGCTTCTACGGTACGGGTGTCAAGGAAATCTGGGATATGATCTACGAGTATATCGACTTCGTCCGTCATAACGGCTATTTCGACCACCGCCGCAACGAACAGGCCAAGTACTGGATGTATGAGTCGATCAACGAGCACCTGCGCCTGAACTTCTATAACAATCCGCTAATCCAGCAGCAGATTCTGCTTGCCGAGCAATCGGTGCTCCAAGGCCAAAAGACCAGCTTCGTGGCGGCTCAGGACCTGCTTGATCTTTATTATAGTCAATTATAATAAAATAACAATGATCAGAACTCTTACTTCTGCTATTTTCCTCTTTTCGCTTACTGTAGCGTATGCACAGGAGCAGGTTAAGTTCTGCTACAGTGATCGGGAATTAGTGGGAAAGAATTGGCATGTAGCAGATGAGGTTTCTGTTGAGGATAAATATCCGGAGTCATCCTATTTTGGGTTAACGTTTCAGGCTGCTGAGAAAAAAGTTGAGAGAGAGTTGAGGAACAATGCTCTTTATGTTTCCTATCGCGATACTTTGTATATCAATTGTAACAAGGTTTCTAATGCTTCCGTTGGTGTATATGCAAAAGCTGTAAGAGTAGGATACAACACGTTTTTCGTGATGCCAAATAGTCGAATAGGAGGTCTCTCTTTAAGTGGCTCAATTGCAGGGTTGACGTTAGGAGCGTTGACAGGTGTGGGATTTGTTGCTTATCAAGGCATTAGCGATGCAAGGCCATTTCTTTGGGAAATGTCATCGGAAACACTTATACTGTTGACACCAAGGTCAATGAAGCAGCTGTTGTCGGTTGATAGTGAGTTAAGACGGCAGTATAGTAAGGAAAGCAAGGAACGGCGATTATCGCCAGATGTGATGTTGTCGTATCTGCAGCAATTGTATTAGTATTAGACAGTTTTTCCACAATCATTTGTTTCTATGCTACATATTGAGATTGACAACGGCAGCGGCTTCTGCTTCGGAGTGACCACAGCCATAAAGAAGGCTGAGGAGGAGCTGGCAAAGGGCAATACCCTTTATTGCCTCGGCGACATTGTGCACAACGGTATGGAGTGCGAACGGCTGCGCAAGATGGGGCTCGTCACCATAGACCACGACGAGATGGCACGTTTGCATGATGTCAAGGTGCTGCTCCGTGCTCATGGCGAACCGCCGGCCACCTACGAACTGGCGCGTCAGAACAATATCGAGATTATCGATGCTACCTGTCCGGTGGTGCTGCAGCTGCAGAAGCGCATCAAGAGCCAGTTCGACAGTGGGGCTTCGCAAATCGTCATCTTTGGAAAGAAAGGTCATGCCGAGGTGCTGGGCCTGGTCGGGCAGACACAAGGAGAAGCCATCGTCATTGAGAGCTTCGACGAGGTCAGCCGTCTCGACTTCACCCGCGACATCTATCTCTACTCGCAGACCACGAAGTCGCTCGACGAGTTTCACCGCATCATCGAGTACATCCAGCAGCACATAGCGCCCACAGCCACCTTTAAGAGCTTCGACACCATCTGCCGCTCCGTAGCCAACCGCATGCCTAACATCTCGCAGTTTGCCTCGCGCCACGACCTCATCCTCTTTGTCTGTGGTCGCAAGAGCTCTAACGGAAAGGTGCTTTACAATGAGTGTCTGCGTATCAATCGTAACACGCACCTGATAGAGGGTCCTGAAGAGATTGACCCGTCCTGGCTTGACGGCGTGGAGACCATCGGCATCTGTGGCGCCACCTCAACCCCCAAGTGGCTGATGGAGCAGTGCCGCGACGCCATCGAAAAACTGTCGCCCAGGAAGTTGGTGACACCTCTTACACCTGGCTCTTAACTCGCTGAGTATCAGTAGTGTTTTTCTCGGGCTTGGTCGCACCTATGGTCGCACCTGAGGTCGCACCTGCCGGAAGGGAAAAATATGAGTTGGTGCGGGTGGGTGTCTCATCAGATTCTCACGGCTTCTCAGAAAAATTTCGCGGCGGGGAATTTTTCTGAGCGGCCGTGAGATTTTTCTGAGCGGCCGGGATTCTTCAAAACTGTTTCACGGCAGGTGTGACCTCAGGTGCGACCATAGGTGCGACCTATTCGGGTTGCTATGCCGTTGAATAACAGGCTGTTAAGTGTCAGGTGTAAGAGGTGTGGGTTATGTGTTGACATATAGCTAAATGATGGTATATTTTCTTACCTCATCAAAATAAATTTTAAAAGGTAAAAAAGTGGCAGCCTGTCTGTGAAGATAGGCTGCCATTATTAGGTATACAAAAGGCAGGGGAAAGACCGTCTGACAATCAGAGCGACTGCGTGGCCTCGTTGAACCGCCGCATGAGCCACTCGTCCTGCTGGGCGATGGTCATCTGGCTGTTGTCGAGCAGCAGGGCGTCGTCGGCCTGACGCAGGGGCGACACCTCGCGGTGGGAGTCGATATAGTCGCGCTCCTGGACGTTCTTCAGGATGTCCTGATAGTCGGCAGGCATCCCCTTCTCCTTCAGCTCGTCGTAGCGGCGCTGGGCGCGCACCTCGGCCGAGGCCGTCACAAAGATCTTCAGTTCGGCATGGGGGAAGACGACGGTGCCGATGTCACGACCGTCCATGACGATACCGCCGTTCTGGCCCATACGCTGCTGCTGGGCCACGAGCGCCGTGCGGACGAAGGGTAGGGCAGCAATGGGACTGACGTGGTTGCTGACTTCGAGCGTGCGTATCTCGCGCTCGACGTTCTCGCCGTTGAGGAACGTGGTGGTCTTGCCGTCAACCAGTCGCTGGTCGATGACGATGGCGGGCAGCGCCGCCTCCAGCTCCTCGGTGCGGATGCTGCCGTCGTCGGCAAAGAGGTGGTGACGAAGGGCATAGAGGGTGACAGAGCGGTACATCGCACCGGTGTCGACATAGACATAGCCCACACGCCGGGCCAGGGCTTTGGCCATCGTGCTCTTTCCGCACGAAGAGTGGCCGTCGATAGCTATTGTAATCTGTTTCATAGTGCGTAACTGATGTTAAAGAGTAATGACGCGGTGCTGACGTGGTACTTGGCGTAGGCCACATGCAGCTTCAGACGCTGCAGGTTCAGACCGCCGCCGATGCTGAGGCCGGCGCCGTGGGCACTGGCACCGTCGCTCTCTTCGATCTTCATCTCGGCGGCACGCAGGGCGTTGTAGCCTGCGGCGACGTAGAGTTGCGGCGAGAGGATGAGGTCGGCGCCGATGACCAGATGCTTGCCCAGACCGTACTGCCAGTCGTTGAGCTTGACGAGCGAGGCCGACAGGCGCAGGGGCGACCGCAACAGACGCTTCGTGAACCCCACCTGCAGGTCGAGCGGCAGGCGCTCGAAGTCGTCCTCGTAGGCCGACAGCTGGCCGCCGAGGTTGCGAGCGACGGCAGAGACCGACAGCTCGCTCTCGCTGTTGTAGTAGTTCAGGCCCAAGTCAATGGCCGCACCCAGCGAGTGGTACTGGCCGATGTAGCTGGCCACGAACTTGGCCGTGATGCCGCCCGAGAACCGTTCCGACAGGCTGTAGGCAAAGGTGCCGCCCACGGCTATGTCCCGGGCCGAGAACTCGCCCGTCTGCTCTCCAGCCACCGTCGTCTCCTTCATCGTGCCGTAGCCCATGTACTGGCCGGTGATGCCCCACGTGCCACGTTCGCCGGCAGCGCGTACGAACGAGGCGCTGCCCGTCGTCGTCCCCTCCATGTAGGTCATGATGTTCAGGTTGACGGTGCGGTCGGTCACATTGTTGATAAGTGCCGGGTTGTGGAATATCAGGGTGGCATCGTCTTCCGTCAGCGTGATGTTGTCGCCGCCCAAGGCTGCCACGTGGGCACTGACGGGCAGCCGCAGGAAATTGTAGACGGTCTGGCTCTCCTGCGCCTCGACGAGAAGCGCAGAAAGCAGCAAAACGGTGGCAAGAACGGCTCTTTTCATCCTAATTATTCTCAATTCGGGCGCAAAGATACAAAAAAACTCTTAACTCTTATCTCTTAACTCTTAACTTTTTCGTACCTTTGTAGCGCCTTTCAGGTAATATAACGTAAAAAAGCGCCATTTATTATGGAAATAAAAAAGAGTTCGAGAGCCGATCTGGACAGACATCGCGGCTGGGATTTCCTCCTGGCAGCCGTCGTCGTGCTGTCGTCGCTCTATGTGGCGCTGGAGTACGACTTCGGTGCCATCGACAGCAGCATGGACGCCGAGGCGCTTGAGAATATCGTCAAGGAACTCGACCTGGAGGCACTGAAGGAGGAAGAGCGGATCCCGCTGATCAAGGAGCAGGTGGTGGAGCGCCGGCAGAGTGCCGACCAGCTGAATATCGTCGATGACAAGCCGGAGGTGGACCTGAAGGATGAACTGCCTCCGCCGGAGAACGATGTCGAGCTGAAGACCGTCGACGAGGCAGAAGACCCCGAACAGCCGACGGCCGTCGATATGGAGAACAACCCGCTGAACTTCCGCATCGTCGAGGAACTGCCGGAGTTTCCTGGCGGTGCCGTCGAGATGATGCGGTGGCTGACCAAGAACCTGCGCTATCCGCCGTCGGCCCAGCAGCGCAAGGTGCAGGGCAAGGTCATCGCGCAGTTCATCGTCAACGTCGACGGCAGCATCAGCAACATCGAGATACAGAAGTCGGCCGAAGCCAGTCTCGACCGCGAGGCCCTGCGCGTGCTCCATCTGATGCCGCAGTGGAAGCCGGGCAAGCAGGACGCCAAGCCCTGCCGCACGCAGGTCTGCATACCCATCGTGTTTAAATTGTAATAACGACATCACGTCATCACGTCATCACGACATAACGAAAACAACAAAATGTATACATCTAACGAAATCTTGCAGAAGGTGAATGCCTTCATCGACGGACTGCCCTACGACCGCCGTCCGAAGTCGCTCTATGAGCCTATTGAATATGTGCTGTCGTTAGGCGGCAAGCGCATACGTCCCGTGCTGATGATGCTGGCATACAACCTGTACAAGGATGACCCGGAAAGCATCCTGATGCAGGCAGTAGGGCTGGAGACATACCATAACTACACCCTGCTGCACGACGACCTGATGGACAATGCCGACATGCGACGCGGACACGACACCGTCCACAAGAAGTGGGACGCCAACAAGGCCATCCTCAGCGGCGACTCCATGCTCGTGCTGGCCTACCAGCGCATGCAGCAGTGCGACGAGCGTCATCTGCAGGCCGTCCTCGACACCTTCACGGAGACGGCACTGGAGATAGGCGAAGGACAGGAGTACGACATGGCCTTCGAGACGCGTAACGACGTCACCGAGGACGAATATATCGAGATGATACGGCTGAAGACCAGCGTGCTGCTGGCATGTGCCGTGAAGATAGGCGCCATACTCGCCGATGCTCCTGCCGACGACATCGGAAACCTGTATAAATTCGGTGAGCAGCTGGGACTGGCCTTCCAACTGCAGGATGACCTGCTCGACGTCTATGGCGACCCGAAGGTCTTCGGCAAGGCCATCGGTGGCGACATCACCTCGAACAAGAAGACCTATATGCTGATAAACGCCGTGAACCGTGCCGACGCCAGTCAGCGCCGTGAACTGATGAAGTGGATCGAGGCCACTGACTTCAACCGCGACGAGAAAGTGCATGCCGTGACGGCGCTCTATGACCAGATAGGCATCCGCCAGCTCTGCGAACAGAAAATCAACTACTACTTCGACGAGTGTCGTCGGTATCTGGCCAAGGTCGGCATCAGCGACGAGCGTAAGCAGATGCTGCTTGACTATACCAACGAGATGATGAAACGGCGGAAATAAGATGGCGTGGATTGACACACATTGCCATATCGACGGCGAGGAGTTCGACCAGGACCGCGAGGCCGTCATCCTGCGGGCACGTCAGGCAGGGGTCGGGAAGATTCTTGTCCCAGCCATTGACCGCGCATCGTCGGAGCGTATCGTCAGCCTCTGCGCCCAGTATCCTGACTATCTCTGCCCGATGGTGGGACTGCATCCTGAAGAGGTGCGCGCCGACTGGCGTGAACAGCTCGCTG
Source organism: Prevotella sp. (assembly GCA_017471465.1). Classification (GTDB taxonomy): domain Bacteria; phylum Bacteroidota; class Bacteroidia; order Bacteroidales; family Bacteroidaceae; genus Prevotella. The sequence goes on along the minus strand of JAFUTI010000023.1, from coordinate 41,883 downwards.
CCATCAAGGCCCTTATCCCTTCAACCCTTCACCCTTCCGCCCCTTCACCCTTAATAGCCATTGGCGAGGTAGGACTCGACTACTACTGGAGTCGTGAGTTCGAGCAGGAGCAGCTGGAGGCCTTCGAGGAGCAGGTACGCTGGTCGGTGGAGACGCGGCTGCCGCTGATGATCCACTGCCGGAAGGCGCAGAACGAGATGGTGGCCCTGCTGAAGAAGTACGCCCGGGAGCAGCCTGGCGGTGTCTTCCACTGCTTCACCGGCAACGAACAGGAGGCCGCCGAACTGTTGCAGTTCGACCGCTTCGTGTTGGGTATCGGCGGTGTGCTGACGTTCAAGAAGTCGCACCTGCCAGAGGTACTGCCCAGTGTCGTGCCCCTCGACCGCATCGTCATCGAGACCGATGCTCCCTATATGGCGCCCGTCCCCTGTCGCGGACAGCGCAATGAGCCGGCCTACACGGCCTACGTGCTGCAGCGGCTGGCCGAGGCTTACGGTGTGACGGCCGAGGAAGTGGCCACCGTGACCAACGCCAACTGCAAAAGAATATTAAATATCACGCTCTAATCAGTGTTATCTGCGGTATTTTTGCTAATTTTGCAGCCGCTTAACAAGTAAGGAGAGGTGCTCGAGTGGTTGAAGAGGCACGCCTGGAAAGCGTGTAACCGGCAAAACCGGTTCGCAGGTTCGAATCCTGTTCTCTCCGCAGGATGAAAAGGATTCATAGCGAGACGAGGTGAAAGCCTCGTTTTTTCGAATCTTGTTTTCTCTGCAAGGTTAGGATCATGGAATATATGTCTCAAGAAGGCTACGACAAACTTGTAGCCGAACTACAGGAACTGGAAAGTGAACTGCCGAAGGTCAAGGAGGCTATCGCTGAGGCCCGTGACAAAGGCGACCTGAGCGAGAACTTCGAGTATCATGCCGCCAAGCGTGAGCAGTCGAGGCTTCTGGGCAGGATACGCTTCAAGCAGCGGGTGCTGGAGTTTGCCAGGGTCATCGACACGTCACGCCTCGGTAGCGAGAAGGTGGGGCTGCTGAGCAAGGTGGAAATCACCAACATGGTCAACAAAGCACGGATGACCTACACACTCGTCAGTCCGCATGAAGCCAACCTGAAGGAGGGCAAGATTTCCATCAAGTCGCCCATCGGTCAGGCCCTGCTGGGTAAGAAAGCCGGCGAAAGTGTGGAGGTGAGGGTGCCTGCAGGCCTGCTCACCCTCAGGATAGAGAGCATCACCCTGTGAAAACAGGAAAAAGGCTGAAATAATTTGGCCTTTTCCACACTTATTCGTATCTTTGCACGCGATTTTTATTTGACAAGGATCATGATGATTGAGAAACTGAGAGGATATGTGCTGCCGCTGGTGCTTGCGCTGCTGATGCTGACGCCGACGGTTCAGGCACAGGAACCGGCTGCCGACGACACCATCGAGGAACTGGCAGAGGAAGGCGGTGTGCATACGCAGCTGAAGCAGAAATTCATCGACGGCTCACCGCTCTTCATGTCGATGGTGGCACTGTCGCTGGTCTTCGGCCTGGCTTTTTGTATTGAGCGCATCACATACCTGACGCTGTCGGAGATCAACGCCAAGAAACTCATGCGCGACATTGACGACCGTGTGGAAAATGGCGACGTCGAAGGTGCCAAGCAGCTCTGCCGCGACACGCGCGGCCCGGTGGCATCGGTATGCTATCAGGGACTGATGCATATCAATGAGTCGATGGACGACATCGAGCGCAGTATCTACAGCTACGGCTCTGTGCAGACGGCGAAGCTTGAGAAGGGGACGTCGTGGATCAAACTCTTCATCGCGATGGCGCCGTCGCTGGGCTTCCTGGGCACGGTCATCGGTATGGTGATGTCGTTCGAGAGCATCCAGATGGCGGGCGACATTGGTCCCACCATCGTGGCCTCGGGCATGAAGGTGGCGCTGATCACCACCATCTTCGGTATCGTCGTAGCCCTTATCCTACAGCTGTTCTACAGCTATATCACCTCGAAGATAGAGCACCTGACCTCGCAGATGGAGGAGTCGGTGGTGACGCTGTTGGACACCATCCTGAAATATAAGCACAGCAGCCATGTCTGATTCGACACTTGTCATCGACCTTGTGCTGTGGGCGATGTACCTGTTGACAGCCCTCGCCATAGCAGCGGCCGTCTGGTCGGCTGTCCACGGCGTGCGCACCCATGAGGCGTCGACCGACCGACTGGCATCACGACGCACGTCGCTCATTGACTATGCGACGACGGGGGTGGTGGCCGTGACGCTGCTGGCAACCTTCCTGCTGGCATCGACGGAGCCTGTCGTCAGCAACGGCCAGCCGTTTACTGACACGCTGTGGCTGCGGCTGACCGATATGTTTGTCTTTACCTCAATCCTGCTTATCTGTATATGTTCCGTTCTCGTCGTCATCGCGAAGTTCCGTCGCTGAACACCTCTTCGACAGCCGACATCTCGTTCATGCTGCTGATATTCTTTCTGGTGACATCGTCGATGGATGCCGGAAAGGGACTACGACGGCAGTTGCCGCCACCGCCGCAGGAAGAGGAGCCGGTGGCCGACATCCGACGTGAAGACGTGATGACGGTGGTGCTGGCAGCCGACGGACAGCTGACGGTGAACGGCGATACCGTCGGTCTGACACAACTGCAGCAGGAGGTGACGCGCTTCGCCGCCGTCAATCCCAGGCACCGCGTCATTGCCATCAAGGCAGCACCGGAGGCACGGTATGACGACTACTTCCAGTTGCAGAATGTACTGGTGGCAGCCTATCGGCCGCTGAAGTGTCCGCCGCGTGTCAGCGAGGTGATTGGAGAGACGGCTGAGAAAGGGGGTGAGCCATGATGCGCCGCCGTTTCCGCCGTCCTGACCATAGTGTGCCGGAACTGAATATGGCATCGCTGCCCGACCTAATATTCACCGTGCTTTTCTTCTTTATGATTGTCACGCACATGCGCGACGTGGAGAAGCATGTGGTGTACCAGACACCGGCGGGAACGGAAGTGGAAAAGCAGCATAAGTCGTCGGTGGTGCATATCTTTATCGGCAAGCCCGCCGACGGCTCGTCTGACGACTATGTCATCCAGCTTAACGACAAGATAGCGACTGTAGGAGAGATTGCCCGGTTCATTGAACGCGAGCGTAAGGCGATGAACGGCGAAGACCAGGAACGGATGACGGTCAGCATCGAGGCCGACCGCGACGTCCCGATGGCTCTCATCAACGACGTGAAGCAGGCTCTGCGCCAGTCGTATGCCCTGAATATCAGCTACGCAGCGACGGACAAGGGGAAACGGTAGACTGTCAGGCCCTTACGTAGTCGACGAAGGCATAGCGCTGCTGATGACGCTCGTCGGGCTCATGCTCCTCGCGCCACGTCTCTTTCCAGTCGTCGTAGGGCGGAAAGAAGGTGTCGGCCTTCTCGGGTGTGTCGTCAATCTCTGTCAGGCAGAGACGGTCGGCGACAGACAGAGCCTGACGGTAGACGCTGGCCCCACCTATTATATATATGTCTTCATCATCCTGACAGTGACGCAGCGCCTCGTTGAGCGAGGCGTAGGTGTCGCATCCGGGAAACGCTTTCTGCGAACGGCTCAGCACGATGTTGCGGCGGTTGGGCAGTGCACCCTTGGGCAGCGACAGAAAGGTGTTGCGTCCCATGATGATGGTGTGGCCCGTCGTCAGAGACTTGAAACGCTTCAGGTCGTTGGGCAGCCAATAGATGAGCTTGTTCTGATAGCCGATGGCGCGGTTGCGGGCTACGGCGGCAATAATCGAAATCATAACTCTTGATTCTTAACTCTTAACTACACCGCGACTTCGGCTTTGATGTGTGGATGAGGGTCGTAGCCCACCAGTTCGAAGTCTTCGTACTTGAAGTCGAAGATACTCTTCACGTCGGGATTAATCTTCATCGTGGGCAGCGGGCGCGGTTCGCGTGTCAGCTGCAGGCGCGCCTGGTCCAGGTGGTTCAGGTAGAGGTGGGTGTCGCCCGTGGTGTGGATGAAGTCGCCGGGCACCATGTCTGCCACCTGTGCCATCATCTGTAGCAGCAGGGCGTACGACGCAATGTTGAACGGCACGCCCAGGAAGGTGTCGGCAGAGCGCTGATACAGCTGCAGCGACAGACGGCGGCGACCGTCGGGCAGCGGTGTGGTGTAGAACTGGAAGATGGTGTGGCACGGGGGCAGGGCCATCTTGCTGACCTCGGCCACGTTCCATGCCGAGACAATCATGCGGCGCGAGTCAGGGTTGTGCTTCAGCTGGTCTACCACCTGTTGTATCTGGTCGATAGTACCACCGTCATAGTCGGGCCACGAACGCCATTGGTGACCATAGACGGGGCCCAGTTCGCCGTTCTCGTCGGCCCACTCGTTCCAGATGCGCACACCATGTTCTTGCAGCCAGTGCACGTTGGTGTTACCCTGCAAGAACCACAGCAGTTCGTAGATGATGCTCTTCAGGTGCAGCTTCTTGGTGGTCAGCACGGGGAATCCGTCGTCCAGGTTGTAACGGCTCTGTGTGCCGAAGATGCTGATGGTGCCTGTTCCTGTGCGGTCGCCCTTCTTGGTGCCCTCAGTCAGTATTCTGTTCAGTATGTCTAAGTATTGCTTCATAATCAGTAGGTATGTGGGTTGTCTTGATTCTCCATTCTTTGGGATATTGGTTGTTGGTACGTGAGCCGATGTTCTTCGCCGTGCCTAAGGGATGACCCATAAAGGTGACGACGACCATGCCACGGGGCGTGTCGGCAGGCAGCTGGAGGGCTTCGCCACGGAGATAGGCGAGGGCTTGGGCGTAGTTCAGCTCCACCTGGACATCGGTGGCCGGATGACCATAGTCCGCGGTCAGGACTCTCAGCCCTTTCGTACTCCCCTTTTGGCGTGATGAGACGGATGTTCCCCCTTTCCTGATGGCACTCATAAACAGCCCTTCGCTACGCGTGATGCCAGGGATGAAACGGTAGACGGGAGCGTCGAAGCCCTTGAGCAGCGAACCGGTGATGTGCCACTCGGGCTTGGTGTCGACCGTCAGCAGGCGGGCATCGTCGAACGTCTCGCAGAACCAGCGGACGTTCTCTTCGTTCTCTTTTGTGTTAAAGGTGCAAGTGCTGTATATCAGCAGTCCGCCGTCGTTGAGGCACGCCCAGGCGTCGGTGACAATGTCGCGCTGTAGCTGCCAGCAACGCTCCACATGCTGGGGGCTCCATTCGCTGATGGTGGCCTCGTCGCGGCGGAACATACCCTCGCCGGAGCAGGGGACATCGCAGAGGATGACATCGAAGCGTAACTTCGACGCACGGTAGTCGCGGGGGTAGGCGTTAGTGACGATATGGTTGCTGTAGCCCCATTTCATCGTGTTCTCCAGAAGGATGCTGGCACGCTGGCGCACGGGTTCGTTGCTGTAGAGCACGCAGTCGTCAGGCAGGACGGCCCGCAGCAGTGTCGACTTACCGCCAGGGGCAGCGCAGAGGTCGAGGGCCATCAGCGGATGGCTTGGCAGATGTTGGCGTAGCACCTCATCGAGAAACATCGATGCCGCCTCCTGCACGTAGTAGCAACCGGCGTGTAGCAGCGGGTCCATCGTGAACTGCGGGCGCCGTGGCAGGTAGTAGCCGTCGCGGCACCAAGAGACCGGCTCGCCACCGGCCACCGTCATCCCCTCCGTCTTCCGCGGGTTCAGACGTATGCTGACAGGCGGCTCCTCGCCGAACGACTCTTGATAGCGTGTGAATCGTTCGTCGCCCATCGTCCGGCGTGTGTAAGCTATGAATTCTTCTGGCAGTAGCATCACTTTTTTCCCTTTTCGGTTGCAAAATTAAAAAAAAAATACGAACTTCGCAACTTATTTGGTGATTGTTACGTCTAACGGATAAAGAAACAACAAAAAAAGCAAACTATGAAGAAATATTTGATTGCAATGACAATGCTGCTGATGCTTGGAACGACACAAAGCATCACCGCCTTCGCACAGCAAGCTAAAGATGTACAGGAACTGGTGGACAGCACCCGTCAGGAAGATGCCCTGGAGGCTTATAGCGACACTACCGGCGTTGCAGACACGACAGTCGTCAGCCGTTCACACCGCATTGGGGGCTACTTGAGTGACGACACGATGGTGAACGATATCTTGGAGGGGGTAGGCGTCAACGGCATCATGGGTATGGTGTTTGTACTGTGTATCCTGCTTATCATCTTCATCATAGCACCGGTGGCCATCCTGGCTGTGCTCTTCTTTTTTATCTATAAGAACCGTAAGCAGAAGATGCAATTGGCAGAAATGGCCATGAAACAGGGACAGCCCATCCCCGACCAGCTGCTCGTGGAACAGAAAGAGAGTGAAGATACGGTGTGGCAGAAGGGCATCCGACAGACTTTCCTCGGCGTGGGCCTGTTGGCTTTCTTCGGCTATACCGGCAGTACCCTCGGCATTGGTATCGGTATCCTGGTGACAGCCATCGGACTGGGTAAACTGGTCATTGTGAAAACAACCAACAAAAACAAATAGAAAAGATGGAAAAGAAATTGATGCGTTCTTCTGACCGTGTGCTGGCCGGCGTCTGTGGCGGACTGGCAGAGTATTTTGACTTCGACCCCGTACTGGTGCGGGTGGCCTACGCCTTCCTGACGTTCTTCACGGCGTTCAGCGGCGTGCTGCTCTACATCGTCCTGTGGATCGTCATGCCTGACAGTAAGACGTTACCGAGGTGAGCAGACTCAGCGACATAGCGTTGGCCACACAGGTGGCGGTGTTCGGCAACAAGCGGGCTTTTGACCAGCTTGTCAGGGAATACCAGTCGCCTGTCCGTCGGTTCCTCCTGAGCCAGACGATGGGCAACGAGGCGCTGAGCGATGACCTGGCTCAGGATACGTTCCTGAAAGCCTATACACACATTGGACAGTACCGCGGTACCTCATCGATGCTGACGTGGCTGACGCGTATTGCCTATAATGTGTTCTACGATTACAGGAGAAGGACGGCGGTTGACAGACAGGATGCTCCTGTCGTAGAGCAACTCCCGTCCACCTCTGTTAAGATGGATATTTATACTGCCCTTGCTCAGTTGCGTGACGAGCAGCGGACGTGTATCACCCTGCAGCTCGTCGACGGCTATACCATCGATGAGATTGCAGATATTACTGGGATGCCCTCCAACACGGTGAAGTCGCACCTGAAACGGGGCAAGGAACAATTAGCAGAATACTTAAGACAGAACGGATATGACAGATAATGAACTCTTGGAACAACTGTTCCGGCCGATGAAGGAGATGAAGGTGGCCGACAACGGCTTCTCGCAGCGTGTGGTAGGACGGCTGCCGAAGCGCGACGTACGCAGCATGAGTCGTCTGTGGACGGCGGCCTGTGTCGTCATAGGTGTCATGCTGTTTGTCGCTATGCGTGGCTGGGAGCTCATCGGCTATGCTCTGGTCATGCTGCTCAACAACCCGCCGTCGTGGCAGCAGATGCTGACGGCCGCTGTCTCGCTTATCGCCGTAGGAATGATTGCCATAGGCGAACTCCTGGCACATGAGCGTTATTCGGCACTGTAAAATCAGAAAAGATCATCATCCTGACGTGCTGGCTCTTCTGCCTTCGTCGTTGTCTTGGGCTTCGGCAGGTTCTTCAGACGTCCCTGTTCGTCGAACAGACCGTAGGTGGTGCGCAGCACGATAAACTCGGTACGGCGGTTCAGCTGGTGGCAGCTGTCTTGTTGTGCCGGGTCTTTCAGAGTGCCAATAAATGCTTCGTCAAGCACATCGCCCTCTTTTAGGAACGTGTAGCGCTCTGCCACCTTCCGCTTAATGGTCTTTGGCTTGTCCTCGCCATATCCCTTTGGTGTCAGACGGTCGGCGGCTATACCGTGGCTTATCAGGTAGTTGACCACACTCTCGGCACGCCGTTGCGACAGCCGTTCATTGTATTGTGCCGAACCGCGGTTGTCGGTATGTGCCGACAGTTCGATGGTGACGTTCGGATTCTCGTTCAGCAGTTTCACCAACTCGTCGAGGGCAGTGGCCGACTCAGGGCGCAGCGTCGCCTTGTCGAAGTCGTAGAAGATGTTTTCGATGAGCACGGGAGCTGAGATGTTGGCCAGCGGAAATTGCAGTACGTATTCGTTGGAGACGGTGGCGGTGTCGACGCGCAGCTCCTCCTTATGGTTCAGAAATCCCTTGCAGGTACCAAGCAGCACGTAGTCGACGCCGGTCTGTATCTCCTGAGTAAAAGAGCCGTCGCCCTTGACGCTGAGTTTCAGGTTCGTACCGTCGTTGCCCACCATGTAGACCTGGCCGGCCGGCAGTTCGTAGCCGTCCATCTCGTAGACCCATCCCTTGACCGTTACCAGCACCTCTGACTTCTCGAACGAGTAGATATGGTCCCAACCGCGGGCGTCGCCGCGGTTGCTGCTGAAGTATCCGCGGTTGTGCAGGCCCTCAAAGGTCATGCCGAAGTCATCGCCCTGTGAGTTTAGGGGGAATCCCGGATGCTCCATCTGCCAGCCGGTGTCTGTAGGCTTGGCAATGAAGATGTCCAATCCGCCGAAGCCGGGATGGCCGTTACTCGAAAAGTAGAGGTCGCCGTTGGGCCGGAAGGTGGGGAACAGCTCGTCGCCCGGCGTGTTGACAGGCGTCCCTACGTTCTCGACGACTCCTACACCGCTCTGCAGCAGTTCGGCGCGCCAGATGTCGTAGCCGCCCTGTCCGCCAGGCATGTCGCTGACAAAGTAGAGCCATCGTCCGTCAGGGGATACGGCAGGGTGGGCAAAGGTCGACAGCGTGTCGCGTGAGATGGTCAGTTCCGTGGCCTTTCCCCACGACGCATCGCTGCGCTGTGATGTGCTGATGGTGGCAAAGCGCGGATAGCTCGGGTCGGTCTTACATTGCGTCAGATACATCGTGCGGTTATCGGGCGAGAACGAGCAGACACCCTCGTCGAAGGCTGAGTTCAACTCGGAGTCGATGGTCTGCGGCTTGCCCCATTTCCCTTTGTCATCCTTCTGGGCGAAGAAGATGTCGGCATATTTCGTTCCTGTGATGCCGCTCAGCTCATCGCCCTGTGCCTGGTTGCGTGTTGATGTGAAATAGAGCTGGTCGTAGTCGTCGCCGCAAAGCATCGGCGAGAAGTCGGCGCGGCGCGAGTTAAACAGGTCTTCACGCTTCACCGTGTATTTTGAGTCTTTCAGTTTCAGGGCGGGTGCCTGGCGGGCAGCTATTGCACCTTCACGCGCCAATAGCAGAAAGGGAATGTCGGTCCCGCTGAGACTGTCGATGGCGACCTGAAAAGCTTTCTCGGCGTTCTTGTAGTCGCCATTCTTCATCAGCAGCTGACCAAGGAAGAACTGTGTCAGCGAGTCCTGCTGTTTGTAGCGAACTGCATTGTTGTAGGCAGCCACGGCCCGCTGTGTCTGGTTGATGCGGCGGTAGCAGTCGGCCATCTTCATGGCCCGCTCACCGCGCAGCTTTCGGTCCTTTGTCGGCGTCTGTGCGTATGCTTTCTTGTATTGCTCAGCAGCATCAAAGTATTCGCCCAGAGCGTAGAACTTGTCACCCTTTTTCACAGCCGTATCGGCGCCGCATGCCATCAGAAGCACGGCCGTTGTTACAATACAGGATATGATGTATAGTGTGCGCATACCTATATATAACGCTGGCGTATTCGTTTTATTGCTTGGATGATTATGACTTTTTCCCGCCTTTCTTTTTCTGCTCCTCGGGTGGCATCACTGTGATGCGGCGGTTCGTGGGGTCGCACATCACCTCATTGACGATTGTTGTTACCTGCTGCTTCAGTTCCTCAATGAACTGGCCGGCGTCGTATTTCCTGGCCTCAATGTCGCGCAGCTTCTTCTCCCAGATGCCGGTCAGCTCACAGCTTTTCAGCAGCTCCTCGCGGATGAGGTCTATCAGTTCGATACCTGTCGGTGTAGCCACCAGTCGCTTGCGCTCGCGGCGAATGTAATGGCGCTTGAAGAGCGTCTCGATGATGCCGGCGCGGCTCGACGGTCGCCCGATGCCGTTCTCCTTCATGGCGGCGCGCAGTGTCTCGTCCTCTACGAACTTACCAGCGGTCTCCATGGCTCGCAGCAGTGAGGCCTCATTATAATAGGGTGGGGGCGTCGTCATCTTCTCGGTGAGCGTGGGGGTATGGGGGCCGCTCTCGCCTTTCTCGAAGGTGGGTAGGGTGCGCTCCTCGTCGTCGGCTTTCTTCTCTTCGTCGTTGTCTTCTTTCTGCATGCCCCTGACAACACGCCATCCCGGTTCCAGTATTTCTTTGCCCGTCACTTTGAACTCAATGCCGTCAACCTCACCCAGCACGGTCGTCGTCGAGAACTTACAGTCGGGCAGGAACACACCGATGAAACGGCGGGCCACGAGGTCGAAGACCTTTTGTTCGGCATCGCTGAGGTTCTGTGGAATGACACCTGTAGGGATGATGGCGTGGTGGTCGGTCACCTTCGACGTGTCGAACACGCGCTTCGTCTTCTTCAACGGCTTGCCGCCGATGGGCTTGATGAGCTCAGCGTATGGAGCCACACCGCCGAACTTCGTCTGGTAGAGACCGTTCAGCGTGTGCGGACACTTGGGGTAGATGTCGTCCGACAGGTATTGCGTGTCCACACGGGGGTAAGTGGTGAACTTCTTTTCGTAGAGGCTTTGAATGAGGTTCAGCGTCATCTCTGCCGAAAAACCAAACTTGCGGTTGCAGTCTACCTGCAGGCTTGTCAGGTCGTAGAGCTGTGGCGGCTGTTCCTTACCTTCCTTCTTCTCGACCTTGGTGACGGTAAACGGCTTTCCCTCAATAGTCTTGAAGGCTTCTTCGCCTTCTTCCTTCTTCATGAACTTGCCCTTGGTGGCCGTGAACGTCGTGTCGCGATAGACGGTGGCCAGCACCCAGTAGGGTTCGGGCTTAAAGTTGTCAATCTCTTTCTGACGGTTGACGATCAGGGCGAGGGTAGGGGTCTGCACACGACCGATACTTAGCACTTGCCGGTTCTGGCCGTACTTCAGCGTGTAGAGCCGTGTGGCGTTCATGCCTAAGAGCCAGTCGCCGATGGCGCGTGAGAGGCCGGCGAGGTACAGCGGCTGGTAGTCCTGCTGGTCTTTCAGGTTGGCAAAGCCCTCACGGATGGCCTCGTCGGTCATCGACGAGATCCATAGACGCTTCACCGGACACTTGGCCTGTGCCTTCTGCATCACCCATCGCTGTATGAGCTCACCCTCCTGGCCGGCGTCGCCGCAGTTCACAATGCCGTCGGCCTGCTGCATCAGCCGTTCGATGGTGGCAAACTGCTTTTCTATGCCGCGGTCGGGAATGAGCTTGATGCCGAAGCGCAGCGGAATCATGGGCAGCTGCGTCAGTGCCCACTGTCGCCAGGCAGGAGTGTAGTCGCCAGGCTCTTTCAGTGTACACAGGTGACCGAAGGTCCACGTCACCTGATAGCCGTTGCCCTCCATGTAGCCGTCGTGCGAGGCCCTTGCCCCGATGATGCGTGCAATATCACGCGCCACGCTCGGTTTCTCTGCTATGCAAACAATCATCTTTTTTCTCTCTGATACGGTCTGCAAAGGTACAATAAATTGTTGAGGTTTGCAAAGAAATCAAGAAAAAATGCTTACCTTTGCAGCCGTTATGAAGATACGATATTTGATGATAGGAGCCGTGCTCCTGATACATAACACACTGATGGCTCAGGACTTGCCTACTGACGGGCCGCTGACCATCCGTCCCCTGCTGCAGCAGTTGGGTGAACGGCTTCTGAAAGGGAAGACGGGCAGTATAGTAGCCATTAGTCCGGCTAACGGTGAGATCCTCTGTCTGGCAACAAACACGCCGCAGGGTAGCGACGTGCGTCAGGCCATCGGACGTCCGCAAGCCCCTGGCTCCACGTTTAAGACGGCACAGGCACTGACGTTGCTGTCGGAGGGTATCGTTGACTTGCAGACGACTGTGGAGTGCAACGGTGGCATCACCGACGGCAATATCAAGGTGGGATGCCATAAGCACCGTTCGCCGCTGAAGCTGGTCGATGCCTTGGCGCAGTCGTGCAACACGTGGTTTCTCATGACTTTTGCCTCGATGATTAACGACGACTTCATGTATGAGAGCCACGACGAGGCCATCACGACATGGCGTTCCTATATGCAGTCGATGGGACTGGGCGGTCCGATGCACATTGACGTGCAGGGTGAACAGGGCGGACTGCTGGCTGGTGCCGACTACCTGAACCGCCGCTATCCTAAAGGTTGGGACGGGAAGACCATCTGGTGGGCCGGCATGGGGCAGGGCGACGTCACTTGTACGCCTTTGCAGCTCTGCAATCTGGCTGTCACCATAGCCAACCGCGGCTGGTATTACATTCCTCATATTCACAAGGATACCAAGAACCAGCGCTACCTGACGCGTCGGCAGACGAAGGTGGCTCCTGAGGCTTACGGTCCTGTTGTTGAGGGAATGTATCAGGCAGTTGAGCACGGAACGGCTTTCGGCATCAAGACCTCATACCCCATCTGTGGCAAGACAGGCACCATCGAGAATCCCGGCCGCGACCATTCGGCTTTCATCGGCTTTGCCCCGATGACAGCCCCGAAGATTGCTATCAGTGTCTATGTTGAGCACGGTGGCTTCGGTGCCGACATGGCGGCACCGATGGCAGGGCTCATCATTGAGCAGTATTTAAAAGGAACGCTTAGCCCGAAGTCGGAGACTCAGGCCAAGCGTATAGCAGGTATCCACTTATAGACAGTCGACTTCAGTAGGCGTGGTCGGTTTGAATCTCCTCCTTGGTCAACTTCTTCTTGTCAATGGCACGCCAGCAGTAGACGATGTAGGCCAGGACAAAGGGCACGAGGAGTGAGACGTAGAACATGGTGCGCAGGGTGAACTCACTGCTGCACGAGTTCTCCAGCGTGAGCGACGACTGCAGATGGGCTGTCGAGGGGTAGTAGGCTGTGTTGTTCCAGGCCGAGCAGAGTAGCAGGGCGAGCACGGTGAGTACGGTTCCGATGCCTGCCGGCCAGATGCCGCCGTTGTAGCCCTTAGACCAGACGGTCTTGCAGATGCCGTAGAGCACCAGTACGACACCTATTAATAATATAATGGTGAGATACCACATGTCGAGGAAATTGTTCAGGTACTTATTAGGCTCCATGTAGATGATGCCCTCGGCGTTGTAGGCATAGCCATCTTTCAGGAGCAGGTGGACGAGATAGGCCACGAAGAGGATGACGAAAGGCACGGCGGCACCAATGAGACGGACTGAGGCGCGGCTGCGGATATCCTCGTCGTCGACATTGTTGATGACGTAGAGGATGCCCAGTGTACGGGCGAGGAAGACGACGGCAAAGCCGAAGACCAGCACCCAGGGATTGAGCAGGGCGTCGAGACCGTGGGAGGCGTTGGCCCAGTGACTGATGACGGGTGTCAAGGCGCCGGCGTCAATCATGTTGTTCTTGTCGATGATGAAGTTCGAACCCTCGTAGAACGTCGCTACGGCGCCGCCCAGCAGCAACGGTCCCACGATGCCGTTAAGTGTCAGGAAAAACTGGAAGGTTTTTGGCCCGAGAATGTTTCCGATTTTGTTCTGGAACTCATAGCTCACCGCCTGCAGTACGAAGGTGAAAAGGATAATCATCCACAGCCAATAGGCGCCGCCGAAGCTGGTGGAGTAGAACAGCGGAAAGGAGGCGAAGAAGGCACCCCCGAAGGTGACGAGTGTGGTAAACGTGAACTCCCACTTACGGCCGGTGGAGTTGTAGACCAGCCGCCGGCCTTCCTCCGTCTGTCCTAAGGACCGTGCCACGGAGTTGGCTCCCTGGACGAAGAGCAGGAACACTAAGATTGCGCCGAGCAGCGATACGATGAAGCACCAGTAGTGCTGTAGGAATGAATATGTCATAGTTCAGGTCCTTTCTTGATTTGTTTGAGCAAGATGTTGATTTCCACGGCAAGCATCGTGGTGAAGAGGATGAGGAAGAGGAAGAACGTGATGGCGACGCTCGATGCATGAAGGTCGCTGACAGCCACCCATGTGGGCAGCATGTCCTGGATGGTCCAGGGCTGGCGTCCGAACTCTGCGACGAGCCAGCCGCTCTCCGAGGCGATGTATCCTAAGGGGATGAGGGCTATGGCTACCCAGTAGTGCCATGCAGGAAGGGCGGTTATCTGCCGTTTCTCCCACAGTTTCTTCGGCCATCCGTAGGCACCTGCCAGCACGACGGCGAAGAAGGCAATGAAGAGACAGCCCAGTCCCACCATCACGCGGAAGGCCCAGAAGTTGACGGCGATAGGCGGCACCACCTGCGACTTGTCCTGAATGTATCCATATCCGAAATACTTCATATTTTCTTTCAGAACTGATAACTCAGAACTGATAACTTCCTCATTTGCTCCCTCAGCCTTGGCTTTGCGGTAGGCGGTAAGGGCGGCAATGGCCGTCTTGCCGCGCTCCATCTTCTCGTCTACCGACGGTTCGCTGCTGCCGTCAGGGCGCGTATAGCCGTTAAGTAGGTCGTTGATGCCCGGAACGTAGCCGTTGAAGTCGTTCGTTGCCATGAACGACAGGGCGTAGGGCACCTCGATGCCCTCGATGACCTTCAGACCCTGTGCCGTACCACCGTCGTACAGGGCTTCCATCGCCGCCAGCTTCATCGGCTGCACGGCGGCCACGTCCTGTGCCGACTTGTGGCCGGTGGCAGCGGCCAGCACGGCAGCGACAAGTCCGACGCCGGCGCCTATCTTCATACTCTCAAGCGCCATCTTTGTATGCCGTTTCTTCATCAGATACCAACAGCAGACGCCTACGCAGAACACACCGCCGATGATCCAGGCCGACGTGACGGTATGGCAGAATTTCGACACGGCGAAAGGTGACAGCGCCACTTCGGCAAACGAGACCATTTCGTTGCGCATGGTGTCGGGATTGAACTCGCATCCCACAGGATACTGCATCCAGGCATTGGCCACCAGAATCCACCAGGCCGAGATGGTGGCACCGAGTCCTGTCAGCCAGGTCGATGCCAGGTGGAAACCTTGCGACACCTTGTTCCAGCCAAAGTACATGACGGCCACGAACGTCGACTCCATGAAGAAGGCGACGATGCCTTCGACGGCCAGTGGTGCGCCGAAGATGTCGCCCACAAACCAAGAATAGTTCGACCAGTTGGTGCCGAACTCAAACTCCAGAATAATGCCCGTAGCCACGCCCATGGCGAAGTTGATGCCGAAGAGTCGCTGCCAGAAGATGGCAGTGTCTTTCCAGAATTTGTCTTTCGTACGATAGTAGCAGGTCTCCATGATACCCATGATGACGGCCAGGCCCAGTGTCAGCGGCACGAAGAGCCAGTGGTAGATTGCCGTCAGTGCAAATTGTGCCCTTGACCAGTCAATGGTACTGGCATCGATGTTCAGCAATAAGTTTGTCATATTGTTATTGATTTAAGATTTGAGTCGCTACGTAGCCGGCCTCGTCGCCCTCAGCGTGCTCCTTGAGGAAGTCGGGGAAGAAGAAGACCTTGAGAATGGCAAAGATGATGAAGAGCTTAATGAGGATAATGGCCCACAGGGTGCGGCCCAGTGTCATGTTACGGAAGCCGTCGTAGTAGAGGTCGTAGACCTTATACAGGAAGGAGTTTTTTTTCATAGGCCAGATTAAAGACTTCAGTCTGCAAATATATATAAAAATGTGATAAGTTCCAAACAAAATGCAAAAAATCTTTGCTGTTTCGATGAAAATACTTACCTTTGCACCGTTAATTAACATATTGTCGATGAAAAAGGTTTTGATACCACTTATTGTGGTGATAGCGGCTCTGCTCGGAGGCTTGGCCTATCTGTTTATGGACTTACAGGAGCAGAAGCAGGTGAACGAGGATATGCAGGAGCTGGCCCGCTTGGACAAGCAGGAGATGGAGAACGAATACGAGCGCTTCACCTTGCAGTACAGCGAAATGATGACGAAGATTAACAACGACTCCATCATCGCCCAGCTCACGGAGGAGCAGATGAAGACTCAGCGCCTTCTGGAGGAACTGAAAAAAACGAAGGCCGAGGATGCCCGCGAGATAACACGTCTGAAGAAGGAACTGGCCACGGTGCGTGCCGTCCTGCGCGACTATGTGATGCAGATTGACTCGCTGAACCGTCAGAACGAGCGCCTGCGTGCCGAGAACACCCGTGTGAAGGGCGAGCTGGCTGAGCGTAACACACAGATCGAGGGTCTGAGCAACGAGAAAGCATCGCTGTCGCAGAAGGTGGCTATTGCCGCCCAGCTCGACGCGACGAACATCCAGCTGACAGCGCTGAAGAAGAACGGTAAGGCCGTCAGGAAGATCAAGGACAGCAAGACGATGCAGGTCAGCTTTGTCATCAGCCGTAATGTGACGGCTGCCAACGGTACACGCACCGTGTATGTGCGCATCCAGAACCCCGGCGGCAACACCCTCAGCGGCGGCGGTACCTTTGCCTACGAGAACCGCAATCTGGAGTACACGATGAAGAAGAGTGTGGAGTACACGGGCGAAGAGACTCCCCTGACTCTCTATTGGACGGTGTCGCAGATGCTGGAGGCTGGCGACTATCGCGTCAGCATCTTCGTCGATGGCAATATGATCGGCAGTAAAACATTTAGTTTCAACTAAACCACAGATATGTATACGAAATTTGTTATTTGCCTTGGGCTTTTGGCTTTGGGAGGACAGCCGGCTGTCGCCCAGCGCCTGTTGACACTCGACAGCTGTCGGGCGATGGCGCTGCGCAACAACAAGCAGCTGAGCATCTCAAAGGTGAAGCAGGACGTGGCGGCCAACCTCAGACGGTCGGCGCGTACGAAATACCTGCCTCATGTCAGTGCCGTAGGCAGCTATCTGCACACCAGCGAGGAGATTTCCATCCTGAATTCTGACCAGAAGAACTTTCTGACGAACATGGGAACCAGTCTCGTTCAGGACCAGGGACTTCAGGAGGGTATGGGAGCCGTGTCGCAGACAATGGCCAACATCGCGCCGCTCTTGGCGCAGATGGGCGTGCCCTTGCAGGAGTTGCAGGCTATGTCGGCACAGATGCAGCAGTTCCCTGAGGAGGTGAAGACAAAACTGAACGGCGTTGGCGAGCGTATCGTCGATGCCTTCCGTACCGATACCCGTAATGTCTGGGCCGGCAGCGTCATGCTGACGCAGCCCGTCTTCATGGGCGGCAGTATTGTTGCCTTGAACCGTCTGGCTTCCATCAACGAGAAGATGCAGCAGAACAGTACTGATGCCAAGGAGCAGGCTACCATCTACGCCACCGACAAGGCTTACTGGCAAGTCGTCTCGCTGCGCCACAAGCAACGTCTGGCCCAGGCCTATCTTGACCTGGTGAAAAAGCTCGACGACAATGTCAACAAGATGATCGCCGAGGGCGTGGCTACGCGTAGCGATGGCTTGAGTGTCGACGTGAAGGTGAACGAGGCCGAGATGATGCTGACGAAGGTCAACGACGGACTGGTGTTGTCGCGGATGCTGCTGTGTCAGACCATCGGCCTGCCCGTCAACGAGCAGATCGTATTACCAGAGGAAGAGGCCGAGAACGTTACCGCTGCTGCCCTGGCACCCCGGCTTGACGTGGCACAGGCCCTGGAGAACCGCCCTGAACTGCGCCAGTTGGAGAATATGGCCGACATGTCGCGCCAGGCCACTAACATCCTGAAGGCCGGCAACCTGCCGATGGTGGCCCTGACAGGTGGCTATTCGGTATCGAACCCTAACGTGCTGAACGGCTTCGAGAAGAAGTTTGCCGGATTCTGGAACGTTGGTGTGCTCGTCCGTGTACCTATCTGGAACTGGGGTGACGTCATGTACAAGGTGCGGGCGTCGAAAGGCGCTACTGCTATCCTGAATCTGGAGTTGGAGGAAGCCAAGGAGAAGATTGAACTGCAGGCTACGCAGACGGCCTACCAGATGGAGGAGGCCAACAAGCGTCTGGCGATGGCCGAGACCAGCGTCAAGCGTGCCGACGAGAACCTGCGTACTGCCAACCTGGGCTTCAGCGAGGGCGTCATCACGCCGACCACCGTGATGGAGGCTCAGACAGCCTGGCTGCAGGCTAAGTCGCAGCAGATAGATGCCGAGATCGACGTCCGTCTGAGTCAGGTGAACCTGAAGAAAGTCATGGGTACGCTGTCGGTGAATTAAGAAATAGGAATAATAAGAATTAAGCATTAAGATATTATGTCAGCAGCAAAACAACAGCATAACAACATTCTGCTCGCCATCCTTGGCTTTGTGGCAGTAGTCGTTATTGTCGCCTTGATAGGTTTCTTTGCATTGGGGCGTGACCCAGAGGTGATGCAGGGACAGGTTGAAGTGTCGGAATACCGTGTGTCGAGCAAGGTGCCAGGACGTATCCTGGAACTGCGTGTGAAAGAAGGCGACTACGTGAAGGTCGGCGACACACTGGCCATCATCGATGCCCCCGAGGTGCGTGCCAAGATGGAACAGGCTCGTGGCGCTGAGGATGCCGCCTCGGCACTGGAGCAGAAAGCCCAGAACGGTGCCCGTGAGGAGCAGATCCGCGGCGCTTTCCAGGTGTTGCAGCAGGCCAAGGCCGGTTTGGAGATTGCCGAGAAGTCGTATAAGCGTATCCAGCGTCTCTTCGACGAGGGTGTCGTGTCGGCGCAGAAGCGCGACGAGGCCTATGCCCAGTACAAGGCTATGGAGGCACAGTGTAAGGCCGCCCAGAGTCAGTACGATATGGCTGTCAACGGCGCCCGCCGCGAGGACAAGCTCGCTGCCCAGGCTCAGGTCAGCCGTGCCCGTGGTGCTGTCAACGAGGTCCATTCCTATATGAACGAGACCGTTCAGACGGCTCAGATGGAGGGCGAGGTCAGTGCTGTCTATCCGAAGGTTGGCGAACTGGTAGGTACGGGCAGTCCCATCATGACCATCTCGATGATGAACGACCTGTGGGGCACGTTCAACGTGCGTGAGGATCAGCTCGACGGTATGAACGTCGGTACGGAGTTCACGGCTTTCGTCCCCGCATTCAACAAGGATATCCGTATGAAGGTCTACTATATGAAGGACCAGGGGTCGTATGCCGTATGGAAGGCTACGAAGGCCAACGGTCGGTACGACCTGAAGACGTTCGAGGTGAAGGCCCGTCCCATGGAAAAACTCGAAGGCCTGCGCCCGGGCATGTCGTTGGTTGTGAAATAAGGATAGCGTGAAGAGTCTGCAAGCTGTCTGGCGTGTGATGCTGCGTGAAATGCGGATTCTCTATAAGAATCCCATCTACGGCTTCTGCATGGTGGTGTTCCCCATTGCAGTGATGCTGTTTTTTACGTCGCTCATGGATGAGGGCCTGCCCGAGGAACTGCCTGTAGGCATTGTCGACCAGGACAACACGTCGACCACGCGGGCCTTGGTGCGACGGCTCGACGGCTTCCAGAGCTCCAGAGTCGTGGCCACCTATCCTACGGCGGCTGAGGCTCGTCACGCCATGCAGCGTAATGAGATCTATGGTTTCCTCTATCTGCCGAAAGGCACGACAGAGAAACTGCTGGCCGGCCGCCAGCCGAAGATATCGTACTACTACGGTATGGCGACCATCACGTCGGGCTCGCTGCTGATGAAGGACCTCAAGACCATCTCCCTGCTTGGCTCTGCCGCCGTAGGGCAGGCCACGATGCGTGCCAAGGGCTATACCGACGCACAGATACAGGCCTTCCTGCAGCCCATCACCGTTGACCTGCACCAGGTGTCGAATCCCTGGACCAACTACAATATCTATCTCTCTACGGTCTTCGTGCCTGGTGTTATCATGCTGTTCATCTTCCTGATAACGGCCTACAGCATAGGCACTGAGCTGAAGTTCGGACGCTCTAAGGAGTGGCTGGCGATGGCCGATGGGCGGATGGTGCCGGCTCTGCTGGGTAAGTTTCTGCCACAGACGCTCGTTTGGCTGGCCATCGTCTTCGGCTACGAATACTATATCTACGGTGTGCTCCACTTCCCTTATTCTGGCAGTGCGTGGCACATCATCCTACTATGTCTCTTGCAGGTGTTTGCCTCACAGGGCTTCGGCATCTTTGTGTTCGGCCTGATGCCGTCACTGCGCATGTCGATGAGTGTCTGTTCGCTATGGGCGGTGCTCTCGTTCTCCATGGCCGGCTCCGCCTTCCCCATTATGGGTATGGACGGTCCGCTGCAGGCGCTGTCGTGGCTCTTCCCCCTGCGCCACTACTACATGCTCTACCAGATCTCCGTGTTCAACGGCTATCCCATGCTTGAGGCCTGGTTCCATCTGGCAGCCCTCGTGTTCTTCTGTCTGCTGCCGTGGCCTGTCGTCGGCAAGATAAAAAATGCTATGCTGAATTATGTCTATATTCCGTAACATAGGTAGTGTCATCAGCGATGCCTGTTATATCTGGGCACAGGAGATGCGTCAGGTCTTCCGCGACGAAGGCGTGCTCATTTTCTTCATCATCGTACCCCTGGCTTACCCTTTGCTCTATTCATGGATCTACAATAACGAGGTAGTCCACGAGGTGCCTGTGGTGGTCGTCGACGACAGTCACTCCGCGCTCTCGCGACAGTTTATACGCAGTTGCGACGCCTCGGCCGATGTGAAGGTGTTCTGCTACGCTGCCGATATTGACGAGGCCAGGTCGCTCGTCAGCCGTCAGCTGGCCAAGGGCATCTACTACATACCGCCTGAGTTCGACACTCATGTCAACCGTATGGAGCAGGCCACCGTCAGTGTCTACTGCGACATGAGTCTCATGCTGACTTACAAGGCTATCTACCAGACAGCGGTGGCCGTCACTCAGGCGATGGGGGCTCAGATTCAGACCAAGTTGTCGCGACCGGCATCGAAGCGCGAGGCTGAGATTAGCGTCCGGCCGTTGGCTGTCGACGACGTGCCTCTCTTCAATCCATCCGGAGGCTATGGCTCGTCCATCCTGCCTGCCGTGCTGATGCTCATCCTGCAGCAGACGCTGGTGCTGGGCATCGGCCTGTCAGCCGGTACCGCCCGCGAAACCAACCGCTACCACGAGCTCATACCTATCGACAGCCACTACCAGGGCGTCTTCCGCATTGTCGGCGGCAAGGCGCTGTGCTACTTCATGATTTACGCTGTCATGGGGGGCTACCTGACGATGGCTGTCCCGCGACTGTTCGCCTTCCCGCAGCTGGCTCACTGGCAAGACCTGCTGGCCATGATGCTGCCTTACACCTTGGCCTGTATTTTCTTTGGCATGATCGTCTCCTGTATCGTACGCTACCGCGAGAACGTCATGCTCATCATGGTCTTCGTCTCCCTACCCCTGCTGTTCCTTACGGGCATCAGCTGGCCGCAGTCCAATATGCCTGGCTTCTGGCAAGGCGTCTCCTGGCTCTTTCCCTCCACATTCGGTGCCCGTGCCTACGTGCGTATGAACACGATGGGCGCCTCGTTGGGCGACGTACTGTGGGAGTGTCGCATCCTCTGGATTCAGGCTTTCCTCTATTTCGTCGTGGCCTGCATCGTCTATCGCCATCAGATTCTCATGGCCCGCAGCCACGCCCTCGAACGTCTTGAGCGCATGAGCCGCAAGCTGGAGGTTGCCGAGCAGATACGCCGGCGACGGAGGAACTGACATCTTTATTATCACTAACAATACAAAACAACAACGATGAAAAAGAAAAACTATGAGACTCCCTCTGTAGAGACAGTCATCGTCAAGACCGACGTACAGTTGCTGGCAGGCAGCGTAATTACGCCAGGTCATGACAACGAGCAGCCGGGTTCACGGCTGTTCGACAGCGACGACGAGACGCTTAACGCCTTTGACGGCCTCCTCTTCCAGTAACAGTATTATCTTGTTAAAACACATCGCCCCAACCGGTCGAACTGGTTGGGGCGATGTGTTTTATTTGTGCATACCCACAATCGTAGTGGGGGGTTGCTCCTTGTTGCGGCGGTTGACGACGGTGATGACGGCCTGGGCCAGGTTTAGGAAGGCCTGGCCGGTCATGGTGTCGACACTGAGGGCGGCGGGACGGCCCTGGTCGCCACTGTCGCAGATGCCCTGCACCAGCGGTATCTGTGCCAACAGGGGTACCTTCATCTCCTCGGCCAGCTGCTTACAGCCTTCGTGGCCGAAGATATAGTAGCGGTTCTCGGGCAGTTCGGCAGGCGTAAACCAAGCCATGTTTTCCACCAGTCCGAGGATGGGGACGTTCACCTTCTCGTTACTATACATGTCGATACCCTTGCGGGCGTCGGCCAGTGCCACCTGCTGCGGCGTGCTGACGATGACGGCACCGGTGATGGGCAGTGTCTGCAGCAGGGTGAGGTGGATGTCGCTGGTGCCCGGCGGCGTGTCGAGAATAAAATAGTCGAGCTCGCCCCAGTCGGCATCGGCGATGAGCTGCTTCAGCGCGCTGGTGGCCATGCCGCCTCGCCACAGCGTGGCCGTCGTTGGCGATACGAAGAAACCGATGGAGAGCACTTTGACACCATACTGCTCAATGGGACAGATGAGGTCGCGCCCGTCGACCTTGACGGCGTATGGGCGGGCGTCCTCGATGTCGAACATCTTGGGAACTGACGGTCCGAAGATGTCGCAGTCGAGCAGTCCCACGCGGTAGCCCAGGCGGGCCAGCGCGATGGCGAGGTTGGCAGAGACGGTAGACTTGCCGACGCCGCCCTTGCCGGAACTGACGGCGATGATGTTTTTCACACCCGGCAGAAGCTGTTCGACAGCCGGCCGCGGCTTCGACTTGAACTCAGTCACAATCTCCACCTCGACATCCTTTCCGCAGTGGTATTTGATGGCGGCCTCGGCGGCCTTGACCGTTGACTTCAGAAACGGGTCGGTGTCGCGTGGAAACTCCAGCACCACCTTCACCTTCTGGCCGTCGATGGCAGGCTGGTCGGCCACCATCTGGCTCTCTACCAGGTTCTTCTTCGTGCCGGCATACGTGACGGTAGCCAGCGCGTCCATGATTATTTTCGGGTATAGTGTCATCTTTCTATGATTTGAGGTATCTTCTGCCATTGCTTATCTTGAGTGTACAGGGGCTTGCAGCCCTGAGGAATATAGAACTTACAGGCCTGCAGCACGACGTCCTTGAACGTGCTGCGCGACATCTTCGGAGGAACGGGAGCGCCGACGGTCACCTCGCGCAAGGAGACGCACTTGGCAAAGGCACTGCCACCGAGACTCTTCAGTGCCACGGGCAGCAGCACTGTAGCCAGCGTGCTGCACTCGCGGAAAGCGTCGCTGCCTATCTCCTTGACGGCCGGTGGTATGACGATGCTCTGCAGCGTGACGCACTTGGCAAAGGCGCCATTGTCGATATCCAGCAGCGTCACGGGCAGGTCGATGTGCGACAGGGCGGTACACTCCTCGAAAGCACGAGAACCAATCTTCTTCACCGATACGGGCAGGCTGACGGTGCGCAGACTGTGGCAGTGGCGGAAGAAGTCGCTGCCTATCTGCTCGACATAGCCTTCGATGCGTACGCTGTCGAGCGTGGTACACTCCTCAAACAGGCTGTTACCCATCGTCTTCGTCGTATTGGGAATGACGATGAACTTCAGCGACGAGCAGTTCTCGAAGACGCGGTCGCTCATCCTTGTCAGTCCCAACGGCAGGTCTATGCCGGTAAGACTCTTACAGTTAAGAAACACGCGGCTCTCAATCTTCTTGATGCTGCCGGGCAGGCTGATGCTGGCTAGGCTGCTGCACTCGTTGAAGCAGTCGACATTCAGCTCCGTCAGGTTGCCCCCGATGCTGACCGACTTCAGACCCATACACTTCATGAAGGCAGCATTGCCAATCTTGCTGACGTTCTCGACGTCCATCGTCTCAAGACTGGAACACTCCTGGAAAGCGTTAGAGCCTATTCTCTTGACCTTGTCGAGGCTGAGGTTCCTAAGGTTGCGACACTTCTCAAAGGCCGAGTTCCCTATCTCGTCGAGGTCGTCGGGCAGGCTGAGGTCTTCCAGCATCTTACACTCGCGGAAAGCGTTGTTGCCAATGCTCTTCACACTCTCGGGCAGCGAGATTGCCGACAATGACTCGCAGCCCATGAACGTGCCGCTGTTGATGGCCTTGACAGAACCGGCGACCGTCACCTTCGTCAGGCTGAAACAGCTGGCGAAGGCGCTGGCACCCAGCTCGCCGACTTTCTCGGGGATGACAATGCTGACCAGTGCCTTGCAGCCCTCGAAGGCGTTGGCGCCGATAGCCGTCACCGTCTCAGGGATGGTGATGTCACTCAGGTTCTCACAGCCGGCAAAGCAGCTGCGGCCGATGCTGACGGTGCCCTGGGGCAACACTACCTTTGCCAAGCTCTTGGCACCGGCAAAGAGCGAGGCCGGCAGGGCGTTGGCCTCGGTTTTCATGCCCTCCTTGCCGGCGGTGACGACAGCCTCGCTCAGGTCGATGCTCGTCACCAGCTGTTCGCCATCCACCTTGGGGTTTACCTTCGTGCGGGTGACGATCTGCGTCAGCAGTTTCAGGTCGGCACCGTTCAGCGGTCCCGTCACCTTCAGGTCGGTCACCTTGAAGCGTGTGCTGTCGGGCAGGTATCGTGACAGGTGTCCGACGCTGTCTACATGGACGTTCTGTTGTTGCGCCATCATGGCTACGGGAATGAGTATCGCCAGGATGGCAAAGAGATGCTTTTTCATTGTATCGCTTGTTTTTTGGTTTCGTTTTATTTGGCTTTGTCGAGCGAACTGCGTTTCGTACGGTGGTACGAGCGGTATTCGTCGAGCTCGATCTCTACGTCGGGCTCTTCCAGCATGGTGGCGTGGGGCAGATGCCACCGCATATAGCGGATGTTCAGCCCCCTTTGTAACCACATCTGTTCATAGTAGGTCTGTACCGACAGCGTGGCCGGCTCGACGTTCTGTGTCGACAGCGGGTCGCCGTACAGGTCGTCGGTGCGGAAGTCGACGGGCAGACGGTTCTTCTCCACCATATAGGTCGTGTAGGTGAAGAGGAAGTTGGAGTCGGTCTTCAGGTGGATGCAGCCGCCGTCGGTGAGAAAGTGGCGGTAGCGCTCCATGAAGTATGTCGACGTCAGCCGTTTCCGAGGGTTCTTCATCTGCGGGTCGCTGAATGTCAGCCAGATCTCCTGCACCTCATCGGCGGCAAAGAAGCGGTCGATAATCTCGATGTTCGTGCGGAGGAATGCCACGTTGTCAAGCCCCTCGTTCAGGGCCTGTGTGGCTCCCGTCCACATCCTTGCACCCTTGATGTCGACGCCGATGAAATTCTTGTCGGGGTAGTTGCGCGCTAGCTCCACGGCATATTCACCCTTGCCGCAGCCCAGTTCCAGGACGATGGGGTTGTCGTTCTTGAAGTATTGCTGGCGCCAGTGACCCTTCATCTCAAAAGGAACATGTTCCATTACCGAAAAGGGGTATTGGAACACGTTCTTATAGGTCGCCATATCGGCGAATTTGGCTAGTTTGCCTTTTCCCATTTTCTAAAAGTACTAGTAGTACTAGTCGATGACAACGGTTGTCCAGCCGTGTTTGTCCTCGATCTCACCGTATTGGATGCCGCGCAGCGTGTCGAAGAGCTTCTTGGAGATGGGACCGGGCTTCTCGCCGAAGGAGTAGCGCTTGCCGGTGTCGAGGTCGTCGATATAAGAAATTGGTGAGATGACGGCTGCCGTGCCGCAGGCGCCAGCCTCCTCGAAGGTCTCCAGTTCCTCCTCAGGGATGGGGCGGCGCTCCACCTTCAGCCCTAAGTCTTCGGCTACCTGCATCAGCGACTTGTTGGTGATGGATGGAAGGATGGAGGTTGATTTCGGTGTGACGTAGGTATTGTCCTTGATGCCGAAGAAATTGGCGGCACCGCACTCGTCCATGTATTTCTTCTCCTTGGCATCGAGGTAGAACTCGCAGGCGTAGCCCTTCTCGTGAGCCATGTTGTTGGCGAAGAGCGAAGCGGCATAGTTGCCACCCACCTTGTACTTACCCGTGCCGAGCGGTGCGCTGCGGTCGTAGTCGCGGATGATGACGTAGGGATTGGCAGCGAAGCCTCCCTTGAAGTACGGACCTACGGGCGTGACGAAGATGAGGAAGCAGTACTCGCTGGCAGGATGAACGCCTACCTGGGCACTGGTGCCGATGAGCAGCGGACGGATGTAGAGCGTGGCACCACTCTCGTAGGTGGGGATCCACTCCTGGTTCAGGCGCACCACCTTCTTCACCATCTCCGTGAACAGCTCCGTGCTGACCTCTGGCATCATGATGCCGCGGCAGGTCGACTGCAGACGGGCTGCATTCTCGTCGACACGGAATACGCGCACCTTGCCGTCGGGGCAACGGTAGGCCTTCAGACCCTCGAAAGCCTCCTGGCCGTAGTGAAGGCAGGTGGCTGCCATGTGCAGTTTCAGATACTCATCGGAGCAGACTTCTATCTTGCCCCATTTGCCGTCGCGATAGTAGCAGCGGACATTGTAGTCGGTCTTCATGTAGCCAAATGACAGGCTACCCCAATCTAAGTTTTTCATATATTCTTTCTCTTGAACTTATCAATTTGACTGCAAAAGTACACATTTTATTTCAAATAGAAACAAAAATGCGGCTTTATTTATTTCTCCGCAAGGATTTTCTTGATTTCCTCGTCGGTCTTGGTCAGCTTCGCCTTGCAGAGCTTGATGAGTTCCTGGGCACGCTTCAGCTGTTCCGACATCTGGTCGATATCTAGCTCGTCGTTCTCCATACGGCGGACGATGGCCTGCAGTTCGGTAAATGCTGCCTCGTATTTCTCTTCCTGTTTCATTTTATAATTGATTTGATGGTTCCTACAGATAGTCTTGTCTCGATTTCGTCACCCGCCTTCAGGGCCTGGGCGGTCTTTACGGCCTTGCCGTTGTGGAAGGTGATGCTGTAGCCACGCCTAAGCAGTAGGGCGGGGTCGAGCATGCGCGCTTTCTCCTCGATGATTTCCAACTGATGACGCTCCTGTGTCAGCCGTCGCTGGGTAAGCAGGGGGATACGCTCTTCGAAAGCCTCGATCCTGGCCCGTTGGCGCGTCAGGACGACGGTGAGAATTCTGGGAATGGAGGCTTGTAGCGTCGAGAGCTGGGTGTTCAGCGTCGAGAGCTTGCTGCCGCAGTAGTTGATGATACGGTTTTGCGCATCGTTCAGTGTGTCGACAACAGCCTCCAGACGCGAGATAAGCAGGGCGGCTGCCGCCGTCGGCGTCTTTACCCGCTGGTGACTCACCATGTCGAGGATGCACTCGTCGCGGTCGTGACCGATGCCTGTAATAATAGGTAACGGGAAGTTGGCGACATTTTCTGCCAGCAGCAGGGTGTCGAACCCCGCCATGTCGCTGGTGGCACCGCCGCCGCGGATGATGACGACACAGTCGAATTCACACAAAGGGTCTGACCCTTTGTGTGAATAGATGCGGTTGAGGGCGCTGATGATGCTCTGCTCGACGCCTTCGCCCTGCATGATGGCGGGGAAGAGCTGTGAGCGGAAGGGGAAGGGAGAGTCGGCCAGCTGTGCGGCGAAGTCGCCGTAGCCGGCAGCCGTCTGGCTACTGATGACGGCGATGTTCAGACAGAAAAGCGGGAGGTGCAGCTCCTTCTGCAGGTCGAAGACTCCCTCCTCCTTCAACTGGCGGATAATCTCCTGGCGGCGGCGCGCTTGGTCGCCGAGGGTGTAGTTGGGGTCGATGTCGGTGACAATCCATGAGAAGCCGTAAGCCTCGTGAAACTGCGGGTAGACCTTCATCAGCACTTTCAAGCCGCTGCGCAGCTGCTGGCCTGTCGTGCGTTCGAAGTAAGGTCGTACCATCGCCCATTTCGAGGCCCAGCACTTGGCGGAGGCTTTTGCGGCGGGTGTGGCGCTGCGTTCGTCGCGCTGGATAAGCTCCATGTAACAATGTCCGCGACTCTCGCGACACTCCGACAGTTCGGCCTCTACCCAATACTCACTGGGCAGGCCTGTCTCTATGAGTTCGCGGACGAGCCCGTTGAGTTCGAGAAGTGTGTATCGGTTGTCGTTCATTTCAAGGTTCCTATCATAAAGGCTCGCCAGAAGTTTGGCATGCCGTAACCGTAGATGTTGTTGGGCGTCTGGCAGTTGTCGGCTGTCGAGCGTATCAGGTTAATCATCTCGAAGGCACTCTTGCCGGGCATCGACTGCCACAGACAGGCGACCAGTCCGCAAACGACAGGCGTGGAGAACGAGGTGCCCATGTCGCGGACAACGGTGCCGCGTCCTGAAATTAGCGCTGCCGGCGAGCCGATGGCGACGACGTCGGGCTTTGTGCGTCCGTCCTGTGAGGGTCCGACGGCGGAGAATGGCGCGTTGATGCCTTGCGGCGTGACGGCACCCACCGTCAGTATGTCGTCGGCATCGGCGGGCACGCAGATCTTCTTCCACGGCCCCATGCCGGTGTTTCCTGCTGAGTTCACCAGGATGATGCCTTTGCCGGCCAGCAGCGACGCCGTGCGGGAGATGAGTGTCGACCGTCCGTCAAGCTGGCTGAGGCGTATGCTCTGATGCGGCGCGTCGTAGTCGTTGTAGCCTAGACTGCTGTTGATGATGTCGACACCTGCGGAGTCGGCCAACTCGGCTGCCATCGCCCAGTAGTCTTCCTCGACAGGCTGTTCCGACAGCTGGTCTTCGCAACGCAGGAGCCAGTAGTTGGCTTCTGGTGCCGTGCCTACTAACACCTCGGGCACGTTGGCAGCCATTGCCGACAGGACGCGTGTGCCGTGGTCGCCCTCCTGATAGATATGTTCGTCGCCCGCCGCTTTCGCCGCCGTCTTTGGGTGACACCATATCAGGTCGCGATAGCCGGCGATGTGCGTACGGCTGAAGGCTGGCAGGCGGTTTACGTTGCGAAATCCGCCGTCGAAGACGGCAATGGTCATGCCCTTGCCGCGCATCCCTACGTTATGCAGGCGCTGTCCGCCGAGGCTCTCTATCTGTTCCTTTCCGTTGCCATAATATTCGCCTCGTATGGAGTCCCAGGTGTTATAGTCGTGGTGATACGTCCACTTCGGCTGATGCTTGTCGATGGAGTCGGGCGACAACCATACGAGTTCCACCTGACTGACGAAGGGTAGGGCGGCGAGCTGCACTCTACAGGTGGAGTCGCTGGTGTGGACGACGACGGTGTTGTTCCAGCGGCTTGTCCCTACGATGTCGACGCCACGCCTACTCCTGATGGCTTTAAGATAGGCGGGCGAGACGGGCAGGTCGGTGGAGTCGAGCTGAAGCCCCTGGCGTCTGCGCCGTTCGATAGACTTGGCTGAGAGCCACCGTGTGGGGTGGTCGAGCCGATAGGGTGACAAACTCTTGTCGGCAAGTGTCAGTCGGTACATAAACTGCTGGCCGCCAGTTTTTTTTATCTTGGTGGCAGCGTTGGCGTAGAGGGTCGTCAGTAGGGTTAGCAGTAGAACAAAACAGCGGTTCATCGGTGCAAAGGTACGAAATAATAATGGAAAATTTTGTTGTATGGGAAAAAAAATGTAATTTTGCACGTTGAATGGATAATATGAAAGCGACACTCGAGTTAGGTCAGAAGCCCGTAGGACGTCTGCTGTGGCAATATGCCCTGCCGGCGATGGTGGCAATGACGGCTTCGAGTCTTTACAACATTATTGACCGTGCGATGATTGGTCAGGTGGTGGGGCCGGAGGCCATCGCCGGCCTGGGCATCACGTTCCCCTTCATGAACCTGAGTTCCGCCTTTGGCGCCGCCGTCGGCGTGGGCGCGTCGACGTGTATCAGCGTGAAGCTGGGACAGCGCGACTACAAGACGGCGCAGCACCTGCTGGGCAATACGGTGACGCTGAACCTCGTTGTCGGATTCCTCTTTATGGCGGTCAGTCTCGTGCTGCTCGACCCCATCCTGCGCTTCTTCGGTGCCAGCGACGTGACGCTGCCCTATGCCCGTCAGTTTATGCAGGTCATCCTGGCTGGAAATATGGTGACGCACATGTACTTTGGCATGAACGCCGTGTTGAGGGCCGTTGGCAAGCCCAATCACGCGATGTATGCCACGCTCTTTACCGTAGGCATGAACATTGTGCTGGTGGTGGCTTTCGTCTGGTGGCTCCGATGGGGCATCCGCGGGGCGGCCCTAGCTACTGTCACCTCGCAGACGCTGGCACTCTGCTGGCAGATGTGGATATTCTCCGACAAGCGCGAGCTGCTGCACCTGAAGCGCGGCATCTACCGCCTGAAGGCCGACCTCGTGCGCAATATAATGGCGATAGGCGTCTCGCCCTTCCTGATGCAGACGACATCGTGCGTCATCGTCATCTTCATGAACAACCAGTTTGTGAGCTACGGCGGCGATATGGCCGTGGGCGCCTATTCGATAGCCAACTCGATGGCGATGGTGTTCTTCATGTTTGTCATGGGCGTCACGCAGGGCATGCAGCCCATCGTGGGCTATAACTTCGGCGCCGAGAAGTTCGACCGCATGATGCGCTGCCTGTGGCTGGCCATCGTCGTGGGCACGGCCATCCTCCTCGTAGGCTGGGCGCTGGCTATGCTGATACCTCACCAGATAGCACGTATCTTCACGACCGACCCTACGCTGCTCGAGATGTCGGCACGCGGCATACGGCTCGATATGCTGGTGTTCCCCATCATCGCGTCGCAAGCTGTCATCACCAACTTCTTCCAATGCATCGGCAAGGTGAAGATCTCTATCTTCCTCTCGCTCTCGCGGCAGCTGTTCATGCTCCTGCCGCTGGCCTATCTGCTGCCGCTGTGGTGGCAGTTGGACGGCGTGTGGTACTCCATGCCTGCGAGCGACTTCATGTCGTTTGTCATGACGTGGCCGCTGCTCTTCTGGTATATGAGAAAACTAAAGTCTTATGGAAAGTAAGCATATCATCATCAACGTAGGACGCCAGCTGGGAAGCGGCGGACACGATATCGGCCGCATGCTGGCACTCGACTTCGGTGCCAAGTACTACGACCGCGAACTGCTGAACCTGGCAGCCAAAGAGAGTGGCCTGTCGGAGCACATCTTCGAGCAGAACGATGAGCGGAAGAGTTTTCTCCACTCATTCCTGCACCTGCCCAACGCACTGGCCGGCGAGAACTATGCCCGTCAGGGCTTTACCCAGGACTCGGTGTTCAAGTTCCAGAGCGACGCCATCCGCAAGGCCGCCGACGAGAGCAGCTGCGTCTTTGTCGGCCGCTGTGCCGACTACGTGCTGCGCGATTATCCCAATGTCGTCAACGTCTTCATCACTGCCGTCATGGATTTCCGGGTGGAGCAGGTGATGACGAAGGAGAATATGGCCACACGTCAGGAGGCGCGGCGCTTCATCGAGCAGCGAGAGGCGCGGCGTGCCGACTATTACAACTACTACACAGGCAAGAAGTGGGGACACGCTACGAGCTACGACCTCTGCATCGACTCCTCGATTCTGGGACTGGTGGAAACGGAGAAGTTTATCGCACAATTCATCCGCAAGCGATTCAAACTATGAAGAGGATTGGCATACTGAGCGACACACACTCGTATTGGGATGAGAAATATCTGCACTATTTCGAGCCCTGCGACGAGATATGGCACGCCGGCGACATAGGCAGCGTCGAGGTGGCAGAGCGGCTGGCGGATTTCCGCCCGTTGCGGGCCGTCTGCGGCAACTGCGACGGTGGTGACCTGCGGCTGATGTATCGCGAGCTGAACCGCTTCAAGTGCGAGGATGTCGACGTGCTCATCAAGCACATCGGTGGCTATCCTGGCAACTACGACTACTCCGTGCGCTCAACGCTCTTTGCCAATCCGCCCCAGCTTTTCATAGCTGGACACTCGCACATATTAAAGGTGAAGTACGACAAGACGCTTCGCATGCTCCACATCAACCCCGGTGCTGCCGGCTTGCAGGGCTGGCACAAGGAGCGCACACTCGTCCGTCTGACTATTGATGGGCGGGAATTCAAGGATTTGGAAGTAATAACATTAGGAGATAAGAAATGAAAAGAACCATCGTCATCACCGGCGGCGCGGGCTTCATAGGAAGCCACGTGGTGCGCCTGTTTGTGAACAAGTACCCAGAGTACCACATCATCAACCTCGACAAACTGACGTATGCCGGCAACTTGGCTAACCTGAAGGACATCGAGAACCGTCCCAACTACGAGTTCGTCAAGATGGACATCTGCGACTTCGATGCCTTCCTCAAGCTGATGCAGGACCGCCATGTCGACGGCATCATCCACCTGGCCGCTGAGAGCCACGTCGACCGCAGCATCAAAGACCCCTTTACGTTTGCGCAGACCAACGTGATGGGCACGCTGTCGTTGCTGCAGGCCGCTAAGATCTACTGGGAAAGCCTGCCAGAGAAGTATGAGGGCAAACGCTTCTACCACATCTCGACTGACGAGGTCTATGGTGCGCTCGAACTAACTCATCCTGAAGGCATTGAACCGCCGTTCACGACTACCGCATCGAGTGCAGAGCACCATCTGGCCTACGGCGATAAGTTCTTTCTGGAGACAACGAAGTACAATCCGCACTCGCCATACTCGGCAGCGAAGGCTTCGAGCGATCACTTCGTCCGTGCCTTCCACGATACCTACGGCATGCCCGTCGTCGTGACCAACTGCTCCAACAACTACGGTCCCTATCAGTTCCCCGAGAAGCTGATACCTCTTTTTATTAATAACATACGTCACCGCAAGCCGCTGCCTGTCTACGGCAAGGGTGAGAACGTGCGCGACTGGCTCTTCGTAGAGGACCACGCCCGTGCCATCGACCTCATCTTCCATGAGGGTAAGATTGCCGAGACCTATAACATCGGCGGCTTCAACGAGTGGAAGAACATTGACATCATCCGTGTAGTCATCAAGACGGTCGACCGCCTGCTGGGTCGCAAGGAAGGTGAGGACATGGATCTCATCACCTTCGTTACCGACCGTGCGGGCCACGACCTGCGCTATGCCATCGACTCGTCCAAGCTCCAGAAGGAACTCGGCTGGGAACCAAGCCTCCAGTTCGAGGAAGGAATAGAAAAAACCGTGCGCTGGTATCTCGACAACCAGGAGTGGCTCGACAATGTGACTTCGGGCGACTATCAGAATTATTACGATAACATGTATAAGGACAGATGAAAAAGATATTGTTATTGGGAAGCGGCGAACTGGGCAAGGAGTTTGTGATTGCCGCTATGCGTGCAGGTCAGTACGTCATTGCCTGCGACCGCTACGATAATGCGCCCGCCATGCAGGTGGCCGACGAGCGTGAGGTGTTTTCCATGCTCGACGGCGACGCATTGGAGGCTGTTGTCAACAAACATAAACCCGACATCATCGTGCCGGAAATCGAGGCTATCCGCACCGAGCGCCTCTTTAAGTTCGAGGAACAGGGTATTCAGGTGGTGCCATCGGCACGGGCCGTCAACTACACGATGAACCGCCGTGCCATCCGTGACCTCGCTGCCAAGGAACTCGGCCTCCGCACGGCGAAGTATTTCTATGCCAAAACCTATGAGGAGTTCAAGGCTGCTGCTGAGGAAATCGGCTTCCCCTGCGTCGTAAAACCCTTGATGTCGTCGTCGGGTCACGGCCAGAGCTATGTCCATAACGAGGGCGAGCTTCAGCAGGCTTTCGACGAGGCTATGGAAGGTTCGCGGGGCGATGTGAAGGAAGTCATCATTGAGGAGTTCATCGATTTCGATTCTGAGTTCACGCTCCTGACCGTCACCCAGCAGCACGGGTGGCCCACGCTCTTCTGTCCGCCAATCGGACACGTGCAGAAGAGTGGCGACTATCGTGAGTCGTGGCAGCCCTATAAGATTTCTGATGAGGCCCTGAAAAAGGCGCAGACGATGGCCGACAAGGTGACGCGTGCATTGACGGGTGCCGGCATCTGGGGCGTCGAGTTCTTCCTGACGAAGCAGGGCGAGGTCATCTTCTCTGAGCTCTCTCCCCGTCCGCACGATACAGGTATGGTGACACTGGGGCATACCACGAACCTCAGCGAGTTTGAGCTGCATCTGCGTGCCGTCCTCGGACTGCCCATTGCCGGCATTCACCTGGAGCACGCCGGCGCATCGGCCGTCATCCTCTCGCCCACAGAGGCTAAGACGCCCGTCGACCGTTCGCTCCTGCCCTACAACCTCGCAGAGGCTCTGAAGGAAGACCGCACACGCATCCGCATCTTCGGCAAGCCCGAGGCTCACAAGGGACGCCGCATGGGGGTTGTCCTGTGCTATGGTGAGGTGGACGACGATGTGAACGCCCTGCGCGACAAGGCTAAGCGACTGGCTAAGACCGTGCTTGGCACCGATCCCTACGAAAAACTGAGGTGATGGACGTTACAATTCTCGACCTGCCCAAGATTACCGATCCGCGTGGCAACCTGACGGTGGCCGAGGCGCAACAGACTATGCCCTTCGACATCAAACGCGCCTACTGGGTCTACGACGTGCCGGGCGGCGAGTCGCGTGGCGGCCACGCCCACAAGCGGCTCCAGCAGTTTGTCGTGGCACTGAGCGGCTCGTTCACCGTGACCCTCGACGACGGCTACGAGCGACGGACGGTACTGCTGAACCATCCGTGGCAGGGACTGCTCATCGATGTCAACACGTGGCGCACGCTCGATGACTTCTCCAGCGGCGCCGTCTGTCTGGTGCTGGCATCGGAGCATTACGACGAGGACGACTATATCTACGACTACGACGAGTTCTTAAAATATGTAGGATGTTCGAAATAGTTAGGTATACCGTTGCAAAGGCTGACGAATGGAACCGGTTCGTGACAGCATCGAAGAACGGCACGTTCCTCTTCGACCGGCGCTACATGGACTATCATCAGGATCGCTTCCGTGACCACTCGCTGCTATTCTACTGTAACGGTCGCTTGCTTGCCGTCCTGCCGGCACATGCCGATGGCGATACCCTCTATTCGCATCGCGGACTTACCTACGGCGGATTGTTGATGAGCGATCAACTGACGATAGCGAAGACAATGACTTTGTTTCGTGAGATGAACGACCTGCTACGAGCCGAGGGCTTCCGTCACGTCTGTTACAAAGCCATTCCTTGGATCTACCATCGCCTGTCAGCCGAAGAAGACCTCTATGCCCTCTACCACGAGTGTAAGGCGCGTATCGTGGCTCGCGACTATTCTACCAACATCTTCCTGGGAGCCAATTTGCGCTGGGAACGTGTACGTCGTCGTGGCATTGCCCGTGCCCAACGGGCAGGCTTGCAGGTGGAAATCAGCGATAGCTATGGAGACTTCTGGCGCGTGCTGGCTGACAACCTAAGCACTAAATATGGTGTCCGTCCTGTTCATTCCCTCGCCGAGATTGAACTGCTGCATCAGCGGTTTCCTGAGAACATCGTGCTCTATCAGGCCGTCCGCGATGGCGAGGTGCTGGCCGGCGTGGTGCTCTACGTCTGTGGCCGCGTGGTGCATGCACAGTACAGTTCGGCCACGCCCGAAGGTAAGCAGTTGGGCGCCATCGACCTCATCTACGACCGCATCATGCACCACGACTACAAGGACTACCCCTATTTCGACTTCGGACGCTCAACGGAGAACGCCGACGGTAGCGGGCTCAACGAGACGCTCGTCTTCCAGAAGGAGGGCTTTGGCGCACGAGGCTTGTGTTACGACATCTATGAATGGGACCTTTGAAGTCTTAGGTTTGGCGTTTGAAGTTTATGATTTGTTTCTGTGAGGTGTGATGATTAAGTATCTGGACTTAAAGGCGATAAACGCGCCCTATGAGCATGCTGCCGACGAGGTGCTCAGGAGCGGATGGTATCTGAAGGGTGACTGGACGCGCCGCTTCGAGGAGGCCTATGCGGACTATATCGGCACCCGACATGCCGTTGGCTGCGGCAACGGTCTCGACGCGTTACGGCTCATCCTCCGTGCCTATATTGAGCTGGGCGTCATGCAGGAAGGCGACGAGGTCATCGTGCCTGCCAATACCTATATCGCCTCCATCCTTGCCATCACCGACTGTCGCCTCCGTCCCGTACTCGTGGAGCCATTGTTGACGACCATGCAGATTGACGACACGCTCGTCGAGCAGGCCATCACACCGCGCACACGGGCCATTATGATTGTCCACCTCTATGGCCGCTGTGCCTACACAGATAGGGTTGGCGACATCTGCCGCCGCCACAACTTGAAGCTCATCGAGGACAATGCCCAGGCCCACGGATGCCTGTGTGATGCGGTTTCAACGCACTCGTTTGGCGATTCTGAATCGCAATACAGAAGAACCGGTTCCCTAGGTCATGCCGCAGCACATTCCTTCTACCCAGGGAAGAACCTTGGCGCCTTTGGCGATGCAGGGGCCGTCACTACCGATGATGACGAACTGGCCGACGTCGTCCGCGCACTGGGTAACTACGGCAGCCATGAGAAATATGTCCATGACTTGCAGGGCCTTAACTCGCGCATCGATGAGCTGCAAGCCGCCATCCTGCTGGCAAAACTGCCGCGTCTCGATGCCGACAACCAGTGTCGACGCGACATTGCCGCTTTATATATTAATAAGGTGAAAAACCCGTTCATCAGCATCCCGCAGCAGTACTGTCAGCATGCCGCCGCCGCGTCTAATGTTTACCACATATTCCCAGTCCTCTGTGTTCGTCGCGACGAACTGCAACGGTTTCTTGCCGCGGGGGGCGTCGAGACACAGATTCACTACCCGTTGCCGCCCCACCGTCAGCGCTGTTATCGCGAGTGGGACACGCTAAAACTGCCGGTGACCGAGCAAATCAGTGCACAGGAACTCTCTATTCCCTGCCACCAGGCGCTCTCCGACGACGACGTGGCCCGGATTATCGACCTGCTCAACGCTTTCCGTTAGACAGCTCCCGGCGGCGTTGATAGTGTCAGATTACTCGTCAATCAGCAGGATAGTGGCTGAGCGGGCGGCTTGGGCACCCATGACCAGCACCTGGGCTATGTCGGCTGTCTTCGAGGGTCCGCTGATGAAGGTGCCGTAGCCGTAGTTGTCGAACAGCTCGGGGGCCGACTTGGGGTCGCGCGTGCTGAGACGGTGATAGGCCTCGTGCATGTTGTTGACAATCTGCGACTTCGGCAGCAAGATGACCAAGTGCTCTGAGATGAAGCAAACGGCCTTCTCCTTCATCTGCTGTGGTATCCACACGCAGCCGTTCTCGGCCACACCAAAACTGCCGCGGATGATGCCGACATCGGTGCCGTTGAGGTCGCGCGCTCGTCCCACGGTGTCGGGATTGCGTGTGGCGATGGTAATCTCGGGCAGGTTGGAGGCTATCTCCTTGGCATCGGGGAACAGCTCGCGAATCAGGGTGTTGATGTCGCGGCCTCGGTCGACCTCGATGACCTGTCCGCCCACCGCCTCGCTCATCTTGATAAATTGCACCAGCGGTTCGGGGTAGGTCACACCGCGGATGTCGCTTAGGTCGGGCATGTCAAACTGCTGTCTGACATTTGCACGGTATCGCTTCAGTATCTCTTCTTTGCTACTCATTTCTCTAAGTCTTTTATGATTGAGTGGAACGGTTTCTTGGGAAACTTCATCATCACGTGACCGTCGGCCCACGGATTAAGTTTCATGTTCATCAGGAACGGCGGGACGATATTGGCAAGTGGCGAGACGGCCGTTGCCATCTTGTAAAGCGCAGGGCTGCCGAAGAGCGCGCTCATACCGGCGCACATCAGTTTCTTCTCAGGATTGGCCGTCCCCAACTCGTCGAGTTGCTGACGCCACTTGTAGACTTGGTCGCCGAGGTCAATCTTCACAGGACAGACGGTCTGACACGACAGGCAGAGCGTGCAGGCAGAGACATTGCCCGAGTGGGCCTGCGTGTCGCGCAGCATGCCCAGGTTGATACCGATGGGACCGGGGATGAAGTAGCTGTAGGAGTAGCCGCCAGAGCGCCGGTAGACGGGGCACGTGTTCATGCATGAACCGCAGCGGATGCATTTCAGCGACTCCCAATGCTCTGGGGTGGCAATCCATTCGGAACGGCCGTTGTCGACCAGGATGATGTGCATGTGGTGGGCTGTCGGACGAGCCTTGCGAAAGTGCGAGGTATAGGTTGTCGTAGGCTGCCCCGTGCCAGCGCGGCAGAGCATACGCTGGAAGACAGCTAGGCACTCGTAGTTAGGGATAATCTTCTCCAGCCCGATGGCGGCGATGTGCAGCTTGGGACATGACGTCGACATGTCGGCATTGCCCTCGTTGGTGCAAACCACGATGTCGCCTGTCTCGGCAATACCGAAGTTGGCGCCTGTCATGCCGGCGTCGGCCGTCAGGAACTCGTTGCGCAGGCTCAGTCGGGCACAGTAAGTAAGGTACGTGGGATCGTGGTTGCCCTTCTCGTTGGAGATGCCTTTCTCCTCAAACAGTTCGCCCACGTCGTCGTGGTTCAGGTGGATGGCTGGCATCACGATGTGGCTCGGCTTCTGACCTTTGAGCTGGATGATGCGCTCGCCAAGGTCGGTCTCTACCACCTCAATGCCTTTCGACTCCAGGTAGGGATTCATCTCACACTCCTCGGTGAGCATCGACTTCGACTTCACCATCTTCTTCACGTCGTGCTTCTTCAGGATGCCGTAGACAATCTCGTTGAACTCCGCGGCGTCTTTCGCCCAGTGCACCTCCACGCCGTTTTTCTCGGCATTGCTACTGAACAGGTCGAGATACTCATCCAGATGGGTAATCGTATGACGCTTGATTTGCGACGCTTTCTCGCGCAACTGCTCCCACTCGTCAAGCCCCTGAGCCATATTGTCGCGCTTGGAGCGCACGGCCCAGAACGTGGCGTCGTGCCACTTGGCATATTTCTGGTTCTTCAAGAACGCTTTTGCTGCTTTGCTGTGTGCTGTGCTCATATTATTCGTTATTACGTTATAACGTTATTACGACATTTCATCATTCGGGTTGTTACAGGCCAGCGGCCAGAATTTCCACCACGTGCTTGAATTCTATCTGCAGACCCTGCTTCTTGGCTACACCCGCCATGTGCATCAGGCACGAACAGTCAGGACCTGTCACGTATTCAGCGCCCGTCTGGATGTGGCGCTCAACCTTGTCGCGACCCATCTGAGCAGAGACGGCTGTCTCCTCGACAGAGAACATGCCGCCGAAGCCGCAGCACTCGTCAGGACGGTCGGGCTCTACAACGTCGATGCCATCGACCAACAGCAGCAAATCCTTGATCTTGTTGAACTTCTCAACGTGCTGCTCGCTTGGCGACGATAACCCTAGTTCACGGACACCGTGACAAGAGTTGTGAAGCGACACCTTGTGGGGAAACGTGCCCAGACGCTGCTCGACCTTCACAACATCGTGAAGAAACTCCACGACGTCCATCGCCTTTGCGGCCGTCTCGCATACGTGCGCACCTCCGCCGTGCTTGCCGTTCAAAAGCCGCGGATAGTTCATACGCACAAACGCCGTACAGCTGACGCTGGGCGCCACCACGTAGTCAAACGACTTGAAACGCTCATCAAACTTCTCGGCCAGAGGAATGGCCTGCTTCTCAAAACCTGCATTGGCCATTGGCTGACCGCAGCAGGTCTGCCCCTCAGGGTACGTCACGTCCAACCCAAGGTGTTTCAGCAACTTGTAGGTTGCCACACCCACCTCAGGATAGACGGCGTCCACGTAACAGGGAATAAATAGTCCTACTTTCATCGCGTATGATGTGTTTTAGTGTTTAGTTTCAACCTCTCTTTCTGAAATTGTGGCCAAATATACGAAAAATCTGCCGAACAATGGCTTTATTTTTAGCAAAAAAAAGCAAAATGTGTTGGAAGTTCTTTCTTTTTTATTATTTTTGCGGCGAAAAAATAAAAAAGGAAATGAAAATGAAGAATCTTTTGACGCTTGGCCTCTTTGCGATGGCCTTCGTTACGACTGCTCAAGCAGAAGAACAGAATGTTAATAATACGACAGAAAAGTCGGCGGCGGAAGTGCCAGAGTGGGTGAAGAGTATCAAACTCAGCGGCTATGGTATGGTGCAATATCAGGGTACCGACAAGGAAGGCGACAGCGAGAACACCTTTAACCTGCGGCTTGTGAGATTCTCGGCAGAGGCGCGTCCGCATAAGGACTTCTACGCCAAGGCGCAGATGCAGGTGAACGGTAACACTAGTGAGGGTGCATCGGCTATCAGACTCGTTGACCTCTTCGGTGAGTGGCAGAAGTATAAGTTCTTGATGGTTAAGGCAGGACAGTTCAAGCGCCCCTTCACCTTCGAGAATCCCATGCATCCTATCACCCAGGGATTCATGTCGTACTCACAGAACGTCTCAAAACTGGCAGGTTTCAGCGACCGGACAGGCGAACAGGCCTCTAACGGCCGTGACATCGGTATCCAGCTGCAGGGCGACCTGCTGCCCGATGCGTCAGGACATGCATGGATACACTATCAGGTTGGTGTCTTCAACGGACAGGGTATCAATGTCAAGGATGTCGACAACCGTAAAGACCTCATCGGCGGCCTTTGGGTGATGCCTGTCGCAGGACTCCGCATCGGCGCGTTCGGGTGGACGGGCAGCCGCGGCACAAAGCAGGACGACGGCACGGTGGTGAGTACGCCAAAGAATCGCTATGCTATCTCGGCGGAGTATGCCAAGAACGACTGGACATTCCGGTCGGAGTACATCCACAGCCAGGGCTTCGACGTCGCCCATAAGAAAGGCGACAAGGCTGATGGTGTCTATGCCTTGTGCATTGCACCGGTTATTCAGAAAAAACTGCATGTCAAGGCACGCTATGATCTCTACCGCGACCAGAAGGAGTGGGGCAGCAGCAAGACTTTCTACGAGGTTGGCGCTGACTACGTGTTCACCAAAAACCTGCAGCTGAATCTTGAGTACGCCCGGGTTAACGAGCGAGCCGCCAATCTGAACTATAATCTGGTTGATGTTGAGCTTGACTTCCGCTTCTGAACACAATAATTGTTTAATGATAAAAAAGGATTGTAAAAATGGATTACGAAGAATTTTCAAACGTTGCTACAAGAGAACGTGAACTGGAAATGTCAACTGCCTTTCCTTTGCTGATGCGAAAGGTGTATCTTTGGATGACGCTGGCACTGGTCATAACAGGCTTTGCTGCCTATTATGTTGCATCAAGCGAGACGCTGATGACGGCTCTCTTTACAAACCAGATACTTTTCTGGGGACTTGTTATTGGGGAGTTGGTGCTGGTCTTTGCATTGAGCGCTGCTATCAATAAGCTGTCGCTCACGACTGCCACGCTGATGTTTGTGCTATATTCGGTGGTTAATGGCGCTACTTTGTCGTTCATCTTCATTCTGTATACCACCGCAAGCATTACCAACGTGTTCTTCATCACAGCAGGAACCTTTGCCGCGATGGCTGTCTTCGGCTATTTCACAAAGACCGATCTGTCGTCTATGGGAAAAATCCTGATGATGGCTCTCATCGGCATTATCATTGCTACCATCGTCAACATCTTCACAAAGAGTGAGGGCCTGGCAATGATTCTCAATTACCTCGGTGTGTTGGTCTTTGTAGGTCTGACGGCATACGATACCCAGAAGATAAAGGTGATGTTGATGCAGGCACCAGATGCGGGGGAGGGAGCGCAGAAAGTCGCCCTGCTCGGTGCTTTGTCGCTTTATCTGGACTTCATCAATCTCTTTATCTATCTGTTGCGTATTTTTGGATCAAGGAGAGACTGATAACCGGATTTTTCTGGTGTTACATGGCGAGGGATACTATAATATAAGGTGTAGTATCCTTCGTTTTGTAAACAAACGCGAAAAAAAAGTGTTATTTTGAAAAATATTTTGGAAAAAGTTTGGAGTGTACTGAAAAAGTTTGTACCTTTGCATCCGCTTTCGCCCAAAACCGGGTGTTAGTCGTATGAAGAAAGAGTTCTTTGAAAGATTTCCATAAACAGAGACAAGTAG